>NZ_CAMQAY010000003.1 GCF_946998875.1 uncultured Peptoniphilus sp. | reverse complement strand
CGCCTTGCCAAGGCGAGGGTCGCGAGTTCGAATCTCGTCATCCGCTCCATTTTTTTATGTATCCTTAGCTCAGCTGGATAGAGCGTCTGGCTACGGACCAGAAGGCCGGGGGTTCGAATCCTCTAGGATACGCCACAAAAACTTGTAATTTTATATTACAAGCTTTTTTGTTTTATGCAGGAATGCTGGAATAGGCAGACAGGCATGTTTGAGGGGCATGTGCGAGAAATCGCGTGAGGGTTCAAGTCCCTCTTTCTGCACCAAAAAACTACTTAACTTTTGTTAGGTAGTTTTTTTATGCAATTTTTTAAAAATTTAAGACTTAAAATTTATATAAGTGAAAAATTTTTTAAATAAAATTCCCTTAAAAGACAAAAATATTAGTGAGATTAAGACATCTGTGATATACTAAAATAAGCAAAATAAAGGAGGTTTTTTATGGAGCAAAATGTCTATTTAGATAAGGAGCGCCTGGAAAATTCCAAATCTACTACTAAGGCTTTGGGAGAGTCTCTTGAGATTGATTCTCTTAAGGAAAAAGTTGTTGAACTTAATAAAAAACAAATGGAACCAGGTTTTTGGGACGACAATGATGCTGCCCAAAAAGTTATAAATGAAACAAATTCATATCAAAGGAAGATAGATCAGTACGACGAGTTAAATGAGTTAATTACCGATGCAGAGGACCTCATTACTCTAATGGAAATAGAGGAGGATTATTCTTCTTATTCTGATTTTCAAGCTGTAGTTGATGAAATCGAAAAGAAAACTGCTGACTTTAAGCTAAACACTCTTTTAAATGGTGAGTACGATTCACATAATGCTATTCTTTCTATTCACGCAGGTGCTGGTGGTACAGAAGCGCAAGATTGGGCTAGTATGCTTCTTAGAATGTACACTAGATATGCTGAAAATAAGGGCTTCAAAGTTGAAACTCTTGACCTCTTAAAGGAAGATGAGGCTGGCATTAAGTCTGTTACTCTTAAAATTTCTGGCGACAATGCCTATGGTTATTTAAAGGGTGAAAAGGGAGTCCACAGACTTGTAAGAATTTCTCCTTTTGATTCCAACAAGAGAAGACACACTTCTTTTTCATCTGTTGATGTCTTCCCAGAGCTTGATGACGATAATGAAGTTGAAATAAAGGAAGAGGAGTTAAAGATTGACACTTACAGATCTTCTGGTGCTGGTGGACAACACGTAAACACTACTGACTCTGCTGTTAGAATCACCCATATTCCTACTGGCATTGTTGTTCAATGTCAAAATGAAAGAAGTCAAATTCAAAACAGAGAAAAGGCAATGAACATGTTAAAGGCAAAACTTATTGCCCTTGCTGAAGAAGAAAAGAAGGAAAAAATCGAAGATCTTCAAGGTAATTATTCGCAAATTGCATGGGGTTCACAAATTAGGTCCTATGTATTCCAACCTTATACAATGGTCAAGGACCACAGAACTAATGTAGATGTTGGAGATGTGGAAAGAGTAATGGACGGAGATTTAGATACTTTTATTAACGCCTATTTGCAAGAAAAGGCGACTGCAGAAAGCTGAGGTTGACATGGCAAAGGATGTAATTATTGCCCTTGATTTTCCAAGTGGCGAAGTAGCTCTTGATTTTTTAAAAAATTTTAAGGACGAAAAAGTTTATGTAAAAGTTGGAATGGAGCTTTTTTATAAGGAAGGTCCAAGTATTATTAATGAGATAAAAAAGCTTGGACACAAAATATTTTTGGATTTAAAAATTCACGACATTCCAAATACTTGTAAGGGTGCTACAAATTCTCTAATTTCACTTGATGTTGACATGATAAACTACCACATAGCTGGCGGCAAAAAAATGTTAAGTGAAGCTAGTGAAATTGTAAATAAGGAAAAGCCTGAGATGATTACTCTTGGCGTAACTATGCTTACTTCTACTGATGAAGAAGTTATGCACCATGAGCTTAAAATTGATAGAGAAAAAACTCTAAAGGACGTTGTTCTTGATTATGCAAATCTTGCCAAGGAAGCAAACTTATCTGGCATAGTTTGCTCTGCCCTTGAAGTGCCAAAGATTAAAGAAAACTTAGGAGATGACTTTATCACAGTTACTCCTGGCATTAGAAAAGTTAAGGGTACTGACGATCAAAAGAGAGTTGTAACTCCAAGTGAGGCAAGAGAATTAGGGTCTGACTATATAGTTGTTGGAAGACCTATCACAAAGGCTGAAGACCCACTAAAGGAATATAAGGAAATTAAAAGAGACTTTTTAGGAGGAGAATAATGCGAGAAATTGCGAAAATTTTATTAAAACTAAAGGCTGTAACACTTTCACCGGAAGAACCTTACACTTGGGCATCTGGCATAAAGTCTCCTATTTACTGTGACAACAGACTTACACTTTCTTATCCAGAGGACAGAAAAGTTGTAGAAGAGGGTCTTGTAAATTTAATTAAAGAAAAGTTTTTTAATGTAGAATATATTATGGGTACAGCAACTGCAGGCATTCCTCACGCTGCTATGATTGCTGATAAAATGAATTTACCTATGGGCTTTGTGAGATCTTCAAACAAGGACCATGGCAAGCAAAATAAAATTGAAGGTGCAAAAATTCCTGGCGCCAAGGTTGTTGTAATTGAAGACTTATTTTCAACTGGTGGCTCATCTATTGAAGCTGCAAAGGCCCTTTCAGATGAGGGATATGAAGTTCTTGGCATAGTAAGTATTTTTACTTACAATATGAAATCAGCTGCTGAAAACTTTAAGGCTTCTGGCTACAAACACGAGTCACTTACAAATTTTGATGAACTAATTGATGTTGCTCACGAAATGGACTATATCAAGGAAAGTGAAATTGAAAAGTTAAAATTATTTAGGGACAATCCAAAGGATTCCTCTTGGATGAATGTTTAATTTATTTTTTGGGTAAAGGAAAAGTGAAATTCAAACTTAGGGGGAAAAAAGTTGAATTATTATAGAACTTTAAGAAAGATATTACCTTACGCCAATCAAGTTTTTAAAAATAAAGATAGGTTAAACAAAGTTATTGAGGAATCCATGTCACAGACTAATAAACTTGAATTGTTAAAAAAAATTTCTCGTGAACTTAAACTTGCCCTTGGACTTGTCATGGACTATTCAAAGGGAAATTATAGAGATGTAAAGAAAAAAGATATTATCTTAATTTTGGCAGGATTTTTGTATCTATTAAATCCAGCTGACATTGTTCCAGATTTTATTTTATTTTTTGGCTTTTTCGACGATTTAAGTGTTTTAACTTACATCATTAAGAAATTGAACAGGGAATTGGAAAAATATGATGAGTGGAAAAATTCTAGGAACTGATTTTTTCGAGAGAGATACTGTTGAAGTTGCAAAAAATTTATTAGGAAAGGAAATTATCAGAAATATTTCTGGTAATTTTTTCTGTGCAAAAATAGTTGAGACTGAAGCCTATCTTGGTCTCAAAGACAAGGCATGTCACTCCTACGGCGGAAATATTACAAAGAGAAATGAAATTTTATATAGACATGGTGGCACAATTTATGTCTACTTGATTTACGGAATGTACAATCTCTTAAATATTGTGACAAGAGATGAAGATGAGCCAGAGGCTGTCCTTATTCGTGCAGTGGAACCCCTAGAAAACCTTGACGCCATAGCTATTAATAGATTTGGAAAAGTTTATAGGGCTCTTTCAAGCTATCAAAGGAAAAATCTTACTAATGGACCAGGCAAACTTTCCCTGGCACTGGGTATAGATAGAAGCTTAAATGGAAAAATTCTTTCGCCAGATTATCTTTACATAGAAGAGGGCGAAGATGTAAAAAATATTGTTGAGGCTAAGAGAATTGGAATTGATTATGCTGGGGAAGACGCTCATCTTTCTCTCAGATTTTACTTAGGGGATAGTCTCTACGTCTCAGTTAAATAATATAGATTTTTGTTAAGTTATGATTTATAATAGGTTAACATAAAGGTGATAAAATGATTAGCATAAAAAATCTGTCTTTTAAATATGATTATGAAGACGAAAATGCAATACAAATTTTAAAAAATATAAATTTAGAAATAAAGGAAGGCGAGTTTGTCGCCCTACTTGGACACAATGGTTCAGGCAAGTCAACTCTTGCAAAATTAATTAATGGACTCTTAATTCCTGGCGAAGGAGACGTCCTCGTTGACGGCATGAACACAAAAAATGAAGAGGAAATTTGGGACATAAGGCGCAATGCTGGCATGGTTTTTCAAAATCCGGACAACCAATTAGTTGCCACAATTGTTGAAGATGAAGTTGCCTTTGGTCCTGAAAATCTTGGCATTGAGCCAGCTGAAATAAGAAAGAGAGTAGACAAGGCCCTAGAAGATGTTGGCATGTCTGATTACAAAAAGAATGCTCCCCATCTTTTATCTGGCGGACAAAAGCAAAGAGTTGCCATAGCAGGAATCCTTGCCATGAGTCCAAAATATATAATTTTAGACGAGCCAACTGCCATGCTTGACCCTAGTGGAAGGCGCGAAGTTATTGACACTCTCGTGAAGTTAAATAAAGAAGAAAATAAAACTATTATCCTAATCACTCACTACATGGAAGAGGCTGCAATTAGCGACAGAGTAGTAGTAATGGAAGATGGAAATATTGTCCTAAGTGGAAAACCAAGAGAAGTATTTTCTCATGTTGATGAAATAAAAAAATTGGGACTTGATGTGCCACAAGTTACAGAGCTGGCACATGAACTTAAAAAATATGGTATTGAGATTTCTACAGAAGTTTTAAATATCGAAGAAATGGTGAAGGAAATATGTCACTTATAGAGATAAAAAATTTAACACATATTTATAGTGAAGGCCTTCCCTTTGAGAAGAAGGCAATTGATGATATAAATTTAAAAATCGAAGAAAATGAATTTATTGGTCTCATTGGTCACACAGGCTCTGGCAAATCAACTTTTATTCAACACTTAAATGGACTTTTAAAGCCAAGCAGTGGAGAAATAATTCTTGATGGAATGAAGGTAGACAAGTCCAGCTCAAACTTAACTGAGCTTAGGAAAAAAATTGGTCTTGTTTTTCAATATCCAGAGTACCAACTTTTCGAAGAGACTATAGAGAGAGACATAGCCTTTGGACCAGGAAATTTAGATTTATCTGAAGAAGAAGTCTCAAGAAGAGTTAAATCTTCTATGGATTCAGTAGGACTTGACTACGAAACTTATAAGGACAAATCGCCCTTTGAACTTTCTGGTGGACTAAAGAGAAGAGTTGCCATAGCAGGTGTCCTTGCCATGGAGCCAAGGGTTTTAATCTTAGATGAGCCAACGGCAGGACTTGACCCAAGAGGTCGTGACGAAATTCTTAGTGAAATAAAAAGTATTCACGAAAAAAGGAAGATCACTGTAATTTTAGTTTCTCACTCCATGGAAGATGTGGCAAAAATTGCGGAGAGAATTATTGTAATGGACAAGGGAAAAGTATTTTTGGACTCAAACCCAAGAGAAATCTTTAGGAATGAGAACAAACTCCTTTCAGTTGGACTTGGTATACCACAAATCACATCCCTTATGAGAGCTTTAAAGAAGAAAGGACTAGACATAAACGAAGACTCCATTACAGTGGAAGAAGCCAAGGAGTCCTTGATAAAATATTTGAGAGGTGTTTCTCATGTTTAAAGATATAACAATTGGACAGTACTTTCCAGGAGAAACCCTAGTTCATAAATACGACCCAAAACTAAAGATGCTTACTATGATACTTTTCATTGCATCTCTGTTTTTCATCTCATCAGTATTTATGTATTTGCCAGTGGTAATTTATTTGTTGCTTATTATTTATGTGGCAAAACTACCTATGGGCTTAGTCCTTCGCGGACTTAAACCACTTAGATGGATAATCTTAGTAACCTTTATAATTAATTTATTTTTCTCACCAGGAGAAGCAAAATACACATTTGGAATTTTAAAAATTTCTCAAGAAGGAATTGACCTTGCAGTATTTATGGGCATAAGACTTATACTTTTAGTTCTTGGAACATCACTACTTACTTATACAACTTCGCCAATTGAACTTACAGATGGAATTGAGTCACTCCTTAGACCATTTAGAAAAGTTGGAGTGCCAAGTCACGAAATCGCCATGATGATGACAATTGCCCTTAGGTTTATCCCAACTCTAATCGAAGAAACTGACAAAATTATGAAAGCACAAATGGCAAGAGGGGCAGATTTTGAATCGGGAAATATAATAAAACGTGCAAAAAATTTAGTTCCCCTACTTGTTCCCCTCTTTATAAATTCTTTTAGAAGGGCAGAAGAACTTGCCACAGCCATGGAAGCAAGATGCTACAGAGGTGGAGATGGCAGGACAAAAATGAATGCATCAAAAATTGTGAAAAAAGATGTAATTATTTTTGTGGGAAATATAATATTTTTCGCAGCAATAATTTTGGTTTCAAAAATATGAATATACTGATAAAAATAACTTATGACGGCACGAACTTTCACGGCTTTCAAAGTCAACCTAATGAGAGAACTGTGGAAGGCGAACTAAATAAGGGTCTTGCCAAAACCTTAAAGGAAGAAGTAAAAGTTTTTTACGCAGGCAGAACTGACAGGGGAGTTCACGCCCTTGGTCAGTACGCAAATTTTTATTCGGAAACCACAATTGACATTGGAAATCTTCCAAAAGTTATAAACTTTAACTTGCCTGAAGATGTTTCAGTTGTTGGTGCAAAATTTGTTCCAGATGATTTTCACGCCAGATACGATGCAAAGTTAAAAAAATATCGCTACGTAATTCACAGATCTCGCTATAGAAATGCTTTACTTTTAAATAGAGCTTATGAATATCCCTATGAAGTGGATCCAGATAGAATGAGAAAGGCTCTCTCATACTTAATTGGCGAGCATGACTTCAACTCCTTTATGGGAAAGGGAGCTGTAGTAAAAGATTCCATAAGGACAATAGAGCGAATTGATGTAATAGAAGATGGAGACTTTTTGTATCTGGACTTTGTGGCAAAGGCCTTCTTAAAAAATATGATACGAATAGTTACGGGAACTGCCCTTGAAATAGGACGAGGACAGAGAGAAATTGAATATATGAAGGAAGCCTTGGAAAAGAAAAAGAGAAAGGCTTCAGGACCGACAGCACCAGCCTGCGGACTATACTTAGTAGATGTTAAGTATTAGCCCTCGGGCTTTTTATTTTCTAAAAAATTTGATTTGACAAAAATTTCAAGAAAAACTTTATTTTTAAAAGTGCGGCAAAGTGCAATAAATTGATAATATAAGAAGTATTTGGTATAATTATTTTAGTTAATTTGGAGGTGTAATAGTGGATAATAAATATCTTGTTAATGGTAATGAGGCAGATGGTAAGGTTAAGATTTCTGAAGATGTTATCGCTACAGTTGCATCAGTTGCAGCTGAAAGTGTTGATGGCGTTGTTAAAGTTGGCTCAAACTTCAAGTCTCAAGTTACTGACATTTTAAATACAAAAAACTTCAATAGGGGAGTCAAAGTAAATATTGGCGAAAGAGAAACTATTGTAGATGTATATATTACTATTGAGTACGGAATTAAAATCGTTGAGGTTTCTGAAAAGGTGCAAGCACAAGTTAAGGAAGCTATTGAAAATATGACAGACTTTGATGTTGTGGAAGTAAATGTTCACATCTCAGGCATAGCTGTTAAAAATTCTGAAAAGACGATTGTAAAATGAGTAGGAAGAAAGCAAGAATAGGTGCCATGCAGGCACTCTTTTCTATGGATATAAACAATGATTTTTCTCTCGACAATTTAAATTTATTTATGGAAAATAATCACTTTTTAGGTGATGAAGCTGATTACATTAATAGGGTTGTGCCAGATATTTTGGAGAAGCTTGAAACTGTCGATGAGACAATTGAAAAGAACTTAAAAGGCTGGACTATGGCTAGGCTTGCCAAGGTGGACAGGCAAATTTTAAGAATTGCTGTCTATGAATTTTTGTATAAAGACGATATTCCACCAGAAGTTTCTATTAACGAAGCTGTTGACATTGCAAGACTCTATAGTTCTGACGATGCACCTAAATTTATAAACGGAATTTTGGGAACTATTTATAGGAGTTTTTAATTTGGCAAAGGCTGCTTTTAATGTAAGTGAACTTAATAATTACATCAAAAAGCTAATCTCAATGGACTACATCTTGAGGGATATTAACATCACTGGCGAGGTCACGAATTTAAATGTGCACAGTAATGGCAATATTTATTTTTCTCTAAAGGACAAGTTTGCAAGAATTGATGCAATGGCAAGTCAGGATGATGTAAATATTAAATTATCTGACGGTGCCAAGGTCATGGCTAAGGGCACTGTCACTTACTATGAGAGAAGTGGCAGGATTTTTTTGTATGTCAGTGAAATTGAGCTTGATGGCAGGGGGAATCTCTATCAAAAATACTTGGAATTAAAGAAAAAACTTTCTGAGGAAGGTCTTTTTGAGCCTTCTCACAAGAAAAAAATCAAAAAATATCCATCTTCAATTGGATTAATCACATCTACAAGTGGTGCTGCAATAAAAGATGTGGTAAATATTTTTAGAAAGAGAAATAAAAACTGTGACATTTATGTTTTTCCAAGTTTAGTTCAAGGCGATGCGGCAAGTGAAAATTTAATTCGCGGCATAAAATATTTTAATGAAAAAGAGATAGTTGACACAATAATTATTGCTCGTGGTGGTGGAAGTTTTGAAGACTTATTTGTCTTTAATGACGAGAGCCTTGCCAGAGAAATTTTTGCGTCAAAAATTCCTATTATTTCTGCCGTTGGTCATGAAATTGACTACACCATATCAGATTTTGTATCAGATTTAAGGGCGGCAACGCCAACAAATGCAGCTGAACTTGCAAGTCTAAGTGAAGATGAAATTAAAGACTATCTTTCTAAAAAGAAAGTTGAGCTAAGTAATTTAATGGAGAGAAGGCTAAGTGCCAGTCACTTGAAGCTACTTTCTCTATACAAAAATATTTCTTTAAAAAACCAGGTCTACAAGATAAATTCAATGACGAGAGACCTACTTTATAAGGAAACTTTATTAAATAATTCCATGAAAAAAATTTTGCAAGCACATGCCTTTGAACTGCAAAATAAAAAGTTCTACTTGCAGAATTTTAAGTTAAATAAGTCCAAGGAAATTGAAAATTATTCCTATAGGCTTAAAAATATTTCAGTAAAATTATCTTCCAAGATCAGCAAAAATAGAGAAAATTTGAACTTTAACAAAAAACTTTTATCTTATTATTTTAATTCACGCATCAAAGATGAATTTGACAAATTTAAATCCTATGAAAAGTTTATTTTGGACTACGATTTAGATAACAGGTTAAAAAATGAAAGAGAAAGGCTAAATTTTTTAAAGGTAAGATTAAATTCAGCCTTTGATAAGATTAATAAAATAGAAATACTTACAGAAGATGGATTAGAGTTAAAATCTGCCAAAGATGCAAGGCTTGGAGAAATTATTTCTTTAAAATTCAAGGATGGCAATGTTAAATCCAAGGTTCAAGAAGTGGAAATGAGGGATTAAATGCAAAGAGATTACGAAAGTTCTTTTAGAGAGCTTGAAAAAATTATAAAGGAACTTGAGTCTAAGGACATTAGTCTTGAAGATTCCATAAAAAAGTACGAAGAAGGCATTGAACTTTACAAGTATCTTAACAATACTCTAAAAGCATATGAAGGCAAAATTAAAACTATTGCAGAAGAAAATTCTGAATTTATTGAGGACAAAAAAGATGACAGATACAGATAATTTACTAGAAAAATTTAACAACTATTTGAGCTCACTACTTGAATACGACGACAGTCCACAACATAAGGTAATTGATTCTATGAAATATTCACTTTTTTCTGGTGGAAAGAGAATTAGACCTATGCTAACTCTTTTGACTTATAGCGAGTTTTCAAGTGAAGAGGATTCCTTTGATAAAATTCTTCCCTTTGCTGCTGCAATTGAGATGATACATACTTATTCTCTAATTCACGACGATCTTCCAGCCATGGATAATGACGATTTTAGAAGAGATAAGCCAACTAATCACAAGGTTTATACAGAGGGAATTGCCACTTTGGCAGGGGACGGACTTCTAAATATGTCCATGGAAATTCTTCTTAGACATATTGAAAATCTTGAAGACAAAGATGACCTCAAACTTGCAATTAGGGCAATGAAATACATTTATAATGCAACTGGTGTAAATGGAATGATTGGCGGACAAACTATTGACATAGATTTTAAGGTGACTGACTACAATGTCGACATCTGCGAAAATATGTACAAGCTAAAGACAGGCGCTCTCATAAAGGCATCTGTAGTTGTAGGTGGCATAATAGCAGGAGTTGAAGCAGATAACATCACTAAGCTTTCAAAGTTTGGCGAAAATATTGGTCTTGCTTATCAATATGAAGATGACCTACTTGATGAGGACAAGGATCCTGACAGTGGCGAAATAAATATGCTCTTTTTCAAGGATAAAGAGGATTTAAAAAATGAAATTGTGGATTTAACTAATTCTTCCTACGAAGCACTTGAAGACCTTGAGCTTAAAGACAATTTACTAAAAAGTTTTGTTGCAAAATTAATAAATAGGAGCAAATAATGGCTAAAAAACGTGCAGATGTTTTATTAGTTGAAAAGGGCTTAATTGATTCCAGAGAAAAAGCCAAGAGATTAATTATGGAAGGCAAGGTTTTTATTGGCACTGAAAGAGTAGAAAAACCAGGCATGCAATTAAAGGATGATGCCAAAGTCTACATTAAGGGCTTAGAGGACAGCTTTGTGTCAAGAGGTGGTCACAAGCTTGAAAAAATGATTGACGACTACGACATAGATTTAAAGGATGCTGTCTGCGTTGATATAGGTGCTTCAACTGGCGGATTTACTCACTGTATGCTAAAACATGGAGCCAAAAAAGTTTACGCCATTGATGTTGGTTACAACCAACTTGACTACAGACTTAGGATGGACGAAAGGGTAGTCTCCCTTGAGAGAACTAATATAAGATATTTTGACAGAGAATTAATAACAGAGGAAGTTGATTTTATTTCCATTGATGTTTCCTTTATTTCTCTTGAATTAGTCCTTCCAGTTGCAAAAGAAATTTGTGGAGATAAGGGAAAAATTGTAGCCTTAATCAAACCACAGTTTGAAGCTGGAAAAGGCAAAGTTGGCAAGGGCGGCATAGTAAGGGATAAAAAAGTACATATTGAAGTTATTGAAAAGATAATAGGCCTTGCAAGGGACTTGGATTTAAATATTGTTGCCCTCACAAATTCTCCAATTAAGGGCACAAGTGGCAACATTGAATTTTTAATTTACTTGTCAAATTCTGAAGTGTCTAGTGAAAATTTTGATGCAAGTGAAATTGTAAATAGGGCTTATGAAAGTTTAAATGATTAGGTGAAATATGCTTTTAGAGTTAAATATTGAGAATTTTGCAATAATTGAAAATATGAAAATTGAGTTTGAAAGTGGCTTAAATGTTTTAACTGGAGAAACTGGCTCTGGTAAGTCAATTATCATAGACTCACTTGGTCTTGTCCTTGGTCAAAGAGTAAATAAGGACATTATAAAAAAAGGCAAGGACAGGGCTTTTATAGAAGCAGTTTTTTCTTCCTATGACGAGGAGACGAAAGAACTTTTGTCTCAATATGGGATTGATTCAGGAGATTTAATTGTAATTTCCAAGGAAATAAGGGACAAGGGTCCATCAATTACTAGGATTAACAACAGAACTATAACTTCTCAAATTTTATCAAAAATTTCAAGTCATCTCATTGATATTTTTGCACAACATGAGTCAATTTCACTTATGGACAACAAAAATCAGCTAAAATTAATCGATGATTTTTCTGGAAAGACTCAAAAAGATTTACTCTTGAAGCTAAGAGAACTTGTACAAGATATAAATTCTTTAAAAGATGAATACCAAGAAAAAACACTTCTCGAAAAAAATAAGGATAGGGAAATGGATTTATTGGGCTATCAAATAAAAGAAATTGAAGATGCAGGCTTAACTGATTACGATGACGAAGATCTTTACGATGATTTTAATGCCCTAAACAACATGACTGATACCCTAGTAAAATTATCTCAGGCAAAGTCACTTATAAATGACGGCTACGAAAGTGCCTCTGCCGAAGATATTTTAGACAAGATAATAGGCAATATTGTTGATGTTACAAAGTACAACAAGGACTTAAAAAGAACAGAAGAAGAACTTGAGGACATTAGGTACAGGCTATCTGACATTGCAAAGGACATTGATAGAATTATAAATTCCAGCGAAGTTGACGAGGAAAAACTCCAGTATTTAAAGGAGAGAATTGACCTTGTAAATAATTTAAAATTAAAATACGGAAACAATGTCAAAAAGATAAATTCATTTTATGATGAAATAAAGGAAAGACTTTTATTTTTGCAAAACTTTGAAGATAATTTGCAAAAACTTTTAAATAAAATAAAAAACTTAGAAGACCAGGCTTTAAAGCTTGCAGGAGAAATTAGCGAAAACAGAAAGAAAACTGCAAGAGTTTTAGAGAAAAAGGTAGAAGAAGAGATTAACAAGTTGAATATTAAGGGTGCAAAATTTAAAATCGATATAAGGGAAAAAAACCTTTCTCTTGATGGAATTGACAAAATTGAATTTTTAATTGCACCGAACTTAGGTCAAGACTTAATGCCTATGGCAAGAGTTGCATCTGGCGGCGAAATGAGTAGAATTATGCTTGGTTTTAAAAGCATCATTGCTGAGAAAGACAACATCCCTACTCTGGTTTTTGATGAAATTGATACGGGTATTAGTGGAAAGACTGCACAAATTGTGGGCAACAAGATAAAAGAACTTGCAAGGGACAGACAAGTCATTGTAATTTCTCACTTGCCACAAATTGTTGCACTGGCAAACACACATTTTGCTATAAAAAAAGATGTGGTTAATAACAGCACGATTTCTACAATTGACAAGCTAAATTATGACGAGAGAGTGGAAGAAGTTGCGAGATTAATTGGCGGAATGAATGTAAGTGAAGTTGCAATAGAAACTGCAAAGGAAATGATTGGTGATTAAATGGCAAATTCAAATAATGAAGAGAGAACTATGAAATCCACAAAGATTTTTGACGGCAAAGTCTTACAACTAAGAGTTGACACAGTTGAGATGGAAGGTCAAAAGTACACTAAAAGAGAAATAGTGGAGAGACAGCCTGCTGTTGGCATAATTGCTATAACAGAAGATGACGAGATTATCCTTATAAAACAATACAGAAAGGCAATTGACAAAGAAATTTATGAAATTCCTGCAGGTATGGTGGACTTTGGAGAAGAACCACAAAAGGCAGCTCTTCGTGAATTAAAGGAAGAAACTGGTTATGATGCAGAAAAATCTGAATATCTTTTAGAGACTTATTCTTCTCCTGGCTTTACTAATGAAAAATTATTTATTTTCTACGCAGGTGGACTCACAGAAGGAGACCAAGATCTTGACGAGTTTGAGCACCTAAGTGTGGTAAAAGTAAAATTCGAGGAAGCGTTAAAACTTATAAGTTTTGGCGAAATAACTGACTCAAAATCTGTGGCAGGAATTTTATTCTACAATAATTTTAGGAGGGAAAATGGATAAGACTATTAAATATATAAGAGAAAAAACAAAGCTTGAACCTGAAATTGGAATTGTCCTTGGCTCAGGACTTGGCGACTTTGCAGATTCAATTGAAGATAAAGTTGAAATAGCCTACAAAGACATTCCAGGCTTTCCTGTTTCAACAGTTAAGGGGCACGATGGCAAGTTAATTTTTGGCAAAATAAATTCAAAAAATGTCTGCCTAATGAAGGGGAGAATTCACTTCTACGAAGGCTACGACATGTCTGATGTTGTCTATCCTATAAGAGTTCTTGCAGATTTGGGAGTTAAGACTTTAATTTTAACTAACGCTGCAGGTGGAGTAAACACTGATTTTAATCCAGCAGACCTTATGATAATTACAGACCACATAAATTTAATGGGCAAAAATCCATTAATCGGTCCTAATGACGAGGATCTAGGTCCAAGATTTCCTGACATGACTGACCTTTACACTCAAGAACTTGTTGATCTTGCAGAAAATTCTGCAAAAAAACTTGGCATTGGCATAAGAAAGGGTGTCTACATGTACTTTACAGGACCATCTTATGAGACAGCAGCAGAAGTTAAAATGGCAAGGATACTTGGAGCAGATGCTGTTGGCATGAGCACAGTACCTGAAGCAATTGTTGCAAGACACAGAGGACTTAAGATTCTAGGCATCTCAACTATTACTAACATGAGTACTGGCATTCTCGACACGCCACTTGACCACGCAGAAGTTGTAGAAGTGGGAAATCTTGTTGCCGGCAAATTTAAAGAACTTTTAAATGAAATCATTGAGGAGATTTGATGAATTTTTTAGATATTATTCAAAAGAAAAAGGAAAATAAAGCCTTAAGTGAAGAAGAAATAAAATTTTTTATTGAAAATTATGTAAAGGGAGAAATACCTGACTACCAAGTTTCAGCTTTTTTGATGGCAGTTTATTTTAACAAGTTAAATTTAGATGAAACTTATTACCTTACCAAGGCAATGATAGAATCTGGTGATCGCGTTGATTTATCTGAAGTGCCAGGTTCTAAGGTTGACAAACATTCAACTGGTGGCGTTGGCGACACAGTTACCCTTGTCCTTGGACCACTACTTGCATCAGTGGGTCTTGTCTTTGCCAAAATGAGTGGCAGGGGACTTGGACACACTGGTGGAACTCTTGACAAGCTTGAGTCAATCCCCGGTTTTAATATAAATATTGGCGGCAAAGAATTTGTTGAAATTTTAAAAAAATCAAATATAGCAGTAATTGGTCAAACAGAAAATATTGTTCCTGCAGATAAACTTCTTTATGCCCTAAGAGATGCAACGGCAACTGTTGACAATGTAAGTTTAATTGCATCATCAATTCTTTCAAAGAAAATTGCCCTAGGCACAGACGGTCTTGTTTTAGATGTAAAAGTAGGAAATGGTGCCTTTATGAAGGATGTGCCATCAGCTGTTGAACTATCAGAACTCATGGTAAATCTTGGCAAAAAATTTGGCAGAAACACTAAGGCAATAATAACAAGCATGAACGAGCCTCTCGGCGATGCCATAGGCAACAGCCTAGAAGTTATTGAAGCTATAAATATTTTAAAGGGCAAAAAATCTGGTCATCTTAAGGAAATTGCACTGAAAATTGGCTCTAAGTTAATGATCATGGAAGGTCTGGCAAAAAGGGAAGATGAGGCAAGAAAAGTTCTTGAAGGGAAAATTTCTGACGGCTCTGCAATAGAAAAGTTTAAGGAAATGGTTGAGCTTCAAGGTGGAGATCCATCCTACATTGATGACACAGATAAATTTAAAAAGTCATCAATAATAAAAGACATCACATCAGAAGAAACAGGCTTTGTAAAAGCCATTGAAGCAATTGAAATTGGCATTGCATCAAGAGATCTTGGAGCTGGTAGACACAAGAAGGGCGATGTTCTTGATTTAAGTGCAGGAATTTACCTTCACAAAAAAGTTTCAGACTTCGTGGAAAAGGGCGAAAAAATTGCCACAATTTACACTGAAAAGGAAAATGAAGTAGAGGGCGCTATTGATAGAATTAAAGCTGCCTATGCTTTTTCTGACAAGAGGGAAGATTATAAATTAATTATAGAAGAGATTGATTGAAATGAATAAATTAGATATAGCATCTATTGCAATAAATATTATTGCACTTATGATTGCCATTATTCCACATGAGATAGCCCACGGCTATGTTGCCTATCTCTGTGGCGACACAACTGCAAAGGACGACGGAAGACTTAGCTTAAACCCACTTAATCACATTGACCCTGTGGGTTTAATTTCTATGATTATTTTTAGGTTTGGCTGGGCAAAGGCTGTGCCAATTAACCCCTATAGGTTTAAAGGCAACAGAAAAGTGGCATCACTTTTAGTTTCCCTTGCAGGAGTTTTTACTAATTTTGTACTTGGTTTCATTTCAGGAATTATTTTAGTTTACTTAAACTACAAGTCATCCTTTTTGACACCACTTTTCACATCAATTTTTTGGTACAACATTATGCTTGGCGTATTTAATCTTGTGCCCCTTCCACCCCTCGATGGCTCAAAGGTTTTGGCAACACTTTTGCCAGAAAAGTTGGAATATAAATTTTATAAGTACGAAAAATATTTTTACTTTGTCCTTGTAATAATGATATTTTCTGGTTTTGTAGACAAATTTATAGCGCCAATTATTGAAAATATTTTAAGTGGAATTATTTACTTGGGAATCAAGCTATGGAATACAATATTGTTTTAAAAACTTATGAAGGTCCAATGGATCTTCTTTTAGATTTAATAAAAGAAAATGAAATAGATATTTACGACATTCCAATTTTTAAAATCACTGAAGAATTTTTAAAATACATTGAAAATATGAAGAAGCTGAACCTCACTCTCACTTCTGATTTTATTTTAATGGCAGCTACTCTTTTGGAGATAAAATCAAAAATGCTTCTTCCAAAAAAAGAAGCCTTAGATGATGAAGAAGTGGAAGAAGACCCAAGACTTGACCTGGTTGAAAGTCTTTTGGAATACAAAAAGTACAAAGAGGCGTCAGAGATTTTAAAAATTCAAGAGGAATACGAGTCAAAATCCTTTTACAAGCTAAGGACAGAAATATTTTCCATGAGCGAAATGGATTTTTTAAAGGATTCCAATGTGGAAAAACTTTCCCTTGCCTTTTTCAATATTTTGAAAAACTACAAGGACAAGGAAATTGTTGGCATTGAAAGAGAATATTTTAAAGTTGAGGACGCATCGAGAAAGATTAAGCAAGCTTTAAAGAAAAATAAAAAAATAAAATTCAGCCAACTTTTAGTAGATATAGTCTATAAGGTTGATGTTATAACTTATTTTTTGGGAATGCTTGAGCTTATAAAGAATCAGTATATCACGGCAAATCAAAGCGACAATTTTGCAGATATTTTAATTGAAGAAAGAGAATACCATGGACAAGAACAAACTCAAATCAATAATTGAATCAATACTTTTTATTTGGGGCGACCCCATAAGCCTTGAGGACCTTGCCAGCACTCTAAAGCTGAGAAAGGACTACGCAAGGGAAATTCTCATGGAAATGAAGGAAAATTATAAAAATGAAACTTCAGGACTTAGGCTAAGAGAAGTAGACGGCAAGTTTCAACTTGGCACTAAGCAAGAAAATGAGCCCTATCTTAAAAATTTAATCAAAGAAAAAAATGAGAAAAATCTTTCAAAGCCTGCCCTTGAAACTCTTTCCATTATCGCCTACAAGCAACCAGTGACAAAAGTTGAAGTAGAAGAGTTAAGAGGAGTCAACTGTGACAGCACAATAAAAGGTCTTCTTGATTTTAATTTAATAGAAATTTCTGGCAAGCTTGACAGAATCGGTCATCCAAATTTATACAGCACCACTGATAAATTTTTGCAAAAGTTTGGCATGAAAAATTTGGAAGACCTACCTGATTTAAAGGAATTAGAGGAGGAATCTAATTGAGATTACAAAAATACATGGCTCACTGCGGAGCTGCATCCAGAAGAAAGTGCGAAGAATACATTAAGGAAGGTCTTGTAAAGGTCAACGATAAAATCGTCACAGAGCTTGGCACAAAAATTGACCCTAATGTGGATAGAGTTTACTTAAATGGAAAGAGACTCACTCTTGAAAATAAAAAAATTTATATGATTTTAAATAAGCCAATTGGAGTTGTCACAAGCGCCAATGATGAAAAGGACAGACAAACTGTAACTGACCTTGTGCCAGACGACTACAGAGTTTATCCTGTGGGAAGACTTGACATTGACACTACAGGCTTAGTCCTTTTAACAAATGATGGCGAGCTTGCAAATATTTTAATGCATCCAAGATATAAAATTGGAAAAAAATATATTGTAACTGTGGAAGGGACACCTAATGCTCATGAGCTTTCTCTTTTAAGAGCAGGACTTGACATTAGAGACTTAAAGACTTCTCCAGCAAATGTAAGAATTTTAAAAAACTTTAAGCAAGATTCAATTTTAGAAATAGAAATTTTTGAGGGACAAAATCATCAAGTGAAGAGGATGTTTGACTACATTGGTCACAGTGTAAAAAAACTAAAGAGAATTTCCATGGGAGAGATTGAACTCCTTGACCTTGAAGTTGGAAATTATAGATACTTAAATGAAAAAGAAATAAAGTATTTAAAGGGATTAAAATGATTGTAAAGGAAAAATATTTTGAGATAGTTGACGAGATTCTATCTCATAATTTTTTAGGCAAAATTGCTGTTGATGCCACTGTGGGAAAGGGTAAGGACAGCCTAAAACTTTTAGAGGCAGTTGGAGATGAGGGCTTCCTCTATGGCTTTGACCTGCAAGAAGAAGCTATTGACGCTACAAAAAAACTCTTAAGGGATTATAAAAATTATAAATTATTTTTGGAAAGCCACGAAAACATTGATAAAATAGAAAAATTTGACCTAGTAATTTATAATCTTGGATATCTTCCTGGCTCAGATAAAAAAATTACAACTCTAAAAGATTCAACTATTTCATCACTTAAAAAAGCCACAGAAAAAATTTCTGAGGGTGGAATAATAATTGTGGTTTCCTATTTAGGCCATGAAAATTCTCTTGAAGAAAGACTTGGAGTAGATGAATTTTTAAAAAATCTCAACCAAAAGATTTTTAAAGTTGAAAAGAGAGAGTTTTACAATCAAAAAAATAATCCACCTATAGTTTATTTAATTGAAAAGAAGGTAGAGAGATGAAAATTGCAATAATTGGAGGAGGACCTGCTGGGATGATGTGTGCCATAAAGGCTGCAGAAAATCACCAGGTTACCATCTTCGAAAAAAATGAAAAATTGGGCAAAAAATTATTTATTACGGGCAAGGGAAGATGCAATCTCACAAATTATTGCGATGAGAGAGAATTTTTGAAAAACCTGGTAAATAATTCTAGCTTTATGTATTCATCAATTTATTCTTTTTCACCCTTTACAACTTACTATTACTTTGAAGAACTGGGCCTTCCTCTTAAAGTTGAAAGAGGTAATAGAGTTTTTCCTGCTAGCGACAAGTCCTCTGATGTCATAAAAGCCTATGAAAAAAAATTAAAGGATCTGGGAGTAAAAATAAATTTAAATTATGAAGTGACTTCCATAGAAAAAGTTGACGACAAGTTTATTATTAATGGCAGAGAAAAATTTGACAAAGTCGTAATTGCAACGGGCGGCATATCCTATAAGCTCACTGGCTCAACTGGCGATGGCTATAAGTTTGCTAAAGGCTTTGGCCACAAGGTCATAGACCAAGTGCCAGGACTCATTGGCATAAATTTAAAAAACAATTTTTCTTTGGCAGGCCTAACTTTAAAAAATGTGGAGTTAAAAATCCTAAAGGATAAAAAAATAATTTCCAGAGAATTTGGCGAAATGCTCTTTACTCATAGGGGCATTAGCGGTCCCATAGTCCTAACAACTTCAAGTAAAATAAATAGATTAAAAGATTTTGAAATGTACTTGGACTTAAAACCAGCCCTTGAGCCTGAAAAGCTTGATGCTAGAATTTTAAGGGACTTTCACGAAAATCAAAATAAAAATTTAGAAAATGTAATGAGAGCACTTTTGCCAAAGGATTTAATTATTTATATTCTTGAAAGTGCAGGCATATCTGGAGACAAAAAGGTAAATCAAATTACAAAAGAGGAGCGAGAAAGTTTAGTAAGAACTATTAAAAACTTTGCCTTAAAATTTGATTCATTAGATGACATTGATAGAGCCATAGTAACAAGTGGCGGCGTCGATGTAAAAGACCTGGACCCAAAGACTATGGAGTCAAAAAAAGTAAGTGGACTTTATTTTATTGGCGAAGTCCTAGACCTTGACGGACTAACTGGTGGATTTAACATTCAAATTGCAAATTCAACAGGATATTCTTGCGGAATCAATTTGTAAGTCCTTTACTTATTTTTGAAAATAAAATATAATTATGTTAATCACTACTATGGATTGTAGTGATTTTTTTTGGAGGTAAAAATGAAAATTGCAATAGATGGACCAGCAGGCTCTGGCAAAAGTTCCATAGCAAAGGAAATAGCAAAAAGACTTGAGATTTTATATATAGATACAGGTGCCATGTACCGTGCCATAACTCTTAAACTTTTAAGGGCAGATGAAAGTGACTATGAAAAAATTTTAAAAGAAACAAAAATAAATTTTGATGGCGAAAAAATTTTTTTAGACGGAAGAGATGTGTCTAAGGAAATTAGGGAAAATGAAATTTCTAATAAAACTTCTGAATTTTCTAAGAAAAAAATTATTAGAGATTACTTGGTAAAGATGCAAAGAGAAATTGCCAAGAATAGAGATGTTGTCATGGAGGGAAGAGACATTGGCTCAGTGGTTTTAAAGGATGCTGAATACAAATTTTTCCTCACAGCAGATGTAGAGACTCGCGCCATGAGAAGGTACAAGCAACTTGGCGACAATAGCCTAAAATTTGAGGATGTCCTTGCCGATTTAAAGGTTAGAGATTACAACGATTCTCACAGAGAAAATTCGCCACTAGTTAAGACTGATGATGCCATTTTAATTGACAGCACAGACTTAAATGCTGAAGAAACTATAGAAAAAATTATTTCATACATTAAAAGGTGATTTATGTTTTACAAATTTGTACAAGTTTTTATTGGATTTTTTGTAAAAATTATATATAGAGTTGAAGTTCTTGGAATAGAAAATATTCCTAGGGAAGACAAAAGACTAATAGTTTGTGGAAATCACAAAAGCAACCTTGACCCAGTGACACTTTCTGCAATTTTTCCAAGGCAAATTCATTGGATGGCAAAAAAAGAACTCTTTCAATATAAAATTCTAGGCGGTTTTTTGAATAAAATGGGAGCCTTTCCCGTGGACAGAAATAATAATGATTTAAAGGCAATAAAGACTGCCCTAAAAATTTTGAAAAATGAAGATGTCCTTGGGATTTTTCCAGAGGCAACTAGGGTTAGTGAAATTGACTATACTAGAATAAAATCAGGCGTGGCACTAATTGCACAAAAAACTAATTCAGAAGTCCTTCCAGTTTATATAGATGGAGACTACAAGCCCTTTAGGAAAACAAGGATTCATTTTAGAAAGCCAGTAAAAATTAATAAGGAAATAAAATATTCTACTGAAGAATTAGAAAATATTTCTCAGGACATAATGAGAATGGTTTATGGTGATGAGATAAAATGGAAATTATTGTAGCAGATGTAAGGGGCTTTTGTGGAGGAGTAAAAAGAGCTGTCAAGATGGCATTTGATAGTGCTGAGGAGGGCGTCTACTCCTATGGCGACTTAGTCCACAATGAATTTGTGGTAAAGGACCTAGAAGATAGGGGTGTAAAAAAAATTGACGACACCCATGTCCATGATTCAAAGGTAATTATAAGAAGTCATGGAGTCCACAAAAAGATTTTAGATGAATTGATAGAAAACAATAATGAGATAATAAATTGCGTGTGCCCCAAAGTAGAAAAAGTTTATAATATAGTAGATAATTTCTACAAAAAAGGTTATAATATAGTAATTGTCGGGAATTATAATCACCCTGAAGTTATAGGGATCAATTCTCGTTGCAATGACTCTGCAACTATTATTTCTAGCTTGGAAGATATAAAAATTCCAGAGGGAAAAATTGTAGTGGTATCACAAACTACAAATAATGTAGAATTTTTTGAAAGTGCAATAAATATTATAAAAGATATTTCAAAAGATGAAGTTTTAGTTTATAATACTATATGTAATGCAACTTTCAAGAGACAAGAGAGTATTAGGGATTTATCAAAAAAAGTTGACGCTGTGATTGTACTTGGCGGCAAAAAATCTTCTAATACAAAAAAACTTGCAGAGATTGCAAAATTAAATTGTAAAAATGTATTTTTAATTCAGTCTATTAAAGACATTGATTTAAATATATTTAAAAAATTTAATAAAATAGGTATTACCGCCGGAGCATCCACACCGGAATCGGTAATCAAGGAGGCTGTTTGTAGGATGGAAAATTTTGACAAAGGTGAGATGATGGAAGCCATTGATAATTCTTTCAAAAGAATTAGAAAGGGCGAAGTAGTAACTGGAGAGGTTTTATATATAACTGATTCAGAAGTAATGGTGAATCTTGGATACAGATCAGATGGTATCATTTCAAAAGATGAACTAGCAGGAGGACCAGATGTTAATCCTCAAGATCTTTATGAACAAGGTCAAGAAATTGATGTATATGTTCTAAAGATGGATGATGGAGATGGCAATGTTGTTCTTTCAACAAAAAGAGTTGCTGATATGAAGATTTGGGATGAAGTTGAAGAACTTTATAACAACAAAGAAAATATCACAGTAACTGTAAAGAACCAAGTAAAGGGTGGTTTAACTGCAGATTACAGAGGATTAAATGTATTTATCCCAGCATCTCATGTTTCTGTTAGATTCCAAAAAGATTTAAGCAAATTCATTGGAGAAGAATTCGAAACTGAAATTATCGATTTTGATAAGAGAAAGAAGAGAATTGTTGTATCCAGAAAGAATGTACTTCAAGAAGAATTAGACAAAGTTCGTGACGAAGTATATGACAAGCTTAAAGAAGGAGACATTATCGAAGGAACTGTACAAAGACTAACTAACTTTGGTGCCTTTGTAGACGTTGGAGGAGTAGATGGACTTATCCATATCTCTGAACTTTCATGGAACAGAGTAAAGCACCCTTCAGATGTTGTAGCACCTGGAGATGTAGTTAAAGTACAAGTTCTAAATGTTGATAAAGAAAAAAATAGAATTGCACTTGGACTAAAACAAACTATGGAAAAACCATGGGATGTATTTACAAGTGAAGTTAAAGTTGGCGATGTAGTTAAGGGTAAAGTAGTTAACCTTCTTGACTTTGGTGCCTTCGTAAGACTTGAACAAGGCGTTGATGGACTTCTTCATGTATCTCAAATTTCAAGAGAACATGTTGAAAAACCACAAGACAAACTTTCTATTGGCGAAGAAGTTACAGTTAAAGTAACTGACATTGATGAAGAAAATCAAAAGATTTCTCTTTCTATCAAGGCTCTAATTGAACCTGAAGAAAAAGAAGAATCTGAAGAAGCTAAACCAAGAGAAAGAAAACCAAGAAGAGAAAGAAAGCCAGCTCCAAAGAGAGAAAAGAAAATTGAAGAACCAAAACAAGATGACTTCAACATGACTATTGGAGAAATGCTAGGACTTAACTTCGCTGATGCAGAATTAGATTCTGAAATTATTGAAGATGAAAAAGAACTTGCTGATTCAGAAGAAACTGAATCAACAGAAGTTCATGAAGAAGTAAAAGAAGAATCTGAAGAATCAACTGAAGAATAATTTTATATAAAATTAGAGAGAGTTTACTCTCTCTTTTTTTTGAATTTATTCAAATTTTAAAAGGAGATGTTCTTGAATAGTTAGCTATTCTTAAACATCTCCTTTTGCTTTTTTATTATTTACTTACTTAATTCTCTTACTATAATTTTTCTCATTAATTCCACTTGGTTTTTGAACTTGTGGTTTTTGTAGTAGAGGATTTGAATTTGTGGTGGACTTTTTATTTTGCTTGGGTTTGTCAAGTCAAAGTCCAAGCCTTTTTTCTTTACATAGTAGCAAGAATTTTTGTCATCATAAAGTCCGTCCTCTGTATTTATTTTTAAGGAAAAATTTTTAGGTTCTTCCTTAATTTTTCCTTGTTCGCAAATTTTTTCTTCTTCCTCAAGACCACTTATCTCAATTGTGTATAATTCATTGTTGGAGAAATAGTCGGATCCGTAATTTGTGACGCCAGATATTTCTAGCTTGTTATCCAAAAGTTTTATGTCTCTTATAAAAAATGTGAAGTCTAAAATTTTTAGGGAGAGATTTTTTTCAAGATTTTCTTTTATTTTTGCGTCAAGTAATATTAAGTTTTCCAGGCTCATAAAATTATAAGCTAAAATTTTTTCTATAGCAGACCTATCGCCCTCTAGGTAATTTTTAAAGAGGGATTTTATTTTTATGCCCTGGTATTCTTTTTGCTCTTTTAAATTTTCTAGTCCAATAAATTTTTCTAGAAGATTTTTATTGGAGTGGGAATCTAAATTAAAGATGAAGTTGTATTTTTTTGTCACTTCTTGCAAGTCTATGAGTTTTAAGTCAAGGTCTCTATTAAAATAAAATTTTACTTTTTCTCTTATAAAGGGAAGGTCGAAGGTCTTGCCAGAGTAAGTTACAAATTCTTTTCCTTCAAGGATAGGCATGACTTCTTCCAACAAATTTTTTTCCTCCTTTAAATTTTCTAAATAAAAAGTTTTTAGGACATCTCTATTTTTTTCCACAAGGCTCACTACAATAATTGAATCTATTTCTCGTGATAAGCCCGATGTTTCTATTTTTAAATAATTTTCCCTAGATTTTATTATTTTTCTTTCCAATTTTTTCATCCTATCACCACTTCAAGTATATCATTAAAACATTTATAAATTTAAAAATTTTCCCTCAAGTTCCAATCTAAATAGAGATAGAAGGACACTTCATGTTATAGTATAATGTATTAGAAAGAAATTATGATAGAAGGAAGATATATGATTTATTTAGATAATTGTGCGACGACAAAACCTGATAGGGAAGTTGTTGATGTCATGATGAAGGCTCTCACAGAGGACTTTGCCAACCCTTCATCTCTTCACAGCTTCGGCTTAAAGGTGGAAAAGAAAATTGAAGAGGCAAGGAAAAATGCTGCTGAGCTTATTGGTGCTCAGGCAGATGAAATTTATTTTACCTCTGGCGGAACTGAGAGCAACAACATTGCAGTTCACGGTTCCATTTTAAAAAACAAGAGGAAGGGCAAGAAGATAATCACTTCTGCCATTGAACACGCATCTATTGACGACCAATTTAAGCACTACAAGGAATTGGGTTACGAAGTAGTTTATCTTGATGTAGACGAGACTGGCGCTGTTGATTTGGAAAAGTTTAAAGAGGAAGTAAATGATGACACTATTTTAGTTTCTCTAATCTATGTTCACAACGAGCTCGGCACTGTCAATAAGGTGAAAGAACTTTTTGAAATTACCAAGGCAAAAAACAAGGATATTTTATGTCACGTTGATGGAGTTCAAGCTGTTGGGAAAATTCCTGTAAATGTTAAGGA
Organism: uncultured Peptoniphilus sp.; assembly: GCF_946998875.1. Taxonomy (GTDB): domain Bacteria; phylum Bacillota; class Clostridia; order Tissierellales; family Peptoniphilaceae; genus Peptoniphilus_A. The sequence continues at coordinate 120,560 of NZ_CAMQAY010000003.1, read as the reverse complement.
CTTGGGCTGCGATACTTTTTCTTTTTCTTCCCACAAGATTTATGGACCAAAGGGTATGGGAGCTCTTTACAAAAGACGCGATTTAAACATTGAAAGTCTTGTAATCGGTGGAGGTCAAGAGAAGGGACTAAGATCTGGTACAGAAAATGTTCCTGGAATTCTTGGTTTTGGCAAGGCTTGCCAGCTTACTAAGAGAGATTTAGACAAGAGACTTAGCCACGCCAAGGAAATTAAGGCATATCTTTTAAAGAAACTAGAAGAAAATTTAGAGGACTACAGAATAAACACTCCAGAAAATGCCACAGATTTTATTGTTTCTCTTTCAATTTTAGACATCAGGGCAGAGGTCCTTCTTCACTACTTAGAGGGCGATGAAATTTATATTTCCACTGCATCTGCCTGCACATCTAATGGTACTCACAAGTCCACAACCTTAAAGGCAATTGGTCTTTCAAATAAATACTCTGAAGGCACAATAAGAATTTGCACTTCCAAGGACACTACAAAAGAGGACATAGATATTTTTGTGGAAAAACTTATGAAGTATGTAAGTGAAATCAGAAAGATAATGAGATAGGTGATAGAATGAAAAGAGTTATGGCACTCTCCCTTGGAGAGCTTGTCCTAAAGGGTAAAAACAGGTATAAATTTGTAAATAAACTTATTTCCACTATAAAGAGAAATTTGAGAAATCTTGATCATGGTAAAATTTATCAAAATATGGGCAAGGTCTATGTTGAACTTGTAACAGATAATGAAGAAAAGATGATTAATAGGCTTAAACATGTCTTTGGCATTGTCTACATTGCGCCATGCTATGTTGTGGAAACCGACAAGGAAAAGATTGAAGAAGCTGTAATAAAAATTGTAGATGAAACTTTGAAAAAAAATCCATCTTACAAAACTTTTAAGGTTAAGACCAATAGGGGCGATAAGTCCTTTCCACTTAATTCCATGGAAATTTCTGCAAAAATTGGTGGCGTCATCTTAAAAAATTTTGACATAAAGGTTGATGTTCATGAGCCTGACTTTTTTGTTTATTGTGATTTGAAAAAGGATACCTATATTTATGTAGATAAGATTAAAGCTCACGGTGGACTTCCATCTGGCACAAATGGCAGGGGACTACTTCTTCTTTCAGGAGGTATTGATTCTCCAGTAGCAGGATTTTTAATGGCAAAAAGAGGCGTCCTTGTAGACTGCTTGCATTTCCATTCCTATCCTTTTACATCTGAAAGAGGAGAAGAAAAGGTCAAAAAACTTGCAGAGGACATTTCAAGTTTTTCTGGTCAACTTACTTTTTATTCTGTAAATATTTTGGACATTCAAAAGGAAATAAACATAAATTGTCCTGAAGATGAAATGACTATTATCTCTCGTAGATTTATGATGAGAATTGCAGATAAAATTGCTAGAGAAAATGGCTACGACTGCATTATCACTGGCGAAAACCTTGGACAAGTTGCATCACAAACTATAGACGGTTTGAAGGTTACTAATGATATTACAGATAAATTGGTCTTTAGACCACTTATTGGCATGGATAAGGTAAATATTATTGATATTGCCAAGGACATTGATACTTATGAGACATCTATTCTTCCTTTTGAGGATTGCTGCACAGTATTTTTGCCAAAACATCCACTTTTAACGCCAAGTGTAGAGGGAATAGAAAAGTCTGAAGAGCCACTTGACTGCGAAAAACTTGTAGATGAAGCTTTAAGTAAAATAGAAATAAGTAAAATAGGAGGAGATTATGAAGAATAAGAACAGAGGTGCTGTTGGGATTATTGCCATAATTGCTATAGTAGTTGTGCTTGCAATTTTCTTCGGCGGCCAATGGAACAAACTAGTTAAACTAGATGAAGATGTTAATGGTGCTTGGGCACAAGTTCAAAACCAAGTTAAAAGGCGTGCAGATTTAATTCCTAACGTTGTAGAAACAGTAAAGGGTTATGCTTCTCACGAAAAGGATACTTTCACTGAAATCACTAAGGCTCGTGCTGGTATTAATGAAGCATCTACACCAAAGGAACTTGCAGAAGCCAATGATAATTTGACAGAAGCTATAGGAAGACTTAATGTAGTTGTTGAAAATTATCCTGAACTAAAGGCAAATCAAAACTTCTTAGACCTACAAGCTCAACTTGAAGGCACAGAAAATAGAATTGCAACTGAAAGAATGAGATATAACGAGACAGTTAAACTTTACAATCAAAAAGTTAGAAGATTTCCAACTGCTATTATTGCAAAAATTTTAGGCTTTGGACCAAGAGATTATTTTGAAGTTTCAGAAAAGGACAATAAAGTACCAGAAGTTAAATTTTAGGTGATTAAAATGAAAAAATTGTTAGCTACAATTTTATTTGCCTTCACCCTAGTCTTTAATGTCTATGCCTTTGACAAAAGTGAAATGTCCTACAATGTTTATGACGAAACAAATACTCTAAGCCAAGAGTCCATTGATTATCTCAACAAGACCACTTATGATCTTAAAAAGAAAACTGGTGGAGAAATTGCCATTGTAATCGTTAAGGATTTGGAAGGCTATTCACTAGAAGAGTATGGCACAAAGATTTTTAATGACATAAAAATTGGCGACAAGGATAAGGACAATGGCGTTCTCATGCTTGTGGCACTTTTAGATGAAAATAATAGATATGTAAGAATCGAGACTGGCTATGGCTCTGAAGGTTTTATACCCGATGCCTATGCCTCAAGAATTATAAGGGCAATGGGAAAAGTTGTCTCTGAAAATGAAGGTGACAGACCCTTTGAAAAGGCAGTCCTTGAAGGCTATGCTCAGCTAATAAAATTATATGAAGGGGAATATTATGTGGATATTGTGGCAAGAGAGCCACAGGAAGAAATTGATTATTCATCTGATGAAGGTGAAGGTAATCTATTTATATCAAGTTTTCCTATATTGAGAATAATTTTAATTCTTTTTATAATTTCGCTTATTTTTAGAAATAAGAATGATGGAGGCGGAAGAGGATCTGGCGGCAGAAGAAGACGCCCTGTAATTTTCTGGGGACCAGGAAGCTTCGGAGGTGGATACGGTGGCTTCGGAGGCTCAGGAGGTTTTGGAGGCTCTGGAGGCTTCGGTGGCGGAGGCTTTGGAGGCTTCGGCGGCGGAGGATCTTCTGGTGGCGGTGGCGCCAGTGGAGGAATCTAATTAAAGCTAAAGATTAGAGAGAAAACTCCAATTAAAATAATTTGATGAAGAAAATATATTAAAAGAGAATGCCTACCCATGACATTGATAAAGCATGGGGAGGCTTCTTTTTTTGTAAATTTTACAAAATCAAAGAGGAAGTAGCCCATGTAAAAGAGAAATATCCAGGGAATTATTGGGAAATAATCGCCTGAATAAAAATTTTCGCCAGGCAAACCTAGAAAAAATAAATTTAAGCTGTAAAAAGATTTTGGGACAAGAATTTTTCCAAAGAAAATACTTCCGTAGTAAATTTTTTTAAGTGTGACAAATAAAATTGTGTTGAGAATAAGTCCAAGCCTTGGATTTATTTTTTTTATGTAATTTTTTAAGAGCATGTGAATTAATGTTGCAACTGCAAAAAAGTGAATTACGCCAAAATAAATTGCATCATCTCTTGAAAAGATGTAGGAGCCAAGGGTGATTAAGATAGAAAGTCCAGTCAAAATCAAAAATTTTTTCTTAAAATTATTTGAAAAATGACTTGAGTAACCTGAAATCAAAATAAAGGAAATGCAAATATATTGTTGGTAGTAGTAAAAGTCGTGGTTGAAGTTAAAGCCGTAAAAATTTTCAAGGTCAAAGAGTCCGTGAAAAATTATCATATTTATAATTGTAAAGCCACGCAAAAAATCTATGGCATTGTATCTTTTTTTTCTTGTATCCATGTAACACCTCTGGAAAAATTATAACACAAGGAAGAATTATATTTTAGGAATAAATTTAGGTAGAAATTTTAATAATTTGAGTAAATTATATTTAACAAAAAATTTACTTTATTAAATAGCCCAAATCTATTGACATTAATATCTTTAACAATTATACTCTAATGAGTTTAATAATTTAAGTAATTTGTTTAATATTATAGGTGATGGAATGGATATTGGAAATAAAATAAGAGATATGAGAATTGAAAAAGGTCTTACCCAGGAAGAATTGGCTGACAGGTCAGAACTTACTAAGGGCTTTATTTCGCAAATCGAAAGAGACTTGACATCGCCATCAGTTGATTCTCTTTTAGATATTTTGGAAGCCCTAGGGACAGATCCTTCACACTTCTTTAAGAGAGATGAAAATGAAAAAATTACCTTCAAAGATGAAGATTTTTTTGAAAGTGAAAATGAAGAGCTTGGCTATATCCTTGATTGGGTGGTGCCCAATGCACAAAAAAATCAAATGGAGCCCATGCGAATAAAGATCAGCCCAGGTGGTAAATCTAAAGAGATTTCTCCCTACGAGGGCGAGGAGTTCGGATATGTCATAAGGGGGAGTGTGACTCTCATTTATGGCAATGAACAATACAAGATTAGGAAGGGCGAAAGTTTTTATTTTAAGGCAAATAGCTCTCACTATTTAAAGAATGATGGAAAGCTTGAAACTGAGATTTTGTGGATTTCATCTCCACCAAATTTTTAGGCGGTGAATTATGGAAAATTATGTAATTGAATTAAAAAATGTGACAAAATCTTTTGGAGACAATGTTATTTTAAAGGATTTTGATTTTAAGGTTAAAAAAGATGAATTCTTAACAATTTTAGGTCCTTCTGGCTGTGGTAAAACTACGATATTAAGACTTATTGGTGGCTTTGAAGAACCTGATGAGGGGAAAATTCTTTTCAATGGAGAAGATATTACTAATAAAGAGCCCTATGAGAGAAAAATCAACACAGTTTTTCAAAAATATGCCCTCTTTCCACACATGAATGTCTACAACAACATTGCCTTCGGCCTTAATATTAAAAAAATGGACAAAAAGATTATAAAGGAAAAGGTAAAAGAAGTTTTAAAACTTGTAAACCTTGTTGGCTTTGAAAATAGAGAAATTGAATCCCTATCTGGTGGTCAGCAACAGAGAATTGCCATTGCAAGAGCTCTTGTAAATGAACCCGAAGTTCTCCTTCTTGATGAACCTCTTGGTGCCCTTGACTTAAAACTTAGACAAGCAATGCAGATTGAGCTTAAAAGAATTCAAAAAAGTGTTGGCATAACTTTTATTTATGTAACTCACGACCAAGAAGAGGCACTCTCCATGAGTGACACTGTTGTCGTCTTAAATAATGGTGAAATTCAACAAATGGATAGTCCTTTAAATATTTACAACGAGCCAAAAAATGCCTTCGTTGCAGATTTTATTGGCGAATCAAATATTATCAAGGCGAAGATGCTTCGTGACTTTAAGGTAAGATTTTTAGATTACGACTTTACTTGCGTGGACAGTGGTTTTAAGGACATGGAAGATGTTGAAGTAGTTGTAAGACCTGAAGATGTGCTCTTAGTAGATGAAAATTATCAAATTGAGGGAACTGTGACAAGTCTTGTCTTTAAGGGTGTTCACTATGAGATGACTGTGGATGTAGATGGTTACTCCATGCTTGTGCAATCAACAGAAAAGAGAGAAGTGGGTGAAAAGACAGGCATAATTATAAAGCCTGATCTAATCCATGTAATGAGGTTGATATGAAAAAATTTTCACTAATTTATTTATTTTGGGGACTAATTTTTATTGTACTGCCACTATTTTTAATACTTGCTCATGCCCTAAGTTCAAATACAGATTTATCTGAATTTGCCTTTACTCTTGACAACTTTTCAAGATTTTTTGAACCTTTATATGTAAAAATTTTAATAACTTCACTAATTCTTGCTGGTCTATCAACAATTTTATGCTTAATTGTTGGTTATCCAGTTGCCTATATTATTTCAAAGATGAGTGAAAAAGTTAGAAATAACATGATTTTAATTTTCATAATTCCCATGTGGATGAATTTCTTACTAAGGACTTACGCTTGGCTAACTCTTCTCGGCAACAAGGGACTTATAAATAAATTTATTGGACTTTTTGGACTGGGACCTTGGGATCTTATGTATAATTCCAAGGCAATTATGATAGGCATGGTTTATAACTTCTTGCCCTTTATGGTTCTTCCCATTTACACAGTCCTCTTAAAAATGGATCAAAAATTAATTGAAGCAGCCAAGGACCTAGGAGCAAATGACTTTGAAGTTTTCACAAAAGTTATTTTTCCGCTATCACTTCCTGGCATTTACACTGGCATAACTATGGTATTTATTCCAGCAATTTCTACTTTCGTAGTGCCTAACCTACTTGGTGGAAACAACTTCTACTTAATAGGTAACTTAATCGAAAAACAATTTACTTTCACAGGAGATTGGGGCTTTGGCTCTGCCATTTCCATGATTTTAATTGTAATTATGCTTTTGATTTTAGTTGTGCCAAAACTATTTAACAAAAAAATTAAAACTGGAGATTTGGGAGGGGATATATTTTGAAAAAAATAATTGATAGAATTTATTTATTTTTGATTTTTGTATTCTTGTACGCTCCCATAGTAATTCTCGTTGTCTTTAGTTTTAACAATTCAAAACTAAGGGGTTCCTGGGCAGGCTTTACCTTAAAGTGGTACAAAAATTTATTTAATGACCCAGCAATTTTATCCTCCCTTTGGACAACAATTTTTGTGGCTCTTGTGGCGACAATAATTTCCACAGTAGTTGGTACAATTTCAGCCATAGCCATAAATGAACTTAGAGGATTTAAGAAGGATGCAATCTTAAATATAAATTATCTTCCAGTAATAAACCCAGACATAGTAACAGCTGTGGCCCTAATGGGCTTATTTGGACTCTTTAATATAAGAATGGGATACACAACTATGATAATTTCACACATAGTCTTTTGCATTCCCTATGTAATTTTGTCAATTTTGCCAAAATTAAATCAATTGCAAAAAAATACTCTTGAGGCAGCCCTAGATTTAGGCGCCACGCCAGCTTATGCAATCCTTCATGTGGTAATTCCACAAATTAAACCTGCAATACTTACGGGAGCCTTGATGTCCTTTACACTTTCCATTGACGATTTTGTAATTTCCTTCTTCAACACTGGACAAGGAGTTTCAAACTTATCAATTACAATTTATTCCATGGCGAGAAAGGGAATCAATCCGTCAATAAATGCAGTATCAACGCTTATGCTAGTATCTCTCTTGATTTTACTTGTTATAATTAACAAGAGAAGCGAAAAAAATAAAAAATTTGAGGTGGAAATATGAAAAAAATAATTTTAGCCCTATCAGTCTTAATGCTTTTGACTTTAAGTGCTTGTGGCAAAAAAGACCAAGCAAAGGAAGAAATTTATGTTTACAACTGGGGCGAATACATCGACCCATCTATTTTAAAGGATTTCCAAAAGGAAACTGGAATAAAAGTAAATTATGACACTTACGCTTCCAACGAAGACCTTTACATTAAGATGACACAATCACAAGACAAGTACGATGTAATTGTGCCAAGTGATTACATGATTGAAAGACTTATTAAGGAAGGCTTGATCCAAGAAATTAATTTCAAAAACATTCCAAACTTTGCTGGAGTTGAGGACATTTTAAAAAATCCAAGCTTTGACCCAGAAAATAAATATTCTGTGCCATACTTCTGGGGAACTGTGGGAATTGTCTATAACAAAAAAGAAGTGACAGATAAAGTTGATTCATGGAATATTTTATGGAATGAAAAATATAAAGACCAAATAATTATGTATAATTCTCAAAGAGATACTTTAGGTCTTGCCCTAAAAAGACTTGGCTACTCACTAAATTCAACAAATGAAAAGGAACTTGAAGAAGCTAAAAAATCTCTTATTGAGCAAAAACCACTTGTATATGCTTACCTTGATGACGATGGAAGAGATGTAGTTGTGCAAGGAGATGCAAACTTATCTGTAATGTATTCAGGCGATGCCCTTCTTATGATGCAACAAAATGAAGATTTAGATTATGTAGTGCCAAAGGAAGGCTCAAATATTTGGTACGACTCCATGGTAATTCCAAAGAATGCACAAAATGTTTCTGGAGCAGAAAAATTTATAAATTACATGCTTAAGCCTGAAGTCCAAGCAAAAAATGCAGAACACTGCGTTGGCTACACTTCACCAGTTAAGGGCGTAAAGGAACTTCTTCCAGATGAAATCAAAAATTCAAAGGTTGCCTATCCAGACATAGACTTACTTCCACCACTTGAAGCTTTTAGAGACCTTGGCGACTTTATAAAAGTTTACGATAGAATTTGGACAGAAATAAATGCTTCCAATCTTTAATATGCTAATAAATTTGTTTATTTTAGGACCTTCATGTGATATCATATAGTATAAGCGAAATGTTTTCATAATGGAGGTTTAAAATGAACAAGAGAATAAAAAAGCTTGTAATATTTGCAATTTTCTTATTAGTACTTATGTTAGTTTCTTTAACTGCTTTTTTTAGTAAGTCTCTTATGTGGCCAAACTCAAATGTGGAAAGAGAATTTGACGGAATTTTATTTAACAATTCCGATGGAGTGGAAAATCTTCAAGTTGCAAGGTCTGTTGTAAATGAAGGTAGTGAAAAACTCATAAAATATGACATAAAATTCAATTACACAGGCGAAGACACAACTGCAAGAATAATGGGCACACCAACAAGGCAAATTTTCTTTGGCGAGGGTGCAAACTTTAGCAAGTCAAAGGTAAAGCTAAAGGGCGACTTTGACAAAATTAACAAATCACTTTTTGAAGAAAAATTAAAATTAAAAGTTAAAGATTTTTACAACAAAACTGAAAATAAAGATTTTAATGCAGTAAGTGAAGTAAAATTAGATTTGTCAGAAAAGATTGGAGAATATGCCTTTGAAGTTTACTATAATCCAAACCCACTATATTTTTCTGGCGGACAAAAAGTTGAAGACGCATCTATATTTGTAACCAATGCAAAGGTAGAAAACTGGACAGAAACGACAAAATCAACAGATAGCGTAAAGGAAGCCTACACAAATTCAGGTTATTATATCAATAAATTGGAACTAATAGACCAAGGCTTGATAAATAAAATTTCTCTAATCAACACAATTTCAACAGTTGCCTTTTTAGTTTTGACACTTGCTGTGATTGCACTAATCTGGCTAGGCAAGGGAAGCTTCCCAATTTATCTTGGTGCACTATTTATTATGATTCCTGCCTTTTATAGATTTATGGACAAGGGAACAAGTAACCTTGGACTATTAATTATCTATCCAATTTTAGGATTTATAGCATCAATTGTTGCAAGATTTTTAGCAGCAGATGATGATGTAACTTTTGGCACAAAGGAAATGAAACAATCACTAGCCTTTTTGTTAATGTACTTTGTATTATCAGTAGTATTATTTATGATACCAAGAGTTTTCATAGGATAAAAAAGAATAACAAAATATTATTTAAAGCTCAACTCAGTTGGGCTTTTTTTATGGGAAGATTTGTGAAAACTTTTTTCTAAAAATTTTTATTTTTATATAAAATTGAAATAAGTGTCGCTATAATATATAATTTAATTAAATACAAATAGGAGGATTTATTTATGAAGAAGAAACTTACTTTGCTAGCAGTGTTATTAATGGCAATGACACTTGTTGCATGTGGTGGCGGAAATAAAAAAGAAGCTGATAATAAGGCTGCAAACGCTACTAAAGAAGAAAGTACAGAAGCTAAAACTGATGTAAATGTTGGTTTTGTTACTGACGAAGGTGGAGTTAACGACCAATCCTTTAACCAAGGTGTATGGGAAGGACTTCAAAAAGCTCAAAAAGAACTTGGAATCAAGGCTGAATACATTGAATCTAAGGACACTAAGGACTACACTCCAAACTTAGAAACTTTTGCTGACCAAGAAAAGAATTTAATCGTTGGCGCTGGTTACAAAATGGGTGGCAATGTAGCTGAAGCTGCTGGAATGTATCCTGAAATTAACTATGCAATAGTTGACGTTGATGTTACAGTTGATGGAAAGGGTAACAAGATTGAAGCTCCTAAAAACTTACTTGGAATTATGTTTAGAGCACAAGAACCATCTTTCTTAGTTGGTTACATTGCTGGTATGACTACTGAAACTAATAAAGTTGGTTTTGTTGGTGGTCAAGAAAGTAATATCATTTGGGGATTCGAATATGGCTACAAGGCTGGTGTTGATTACGCAGCTAAGGAAAGAGGAACTGAAATCGAAGTTCTTAGCCAATATGTTGGAAACTTCTCTGATGCACAAAAGGGTAAATCAATTACTGCTACAATGTACCAAAATGGTGCTGATGTAGTATTCCACGCAGCTGGTGGAGCAGGCGAAGGTGTTATCGAAGCTGCTAAAGAAGCTGGCAAGTGGGCAATTGGTGTTGATAGAGACCAAAGCGACAGAGCTCCTGAAAATGTATTAACTTCTGCAATGAAAAATGGCGATGTTGCTGTTTACCAAGTTGTAAAAGATATGCAAGAAGGCAAATTTGAAGGTGGAAGAACTATTGAATTTGGTTTAGCTGATGACGGAGCAGTAGGTATTGCACCAACATCTGATAAAAATGTTAAGCCAGAAGTTTTAAAGAGCGTTGAAGAAATCTCTAAGAAAATTGTTTCTGGAGAAATCAAAGTTCCTTATAACGAAGAAACTTACAATGAATACAAATAATTTTTGAAAAAGTTTTTTTAAAGTCATCTCATTTTTATGAGGTGGCTTTTTTCTTGCAATTTATTTCAAAAAATCATAAATCTTTGGTATAATTTACTTAATAAAACAAAGGAGCGTTTGTCTTGGAAATTGATAACAAAGATTTAGTCGTTCGCATGGAGAATATCACAAAAAAGTTTGGAGATTTCGTTGCAAATGATGGAATTGATCTTGATATTAGAAGAGGTGAAATTCATTCCCTTCTTGGAGAAAATGGTGCCGGCAAAACCACTCTTATGAATATGCTTTACGGCATGAGTACTCCTACATCAGGTGAGATTTATATAAACAATGAAAAAAAAGTATTTAAGGACCCCAATGATGCAATCAAGGCAGGACTTGGCATGGTTCACCAACATTTTATGTTAATTGAGCCCTTTACTGTCGTTGAAAATATTATTCTTGGCATGGAGCCCATGAAGGGCATAAAGGTGGACATTAAAAAGGCAAGGGAAGATGTCATTGCTCTTTCTGAGAGATATGGTTTTAAAATCGACCCCGACGCTAAGATTCAGGATATTTCTGTTGGTACTCAACAAAAAGTTGAAATTTTAAAGGTGCTTTATAGAGGTGCTGATATTTTAATTTTTGACGAGCCAACAGCTGTTTTGACGCCTCAAGAAATTACTGAGCTCATCGAAATTATAAAAAACCTTTCCAAGGAAGGTAAGTCAATTATAATTATCACTCACAAATTAAAGGAAATTAAACAAATGGCACATAGGTGCACAATTATAAGGCGTGGCAAAAAAATTGAAACTGTAGATGTCTCAGATGTTACTGAATCAGAACTTGCAGACATGATGGTTGGTAGAGCAGTTCATCTTGATGTTGACAAAAAAGATGTGGAAGCTGGCGATACTATACTTGAAATCAAAAAATTGTGTGCAAGAGATTTTAGAAATGTAAAAAAATTAGACGAGCTTGATTTAGATGTAAAGGCTGGAGAAATCCACGGCATAGCTGGCGTTGATGGCAACGGTCAATCTGAACTCATTGAGACTTTAACTGGTCTAAAGTTAGCCGAAAGCGGCTCAATTATTTTTAAGGGCGAGGAAATTTTAAATAAAAGTCCAAGAGAAATTATTGAAAGGGGAATTAATTCAATTCCAGAAGATAGACAGCTTAGAGGTCTAGTTTTAGATTTTAGCGTTGCAGAAAATTTGATTTTAAAAAATTATTACAAAGACAAATACTCTAAAAAGGGAATTTTAGATTTTAAAAAGATTGAAGACAATGCTACAAAGCTGGAAGATGATTACGACATCAGACCTAGAAATATAAATAGACTGGCTGGAGAGCTTTCTGGTGGAAATCAACAAAAGGTAATTCTTGCAAGAGAAATTTCAGAAGACCCAGATCTTTTAATTTCGGCACAACCTACTAGGGGTCTTGATGTTGGTGCCATAGAATACATCAGAAACTTTTTAATTAATCAAAGGGACAAGGGCAAGGCAGTCCTTTTAATTTCCTTTGAACTAGATGAAATTATGGCTCTTTCTGATAGGATTTCTGTAATCTACAATGGCAAAATTTTAAAAACTTTTGACGCCAAAGAAACTAATGAAAGTGAAATAGGACTATACATGGCAGGAGGTAAAAATGAAGAGAAATAGATTTTTATATACAGTGCTTGCCATTATACTTGGTATTATTATTGGCTCAATTATTTTAATAGTCAGTGGAACTAATCCAATAGAAGCTTACAAGGTTATATTTTTTGGCGCCTTTGGCAAGCCAAAATATATTTCCTGGACAATTGTAAAGGCAGTGCCACTAATCTTAACTGGACTTTCCGTTGCCTTTGCCTTTAACACAGGACTATTTAACATTGGTGCTGAAGGTCAATACATTGTTGGTTCTATTGGAGCCCTAGTTGTTGGTCTTTTAGTAGACTTGCCACCAGTCCTTCACGGTCTTGTAGCTCTTCTTGCTGGAGCTCTTTGCGGTTATATATGGGGAGCCTTAGTTGGTATTTTAAAGGCAAAATTCGAAGTAAATGAAGTTATTTCATCAATTATGATGAACTGGATTGCCTTTTACCTCAGCAACTATCTTTTAAGTTTTCCATTACTTAGAAACATTGAGTCAGACAACTCCTATCCAATTAAAAAAAGTGCCTCTATAAAAATTCTTGGCTCTTGGAAGGCAAGTGAGGCTGGTAAGGCAGTCTTGGCAAATAATAAATTTTTGAGAGATATTTTAAATCCGCCAGTGAATTTTGGAATTATTATTGCCATAGTAGCTGCAATCGTAATTTGGTATATTCTTAAAAAGACAACTCTTGGTTACGAACTTCGTGCCGTTGGCTTTAACCAAAAGGCAGCAGAATATGGCGGCATTAGCATTAATAAATCCATTGTTACATCTATGGGCATAGCAGGAATTTTGGCAGGGCTTGCAGGGGCAATTACAGTTCTTGGAGTTTCTGGAAACATAGGAATTATGGCTGGGCAAGAAGGATATGGCTTTGATGGCATGGCTGTTGCACTTATTGCTGGAAATAATCCTCTTGGAACAATTCCGGCTGCACTTTTATACGCAGGCCTAACTTATGGGGGAGGAAAACTTACAACAATTGGCACTTACTCTGAAGTAGTTAAAATAATTGTGGGCATTATGATTTTATTTATAGCAATGCCAAAACTTTTAGATATGATTAGATTTTTCTCAGGCAAATGGTTCAAGAAGGATTCAAAGGATGTAAAAAAAGGAGGAGCAAATGAATAGTCCACTTTTAAGTTTAGCAAGTATTTTATCAATTACACTTTTATATTCAGCCCCTCTTATTTATACAGCTCTTGGTGGAGTTTTATCTGAAAACTCAGGAGTTGTAAATATTGGACTTGAAGGAATGATGTCCATAGGAGCAGTAGTTGGCTCAATTGTTGGATATTATGTGGGAAATCCTTGGCTTGCCTTTATATGTGGCGGACTTGGGGGACTACTCATTGCCCTTCTTCATGCCATAGCCACGATAAATTTTGCAGCAGACCATGTTGTTAGTGGTATTGCCATAAATTTAATTGGGCCAGGACTTTCACTTTTCCTTTGCAGACTTTTCTTTGATGGAGCTGCCATGTCTAAGTCAATTAACTACGAAGATAAACTTCCAGTATTATTTGCAAATGTATTTAAGGGCGGCTCAGGTAAGGGAATCACTAGATTTTTGGACATAGTTTTTTCACAATATGTTTCAGTCTATCTTGCCTTTGTCCTAGTATTTATAGTTTACTTTATTCTCTACAAGACAAAGCTTGGACTAAGAATAAGAGCTGTGGGCGAATACCCTAAGGCAGCAGAAACTCTTGGCGTTGACGCCTACAAAATAAAATACATCTGCGTCCTTGCTTCAGGATTCTTGGCAGGACTTGGTGGAGCATCCATGTCTCTTGCAGTAGTTTCAAATTACAGGGAAACACTTATATCAGGTCAAGGTTTTATTGCCCTTGCAGCAGTAATCTTTGGAGGATGGAGACCACAAGGTGCCATGCTTGCTTGTCTATTATTTGGTTTTGCCCAAGGTCTATCAGTTTTTCTTGGCTCAATTGGAATAAAAATCGACACAAATTTACTTTCAATGATTCCTTATGCAATTACTCTTATTGTTTTAATAGTATTTGTTAAGGGCTCAAGAGCACCATCAGCAGATGGAATTCCTTATGAAAGAAATAATTAATAAAAATTATTAATAAAAAAATTTTCTCACGATTAAAAGTCGTGAGATTTTTTTTGCAAAAAATTATAAGAGATGACTTAAGAAATGTAAAATTTTGTGGCAAAAATAAAAAAAGTTTCCAGAGAAAAAATAAAATTTATTTCTGCAAAAAATAAAAGAATTTAAAAATTAAAAATTAAGATTGACTACTTTCTCAACTTGTAAAAGATTTCCCAAGTCTAAATTTTTAAGTAGAATCATATACTTTAATTAAATTTAGTGTTATAATTATAACAAAAGGTAAAAAATTAGGCTTATGCCGAATAAGGGGTGAAGTTTTATGAGTTCAAGAAATCTCACTTTTTCCGTAGGTGGAGTTCACATGGACGAACACAAAACTTTGACAGAAAAGATTGCAATTGAGAGGATGCCAAGTCCTAAGATTGCCTACATACCTATGTCACAACACATTGGAGCACCATGCTCACCAGTTGTGTCAAAAGGCGATTCTGTTAAAGTTGGACAAATGGTGGGTAATTCTGATGCTTATATATCAGCTGCTATACACTCTTCTGTATCAGGTACAGTTAAAGAGATTAAAAAAATGTACACAGCTGATGGAAGGTATTGTGATTGCGTCGTTATAGAAAACGATGGCAAAGATGAAATGACTGATGACCTTAAATCTTTTAAAGATTATAAGGATCATCCAATTGACGATTTAGTTCCTTTTATTAAAGAAAAGGGAGTCGTTGGTATGGGTGGTGCTGGTTTCCCTCTTCACGCAAAATTAAAAGGTGAAGACCCAGTGCTTGATGAATGTATAATAAATGGGGCAGAATGTGAGCCTTTCCTCACTTGCGACCACAGAATTATGCTAGAAAGAACTGAAGAAATATTAGAAGGACTAGATATCTTCTCATATTTTTACAATCAAAAAGCTTCTTACATGGCAATTGAAGAAAATAAACCAGACGCAATTGCTAAAATGGAAGAAGTTATAGGAAAGAATCCTAATTGGAGTCACTTAAAAGTTGTTGGATGTCAAACTAAGTATCCACAAGGTGATTCAAAGAGACTTTCTGAAGCCGTTGTTGGAAGAATTGTTCCACAAAATGGTGTAACAAATGATGTTGGGGTTTTCCTAACAAATGTTGGTACAACTCTTGCATTTTATGAAGCAATGATAGAAGGAAAGCCTTCTTATGAAAGAGTAATAACTGTTTCTGGTTCTGGAATTAAGGAGCCAAAGAATATTCTCGTTAAAATAGGTACTCCTGTTGGAGATATTTTAGATTTCTGCGGAGGAGTAAAGGAAAACTTTAAAGAAATTATTTGTGGTGGTCCTATGACTGGCAAGTCAGTATTTAGCCTTGATGCACCTGTTACAAAGACTACTTCAGGTATTTTAGTTTTCACTGAAGAAGAACTAACAGAAAGAATTGAATCTCCATGTATTAGATGTTCAAGATGTGTAGATCACTGTCCAGCAAATATTAATCCAACTGATATTAATCATGCAATTTTAAAGGGCGATGTTGATTTATGCAGCGCTTTACATGCTGACCAATGTATGGAATGTGGTATATGTTCCTTCGTTTGCCCAGCAAAGAGACATCTAAGTGCATCTGTTAAATTAGCTAAACGAGAAATCAGAGCTAATCAAAAGAAATAGGAGGGATCAATTTGGAAAATAATAAAATAACTAAAGATCCGATGACAGTAAATGAAGCTCGCTTCGTTTCACTTGCTCCTCACATTAGATCAAATGACACTGTTCAAAAGATTATGCTTGATGTAATCATAGCACTTGTTCCTGCAATGATTGCTTCTGTATATTTCTTTGGAATGAGGTCAATTCTCTTGATTCTAACTTGTGTAGTAGCATGTGTGGCAACTGAGTATGTAACTCAAACTGCACTTAAAAAGACTGTACAAATAAGGGACTTATCTGCTGTAGTAACTGGAATTTTGATTGCACTAAATATGCCTCAGTCTTTCCCACTATGGATGGCAGCTTTCGGATCCGTTTTTTCAATATTAATAGTAAAAGAATGTTTTGGTGGTATTGGTTTTAACTTTATGAACCCAGCTCTTGCTGCAAGACTTGTACTTATGGCATCATGGCCAAAACAAATTACAGGTTATATTTCACCTGAATTATTAAAACAAGGCGTAACTGATTTAGATTCAATAACATACGCTACACCACTTCAACTTATAGCAGCTGGAGACTTTACAAATCTTCCTCAAATGAAGGATATGTTTATTGGAAACATTGGCGGCGTAATTGGAGAAACTTCAGCAATTGCACTTTTAATCGGTTTTGTATATTTAGTATTTAGAAAGGTAATTTCTTGGGAAATTCCAGTAATTTATGTTGCAACTACTGCAGTATGTCTTGGAATTTTAGGTATTCCTATGAATATAATTCCTTACGAATTATTAGCAGGAGGATTACTTTTAGGTGCTATATTTATGGCAACTGACTACACTACAAACCCAATAAACAGAAAGGGAAGAATAATATTTGCCCTTGGCTGCGGTATTTTAACAGCAGTAATAAGAGTAAAGGCATCTCTTCCAGAAGGTGTTTCCTACGCAATATGTCTAATGAACCTTGCAACACCTTTAATTGACAAGCTTACAGTAACAAGTGCTTATGGGGAGGCGAAGTAAATGAAAGAACCAGTAAAATTTGGAATTATACTTTTAGTTTTCTGCGCCCTATCTGCAGGACTTTTGGCAGTTGTAAATAGTTTTACTGCTCCAGTAATTGCAGAAACTGAACTAAAAAATACACTTGCATCTTACGAAGTTATCTTTGGCGAAAATGCAGATGGCTTTGAAGAATATGATCAAGAAAAATTAAATTCAATTAAAGAAAAATATCCAAATATTGAAAAAATCTTTGTTGCAAAAAAAGGCGACCAAGTTGTTGGATACGGTGTTAATGTAAAATCAAATGGTTATGGTGGAGCTATGGTTAATGCTCTAGGATTTTTACTTGATGGAGATAAAATCGCTGGATTTAGAAATATTTCAAATGGTGAAACAAGTGGATTCGGTTCAAGAATCACAACTGATGAATACTATCCATCTTACGAAGGAAAATCTGCAGCAGGTCCTTTAAAACTTTCTAAGGATCCAAAGGCTGAAGATGAAGTTATGTGGCTTACATCAGCAACAATCTCATCTAAGGGTGCTCTAGCAGGTTCCAACGATGCCATTAAGGTTTACGACGAAGTTTTAAAGAATGAATAAGGAGGATTAAAATGAAATTATCTAAAGTATTCTTAGACGGTGCTTTTAAAAACAATCCCGTATTCATCCAACTTATAGGGCTTTGTTCAACACTGGCTATCACAAATAACTTAACAAACTCTTTGGCAATGGGAGTCGCAGTTACTTTCGTACTAATTATGAGTAACGGAGTAGTATCTGCACTTAGAAATATAATACCTGATAAAATAAGAATTCCTTGTTTTATTGTAGTAATTGCCACTTTCGTAACATTAGTACAAATGATACTTCAAGCTTATTCACAACCAATTTATGCAGCACTTGGTATTTTCTTACCACTAATCGTAGTTAACTGCTGTATCCTTGGTGAAGCAGAAGGTTTTGCTTATAAAAATGCCCTTGTTCCATCAATAGTTGACGGAATAGGAACAGGCGTTGGATATACTATTGCCGTACTTGCAATGGGTCTTGTTCGTGAATTTTTCGGATATGGCACACTATTTAATGTTAATATTTTGCCAGAATCTTATCCAGGAATTGGAATTATGGGAGCTCCAGCAGGTGCCTTCATACTTCTAGGATTTTTAATTGCAGGATTTAAACTAATGTTAAATAGGAGGGCAGACTAATGTTAGAAAGTATTATTACGATTTTAATTTCAACAATACTTGTAAATAATTATGTTTTTGCTCAATTCTTAGGAATTTGTCCCTTCTTAGGTGTATCTTCCAAGACAGAGACTGCCCTTGGAATGGGAGTAGCCGTTACCTTTGTAGTTGTACTTGCATCTGCAATAACATGGCTAATTCAAATTTTTGTATTAGATAAATTTGGACTTGAGTATTTACAAACAATTGCATTTATTCTTGTAATTGCATCACTAGTACAATTTGTAGAAATGTTTATTAAGAAGTCATCACCTTCACTTTACCAAGCCATGGGTGTATATCTTCCACTTATTACTACAAACTGTGTTGTACTTGGTGTAACAGTTTTAAATGTTCAAAATGGATATAACTTAATAGAAACAATATTTAGCGGATTTGGAGCTTCAATAGGTTTCACACTTGCCCTTGTACTTATAGCAGCACTAAGAGAAAAATTAATGCTAGCAGATGTACCTAAGGCACTTCAAGGAGTTCCAATTGCACTTGTTAGTGCAGGCCTAATGGCAATTGCATTTTCAGGTTTCGGCGGATTGGTATAGGAGGTAATTATGGAAATGAGTACAGTACTTACCCCAGTCTTGTTTTTGGGAATTGCAGGAGCCTTTTTTGGAGTAATTCTTTCAATTGCATCTAAGGTTTTTTATGTAAAGGTAGATCCAAAGGTCGCTGAAGTTAGAGATGTACTTCCGGGAGCAAACTGTGGAGCTTGTGGATTTCCTGGTTGCGATGGTTTAGCAGAAGCCATTGCCAATGGAAAAGCACCAGTAAATGGTTGTGTAATTGGTGGTGCAGATACAGCTGAAAAAGTCAGCCAAGTAATGGGCGTTAATGCAGGAAATGTAGAAAGAAATATTGCCTGTGTACTTTGCCAAGGAGACTGCGACAAGGCAAAAAATAAATATGATTACAATGATTTAGTTGACTGTAGATTAATTTCTGACTATCAACAAGGTGCAAAGGCATGTAACTTTGGTTGCTGCGGCGGTGGCACTTGCGTAAGTGTCTGCGAATTTGATGCAATTCACATGGTAAATGGAGTTGCAGTAGTAGACAAGGAAAAATGTGTTGCCTGCATGAAGTGTATCAACATTTGCCCTAAAAAAATCATTGCACTTAGACCTTACAAATCAAAGACAGTTGTTGAATGTAAGTCACTTGATCCAGGAAAAGTTGTAAGAACTAACTGTTCAATAGGTTGTATCGGATGCGGTATCTGTGAAAAGAACTGTCCTAAGGATGCAATCCATGTAGAAAACAACCTAGCATCAATTGATTATGACAAGTGTATCAACTGTGGAATTTGCGTTTCAAAATGTCCAACAGGAGCAATTTATTGCGAATATCCTGAAAGAGTGGAAAAGATGAAACAAAAGGAAAAAGAAAAGAAAGAAAAAGAAAGACAAGCAAAACTTGAAGAAGCAAAGCTAAAGAAAGCTGAAGCAGAAAAAGAAAAAGTTAATGCTTAATCTTTAAAATCTAAATTAAGAAACTGTCGTGCAAGCGGCAGTTTTTTCTTGCAAATTTTTTAATAAATTTTAAAAAAATTTCAAATACACTTTTTTTAACTACTTTATATATATAAAAACTTCACAAAATTTTGCCATTCTATTTTTTTTTTTTTTGAATAATGTGATATCATGGTAATAAGAAGAACTAAAAATAGAGAAAAATTTAAAAGGAGTGTGTTCTATGAAAAGAAAGTTTTATATGAAGATTGTTTTTGCCTTACTTATAATGATGTTAGTAACTTCATGCAAATCTCAGGAGAAGGCAAGAGTAGAAAATACTTCTAATGCAAAAGAAGTAAGCCAAGAAAATGTAGACAAAGAAAAAGATGAAAAGGTGGAGGATAAACTCTTTGTAGAAAAAGAAAATCCAAGAATTGTTGCTATGTCAGTTAAGGCTGCAAAGGCTTTAAAATTTTTGGGTTATGAAAATGTAGTGGCAGTTCCTAATGGAGCAGAGTCCATTTATCCCGATGCAAGTAGTATAGGCGATGAAATGAATCCTAACTTTAAACTTGTAAAAAATCTAAACCCAGATTATTATCTTACAGATTCAAGTGTAACTTATGATAAACCTTTGGGACAAAAGGTGGAGGGCATTTCCTATGCTTCAGCTTCCTTTGAGACTTTAGAGGACACAAAAAATGGTCTCAACTTCTTTGCCAAGGGCTTGGGCTTAGATGAAGATGCTGCTAAAGAAAAGATTGATTCACTTACAGAAAATATTTAGAGCGAATGAATAGTTCAAAAGAAATTTAAATAATATAAAAAAAATCTCCACAGGCTCGTGGAGATTTTTTGTTACTTTGCAAAAAAAAGGGCGGATGCCCTTATTTTTATCTTTAAAATTTTTTAAATTAAATTTTAAAACAGTCGCACGTCATTAATGTGGGACTGTTTTTTATGCTTTCTTGCAAAGATGTTTTATAAAAAAATTTGAATGTTTTGTGATTAAAGTAAAATATGGTAAATAAATTCTAATTGAATATAATTAAAAAATTTTTTGAATAGAAAAGTATTTTTGTTAAGAAATTTAGGAAAGAAAATATTATAATAATCTCGATAATCATTATCAATTGATTTTTAATTAAATAAAGAGAGGTGTCATATTTTGAAATTATACAAAAAATTATTTTCCTACATACCTGAGAGAAGACTCCACGGTATTCTTGCGAGTCTACTTACAGCGGTGGGCATTTTTTTAGAATTTT
The DNA here is from genome assembly GCF_946998875.1 of uncultured Peptoniphilus sp. Taxonomy (GTDB): domain Bacteria; phylum Bacillota; class Clostridia; order Tissierellales; family Peptoniphilaceae; genus Peptoniphilus_A. The sequence goes on along the minus strand of NZ_CAMQAY010000003.1, from coordinate 99,535 downwards.
ATGCTTATTATTTAATTTGGATTTTGCTAAAGAATGTTTTTACTGGCGGGGTCTTGTCTGAAGAAAGGAGTCTTGCCATAAAAATTTTATTTTTATTTATTGCCTATGGTCTTTTATATTTTATGGGTCTTTGGATGAGTCACTTGGCAGGATTTAGGCTTGAAACTCGTCTTCGTGAAAGAGGTATAAGGCACCTTCTCAGGGCATCTAATACTTTTTTTGATCTACATAATTCTGGTGAAGTGAGGAAAATAATTGACAACAATGTTGAGCAAACTCACATGATAGTGGCTCATTTAATTCCAGATCAAACTGCCGCATTATTGACTCCCATACTTATGATTATTTTGACCTTCGTATTGGATTTATACCTTGGAATATTTTTTATTGTCATTGTCCTAATAAGTTTAGTCCTTGTAAAAAATATGATGGGCGATCAGTCCTTTATGAAGAAGTACATGGATATGCTTGACGAAATGAACGCAGGTGCAGTTGAGTATGTAAGGGCTATGCCTGTAGTAAAGATTTTTAATGCGCCCCTAATTGGTTTTAAAAAACTTTATGATTCAATCCTCATTTATAAGGATATGGTCTATAAATATTCTATGTCTTGCAGGATTCCCTATGTCCTATTCCAATGGCTTTTAAATATTTTTATAATTACGCCAATATTTTTGGGAATCTTTATGGTAAACAGGGGAGCTGATCCTGGTCTTTGGGCGGCAAAAATTTTATTTTTCACTTTATTCATGGGGATATTCTTTTCTAACACAATGAAAATTATGTATGTATCTATGTATATCTTCCAAGCCAATTCTGCTGTGGATAATCTTGAAAATTTATTCAAGGAGATGAAGGCCAAGGAAATAGAATTTGGAAGCCAAAGGGAATTTTTAAACAAGAATATTGAGTTTAAAAATGTCGACTTCTCTTATGACGGAGAAAATAAAATTTTAGATAAGTTCTCATTGAGTCTTGAGGAAGATAAGGTCTATGCCTTGGTGGGTAGTTCTGGCTCAGGTAAATCAACTATTGCAAAATTAATTTCTGGTCTATACCCTGTCGACTCAGGAGAAATTTTAATTGGAAACAAAAATATTTCTTCTTATGATAAGGAAAGTCTTATGAAAAATATAGGAATTGTTTTTCAAAACCCACAACTCTTCCAAGGTATTTCCATATTTGAAAATGTTAAGCTTGGAAAAAGTGATGCCTCTGATGAAGAAGTTTTAAGGGCATTAAGGCTTGCAAGGTGTGATGAATTTATAGACAAATTTAAAGATGGTTATGATGTAGTGATTGGAGCAGAGGGTGTAAATCTCTCTGGTGGAGAAAAGCAAAGGGTAAGTATTGCTAGAATTTTCCTAAAGGATCCAAAAATTATAATTATGGACGAAGCTTCAGCTGCAGCTGACCCTGAAAACGAGTATGAACTACAAAGAGCCTTTAAGGAATTAATAAAGAACAGGACTACAATTATGATTGCCCATAGGCTCACTTCCATAAGAGGGGTAGATGAAATTCTTTTGATTGAAGATGGAAAGCTAATTGAAAGAGGAAGTCACGATAAACTTTATAAGGAAGATGGTAAGTATAAGAAGTTTGTGGAAATGTATATGAAGGCAAATGAATGGAGGGTTGACTGATGAAAAATTATTTGAAAAATCGTTTTGGACTTACAGACAAGGGGGCAGAGGGTGCCCTTGTTGCAATAAGATATTCTAGTCTAAAGAGCCTTTCTTATATGCTACCTATGTTCCTTCTTATGTATGTACTGCAAGGCCTGTTAAATTTAGGAGACTTTAGTCCAAGGCTTTCGGTCATCGCCTATGTAATAATTGCCCTTCTCATGATTTTTGTAATTAATAGGGACTACATTACAACTTACAACGAAACCTATAAGGAATCTGCAAATCTTAGGATAGAAATTTCTGAAATAATTAAGGACCTGCCTCTTAGTTTTTATACAAGTAGAGATTTAACAGATCTTTCTCAAACAATAATGAAGGATGTAGAGGCAATTGAGCATAGTCTTTCTCATGCACTTTCAGGATTTTATGCCTTTATAATAAATCTAGTTATTATTTCCATTTTGTTACTAATTGGGAATTTAAAACTTGGGCTTGCAGTTATAGTGCCAATTTATATTTCTGCTATTTTGAATTTCCTTTCAAGCAAGATTCAAAAGAAGGGAGTGAGTTTCTATTATAAGGAGCAAAGGAAGTCCTCAAAGATGTTCCAAGAACTCATTGACCTATCTACAGAGATCAAGTCCTATAATTTGACTGAAGAAAAGGAAAAAAATGGCATTGACTTTGTTAGGTCCTTAGAAAAGAAACACATTAAGTCAGAACTGGGACAAGTTATCCCCATTGTTTCTGCAAGAGTTGTGGCAAACTTATCCCTAGCCCTTGCAATATATGTTGGATTAAATAGCTTGATAGATGGAGAAATAAATATCTTGTATTTTGCGGGCTACTTATTTGCTTCAGCAAGATTAATTGATGGAGTCGCTGCCTTCAACGGATTTTATGCAGAGTTAATGTATATCGATTCGCCAGTTGAAAAGATAAAGGCACTTAGGAATGAAAAAATTCAAAGGGGAAATAGAGCAGACTTGAAGTCCTTTGACATTGATGGAAGGAAGCTTACTTTTTCTTATCTCCATGACAAAAAAGTTATAGATAATATTTCCTTTAAGGCCTTGCAGGGAAAGACTACTGCCCTTGTTGGTCCATCTGGTTGCGGTAAGTCCACCCTAATCAAATTAGTGGCAAGATTATATGATTATGACTCTGGAGAAATCAAAATTGATGGCAAGGAGATAAAAAATATTGCCACACAAGACTTGTTCAAACACATTTCCATGGTCTTTCAAGATGTAACCCTCTTTAATGGATCAGTAATGGAAAATATTAGGTTGGGTAGGTCCAGTGCCAGTGACGAAGAAGTCCTTGAAGCGGCAAGACTTGCCAACTGCGATGACTTTGTAAAGAAATTGCCAAGGGGATATGAAACAGAAATTGGCGAAAATGGTTCAAACTTATCTGGCGGTGAAAGACAAAGAATTTCCATAGCGAGAGCTTTCTTAAAGGATGCAGAAATAATTCTTTTAGATGAAATTGCTGCATCACTTGATGTGGAAAATGAAAAGTATATCCAAGAGTCTTTGAATAAATTAATAAAGAAGAAAACTGTCATCATAATATCCCACAGGATGAAGTCAATAGAAAATGTAGACCAAATAATTGTTATGAAAGACGGAAAAATTGAAGACTTTGGAAGACATGAAGAACTAATAGAAAGAAGCAAGACTTACAAGAAGATGATTGAGTCATCAAAGAAGTCAGAAGAATTTGTATATTAGGAGGAGATAAAATGAATAAAAATAATATGAATGGTCTAAAAACAAAGGATTTGATTACTATAGGGGTTTTCACAGCTCTCTATTTTATATTTAATATGATTGGGGGAATGCCTTTTGGAATGAATCCTGTATTAACCTTTTATCAGCCAATGGGTAGTGCTCTTTTGTCAGGAATAATATTTATGTTTCTGATCTCGAAAGTGGCTAAAAGAGGAACGATTGCTATTTTGGCAATAATAATTTGTATTTTGAGATTTGCAACTGGCATGCATTGGGCTATGGGTCTTGGAACTTTAGTTATGGGTATAATTGCTGAATTTATAGCAGGAAGCAAGGCATATAAAAGTAAAAAAATTAACATCCTTTCTTTTGGAGTATTTGCACTTGGAGATATAGGGACTTTTGTTGTATATTTCATGGATCCTAAGTCTTGGTCAAATGCAATGATAGAAAAGGGGACAGATATAACATATATAGAGTCTATGAATGCAGCAGCTGCTGATTGGATGATTTATGTTATTGTAATTGGAACTTTTTTAGTTGCTTTATTTAGTGCTTTTATAGGTTCTAAACTTTTAAAAAAGCAATTTGAAAAGGCGGGTATTATATGATTTCAGGAGAATTGAATACACATATTAATCCATGCACAAAAATAGTTTTACTATTTTTGTGCATAATTATATCTAGTATATTGCCCTCAATAGAATACGAATTAGCTTTTGTAGCATTAATTGCTATTTTTAGTCTTATAAATAGAAAAATCAAAATTGCTTTTACTGGGATATTAATATATCTATTAGTATATTTTCTTAGTATTTTAACTGTAAGATATGGAAGTAATACTTTTAGAAGCATATTTATGCCATTTTTGGGTTTAGTTAATAAAATTTATCCGGTATGTATGCTCTCTATGATAATACTTAGTACAACGAAAGTAGGGGAGTTTTTATCTGCTATGGATTATGTTGGTGTTTCTAAAAAAATTTCTATCCCACTAGCAGTAATGCTTAGGTATATACCAACTATAAAAGAAGATTGGCTATATATAAAAGATTCAATGGGGCTTAGAGGGATTTCTCCATCCTTTTTTGGATTTATAAAAAACCCTTCTTTAACCGTAGAATGCATTTATTCTCCTATGATAATTATGGCGTCAAAAGCCGCAGATGAATTAACTATAGCTTCTATCACAAGGGGAATTGAATCACCAAATAAACGAACTTCAATTATAAGAATTAATTTTGGAATTTTAGATTATTTATCTCTAATAATTGGAGTAATAATTACTGCATTTACAATATATTTGAGGTATTCTTATGATTAAGTTAAATGAAGTTTGTTTCAAATATAGAAACACTAAGGATATTAGCCTAGATAATATAAATCTAGAAATAAAAAAAGGAGAGTTTATTTTAATATGTGGTTCTTCTGGATCTGGCAAAACCTCTATTACAAGACTTATAAATAAGTTGATACCATATTATTATGAAGGAGATTTAAATGGTGATGTAAAAATAAATGATAAATTATTATCTAACTGTCAAATGTTTGAACTTTCAAAAAATGTCGGAAGTGTTTTTCAAAATCCTAGAACCCAATTCTTTAATGTGGATACAAATAGTGAAATTGTATTCGCACTAGAAAACCAAGGAGTAGAAAGAAAAATTTTAGAAGAGAAATTAGATGAAACCTGCAATAAATTAGAAATAAATAAACTAAAAAATAGAAATATTTTTCATTTATCTGGAGGAGAGAAACAAAAAATTGCTTTTGCATCAGTTTATGCAACAAATCCAGATATTTATTTACTTGATGAGCCTTCTTCTAATTTGGATATACCGACCATTGATATATTAAAAAAACACTTATCCATGTTGAAGGAGAGTGGTAAAACAGTTATTATATCTGAGCACAGAATCTATTATATAATGGATTTAGTTGATAGAATTATTTATATGAAGAATGGGAAAATTGATAAAATTTTTTCCAATAAAGATTTTTTAAGTTTATCTGAAGATGAAATTAAGACTATGGGTTTAAGAACAAGAAACAAACCTAGTTTAAATATAAAAGAAAAATCATCAATTATAGATAAGTCTTATTTACAGGTGAATAATGTTTCAATTTATAGGAAAGATACATGCCTTATAGATAGACTTAGTTTTTCTGCAAACAAGGGTGATATTATTGCTGTTTTAGGATCTAACGGCATAGGGAAAACTACTTTTTTAAGAACTCTTTGTGGACTTTATACTGATTATAAGGGTGAGTTTATTTTAAAATCTAAAAAAATTGATGAAAAAGCAAGAAAACAAATATCTTATATGGTTATGCAAGACGTTAATTATCAATTATTTGCTGAGAGTGTCTTTGCTGAATGTAAACTAGGAATAAAGAACGTAAAAGATGGTTTGATTAATGAACTGCTAAATGATTTTGACTTATATAATTATAAAAATAGTCACCCTAACACTTTGTCTGGGGGACAAAAGCAAAGACTTGCCATAGTTTGTGGACTATTGTGTAACAAAGACATTTTTATTTTAGATGAACCTACAAGTGGGCTTGATTATAAAAATATGCTTAAAACTGTAGAATTATTAAAGTCACATTCAAAAGATAAAATTATTTTTATATCTACCCATGATTTTGAATTTGCAAGTTTAATTTGCAATCGTGTGTTGGATTTAGAAAAAGTTCGAAAGAAAATATAGTGGAGTTTGTAAATGAAAAATACTAATTATTTAGCTTCCTGGGACTTTGAGGTTGTCGATGATAATGATGATTTTATAGAGTATCAAGGAATAAGCCATCCTAAAAATAAAATGAAAAATTATAAACTTTTTCCAGGACTTATGCTGATGTATATTGACTTAAGAGAAAAGTATCAAGTGAAAGCTTCTGAGAGTAAGGGAAATAAGGGTTATAGGATTTCTTATTGCTATGAAGGTAATTACTTTACTTATATTAACGATACAAAAATTTTAATAACGAGAGAAATTTTTATTGGCAAGGCACTTCCCTATGCACGGGAATCTTATACAACCAAGGACAGGGTTCAAGCTTTTAATTTTTTGATTTTTGAAAACGAAATAGATAAGGATTCTTTTTCCGGTAAAATCCTAGTGGAATTTTTGAGAAAAATAAATTCAATAAAGGATATGGGTTTTGTCTATAAAAATGAAAGACTAATTCAAAGGGCCAATGAACTTATCCAAGTCCTAAAAAGTGAAGACGTCTTGGGGATTTCTATAAAGGCTCTGGATTTAATTTACGATATCACGAGAGAAAAAACTTCAGAAATAAGAAAATCTTATCAAAAGGAAGAAAGAAGCGAGGAAATTATTTTAATTGAAGAGTTTATTAAAGAGAATTTAGACAAGGATATAACTTTAGATTTGCTTACAAAGAAATTTAAGATTTCTAAGTCAAACTTAAATAATAAATTCATCAGAAAATTTCAGTACACTCCTATAAAGTACCTCAACAATTTAAGGATGATGAAGGCAGAAGAAATTTTGATGAAGACAGAAAAAAACATAACGGAAATTTCTATGGAACTTGGTGTCACAAGCCCATCAAATTTTACAAGGTCCTTTAAAAAATTTACAGGTCTAAGTCCAAGTGAATACAGAAAAAAAGAAGCTCTAAAGGAATGAGCTTCTTTTTAATGTTTAAATTTTATAGTGTAAAGGAACCAATGTAATAATATTTACCTGCATCCTTTAAGTCGATTGTCCATTTTTTATTTATACCAATAGTCTTTAGCATTTCTTCCATGTAGAATAAGATTACGCCCATGTCGATAAGCGATCTGTTGTCTTCATCAGATTTTACCATATAGGCATCAACTTCTGCTCCCTTAAGGACAAATCTCCAAGGTTGGAAATTTTTGTGACTTGGTGCATATCTTACTGATGAAAATACATCAAAGACGCCATAGTTTTCTAATGTTTCTATGGAAATAGGATTTCCAATTGTATCTGCGAAAACAATTTCTTCAACGCTAAGTCTTGAACTTGTAACTTCTGGGTCAAATAATTTTTTCTTTTGTCCATAACCAAGGGCAATTAAATAATCTATGCCTGTGCCATTTTCTCCGAAGATGGCTCTTTTTGTATCTGCATCAACGCTATCAACTGTGATCCAACAAGTGTCTATGTCAAGGTCAACAATTTTTGTGTTTAATTTTTCTAGGCAGTAGCCACCCTTTAATATGTTAAGTGGTTTGTCTCCGTCAATGTCTAGTGCAATGTAGTGTGGAGCTTCTATCATGACTCCTGCATAGCCTGCCTTGCCTCTTAGACCTTCAGCTACAATTTTTCCGTTTTCATAAAGAGAAAAACTTATGCCGCTTTCATTAGTTCCCAATTCTTCCATAAGTAATTTTATATTTTCCAAGGCATCTCTTGGAACTGTGTCCGTTTTAAAATTTCTGACAGACTTTCTTTTTTGCAAGAAATTTGTCATTAACATAGTTATACCCCCTAAACCAGTTTATATTTAAATTATATCACAATGGCAGGGTTAAAAAAATAGATTTAAAATATTTATGAAATAGTTTACACTAGAGTGGGAGGGATAAAGTGAAATTAACATCTAGTCAATTAAAAGCTGTGGAACATTTCAAAGGACCTGCAATAGTTCTTGCTGTTCCTGGTGCAGGCAAGACAACTATGATTTTACATAGGACTAAGAGATTAATAGATAGGGGAGTGGACCCAAAGAGCATTCTTACTATTACTTTTTCCAAGGCGCAAGCTGTGGACATTAAGATGCGTTACAATTTAATGTTTGAGGATAAAAATGCTGTCTTTTCTACTATTCACGCCTTTTGTTATTCCATAGTTCGCGACTACTCTAAAAAATCTGGCAAGTCCCTTAGCCTCATTGATTCAAATTTAAAGAAAAAATATGAAATTTTAAGAGATATTTATAGAGATGTCAACAAAACTTATCCCACTGAAGAGCGAATTGAAACGGCAATTTCTGAAGTTGGCTACTGCAAAAATATGATGCTCAGTCCATCTTCTTTTGCAAAGACAAAAAGATGCGACACTGACAACTTCGTAAAGTTTTATGAGACCTATGAAAAGTATAAAAAGGACAAAAATTTAATTGATTTTGACGACATGATAAATCTAGCTTATGAGATTTTAAAAAGTGATGCATCTATAAGAAAAAAATATAGAGACAGGTTTAAATTTATCCAGCTTGACGAAGGACAAGACACAAGTAGGAGTCAGTTTCAAGTTTTAAAACTTTTGGCTAAGCCTGTCAACAATTTATTTGTTGTTGCCGACGACGACCAGTCCATTTACGGCTTTAGGGGCGCTAGCACTGAAGAACTTTTTAAGCTGCAAAAAGATTATGAGGACATTGCGACTTTTTACATGGAAGAAAATTTTCGTTCTACAAAAAATATTGTAAACATTGCAAATATTTTTATTGCCCAAAATGAAAATCGCTTCGAAAAAACTGTTGTCACAGACAATCCCTTTGCTAAACCTGTTAATATTATTAAGGTCAAGGAGCCTAAGGACCAGTATGCCTTTATCGAAAGGGAGCTTCAAAAGGAGGCAGGGGACCTTTGTGTTTTATACAGAAACAATCTATCCAGCATTGGACTTGTGGAGTATTTTGAGAGAAAAAATTATGATTTTAATATAAAGGACAAAAAGACTAAGTTCTTTTCTCACTTTATAACTCGCGATATTTTAGATATTTTAAATTTTTCACGTGACCTTTCCGATATTGACCTCTATGAAAAATTTTACTTTAAATTAGATGGCTACATTTCCAAAAAGCATATCGACTATATGAAGAGAAATAGGGGCAAAAATATTTTTAATATTTTAAAGGACTATCCAGGACTTCCATCTTACTACCACAAAAATATTAACAAGTTATTAGTTGGCTTTAAAAAAATTGCCAGATCTAATGTCTACGATGCCATTAATTATATTGACAAGGAAATGGGTTATGGCAAATATTTAAGAGAAAATGCTAAGAGATTCATGGAAACAGAGGCGACTTTAAACGAATACCTCTACTATTTAAAGTTAATTGCAAAGAGCACAGAGTCTCTGGATTTATTTATTGGCAGGTTAAAGGAATTGGAGTACGACCTCTTAAAGCCAAGAACTAATAAGGCAAATTTAACTTTTTCAACTATTCATTCTGCCAAGGGGCTTGAGTTTTCCCGAGTTTTTGTTGTAGACTTATATGAGGGGACTTTGCCATCTACTGCAAGTCTTGAAGCCATAAGAGAAGATGAAGAACTTTTTTGTGAAGAGAGAAGACTCTTTTATGTTGCCATGACTAGGGCAAAAAATGAATTATATTTAATGTACTCCCGATACACAAATGGAATGAAAAATGAAATTTCTTCTTTTGTAACAGATTTAGAAACTTTGGCAGGTGATTAAAATGGATTTAAATGAAGAGATAAGAAAAATTATAAAAATAAAAGATGACATGCTCTTAAACAGTCTCTTTGATGAGTATCACCCTGTAGATATTGCACTTGAAGCAGAGGATTTAGAAGATGAGGACCTGGAAACTTTTGTCAGCCTAGTGAGCCATGACAACATGGCACTTCTCTTTGAATCGGCAGAAGATGATCTCAGCGCTAGGATGATGGCATTTTTTACTGATGATGATCTAATAGAAATTTTTGCTCACATGGAAACTTCAATAGTTGCCGACCTTTTGGGAGTTCTTTCTACTGTTAGGAGAAAGGCAATTTTGTCCTCAATGAAAAGTGCTGAGAAAAACACCTTGAAGATGATACTTTCCTTTGATGAAGAGTCTGCCGGCGGTATCATGACCACAAATTTTATTGCACTTAAGGCAAACTTGACGGCAGAAGAAGCCATAAAAAAACTTAGGGCAATTTCACCTGAGACAGAAATTATTGACGAAATTTTTGTCACAGACGATTATCACAGACTGCAAGGCATTGTGACAATAAGGGATCTCTTAGTTGCCAACGCCAAGACTCCTCTTCAAGATATTTTAAAAGAGGTTGACTTTTATGTATATGGCACTGACGACCAAGAAGTTGCGGCAAACTTGTTTAGCAAGTACGAGCTAGACATTTTGCCAGTAGTTAACAGCAACATGGCAATCCTCGGCGTTATTACATCAGAAGACATTATCGCCATAATCGATCAAGAGCACAACGAAGATATTTTGCAGATGCACGGTGTTAATGCAGACGAAGTCTACGACTCAACTTGGCTGGACTCCTTTAAGAGCAGGATTCCCTGGTTAATTGTAAATTTACTGACAGCCTTTTTGGCATCATCTGTTGTAAAGGGCTTTGAGTCCACAATTTCACAGGTAGTCGTCCTATCTGCAGCCATGCCAATTGTAACGGGGATGGGCGGCAACGCAGGCTCACAAACTCTTTCAATTATACTTACATCACTTGCTCGAGGTGAGTTGTCTTTAAAGGAAGATTACAAACTCATCTTTAAGGAAATATTTTTGGGACTTTTTGAAGGAGCCATTATAGGAATTTTGGCAGCTGGAGTTTTTGTATTTTGGCATCACAATATCTATTTAGGATTTATTTTATTCTTAGCCATGATTGCCAACATGATAATTGCCTGCTCCATGGGCTTTCTCATTCCACTTATCTTGGATAAGATAAAAATAGACCCAGCCATAGCCTCATCAATTTTTCTCACAACTTTTACAGATGTATTTGGTTTTTTTATCTTCTTAGGACTTGCTACAGTTTTCTTGCCACTTTTAATTTAAATAAAAACCACAGTTTACTTTAAGATTTTTAGTAAGCTGTGGCTTTTTTTTAATTTCTTTCAATATAATTTTGTATTTCTCTTTGACTTGAAACGACAACTTTTCCATCAGAGTCTAAAAGGGGAGTGAGGCTGATTCCGTAGCCTGCATTTAGGTGTATATAGTTAACTCCCGTCTCAGTGTCTAATAGAATTTGTATGGACTCAGTAAGAGAGCCCTCCTTAAAAATTTTTATAAACCTCTTGTCTTCTCTATCTTTAAACATATTAACCTCACAATACTTTTTCATAGGCAAATCTTTCACTTTTGCCGCCAAGATAAACTAGTCCCACATAAGTATAGCCAAGTGTATTTAAAAGATTTTGCATGGACTTATTTTTTCTGTGGGTGTCAATGCGAACTGATTTAAAATTATTTTCCCTTGCATAGGCTTCTGCAAATTCAATAATTTTTCTGCCATAGCCCTTTTTTCTCTCACTTGCAAGGCTTCCAATCCTGTGAAGAGCCACATAGGGCTTTGGACTTTTCCATTCTCCAGCTAAATTATTTTCATAGTCCTCATCATGGTCGTAAATTATTACAGTGGACACTACTTTTCCCTGGTCTTCTAAGACATAAATATTTCTGTTTTCAATAAGATCTTTAAAATTATTTAAATTTGGCTTGTCAGCACCCTGCCACTGGTCTATGCCCAGCGATTTTAATTTAAGAGAGCCATCTTCATAAATTTTTTCGATTTTTTCTCTATCTAATTCTTTTGCAAGTCTAAATTCCATCTTTCCTCCAAAACTACAGGCACTTTTTCTGATATTTCCATTGAATTTCTCGTTACTAGGCAGTCGTAGGCGAGAATATTAACTCCAGCCTTTCTTGCCCTTATAAGTCCCTGTGAAAAATTTTTATCTGTCAGGTAATTTGGTGTGAAAAATTTTACGCCCTTCATTTGAATTACAAAGAGGATGTAAGTTAAGTATTCGCCACTAGCTTCAATGAGACCATTTATATGCTTAAGTCCCCTTGTAGTTGGCGCATCGGGAAAGGCGACGATGCCCTTATTTTCAAGAGTCACGCCCTTGACTTCTAAGAGAGCCCTTTTGCCTTCACCTTCTAAATAAAAATCAAAGCGGGAATCGCCATGAGAGTATTCTCTTTTAATTTTATTGTACTTAAAGCCAAGGTTAATTTTATTTTGCAAAAATGCCTGGTAAGCTACCTCGTTGGGAGCTTGCGAGTCAATATTTATTATTTTATCGCCCTTCATGACGGCAATGAGGGTGTAGGAAGTCTTTCTATTGGGATTGTCGTTGTAGGTAAGAAAAACTGTGGCACCTTCTGTTAAAATTTCCTTGCATCTGCCAGTGTTTGGCACATAGACAGTAAGAGTCAAGAAACCCTTCTTGCAAAGAGCGATAAATCTATTTTTTCTATATAAAAATTCTGCTTTTAAAACACTGTTGTATTTCATAATTCACCCCAAAATATTATACAGTGAACTTTAAAATATGTAAAACTTGTTGTATCATAGGATAAAGGAGTGAGGACATGGACGCATTAGTTGTAATTGACATGCAAAATGATTTTATAAGTGGCTCTCTAAAGGGAAAAAAGACAGAAAAACTTTTAGATAAAGTTGTGGAAAAGGTAGAGGAATTTAAGGGGGAAATAATTTACACCTTGGATACCCATTATGAAGACTATTTAAAGACAAAGGAAGGAGAGAATCTTCCCATTGAACACTGCATAAAGGGGACATGGGGTCACGAAATTGCAGATAAGTTAAAGGAAACAAAAAGTTTTGATAGGGCAAAAATATTTGAAAAAAATACTTTTGCATCAATCGAACTTGGAGAGTATCTAAAAAGTTTAGATGAAAAAGAGGGCATAGATAGTATTTATTTCTTGGGACTTGTGACAGATATTTGCGTGGTTTCAAATGCCTTATTGGTAAAGGGATTTTTGCCAGAAAAAAATATTTACCTCTACAAGGATTTGACAGAGGGACTTACAGAGGAAAAGAAAGCAGCAGCCATAAGTGTAATGGGATCTTGTCACATAAAGGCTATTTAAATTTTATTTAATGTTAAGGTAAAAAATTTTAGTGTTAAAAATTTATAGGTAAAGAGAAAAAAGACAGGGGGACTGTCTTTTTTTTGCGTTATTTTTAAATTTATTTTGAAATTATTTTTGGCTCGCCTATATTTAAGGAGTAATAGTAAATTTTTGCTGCGTCTTCCACATATTCTGCTGATAAAAAGGCAGACTCCATGTCCTTGCCGCAAGATACTACTCCATGATTAGAAAGTAAGCAGGAGTTTGATTTTTTCAAATAGGGAAGGATAGACCTTGCAAGTTCAAGAGAACCTGAAGGTTCAAAGGGAGCTACTTCAATTTCGCCACCTAAAAAGGGTTCCATCTCAATTAAAATTAGGGGAATCTTTTTTCGTGAAACTGCAAAGGCTGTGGCAAAACTTGAATGAGTGTGGACTATGGCATTGTATTTTGGATAATTTTTATAAATTTCCGCGTGCATCATCCACTCTGAGGAAGGTTTTTTGTCGCCCTCTAATCTTTCACCCTTAAAATTTATTTTTACAATGTCATCTTCTTTGATTTCTAAGTAGTCCATGCCACTTGGCGTTATGTAAATTTCATCGTCTTGACCCCTAAGGCTTAAATTGCCGCTAGTGCCTGCCACTAATTTTTTATCTAAAAGTTTTTTTCCATATTCTACTAAAATTTTTCTGTAATTCATGTCGCACCTCAAATATAATTTATCACATCTTACCTGCAATTGACAATTGATTATGCTGTGTTAGACTAAAGATAAATGGAGAGGTACTATGTTAAAGAAAAAAATTTTTGATACTTATAAAAAAAGTGCAGACTATATTTTAGACAAGATAAAAATAAGACCTGAGCTTGCCATAATTCTCGGCACAGGCCTTGAAAATCTTTTAGATGAAATGGAAGATAAGCTAGAAATTGACTACAGAGATGTGCCAAATTTTTTGGTTTCCACAACTAATAATAGTGAGGGGAAATTTATTTTTGGAAAATTATCTGGAAAGTATGTTATATGCATGACCAAAAGATTTCACTACTATGAAGGCTACGACTTTGACGAACTTGCCATGCCAGTTTATGTTTTAAAACTCCTTGGGGTGAAAAATTTAATTCTTACAAATGCAGCTGGAGCTGTGAATTATAATTTTTATCCAGGAGATATTTGCCTAATTAGAGACCATATAAATTTTGCTGGCCTTAGTCCTACAAGGGGCAACAATTTGTCAGAATTTGGAGAAAGATTTTATCCCATTGACAATTTATATGACGAGAAACTTCGCAGCCTTGCAAAAAAATTTGCCCTCCAAGAGGGGATTGAATTAAAGGAAGGAGTTTACTTCTTCACTGTGGGACCATTTTTTGAATCGCCATCAGAAATAAGAGCCATAAGAAGTCTTGGTGGCGACTTAGTTGGCATGTCAACTATTACAGAAACTTTGACGGCTGGTCACTGCGGCATAAAGGTCCTTGCCTTCTCAGTTGCCACAAATTATTCATCTGATCGAATAGAAAATATGGACGGAAGCGAAGTTGAAGATGTGGCAAGAGAAGTTTCGCCAAAATTAAAAAATTTAATTGTGAAAATAATTGGAGAGTTGGAATAAATGAAGAGACAAGATTATGATATGCCCTTTATGCTAAGATATGAAAATGTGGCTTGGTATGAAGATGGAGAAGTTAGGATTTTAGATAGAAGAGTCTATCCCAAGGAAATACGCTTTGAAATATGTAGGACTCACAAGGAAGTTGCAAGAGCTATTAAGGATATGGTGACACAGTCAGCAGGACCCTACACAGCAGCAGGAATGGGCATGGCACTTGCAGCCTACGAGGCGAGAAATTTAAAGGGAGAAGATTTATTAAACTTCTTAGAAGATGCAGCAGAGACAATTTCTACTGCAAGACCAACTACATCTACAAGGCTAAAAAAAGTCACTAGAGGGTCTATAGAAGCTGCCAAAAGGGCAATGGAAAAGGGAGAAGACATAGTGGAGGCTCTCTTCCAAGAATCTATAAATTCTTTAAACAGAAGATACAGCGCCATGAATGAAGTTGCAAAATATCTCTGCGATTTGATACCTGATGGTGGAAAAGTTTTGACTCAATGTTTTGCAGAGACAATTATTGGCACAATGACTAGGACTTTAAAAGAGCAAGGGAAGAATGTAAAATTCTACTGCGCCGAAACTAGACCCTACTATCAAGGGGCAAGGCTCACTGCAACATGCATAAGCCAAATGGGTTTTGACACCACAGTCATAACAGACAATATGGTTGCCTACATCATGGAAAATATTGGCATAGACTTATTTACATCGGCATCGGACACAATTACTCTGGATGGTCATGTGGCAAATAAAGTTGGCACCCATCAAATTGCTATTTTGGCTCGAGAATTTAAGGTGCCCTTTTATGTAACAGGCATGCCAGATGGTGAAAAGAAAGGTAAAGACGATATAGTAATTGAGCTTCGTGACCCTTCACTTGTATTGGGAGACCACACAGCAAGGGGAGTAAAGGCAATTTATCCTTCCTTTGACATAACGCCTCCAGAACTTATTACAGGCTTTGTGACAGACAAGGGTCTTTATAAGCCAAGTGATTTAAAAAAATATTTTGAGACAGATTATAAAAGTTTTTATTAATTTTAAAAATTCGCATGAAAAAAGGAGAGCAGTTTGAGTTTACTGTTCTCCTTTTTGTTTTCTAATCATTAATATTATTTTTGCAAGTAGTTCATGAATTTTTAAATATAAATCTTGTATTCTAGCTTTTATTAGACTTTCCTCACAAGTGTAAGAAAAAATAACTCGCTTGCCATCTTCGTCATCATACCAGCAACTACCCATAATAAATCCTTTTTCTTTGCATTCTTTTCGCATTTTCTTTTCTAATTTATATCTAAAAATTATTTTTCTAAAAAATTTCATAGTTTAATTATTTAAAGAAATTGGTTATACCATTATTTAATTCATCAATAGATACTTCAAATTACCTGTTTTCAGGATCTAGGAAAATTACAGAATTATCACACTTTGCAAAAACAAGATTTGTACATAATACACATACAAAAACTAATGAAGTTTTTAAGTTAAATTTTTTTAACTTCAAGTTATAACCTCCTATTTAAACAACATTAAGAAAAAGGTTTACTTATGAATAATATATCCATTATTAATTAATAATATACAATATCTTAAAAAAGTGTTACGAAAATAAAGTTAATTATGAACCAAATCATCTTAAATAGGAGTTCAAAAAGTGTAAAGGCAATGGCGTACCAGCCAATGAAATTAATTTTTGATCTTCCAATAAATTCTCTACTGTAAAGAGTGATTGCAATAAGTAGAGACAAGATAACTAAAATCAAAGTTGCAAGAGGCATTGCTGTCAAGGCTTGCAACATGTTGTATTTTAAGAAGCCACCGAAGGGTGAAATTAAAAATCCGAGGAACAAAAATACCTTACAAATTATCCAGTTTATAAGGGCGAATTTTTTCACTTCAGGATAAGATGTGTCTATGTCGTCTCTGTCAGTTGCAATATTAAGTGGTACATAAAATTCAAAATAGTCAAAGACCATTTTAAGAATTAAAAATAAAATTAAAATAAACCTAAAAGATCCGCTGCCAATTAAAAGTGCAATGGCATTTAATAAAGCGCCTATTCCAATTACAATTTTACTTTCCTTTGAGCCAAAGTCGCCAATGTAATTTGAAATCTTGTTAGTGATTTTATTTAAAGAGTCTAAGACTTTGTCGAGACCCTTCATGGATTTTTGTGAAATTTTTGTTTCTACATGACTTACTTTTTTGGATAAGTCTTCTTCAATAACCTTGTCAACTTTTGAATCCACAGCTTTTATCTCTTTGACAGGTTTTTCTCCCTTGTCCTTAAAGGAAAATAGTGCCTTGAGATTTTTAGATTTTTTCTCTTTAAGAGGAGTTTCTGCCTCTTTTTCTAGGGGCTCTATTAATTCTAAAGGTTTTGAATCCACGGAAGTTTTTTCTTCGTTAGAAGCTTTAATTTTATCATGATCCTTTTTGTCAGAAATAATTTCTTTTGATTTTTTTACATCTTCAGCTTCTTCTTTTTTCTTTTTTTCCTCTTCAGATTTTTTTATGGCATTTTCAATATCAATCTTTGGAGTGGAAAGAGTGTTCTCAAAAGTTTTTTCTGAATCTTCAAGAGATTTGCTAATCTCTAAATTTCTCGTGTCTTCTTTTTTCTTGCTGTCGTCTTTTATGCTTGAGAAAATAGAAAATTCATCGTCTTCCTCATTTATAAAATTTTTCCATTTTTCCTTTAAAGAAAATTTCTTAGGATTTTCAATTTTTATATTATCTAAACCATAAGAACTTTCAAAAGAATTATCCTTAGAGATACTAGATTGTGAAGATTTTTCTTCTTTTGCAGGAGAAGAAGTTTTTTCTTTTTCTTTAAATTTTGATTTTTTAAGCTCCTCTTGAACTCTTCTAATGAGTTCTTTTTGACTCATGCCTGAATCAGACTTTGAGTCTTTATTGGCAGCTAAAAATTCTTTGTCGGCTTTTTCTGCTTCAATAGGATCAAATTTCTTTTCAGAAAGCTTAGATTTTTTCTCTATATCAATATCCTTTGCAGGAGATTTTTTTATTAACTTTTCCTTCTCAGGTGATTTTCTTTGGACATTGCCCTTTTGGTAGTCTTCAATATTTTTGGAAATTTTTCTGTCTACTTCAGCAATAATATTTTTGAGCTCATCAGTGGTGTCAATGGCATCAAGAGACTTTGGATTAAAGACTCTAGTGTGTTCAGAAACTTTTTTTACCTTAGTAGTGTCTTCTTTTTTGTCATCTCTCTTATATGTAATTTTTATTTTAACATCCTTTAAGTTGTGACCACAGGAAGCACAAAAGTTGTCATCCTTAGAGACAGGATTTCCACATTTTGGACAAAACAATTTAGCACCCTCTTTCATTATTTCTATTAAAATATTATAACATATTTTTACTAGTGGACAAATCTTTTATATAGTAAATTAAAGAATTACAAAAGACTTTTACCAGTGAAAAAATATATTTAATTGTAAAATTATGTAAAAAAAGAAGCCTCGAAAGGCTTCCTTTAAAAATTTAAGCTAAATTATTTTGCTTCTTTTTCAGCGTTAGCTTGGTTAGTAGCTTCTTCAGTTTTAGCGTTTTCAGCTTTAGCGTTTACTTCTTCTTTAGCTTTTTCTTCTTCAGCTTTTACATTAGCTTCAGCTTCTTTAGCGTTAGCTTCAACTTTAGCTTTGTTAGCTTCAGCTTGTTCTTCTACTGCTTGGTTTTTAGCGTTAGCAGCTTCTTCAGCTTTTTTGTTAGCGCCTTGGCATGCTACCATACCTAACATTAATACAGAAATCATTCCAACGCTTGCTATTTTCTTTAAATTTTTCATTTTAATAAATCCTCCTATTTGAAACACATTGTTTCTTTGATTTGTCTACATAATATACTTGCCATGTGAAAATTATGTGAAGAAGATGTTAAAGATTTTGGAAATAGAAAAATTGTCTCTAAATGCTTAAATTTAATTTAATAAAAATTTTTTTCATGTATAATTATTTTAGGTGAGAAAATGTACAAAGCATTATATAGAAAATACAGGCCAAAAACTTTTGACGAGATTTGTGGTCAAGAAGCAGTTACAACTTCATTAAAGAATCAAGTAAAAAATGGCGAAATTAGTCACGCCTATATATTTCAAGGAACTAGGGGAACGGGAAAAACTTCTGCTGCAAAAATTTTGTCCCGTGCAGTTAATTGTCTTCATCCAGTTGATGGCAATCCCTGCAATGAGTGCGAAAATTGCAAGGCGATTTTAAGTGAATCAGTTTTAGATGTAGTGGAAATGGATGCTGCAAGTAACAACGGTGTTGACGATATAAGAGAGTTAAAGGAAAAAGTAATTTATCCGCCTCAATCATTAAAGTACAAGGTCTACATAATCGACGAGGTTCATATGCTCTCCAAGGGAGCCTTTAATGCCCTCTTAAAAATTTTGGAAGAGCCGCCAAGACATTTAATATTTATACTTGCAACAACTGAGATACAAAAAATCCCTGCCACAATTTTATCTAGATCTCAAAAATATAACTTTAAGAGAATTTCTATAGAAGAAATTACAGAAAATTTAAAAAAAATTACAGAGCTTGAGGGAAAAACCTGTGACGAGGAGGTCTTTACCCTTATTGCCAAGTCTTCTGATGGCGCAATGAGAGATGCCCTTTCAGTTTTGGACCAACTTATTACAAAGAGTAAGGATCACATCAAATTAGAAGATGCCATGGAAGTCCTTGGAATTTCTTCATCAGAACTTTTATTTAATCTTTCAAAGGCACTTGTGGAAAAAGATGTAGGTGGGGCACTTTTTGCCATTGATGGAATTTATAAAGAGGGCGTGGACTTTAACACTCTTTCTTCACAAATTTTAAATCACTTTAGAGATTTTTTATTGGTAAAAACTTTAAAGGACCCGAAAAAAATAATCTACACATCTCACTTAAGCGAGTTTCAAGAAATGGCTGGAAAAACTGATCTAGAAGACCTGCTTATTATTATTGACATTTTAAAAAATCTTGCTGTTGAAATAAAATATGCAGACAATAAGCGCGTGGTCTTCGAAATGAATGCAATAAAAATTTGCAAGAGACTTGTAAAAGACGATGTGGCTCTAAGACTTAAGGCCTTGGAAGACAAGTTAAATGGTCTTGAAAATAAGGGGCTTCCAAATAATTTTAAGTATGAAGAAGTTTTTCAAGAAAAAGAGAAAACAAATGATATAGATAAAAATATTGATAAGACTATTGATAAAAAAGAAGTACAAAAAAATTCTGACCATGATATTTTAAGGGATGGGGCAGAGGACCAGTCAATTGAAAAATCAAATCTATCTGCTATAATAGAGGATAATGGTGAAGTTAATCAAGTTGGAGAAGTTCCACTTTCTCTTGAAAAAATAAATGGCGATTGGCAAAAAATTCTAGCAGAACTTAAATCTAAAAGTTATGCTGGCTTTGGAGGATTTTTGACCTTTGCTAAACTAGAAAAGTTTCACGACAATATTTTAGAAGTAGTTTTTCAAGAGGGGTATGAATTTTACTATAATTACTGCTCAGAGCCTGAGAGAAAAAATATTTTGCCAGACCTATTTAAGTCTATTTATGGCAAGGATATTGATGTTAGGTTTAAATTACAAAAAACTGGAGCGGACAAGTTAGAAGAAATTTTTGGAAAAAATAATATAGAAGAAATTTAGGAGGAAATATGGCTAGAGGTGGATTTAACGGCTTCCCTGGTGGAGGCGGAAGAAATAATATGATGAAGCAAATTGAAAAGCTTCAAAAACAAATGGAAGAAATGCAAGAAAATTTGGCAAATGAAGAAATTTCTGCAACTTCTGGTGGCGGAGTAGTTTGTGCAACTGTAAATGGAAATAAGGAACTTATTTCTATTAAACTTGATAAAGATGCAGTTGATCCTGATGATGTTGAAATGCTTGAAGATTTAATCGTGGCTGCAGTAAACGAAGCTATGAGAAGTGCTGAAAGCAAAATGAATTCTCAAATGGGCAAATTTACTGGCGGATTAAATATTCCGGGGCTATAAGATGAACAAAGAGATTGGTCCTATTGAAGATTTAATAAAAAAATTAAATAGACTTCCTGGGATTGGTTCTAAAACAGCTCAAAGGCTTGCCTATCACATCATAGGTCTTGATGATTCGGAAGTTATAAGTTTAAGTGATGCCATAATTGCTGCAAAGAGAAATACAGTTCAGTGTTCCATTTGCATGAATTATGCTGACAGCGACCCATGCCATATTTGTTCTAATAAGACAAGGGACGACTCTATTATTTGCGTAGTAGAAAGCCCCAAGGATGTAGACGCCATGGAAAGGTCTAACAGTTTTCACGGAAAATACCATGTTCTTCACGGTGTAATTTCGCCATTAAAGGGCAAATCGCCAGAAGATGTAAGAGTAAAAGAACTAATTGACAGAGTGAAAAAAGAAAATATTAAGGAAGTAATAGTTGCAACTAATCCCACTGTTGATGGCGATGCAACTGCTACTTATATAAAAAATATTTTAAAGGACTTTGATATTACAGTTTCAAGAATAGGATACGGCTTGCCAGTTGGAGGAGATCTTGAGTTTTACGACGAGATCACCATTCAGACAGCCATGGAAAATAGAAGAAGGCTAGATTAATTTTGGGACTTGGTCCCAAATTTTTTCTTTAAAAAACTTTAGAAAGGGGAAAATTTTGTCTAACAACAAAAATAATTTTAATAAATATGTTCCCACAATTCTCTATGTAATTTTGGCGATAGTAATTTTTTACCTAGTCGCCATAGTTTTTGTGCCAAGGCTTAACAAGGAAAAGGACATAAAAGAAATTGACTATGTTTCCTTTGTAAATCTTGTCAACAGAGGCGAAGTTAAAAAGGCAGAGGTTCGAGATAGAACCATTGCCTTTGAAATAGAAAAAGATGGGAAAAAAGTTAAGTATGAAACTTTTAGGATGTACGACCCTGACTTAGTTGACAGGTTAGTAAATAAAAATGTAAAGTCTGCTCAAGTTTATAAGCCTGAAATGAATCCAGTGCTTTCCTTTATAATTTCAACTCTTGCTACTTTTGCAATTTTTATTGCCTTTTGGCTATTCTTATCAAAATTTATTTTCAAGAGAATGGGCGATGTTGGTCCCATGAGTCTTGGCAAAAGTGGGGCAAAGATTTATGTTGAATCCACTGATGGAATTAAATTTGAAAATGTAGCGGGACAAGATGAGGCAAAGGAAGCTTTGTCAGAACTTGTAGACTTTTTGCACAATCCGAAGAAGTACACAGAAATTGGTGCCAAACTACCAAAGGGGGCACTATTAGTTGGTCCTCCAGGAACTGGTAAGACTCTTCTTGCCAAGGCTGTGGCAAGTGAAGCCGAAGTACCCTTCTTTTCAATTTCAGGCTCAGCCTTTGTGGAAATGTTTGTAGGTCTTGGTGCTGCTAAGGTTAGAGACTTATTTAAGCAAGCAGTGGAAAAGGCTCCATGTATAATTTTTATTGACGAAATCGACACAATTGGAAAGAGAAGAGATGGCTCTGGAATTTCTGGAAACGATGAAAGAGAGCAAACTCTTAACCAACTACTTTCAGAGATGGACGGTTTTGATGCCAAGGCTGGAGTTGTAATTCTCGCAGCTACAAATAGACCAGATTCCCTTGACCCTGCTCTTTTAAGACCAGGTAGATTTGACAGGAGAATACCAGTTGAGCTTCCAGACTTAAGTGGAAGAACTGCAATTTTAAAAGTTCATGCTAAGGACATAAAAAAAGAAGAGGCAATTGATTTTGAAAAAATTGCTCGTGCAACGGCAGGTGCATCAGGTGCTGACCTTGCAAATATGATAAATGAGGCAGCCCTTCGCGCAGTTCGTGAAGGCAGAGACAAAATGAGTGAAAGAGACTTGGAAGAATCTGTAGAAGTTGTACTTGCAGGTTATGAAAAGAAAAATGCAGTTATTTCTCCAAAGGAAAAGAGAATAATTGCCTACCACGAAGTTGGTCACGCCCTAGTTGCTGCAAAGCAAAAGGATTCTGCTCCAGTTCACAAGATTACAATTATTCCAAGAACTTCAGGTGCTCTTGGCTACACTATGCAAGTTGATGAGGAAGAAAAATTCCTTATGACTAAGGAAGATGCCATAAATAGCATTGTAACTCTAACTGGTGGAAGGTCAGCTGAAGAATTAATTTTTAACATCAGGACAAGTGGCGCATCAAATGACATTGAAAAGGCTACAAAAATTGCCAAGGCTATGGTTACAAGATTTGGCATGACAGATGAATTTGGCTTTGTGGCACTAGAATCTATGACCAATGCCTACCTTGGAGGAGACACATCTCTACAATGTTCTCCACAAACTCAATATGAAATAGACGAGGCAGTTCAAAAAATTATTGACGATGCCCATGACAAGGCAAGAAAAATTTTAAAAGAAAACATCAGGGCTCTTCATGCCATTGCAGAATATCTTCTTCGTCAAGAGACAATTACTGGAGAAGAATTTATGGACATCTTAAAAGAGTATGATGAAAAAGAAAGTCAAGCTGAAGTTAAAGATGAAAGCGAGTCTATAGATTAAAAGAATAAATATAAAAATAAATGCTCGTAGAAAGTGCTTAGACAACTAATTAGCTGTCATAAAATTTTAACTTTATATCATAGCTAAATTAATATTTATTATAGAAAAGATTTTTCTTATTTAAGAAAGGTCTTTTTTTTATATAAATTTTAGATTAAAATGTATAAAAGAGGTAAATGAAATTAATAAAGAAAAGGGGAAAAAATGATTTTTACAAATGCAGTTGTGTTGTCAGTAATAATTTTGGCAGCCTTATGTTTAGCAAAAGTCCCTGTATTTTTTGCACTGATGATTTCAGGTATATCTGCAGGACTTATCTCAGGACTTGGGATTACTGAGACAATGAAAGTTTTAATAGGAGGAATGGGAGGTAACGCTGAGACAGCTCTTAGCTATATTCTTCTTGGTTCTCTTGCCTATTGTATGGAAGAAACTGGTGCCGCAGCCATAATGGCAAAAAAAATTGGCTCACTAGTTAAAGATAATAAAATTTTATTATGTGCAATCATAATAGTAATTGCAATTGCTGCAGAAACTGTTATACCAATTCACATAGCTTTTATACCAATTTTGATACCACCACTTCTTGCCATCACTAACAAAATGAAAATGAATAGAAAGATGCTTTCTGTTTCCTTTGGATTTGGACTCAAGGCACCTTATATTGCCCTACCTATTGGTTATGGTGCAATATTTCACGGCTTGATTATCGATTCCTTTGCAAGATCAGGACTTACTATTACAGATAAGGATGTAACAGGAACTAACTGGATAGTTGCGCTTATAATGTTTTTAGGTCTATGTGCTGGTTTAATATTCTTTATGAAGGATAAGGAATATGACACTAAAAGTGTTGAAGGTAAAATAATTGAAGTGCCAGAAAAATTGGAAAAGAAACATGTAATTGTTCTATTATCAGGAGTAATAACAGTTGTTGTTCAAATACTAACAGAATCACTTCCACTTGGAGCCTTAATTGGACTAATATTTGTAGTTGTAACTGGTGTAGTTAAGTGGTCTGACATGCAAAAAATGCTTGACGGTGGTATTAAGATGATGGGCTTTATTGCCTTTGTAATGTTATTGGCAGCAGGATATGCAGAAGTAGTTAAAGAGTGTGGAGCAGTTGACGATTTAGTTCAAGTGGCAACTAACTTCTTAGGTGGCTCAAAACTTGTAGCATCTTATGTAATGATTCTTTTAGGACTTATGATTACTCTTGGAATAGGAACATCCTTTGGTACAGTTCCTATTATTTCAGCAATTTATGTGCCAATTGCATCAAGTCTTGGATATTCAATACCAGCTACTATTTTACTTGTAACTGTAGCAGCAGCTTGTGGTGATGCAGGTTCACCAGCATCAGATACAACTTTAGGGCCTACATCTGGTCTTTCAGTTGACGGACAACATGAGCACATCAAGGATACTTGTATTCCACAAATTTGTTTCTTTGGAGTTCCACTAATTATTCTTGGTGGATTTGTAACAACATTAATTTAAATTTGAAAACAAAATATATAAATAAAAGAGGCTTCTGCGGGGTGTACAGAAGCCTCTTTTATTTGTCAAAATATAAGTTTAGTATTTAAAATAAATCTTCATTTTACTTATATATTATAACTCTGTCATGGAAAAAGTAAAGAATTATTTTGCCATGTGAATAGTATTCCACAATGCGGTTTATTTATTTTTTTGACAGTCGGGACAGATGCCACGAAGTTCAACTATATGATTTGTCACAGTGTAGCCAGTTTCTTCTTCAGCAATTTTTTCAAAATCTGAAATTGGACAATTTTCTATGGCAGAAATTTTGCCGCACTTGTCACAAACTATGTAGTGTCTGTGGCCCATATTTGCAAATTCAAAATAATAAAGTCCATTGTGATACAAATTTTTCTTCAAAATATTTTTATCAGTAAGTTCATTTAGCATCCTGTAAAGGGAAGTGAAGCTAGGAAGAGATTTTTTGTCCACAGCTTCAAAAATTTCTTCTGTATTCATTGGTACATGAGAATTATATAGAAGATCTAAAAGGGCAAGCCTTCCCTTAGTTACCTTTAAATTATTTTTCTTTAATATATCTTCAAAATTTTTCAAAAATTCACCTGCTTTCAATCTTATAAGTATTATAACAAAATTTATTTAATTTAAAAAATTACTTTAAAAATAAAAAAATTTTGTTATAATAATTAATGGAAATCATTATTGTTTAGGAGGAAAAAAGAAAAATGAAAAATATTAAGAAAATATTATTTTTATTGGCGGGAATAGTTTTATTCTCAGGATGCTCTAAGAGTGCAGAAACAAAGGATGCTGCAAAAGATACAGAAAATAAGGAAGGGCTAAAGGTTTATGCATCAGTTTATCCAATGTATGACTTTGCAAAAAAAATTGCTGGCGACAAAATAGATGTTGAGATGGTAATGCCACAAGGAACAGAACCTCATGGATGGGAACCAGATACTAAGACAATTAAAAATCTAGAAAATGCAGATTTATTTATCTATAATGGTGCAGGTCTTGAAGATTGGACTGATAAGGTCATTGATTCTCTATCAAATAAAAATCTAAAAGTAGTTGAAGCATCTGAGGGCGTAGAACTCATTAAGTCAAGTCATGATCATGAAGATGAAGATCATGACCATGAAGCAACTGAAGAAAATCACAATCATGAAGCAGCTGAAAATAATCACAAACACGAAGATCATGCAGAGGATCATGAACATGAAGGTCACCACCATGGACCTATGGATCCCCATGTTTGGATTTCACCAAAGAATGCAAAAATTGAAATGGAAAATATAAAAAATGCTTTAGCTGAACTTGACAAAGAAAATGCAGATTATTATGAGTCAAATTACCAAAAATATGCTAAAATGTTAGATGAACTTGATGCAAAATATTCTGAAAAATTAAGCGCTCTTCCAAATAAGACTATTGTAGTTAGCCACGAAGCTTACGGCTACCTATGTAAGGACTACGGACTAAATCAACTTGGAATTAAGGGTGTGAATGCAGAAACTGAACCAGATGCAAAGAAAATGGCTGAGATAATTAACTATGTAAAAGAAAATAAAATCACAACTATTTTCACAGAAGAGTTAATTGATCCAAAGGTTTCAAAAATTATTGCCGATGAAACGGGATGCCTTGTGAAAGTCCTTTCACCAATTGAAGGATTAAGCGAAGAACAAATAAAAAATAATGAGGATTATTTTAGCATCATGGAAGAAAATTTAGAAAATTTAGTAGGTGCTTTAAAATAGTGAAGGAAAAATTGTTAGAAATCAAAAATCTAAGCTTTAAATACAGCGATGAATTAGTTTTAGATGATATAAATTTTGATGTCTATAGGGGCGACTATATCGCCCTTATAGGTTCTAACGGTGCTGGAAAGTCGACTTTAGTTAAGCTGATTTTAAATCAACTTAAACCACTTACCGGCACTGTTTCTTTTTATACAAAAAATGGATTAAAGGACATCGGCTATGTGCCGCAATTATCAGTCCCATCTTCTTTGGAATTTCCAATAACAGTTACAGAATTATTATCTCTTGCACTTTACCCAAAGAACAAGGGCTTTAGAAAATTAAAATCTTATGACAGGGAAAAAATTACAAGTGCTCTAAAGCTTGTTGGCATGGAAAAATATAAGGATAGACTTTATACAGAATTATCTGGTGGCCAAAGGCAGAGAGTTTTAATTGCCAAGACCCTTGTATCCACACCTGAGTTTTTAATCTTAGACGAGCCCATGACTGGTGTGGACAGAGAATCTAAGGAGTCACTATTTCATCTTTTGAGCCACATCAATAGAGAACACAATATTACAATTTTAATGATCACCCACAATCTTGAAGAAGTGGAAGAAAATGTAAATAAAGTTTTTGAGATAAAAGACGAAAAAATTAGGGAAGTGAAATAATGGAAATCTTTCAATATTCATACATGATAAAAGCTCTAATAGTTGGAGCCTTCTTGTCAATAATCATACCTTGCATGGGTGTTGTAGTTGTCAATAAAAAGATTTCTGTAATTGGCGATGCCCTATCCCATGTGTCCCTTGCTGGTGTAATGCTTGGACTAATTACTTCAACTTCACCAGTCCTTGGAGCCCTAGTCTTGTGTGTTCTCGGCTCTTTATTTTTGGAATATGTGAGGACAAAATTTCCTGGTTACCAAGAAATTTCCTCTGCAATTTTAATGAGTACAGGCATTGGTCTTGCATCGCTTTTTTCTGGCTTTGTAAAGACAAGTGCCAACTTTGAAGAATATCTTTTCGGCTCTATAATTGCCATACCAGAATTTGATTTTTATTTAATCTTAATAGTTTCTCTTGTGGTATTTATTTTATTTTTCTATCTTTTTACTGACCTCATGTATATTTCCTTTGACGAGTCATCGGCGAGATTATCAGGAGTAAATGTTGATAGGGTAAATTTAATTTTTATGATTTTAATTGCAGTTACAATTTCTGTTTCTGCAAGAACTGTTGGGATTTTAATTATTTCATCCCTTATGGTAGTGCCAGTAGCATCAGCCATGCAGTTTAAGCTGGGCTACTTAAAGACCACTATTCTTGCATCAATCTTTGGCTTTATCTTTACAATAACGGGGCTTGTTTCATCCTTTTATATTGGACTAAAACCAGGCGGCGCAATTGTATTAATTGGCGTTTTATTTTTAACGATTATACTTTTAATAAAGAAAAAATAAAGAGTGAGGACGCCATGTGTCCCCACTCTTTATTTGATTTATTTTAATTATAAATATATTCCAAGATTATATAAACAAATGCAAAAAACAAAAACAATGAAAGCTATAACAGTGCAGAGGTATGTAAGAATATAGTATTCTTTTTTAAAGGATTTTTTAAAATCAGAAAAACCTAGATTTCCAAGTATGACAGGAAAAAAGGGTAATAAAATAATTAAAAACTGTCTAAGTAAATAATTAACAAAATTGCTCATATAATCACCTCATATTAATTATAACATGTTTTTACTAATTTGCAACGATACTGAGATAAAGTAAAATATTTTAGCTTAAAGCTAATAAGATCCTTTATTTATAGGCATCTTTGTTTTATTATAGAGAGAGCAAGGCATAGGAGTGTTTTATGAAAATTCAGGTTAAAGAAAATAATTATACGATAGATATTGATTATAAAAATGATGAAAAGTTAAGGGACTATTTATTTAAAAATGAAGACGCAAAATTTTTAGTTATAACAGACGAAAATGTCTTGGGTATTTATAGCGAGAGATTAAAAAAACTTATGGATGGCTTAAATTATTTTATTTATAAATTTCCTGCTGGCGAAAAATCCAAGTCCATGGAAAATTATATAAATATAAATAAGTTTTTATTGGAAAAAAATTTTAACAGAGGCGACATAATCATAGCCTTTGGTGGCGGTGTTGTTGGCGATATATCTGGTTTTGTTGCAGCAACATATCTTAGGGGAATTGATTTTATCTCTGTGCCAACTACGCTTCTTTCCATGATTGACTCTTCTGTTGGCGGAAAAAATGGCATAAATTTTATGAATTTAAAAAATCAAATTGGCGCCTTTTATTTTCCAAAATGTGTCCATATTGATTACAGTTTTTTGGAAAGTCTTGACCAGAGAAATATTAACAACGGACTTGCAGAAATTTTTAAATATTCTGTCTTAAGGGAAAAGGAATTTTTTGATTATTTAAAGTCTGCAAAAAAACTTGACTATGAAAAAATTATTTACAAATCTTTAAATATTAAGCTGGACTTTGTAAGAGATGATGAAAGGGACAAGGGCAAGAGACAAAAGCTAAACCTCGGTCACACTATTGGTCACGGCATAGAATCTCTTTCAAATTATAAACTAAACCATGGTGAAAGCATTGGCATTGGAACAATTTATATGGCAAGGGCAGCTTATAAAATGGGGCTTGCGGAAAAAGATTTTTCTAAAGACTTAGTAAGAGCCTTTAAAAAATATAATCTTCCAACTGCTTATGACTTTGAGACAGAAGAAATTTTGGTGATTTTAAAGCACGACAAGAAGATTAATAAAAATCTCATAAATGTAATTCTTCCAGTAAAAATTGGCGAAGTTATAAGTAAAAAAATTACTTTTGATGAGCTTAAAAAAATAATTGATTTAGGTAAGGAAAATGAATAGAATTATTGAAAATAAAAAATTATCTGGAGAAATTTCTGCAATTACATCAAAATCCTATGCCCATCGTGCAATTTTTTGTGGAGGGCTTGCAAGGGCGGAATCTGTAATAGAGATTCATGACCTTTCAAAGGACATAGAGGCATCTCTTAATGCCGTAAAAGCCCTTGGAGTCAGCCTAAAAAAAATAGAAAATAAATTTTATTTTGATCCACCAGAAAAATTCTCTGGACCAGTTACTATTGATGCCCTTGAAAGTGGATCTACCCTTAGGTTTTTACTACCAGTCCTTGCCGCCCTTGGTCTTGAGGCAAAAGTTATAAGAAGGGGAAGTCTTGTTGCTAGAACTAACTCTGTCTACTTCCATGAATTTCCCAAGCATGGAGTAGATCTTAAAGAAGTTGGAGATTCAATTTATCTAAGAGGAAAGCTAAAGGATTTTAATTTCACTCTTCCAGGAAATATTAGCTCCCAGTTTATATCTGGTCTTATGCTTGCATCAGGCTTTTGCCAGGAAGACTTTAATATAAGGCTCACAAGTGAAACTGAATCAAAGCCCTATATTGACATGACAATAGATGTCATGAAAAATTTTGGAGTTGAAGTAATTGAAGGTAAAAATTCTTTCACTTGCAGGGGAAAATTTTCTCCAGCAAATTATGTGGTGGAAAAAGATTGGAGCAACGCACTATTTTTCTTGGCAGCTGGCGTAAGGGTCCTTGGACTTAATAAAAATTCACTGCAGGGAGATAGAAAAGCTTTAGATTTTTTAAGGGATTTGGGTTATGTTAATATTTCTAAAGATGAGTTTCAGCTAAAAAAAATAAACGATGCTAAGAAAAAAGTAACCTTAGATGCAAAAAATATGCCCGATGCCGTTTCAATTCTTTCAATAATGGCGGCACTTTCAAATACAGAGACGGAAGTTATAAATATAAAAAGGTTAAGGTTAAAGGAAAGCGACAGGGTAAAGAGCACTGTGGATATGC
This sequence comes from uncultured Peptoniphilus sp., assembly GCF_946998875.1. Taxonomy (GTDB): domain Bacteria; phylum Bacillota; class Clostridia; order Tissierellales; family Peptoniphilaceae; genus Peptoniphilus_A. Next base: position 69,017 of record NZ_CAMQAY010000003.1, on the reverse strand, counting down.
TGGAAAATTTGGGAGTTCAGGTAAAATTATCTGAAGACTCCTTTTCCTTTAGGGGAGTGGAAAAATTTAAGGCAGCAAAAATAAATTCTTACAATGACCACAGAATTGCCATGGCTGCCTCTATTGCCGCAACTTTTGCAGATGGTCCAATCACTATCAATGATAGCCAGTGCGTGGAAAAATCCTACAAAAACTTTTTTGACGATTTTAAATCTTTAGGAGGGAAGACAAATGTCATATAGCTTTGGAAAAAATTTTAAAGTAACACTCTTTGGTCAGTCACATTCTGAGGATCTTGGAATTGTCATTGATGGAATTAGTGCTGGATATAAAATAAATAAAGATTTAATAAGAAAAAACCTTGATAGAAGAAAACCTGGCAGGAATAATTTTTCCACTGCTAGAAAAGAAGATGACGATTTTAAAGTTGTGAGTGGAGAAGTGGATGGCATAACTTGTGGGGCACCTCTTTGTGCTCTTATAGAGAATAAGGACCAAAGGAGCAGGGACTACGACAATTTAAAGGACAGACCTCGTCCATCTCACGCAGACTATCCAGCCTATGTTAAATTCAAGGGCTTTAACGACATAAGAGGGGGCGGACAATTTTCTGGCAGGATGACTGCTCCCATAGTCATTGCAGGTTCTATTGCTGAAGATTTGCTTTTAAAGAGGGGCATAAAAATTTTCTCTAGGATAAAAAGCCTAGGCGATGAAAGTGACATTGACATAAATTTAAATGATATTGGCGAAGAAAAACTTTACAATTTAAAAAATGAAGACTTCCCAGTTTTTGAAGATTCAGCAATGGAAAGAATGCAGGAAGAAATTTTAAGGGCAAAGGAAGAGGTAGATTCCCTTGGCGGAATTGTTGAGACTTTTATTTTAAATATGCCAGTGGGCATTGGCGAGCCTTTTTTTGATTCTCTCGAGTCGGTAATTTCTCACGCAGTTTTTTCAGTTCCCGGCATAAGAGGAATTGAATTTGGCTCTGGATTTGAGGCGGCAAAAATGTGGGGAAGTGCCCACAACGATGAATACTATTACGAAGATGGAGAAGTAAAGACTAAGACCAACAATCATGGGGGAATAATTGGTGGACTTTCAAGTGGCATGCCAATAATTTTTAGGACAGCAGTGAAGCCTACCAGCTCCATTGGGAAAAGGCAAAGGACAATATCGCTAAGAGATAAAAAAAATGTAGACCTAGAAATTGTGGGAAGGCACGACCCTTCAATTGTGCCAAGAGCCCTAGTTGCCATTGAAATGATTACTGCTATTGCAATTTTAGACTTAGTAATGGAAGGTGAAAGATGAAAAATTTAGATGAGTCAAGAAAAAATTTGGACGAAATTGATTCACAAATTGTCCATCTTTTAGAAAAGCGAATGGAAATTTCCAAGGAGATTGGAATTTTTAAAGCAAATAATAATTTAAAAACAGAAGACTCGGGTCGGGAAGATGAAATTATAAAAAACTTGGAAAATAAAATTGCTCCAGAATTTAAAGATGCCATAAAGCCAATTTATTGTGAAATTTTTAAGGAGAGCAAAAAAATAATTTCGAGAGTTAAAGATGAAAATTTTAAGTTTGGACTTATTGGCGAAAGTTTGTCTCACAGCAAATCCAAGGAAATTCACCAATTATTTGGAAGATATGACTATAATTTAAAAAATTTAAAACAAAATGAAATGGAAGGTTTTTTTGAAAAGAAAAATTTTAGGGGAATTAATGTTACTATTCCCTACAAGGAACTTTCTATAAAATATTTAGACAAGGTTGACCCTCTTGCAAGAGAAATTGGCGCAGTTAATACAATTGTAAATAAAGACGGAGAATTATTTGGTTATAACACAGACTATCTTGGCTTTGATTATTCCTTAAAATATTTTGACCTTGACCTGAAAGATAAAAAGATTTTAATTCTAGGATCTGGAGGGGCAAGTAAGATGCTCCAAAAACTTGCAGCTGATAGGGGAGCCAAAAGGCTTGTTGTCATTAGCAGAAGGGGCGAAAATAATTACGACAACATAGGAAAATTTAGTGACTTTAATGTAATTATTAATGCAAGTCCAGTAGGCATGTATCCAAATAATATGGAATGCAAGGTGGACTTAAAAATCTTTAAAAAGCTAGAGGCTGTAATAGATTTAATTTACAATCCCCTCAAGACAAAATTAATTTTAGATGGGGAGAATCTTGGCATAAAGACTATGAATGGACTTTTAATGTTAGTTGCTCAAGCCTTCTTTGCAGCCGAACTTTTTTTAGATGAAAAATTAGATGAATCTTTAATTGAAAAAATTTATTTTAAAATTAAAAGTGACATGGAAAATATTGCCCTTGTTGGCATGCCTTCCTGCGGCAAGACTACAATGGCAAGGCTCTTGTCAGAAAAATTAAATAGAGTTTATTTTGACACAGATAAATTAATTGAGGAAAGGGAAGGAAAAATCCCAGAGATTTTCGAAAAAAAAGGCGAAAAATATTTTAGGGACCTTGAGACAAGCGTACTAGAAGAGGTCTCCAAAAAAACGGGAGTCATAATTGCCACTGGCGGTGGCACACCCCTAAGAAAGATTAATAGAGACCTTCTTTTACAGAACTCACTTGTAATTTATTTAGATAGGGACTTAAAAAATCTTGAGACAGAGGGAAGACCCCTCTCAAAAAATTTAGAGACCTTAGAAAAAATGTATGGAGAGAGAAATAAAATTTACCAAGAAATTTCTCACATAAAAATAAAAGTTATTGAAGACGAGGAAAAGACTTTGGAGAAAATTCTGGAGGAAATAAAAAATTATGAAAATTTTAGTAATTAATGGTCCCAATATTAATTTGCTAGGCATTCGCGAAGTTAATATCTATGGCAGGGATACTTACGAAAATTTGTTAAAATTAATAGACCAAGTTGCTCATGAAGAAAATATTGAAATCCAGGAGTTTCAATCAAACCATGAAGGGGATCTTGTGGATAAAATTCAAAGTGCCTACAAAAAAGTTGATGGCATTGTTATAAATCCAGCTGGCTACACTCACACTAGCGTGGCAATTTTAGATGCCCTAAAGGCTGTCAGCATTCCCACAGTTGAAGTTCACATTTCAAAGGTATCAGACCGTGAAGATTTTAGGCAAGTTAATTTTATAAGGCCCTGTGCTATAAAATCCTTTGAAGGCTATGGAATAGAAGGTTACAAAAAGGCAATAATTTATCTGAAAAATTATTTAGGGGAGCAAAAATGAAATCACTTATAATTGACAATTATGATTCTTACACTTATAACCTCTTTCAGTTAATTGGAAAGGTCAGTGGCATAGAAGCTCTTGTAATTAAAAATGATCAGATGACTTATGAGGAAATTTTAGATTTAGACTTTGACAATGTAATTATTTCTCCAGGTCCGGGTAGCCCTGATAAGGAAAAGGACTTTGGTGTTTGTAAAGACATCATTGAAAAACTTGACAAGCCAATTTTGGGAATTTGCCTAGGTCATCAAGGGATATATTATTACAATGGCGGCAAAATTTTAAGGGCAAGTGAGCCCATGCACGGCAGACTTAGCCAGGTTATTCACAATGGCAAAAATTTATTTAAGGGAATAAAAAATAATTTTGTTGTAACAAGATATCACTCACTAACTTGCCAGGACAAGGAACTTGAAAACATAAATATTGATGCAAGGACTCCTGATGGAGTTGTCATGGCAATTTCACACAAGACTAAGCCAATCTATGGCCTTCAATTTCATCCTGAGTCCATAGCAAGTGAATGCGGCGAAAAATTAATTGAAAATTTTATAAATATTTGCAGAGATTTTTATAAGGAAGGCCAGCTTTATTATGAAATAATTGATAAAAGTTTTGATACAAAAAATATTTATGAAAAACTTTATGAATATGACAATAAAACTCTTTGGCTGGACTCAAGCAAGGTGGAAGAAGACCTTTCAAGATTTTCAATTTTTGGCCTCAAAGGTCCAAAGGCTCACACAATAAAGTATGACGTGGACAAAAATCTTGTAGAAAAAACCTTTCTTGATGGAAGAAAAAAGGAAAGCTTTAATACTGACATCTTCACTTATTTAAAAGAAAATCGAAAGAGATGGACTTACAAGGAATCACTTCCCTTTGATTTTCAATTGGGCTACATTGGTTACTTGGGTTATGAATTAAAAAAAGACACAGAAAAGGTCACAAATAAGAATTCCTACGACTATCCAGACGCTTACTTTAAGTATTGCGACAGGGCTCTTGTCTACGACCACAGAGATGAAAAACTCTACATCCTATCTTGCCAAGAGGACAAAGATTGGATTAAAGAGATAAAAAATATCTTGGAAGAAGATTTTGAAGAAAAAAATAAAGATACAAGCAAGAAAGATTTTCCAAAATTAAAATTTGTAAAGGACAAAAAAACTTATATAGAAGACATAAAAAAGATAAAAGACTTAATTTGCCAGGGAGAGACTTACGAAGTATGTCTTACAAATCGCTTAGACATCTATGATAAGCTCGATGGCAAAAAGTATTACATGAATCTTCGAGAAAAAAGCCCAGGACAATATTCTGCCTTCTTGCCCCTAGATGAGATAAAGATTGCCTCATCTTCCATGGAAAGATTTTTAAAGGTGGATAAAAATAAAATTGTGACGACAAAGCCAATTAAGGGTACTATTAGAAGAGGAGACTCCTTAGAAGAAGATCAAAAACTTATTGATAAACTTAGAAATGAAGAGAAGACCAAATCTGAAAATTTAATGATTGTAGATTTACTTAGAAACGATTTGGGTAAATTTTGTGAGATTGGTTCAGTTGAAGTGCCAAAGTTAATGGATGTTGAGACTTATAAAACTCTCCACCAACTTGTAACTACAGTTTCTGGAAAAATTAAAGAAGATGTGGATATAATTGATGTGCTGAAAAATACTTTTCCAGGTGGGTCTATGACTGGTGCGCCAAAAAAACGCACACTGGAAATCATTGACGAGTTAGAAAATTATCCTCGCGGAATTTATTCAGGCACAATCGGTTTTATATCAAATAATTCTACAATGGATTTTAATATTGTCATAAGAACTGCCCTTATAGAAGAAGACAGGGCAACTCTTGGAGTAGGTGGAGCCATAATTCTTCTATCAGATGCAGAAGAAGAATTTGAGGAAATTGTCTTAAAGGCAAAGGGGTCTCTCAATGCACTACAAGCGTATTACAATAATTTTGATGAGATAGATATTGAGGGAAGCAAAGGATAATGAGTGAAATGAGTAAAGGGAAAATTGTAAAAATTAGAGATGTGAATGTGGGAGGAGGCAAGCCAATAATTATAGCTGGACCCTGCTCCATAGAATCTCGAGAACATATTATTGAAGAAGCAAAAGCCTTGAAGGAAAGGGGCATAGACATTCTAAGAGGTGGAGCCTTTAAACCAAGGACAAGTCCCTTTGATTTTCAAGGGCTTGGCTTTGAAGCTGTAAAATATTTAAGGGAAGCATCTGATAAGACAAATCTACCCATAGTTACAGAAGTCTTAAGCGAAGACCATGTTGATGCCATGGTGGACTATGTAGATGCCTTTCAAATAGGTTCTCGAAATATGTATAACTATGCTCTTTTAAAAAAAGTTGGAAAAACTATGAAGCCAATAATTTTAAAGAGAGGTTTTTCTGCAACTCTTAGAGAATGGGAAATGGCTGCAAAATATATTGAAGTTGAGGGCAATCACAATATAATTTTTTGTGAGAGAGGCATAAGGACCTTTGAGACTGAGCTTAGAAACACTCTTGACTTTGCAGGAGCCTATTATATAAAAGAAAAGACTGGCTATCCAGTTATAATAGACCCAAGTCATGGCACTGGCAGGCGAGACTTTATTGAGCCAATGGTTAGGGCGACACTTGCCCTTGGCCTTGATGGAGTCATGATTGAAGTTCATGAAAATCCTGACCTGGCAAAAAGTGATGGGCAGCAAACTATTGACTACGAGGCTTATGAAAAAATTGCAAAGTTCCTAGGAGAATTTAATGAAAATAGAATTTGATGATGGATTTTCCTTTGGCAAGGGCGCCTTTGAAACTATTAAAGTAGTGGATGGTGACCCTCTCTTTTTAGAAAAACATTTAGAGCGATTAAAAAAATCTTTAAAATTTTTTGAAATTGAAAGAGAAATTGATGAGGAAAAAATTTATGACTATATAAAAAATTATAAAGATAAAGATTTTGCCCTAAAGCTAATAGTTTCTGATGAAAATTTTATTTTGACAAGTCGCAAGGATAATTACAGAGATGATAATAAAATTTTTAGTTTAAAAATTTCTAAGTTTAGAAGAAATAGCACTTCAAAAATAATTTATCACAAGAGCCTTTGTTACTATGAAAATATTTTGGAGCACAGGTGGGCTGTGGAAAGTGGTTATGACTCAGCCCTTTTCTTAAATGAAAGGGATGAGGTTTGTGAAACTTCTTTTGCAAATATTTTTTTCGTGAGAGATCATAAAATCTTTACTCCAAAAATTTCTTCAGGACTTTTAAGGGGAACTATGAGAGATTTCCTCCTTGAAAATTTTGAAATCAATGAAGAAAAAATTTGCGCCAAAGATTTAATAGGCTTTGATGAGTGTTTCATTTCAAATTCCTTGATGGGCGTGAGAAATGTCATGTCGATCGACGAAATAAAATTTACTGGTAGAGACAAGACAAGGGACATTCAAGAAAAATTAAAAATTTATGGATTTTAAGAGACTGGCGAGACCAGTCTTTTTTTAATTTGCTAAAGAAGAAGATTAAATAGATGAAGAAAATTCTTTTTTGTTGTAAAATTAAAGTAGATGAAAAGGTGATTTTATGAAAAAAACAAATGCAATGAGAATCCTTGAAGGGGAAAATATAAATTTTGAAATAATCGAATACTCAACTAAGGACGGAATTGGCGGAGTAGATGTTGCAGAAAAATTGGGAGAAGACAAAAATAGGGTCTTTAAAACTCTTGTCACAGAAGCAAAGGATGGCGAGCATTATGTCTTTGTCGTTCCAGTTTCCAGTGAACTTGATTTAAAAAAGGCAGCCAAGGCATCGGATTCCAAAAAAATTGAAATGATTCCACAAAAAAAACTTCTTCCACTGACTGGTTATGTTCACGGAGGTTGCTCTCCCGTTGGCATGAAAAAATCTTTTAAAACTTTTATAGACTCATCAGCAGAGGACTTAGACTACTTTTATGTTAGCGGAGGAAAGGTTGGCATGCAAATTAAAGTAAATCCCGAGGAATTAATTTCTGCAATTGATGGAGAATTTTCTGATATTAAAAAGGAGTAAGTATGTATAGAGATATTTATGAAAAATGGCTTTCTAGTGAAAAGTTAGATGAAAATTTGAAGCGAGAACTTTTAGATATTAAAGATAATGAAGAAGAAATTGAAGACAGGTTTTATAAGGATTTAGAATTTGGAACTGCAGGACTTCGAGGCATTCTAGGAGCAGGCACAAATCGCATGAATTATTTAACTGTAGGAAGAACTGCTCTTGCTCTTTCAAATTTAATAGAAAGACTTGGCGAAGATGCAAAGAAAAGAGGAGTTGTAATAGGTCGCGACATAAGACATTACTCCTACGAATTTTCTATTTTAACTGCAAAAATTTTGGCAGAAAAGGGCATTAAGGTTTACCTCTTCCCAGGCATTGTTCCAACGCCACTTCTTGCCTATGCAATTAGATACTTAAAAACTATTTCTGGCATAATGATCACAGCCTCTCACAATCCAAAAAATTACAATGGCTTTAAACTTTATTGGGAAAAGGGCTCGCAAATTTTATCAGACATTGCTGATATGGTAGAAGCTGAATCACAAAAAATTGACATCTTAGATTTTGATTTTGCCAGCTTAAAAAAATTGGGAGAGTATGAAAATATAAAATTCCTTGGAGATAGGGTCACTAAATCTTTTTACAGAAATACATTAAAACACACTCTTACTGATGATGTGGACAAGGAAATAAAAATTGTCTATACTCCACTTAGCGGCTGCGGCAATAAGTATGTGAGAAAAATTTTAGACCTTCGAGGTTTTAAAAATGTTTATGTAGTGCCTGAACAAGAAAATCCCGATGGAGATTTCACTAATGTGACAAATCCAAACCCAGAAGATCCAAGGGCCTTTGACAGGGCAATAGAACTTGCAAAAAAAGAAAATGCCGACATAATTATTGCAACTGATCCTGATTCAGATAGGGTGGCTGTAATGGAAATGGGCGAAGAGATTTTTAGAATCACTGGAAATCAAATGGGCTTTATCCTTGGAAACTTTATTTTGGAAAGAATTAAGGATAAAAATATAGAAAATGGTGCTCTTGTTAAGACTCTTGTAACTGCCGATTTGATTAAAAAAATCGCTGCAGACTATGGCGTAGAAGTCTTCGAAACTTTAACGGGCTTTAAAAATATTTGCAACCTTGCAAATATTTGGGATGAAACTCGCGAGAAGAATTTTATTTTTGGCTACGAAGAGTCCATTGGCTATGTAATTGGCGACCACATAAGAGACAAGGATGCCATTGGCACATCAATGATTGTGGCAGAGATGGCAGGCTACCTAAAAAAGAGAAATTTAAAAATAAAAGATTATCTGGAAGAAATTTATAAAAAATATGGTTACTTTGAAGAATTTTTAGACTCAGCTTATTTTGAAGGCAAAGATGGAAAAGAAATCATGAAAAAAATCATGGATGATTTTAGAAAGATTGAAGACTTTGAAAAAATTGACGACCTAAAGAAAAAAGTTGACTATATAGATGATAAGGAAAATCCACAAGATCTATTAAAATTTTATTTTGGCGAAGAAACTTGGTTTGCTCTAAGACCATCAGGCACTGAGCCAAAATTAAAAATTTATGCCTATGCAGTTTCTGAAGATAAAGATGAAGCGAAAAGAAAGATAAGCGCAATGAAAGAAGAAATAATGGAAAAGATTGAGGCAAGCAGGTGATTTAATGATACTATTTTGTGACTTTAACCCAAAAATTGTTAGAGAATTTAAATTAAATAATGAGACAGAAAATATAATTGAAAGCTCAAAAATTTATCCCAGCGGCAATGGCCTTTACATGTCTCTTTTTGCAAAAAAACTTGGCGTGGATTCAGAAGTTTTTATGCTAAAGGGAAGCGCTAGGGGTAGAGAAATTGCTCTCAGCCTCAGCCGACTTGGCATTGATGTAAATTATACTGCCCTCAAGGATGAAAATGTTGAAGAAGTTATAATAAGGGGTGCAGATTTTGTAAAAGATTATAAGACTCAAGACCCTAGAATCACTATGGAAGATAGGAACGACATTTTAAATTCCTTTGAAAGAGCCCTTTATAACAAAAAAATTGCAGTGATTCCAAAAATTGATTTACTTGGACTTGACGACGAAATTTACCATAGATTAATTAAAATTTGCTTTAAAAACAATATAAAAGTTGCAGTCAATCCAAAAAATCTCCAAACAATGGAAAAGACTAATCCTTATATTTTAATCTTTGACAAGGATGACATTGAAAAGGAAAAGAATATTAATTACACTGGCGAAGTTATTAACTTCAACAAAAAATTTATTCAAGCTGGAGCTAAAATTGTCCTTGTCAATAGCAAGAGAGCCACAATAATTTCCACAGAGGATAAAAATTATAGGGCCTATGTCAATAAGGAAAAATTAGGAAGAAAAGAATTGACAGAAAAATTTGACACAGAACTATCCCTTGCAGGTCTTGCCATGGCAATTGACAGAGATTACGATTTTATCACTTCAATAAAACTTGCAATAGCCTGTGGAGTGTGGGAAAATTTTGTTGAAAAAGATGTAATTGAAATGAGCGCTATTAAAAAGATTATGAATAGCGTTGAAGTTGAAGAAATTTAAGAGGAGGATAAATGAAAAATTTTCACTTAAATAGAGATAATGTGCTTTTTGCCTTTATTGACATTCAAGATAAACTTTTAAAGGCCATGTATAACAAGGAAGAAATTGTAAAAAATTCTACAATTATGGCAAAGGTGGCAAGCATTATTGGTGCAGAAGCAATTTATACAGTCCAGTATCCAAAGGGACTTGGCTACACCAATGAAGAAGTTAAAGCGCCTTTAAAAGATAAGGAAGAATTTCCAAAGCTTACTTTTAATTCCTATGGCGATGAAGGAATAAAAAATGAAATTGATAGACTTGGTAAAAAACAAATTATTATCTGCGGCATGGAAACACATATCTGCGTTTTCCAAACAGTTAGGGCACTTTTAGAGGCTGGCTTTGAAGTTTTTGTAGTAGAAGATGCTCTTGGCTCAAGGTCAGAAAAAAATACAAAAAATGGTATGGCACAACTTGGCGAAATGGGTGCAGTTATTACAAATACAGAAACAGTTTTATTTGATTTAGCAGGCATTGCTGGTACAGATGAATTTAAAACTTTACAAAAATTAATTATTTAATTGAGGAGCTTCTAAGTGGAGCTCTTTTTTAGTTTCACTGTGATATAATTACTTTGGTGATAAGATGAAAATAATTCACGCAGGTGATTTACATTTAAAAAAATTTTATAAGGGAAGATTACCTCTTGAAGTTTCAAATAAACTTTTAGAGGATACTTGGCGTGCCTTTAAAGACTTAGCTGACTTTTCCAATGAGGTCCAGGCAGATATTTTTTTACTTGCTGGAGACCTATTTGAGAGAGAATTTTTTAATCTAAGGGACTTAAAGAGATTTCTAGATATAATTGAGACCATTAAGGCAAAGGTCTTTGTAGTCTTTGGAAATCACGACTATCTTTCTTCTGACAATTTATTTTTAAAGGTAGATTTACCAGAAAATTTATATATATTTAAAAGAGACTTGGATTTTTATGAATTAAGTGACTTAAACACTAGAATTTATGGAATATCCTATGATAATTATAATTTCAAGAAAGATTTTAGCTCTGTTAAACTAGATAAAAACTTTATCAATATTGGTCTCTTTCACTCTGACCTAAAAGACGAGAGGTACCTGCCCCTTGATGAAAGTTTTATGAGAGAATTTAATTATCTAGCTCTTGGCCACATCCACAAGAGGGGCAAGGTCCTTGACAATGCCTACTACTCTGGCTCACTGATTCCACTTTCCTTTAAGGATGAAGGCAAGAGGGGGATAATTTTTTTAGATGATGAGAAAAAAATCCTTGAATACAAAGATTTCTCTAGGAGAGAGTTTGTAAATCTTGATGTAAAAATAAGTGAAGACATGACTTTTTCTGAAATTTTAAAAAAACTTCAAGACAAAATAGAAGATGACAATCTCTATAGGATTACTCTTAAGGGAAAGAGCCTCCACAAAAGGGAAATTGAAAGTTTTTTGAGAGAAAATCTTTCAGCCTTTTATTTTGAAATAAATAATGAACTGACACAAGCCCTTGAAGGTGACTTTGAAATTAAAGACAAGTATATTCTAGATCTCCTTGACACTTTTTCTAATGAAGAAATAGAAAGAGATGCCAGGGACCTTTCTAGGGAGTACATTTTGGAGCAATATTATGATATTTAAGGAACTTGGGATTTTAAATTTTGGAAAATTTGAAAATAAAATAATAGAGCTTAATAGAGGTCTTAATTTAATTTCAGGAGAAAATGAGGGCGGCAAGTCCACTATCGTTAATTTTATAGATGGAATTTTTTACGGCTTTAGCAGAGACTCTCTAGCAAGAAAAGTTCGCGACGATATTTTTGAAAAATCAAGGCCATGGTCCTCCAATTTATATAGGGGCTATGTGCTTTTAAGTGACCAGGGCGAAAATTATAGGGTGAGTCGAGATTTTGATGCCGACGAGATTTCTATATTAAATATAGAAAATGGCGAAGATCTTTCCAAGGATGAGAGAAATTATTTAAACTCACGAATTCCACAGCCTGGTCTCATATTTTTTGACATGAGCAGAAAGCTTTACAGGTCTAGTTTTTTTATTTCACAGAGATTTTCTCAAGTGGAAGAAGATGCTGCAGGAGATATAAAAAATAAAATCGACAACTTTTCTGTGTCTCAAGATGAAAATCTTGATCTGACGAAGGTTTTGGACAAGATGAATAAAGATTTAAATGACTTGGGTACTAAGAGGAGAAAGGCCTCTGAAATTGGAAGGACCTATGGAGAGCTAGAAAAAATTACAGCTGAAAAAATAAATTTTGCAAGTATAAGGGAAAATTATGAAAAAACTGCTCAAGCTCATAAGGATGCTGAGGAAAAATTAAAGGCTCTTGAAGATAAGATGAGGGGCAGAAAGCTTTTTGAACTCCAAGAATTAAAGAAGAAGTTGAAGAAAAGCCAAGAAGAAAAGATTAGGCAGGATGAAAATTTTGATTTTTCTGACCTTGAAAGGGCCATTGAAATAAATAGGTCTTCTGGACTTTATTCAAGTAAACTTGACGATTTACTTTCCCAAGAAGGCCATATTTTTGAAATTGACGACGACGCAGACCTTGACTACAAGAGATTTAAGGGAATTAAAGAAGAAATTGCACTTTTAAATGAAAATAATTTTTCAAAAGAAATAGAAATAATTTCTGCAGACATAAAAAACATAGAAAAAGTTACCTTTAAATACTTTTTAAAAATATTTTTATCATGTCTTGCAGGTGGAGCCATAGCCTTTCTTTCAATTTACTTTAAAAAATATTTTCTCATAATTTTTTCTATTTTATTTTTCACTTATTCCTACTTTAGAATTGTAAAATATAGAGAAAACAAGGACCTCTTGCATCGCCTAAAAAACAAACTCATAGATTTTAAGAAAAAGTCCATGGATAAAACTATAAAGAAAAAAGAATTTGACAAGGATTTTGCTGAACTTCTTGAAAAATATCAGGCAAGAGATATAAAAACTCTTTCAGAAATTTTAGATGAAAAAAAGGAAGAAAACTTAAAAAATATTTCTAAAAATGAGTACAATGAGAGCTGGAAGGAAAAAAATCATCTTGAAATAAAAGATACTAAAGAAAAAATAAAAAATCTTGAAGCTGAGCTCCTAAAAATTTTTGAAAAATATGGCGTAAAAAACATTAAAGACTTAAAAAATTTATTTTATGAACTTAAGGACTCCAAGAGGGATAAGACAAGTGAATACGAATATAGAATTGAAGCTCTTGAAAGAGAAAATTTAAGTGGCGAAATTTATAATGAAGAGTCCCTAGAATCAATTTCAGATAAAATTAAAGAAGTCACAAGAGAAATTTCAAACTTAGAGGGAATTTTAAAAACTCAGGAAGAATCCTTGGAAAAAATGAGAAGCTTAGAAGAAAAATCCTTTGAGCTTGAGGATAAATTAAAAATATTAGAATACAGGAGAGACCTTCTAGAGCTTTCTATTGATAAATTTGAGGCATTTATAAAGCTAAGAAGAAGGGATACTCTTCCTATTTTAAAAAATAATATTTCAAATTATTTGGACAAGATGACCTCATCTAAGTACAGCGAAATTTTAATTGATGACAGATTTGACATAAAGGTATATGATAAAAATGTTGGCGATTATGTTGCTTTAGATAGGTTAAGCCTAGGCACCATGGATCAAATTTATCTTGCCTTTAGGCTTTCTATTTCAAAAATAATTACTGACAAGAAAATCCCCCTTGTACTTGACAGTCATTTCGACTCATACGATGATGAAAGGCTAAAAAATACTCTTGAAGTCTTAAAAGACGAAGAGCAAGTTTTAATTTTTTCAAGTTCAAATAGGGAAAGAGAAATTTTAGATAAATACAATTTGACATATAATTTAATTAAACTTTGAGGTGTATATGATATTCGCAATAGGAGATCTTCACTTCGATTATACAGAAGAAAAACCTATGGATATTTTTGGAGATAATTGGGAAAATCACGAAAAAAAAATCATTGAAAACTGGAAAGAAGTGGTCAGTGATGACGATTTAGTTCTTCTGCCAGGAGATATTTCTTGGGCTTTAAAGCTAAATACAGCAGCCCTAGACTTAAAGAGAATTGATGAGCTGCCTGGCACTAAAATAATTTCCAAGGGCAATCATGATTACTGGTGGTCTTCTCTAAACAAGATGAACAATTTAGACTTGAAGACTATTCACTTTTTGCACAACAACTCCTTTGAATACAAAGATTATTCCATTTGTGGTACGAGAGGTTGGGCTTCTCGTGATTCTTTTGAATTTTCGGAAGATGATGAAAAAATATATTTAAGAGAAGTCCAGAGACTTAAAAACTCCCTGGATTCCTGTGTAAACAAAAAAATAATTGCCATGATTCACTATCCCCCCTTTAACCAAGATTTAGGTCCCAATGAATTTTCCGAGACTCTCTCAGATTACAAGGTAGAAAAATGTATCTACGGTCACCTTCATGGCAAGGGTCACAAGTATTCCTATGAGGGAAATTTGTTAGGCGTGGAATATGAATTTGTTGCAAGTGACTACTTAGATTTTAAGTTAAAAAAAATTTTGGAGGACTAATGGAAAGAGAAATTGAAGTCAAACTTCTTGATATTGACATAAAAGAGTTTGAAGAAAAAATAAAAGCCTTGGGTGCTGAATTTGTCAAGGAAGAAGACCAAATTAATATTACAGTTAATTCAACGGCACATAAAATTTATAAGAAGCAAGGCTATCTTAGAATTAGGATTGCAAAATCTGAGGGCCAAGAGAAAAAATATTTTACCTTTAAAGAAAATATCTCTGACATAAAGGTTAGGGACAATATAGAACACACTACTGAAATAAATAGTGTGGAAGATTTAATAAATATTTTAAAATGTCTTGGCTACGATAAATTTCACAAGGGCTACAAGAACAGAAAAAAATACAGTTTAAATTCCCTTGTAATTGACATTGACACTTGGGATGAAGACACTTATCCAAAGCCTTATGTGGAAATCGAAGCGCCAAGCATGGAAGAAATTTATAGCCTTGTAGATGAACTTAAAATAGATAGAGAACATGTATCCACAATGTCTATTGATGAACTTAGAAAATCTTTAAAAAAATAGTGTGACATATATAATTAATGTGTTATAATATTTTTAGCAAATAAGGAGGAGCTTATGTCTAAGTATAATTATATTAAATGGTTTGATGAAATTGGTAAAGAAGATGTAGGAATTGTCGGAGGAAAGGGTGCAAACCTTGGGGAACTAACTAGTTTTGGACTACCTGTGCCTCCAGGATTTTGTGTCACTGCAAGTGGATACACTAAATTTATTAAATACGCAGAACTTGACGAAGTTGTAAAATTTTTAATGGAAGCTGTAGATGTTGAAAATGTTGATGAACTTACTAATGCTTCAAAGGAAATCCAAAAGAAAATAAAAGAAAAAGAATTTGACCCAGAACTAAAAGATGAAATTTTATCTGCTTACAGAGAATTTTCTGAAAATATTGGAGTTAAAGACCCAGAAGTTGCAGTTAGATCTTCAGCTACTGCAGAAGATTTGCCTGACGCATCCTTCGCAGGACAACAAGATACTTACTTACACATCTCTGGCGAAGAAGAACTTTTAAACCACATAAGAGATTGCTTCGCATCACTTTGGACTTCAAGGGCAATTTATTACAGAGAAAAACAAAATTACGACCACTTTGATGTTGCTCTTTCAGTAGTTATTCAAAAAATGGTTAACTCTGAAAAATCTGGAGTAATGTTTACAGCAAACCCTATTAACAACAGCAAGGATGAAATGATGATCAACGCAAGCTACGGACTTGGAGAAGCTGTTGTTTCTGGAATTGTAACTCCTGATGAATATATTATCGACAAAAAAACTAAAAAAGTTATCGAAAAAAATATTGCCGAAAAAGAATACATGGTAATAAAAAATGAAAATGGTGTTGGAACTAGAGTAGTTAATGTAAAAGATATCTTAGGAGCTGATGCAGTAAAGGCTGAAGCACTTTCTCCTAAGGAATTAGACACTCTTGTTGAAAGAGGACTTAAGGTAGAAAAACTTTACGGCTCAGTACAAGATACTGAATGGGGCTTTGACAGAGACACTAAGGAATTTTATTTCCTACAATCAAGACCTATTACAACTCTTGGCGACAAGGAAGAAAAGGAAGAAAAATTAATCACTCTTGTTAAGGGTCTTCCTGCTTCTCCAGGAATAGGCAGAGGTAAAGTTAAACTTATAAAGGACATTTCAGAAATCAACCTTGTTGAAGAAGGTGATGTACTTGTAACTGCCATGACTAACCCAGACATGGTTCCTGCAATGAGAAAATGTGCTGGAGTTGTTACTGACGAAGGCGGAAGAACTTGTCACGCAGCTATTGTTTCAAGAGAACTACAAATTCCATGTATAGTTGGAGCAAAAACTGCAACAAAAACACTAAAGACAGGGGACACTGTAACAGTTGATGCAGTAAGAGGCATTGTCTATGAAGGTGAAGTTCTAAAGGAAAAAGAAGAAAAGAAATCTCCTGACTCTCCAAATGTATCAAGTATTGCAAACCTAGATGAACTTAGAAATCTATTTGCACCAACAACTGCAACTAAGATTTACATGAACCTTGGCGAACCAGAATTAATTGAAAAATATAAAAACTTGCCAATGGACGGCATTGGACTTATGAGAACTGAATTTATTTTCACAAATATGATTGGTGCTCACCCAATGTATTTAGTAAAGACTGGTCAAGGCGACTTAATGATAGATAAACTTGCTGAAGGAATTTCTAAAGTTGCACAAGCAATTTATCCAAAGAATTTAGTTGTGAGAACTTCTGACTTTAGGACAAATGAATTTAGAGGTCTTAAGGGTGGAGACGAAGTTGAGCCTATTGAAGCTAACCCAATGATTGGTTGGAGAGGCGTTTCAAGATATATTTCTCCTGAATACGAAGAAGGCTTTAGACTTGAATGTCGTGCTATTAAAAAAGTTAGAGAAGAATATGGACTTACAAATGTAATTGTAATGCTTCCTTTCGTAAGAACTCCTGAAGAACTTAGAGTTGTAAAGGGAATTATGGCTGAAGAAGGTCTAGTTCAATCTAAAAACTTTAAGATTTGGATTATGGCAGAAGTGCCAGCAGTAGTTCTTCAAGCAGAAGAATTTGCAGAATTAGTTGACGGATTCTCCATTGGCTCAAATGACTTGACACAACTTGTAATGGGAGCAGACAGAGACTCTGGCGTTCTTAACAACATGGGCTACTTTGACGAAAGAAATGACGCAGTTAAAATTGCTCTAAAGACAATTATTGACGCAGCTAACAAAAAGGGAATCACTTGCTCAATTTGTGGACAAGGACCAAGCCAATATCCAGAACTTGCAGAATTTTTAGTTGAATGTGGAATCACTTCAATGTCAGTAAACCCTGACACAGTTGAATACACAAGAAGACTTGTTGCAAGTGTTGAACAAAAAATTATTTTAAAGAAACTTAGACAAATGTAAGCATAAATAAAGAAGGGCCTCATGGTGACATGGGGCCTTTTTTATATGCCTTAAATCATAATAAAAATAAAAAAATCTGCTGAAATAATCAGCAGATAAAATTTAAATTATTTTTTTGTAGTCCAAAAAATTTGACACAAGAGATTTTGTAAAGATAAGGTTCACTAAGTCTATAGTACACAAGTCATCTTGAAACTTTAGGGACTTGTCAATATTTATTTTAAGACCATCTTCTTCAAAAACATTGTGATCTCTTTCTCTCCTTCTAGGGCTACCAATATAGGTGTCAGAAGTAGGCATGCCACTTCCACAACATTGTTTTGATGTAATTAAGTCCACAGTAATTTCTCTTGCCTTTTTTTCAGATAAAAAATTAAGAGCATCATCTGTAATTTTAATTCTCAAATTACTCATCCTTTTTTATGAGAGTTACAAAAAATTCGCTTGGCTTAATAGCTTCAATGGCAATATAATTTTCACCATCAAATTTTAGAACTTTACCTGGTTCAAACTCTCTGTCTTCTTCATCATTTAATATAACTTTAATTTGACCCTTAACAATAGTTACAAGTACAGTAAAACCAGGGTGATTGTGCTTGTCAATAGTTTCGCCAGAGGCTAAAACTTTTTTCACTAGAGTAAATTCTTTTTCACTAAAAACTTTTCCGGCCATACTTCCTACATAACCAATCATTTTATTACCTCATTTCTTAAATTTATCTAAATCGTGAAAACTTTCCAAATTTAAATCGCTTCTATCAAGATCTTTGTCTCTTGAAAAGTTTTTTGCATCATCTAAATTCTTTTTTATAATTTGATCATCTTCTAAGCTGCTTTCTTTTTCGAGGCTTATTTCGCTGCCCTTTTCAATGTGATTAATTAAATCTTCAGAAGATTTTAAGTCCTCAATTTTATATTCAGGCATCTCTTCTAAGAAAGTTGAAAGATTTATAGTTTCAGATTCATAGAGCTTGCTGATGATTTCGTCAATGTTTTGTGAATTTTTGCGGACAAGTTCAGACCTTATTTCACTTAAAATATTTAATTTTTCCAAATTGTATTTTTGAGAGAATTTCTTTAAATCTTCAAAAATTATATCTGTAATAGTTGGATTGAGCCTTGAAGAATTTAGTGAAAAAGTAAGTGGTCCTCTTTCTACTGATTTATTTATGGACATAAGTGATTTTGAAAAGATGTCAAATCTTTGGTAAATCATATTTCTTGCACTTGCTCTTTTTTCCAGTGCTTCGTTAAGCTCAAAGTCCTCTGTGGCAATGAGCACATAGTCAAATCCCATAAACTTAAAATCCTTTTCAAGTTCATGTTCCTTTAACTTAATTTTGCCATCAGACTCTTCAGATTTTTTTACTATGTCTTTAGTAAAGCTGTCTGCAATCATATATATTTCCGCTTCAGTATCTATTACCGATTTAAGTGCAGATAGGGCAAGGAAGCCTCCACCTAAAATTAAAATCTTTTTCTCAAAGGTGTCAAGACTTACTGGTAGGTAACGCATAATATCACTCCTTTATAAAATTAAATTTATTTACAATAATATGTAAGCTTAGCTTAATTATACCAAATATTAGGACTTTTTAAGCAAATTATTACATTTATTATAACTTTTCACTACTAATTTAATAAAATTTTAATATTTCTAAAATATAATGGGTATATTATGTGTTATAATAAACTAAACAGGCTATAGAAAATGGAGGTTTTATAATGAAATCTAATAATTTAAAAAGAGCAGCTGTTCTTGGTTTTGCAACAATTATGCTAGTACCAAGCGCAACTTTTGCAAAAGAGTTTAAGGATGTAAGAAAAGACAATAAATATGCTTGGGCTTACAATGCAATTGATGTATTAAGCGACAAGAATGTTATCAGTGGACATCCAGATGGAGAATTTAAACCAGGAGATTCAGTTTCACTTGAAGAACTTTTACAACTTATTAAACAAGTTCTAAATCCAAGTGCTGATGAAATAAAAACTGCTAAAGAAAAATATTCAAAAACTGCTAAGGACAATGGCGTAAATTCTTGGGCTGAAGATGCTATTTGTTTGGCACTTCACAGAGGTTACTTAAATGAAAGTGCCTTAAAGAAAGCTTATGAAAGAGGATTCTTTAAAATTAATGGAAGAGAATATCCAAGCAGAAGCGATATTGCAATTTTCTTTGCAAGAGCACTTAACTTAAATGCAAATGGCAACACTACACTTTTGAGACATAAAGATCAAAGCACTATGAGCGACAGCTTGAGAGGATACTTAGCTTCCCTTATAGAAGCAGGCATCTTCACATCAACTGGTTCTGACGGAAAATTCGAAGGAGATAGACCTATTACACGTGCAGAAACTGCAATAATCACTAAGGCATCCTTTGATTATGCAGCTAGAAACACAGTAAGCTCAAAAGTTGAAAAGAAAAAAGGAACTGTAATTCTTTCTTCTAAGCTTAACAATGTCAATGTAATTATCATTGAAGCAGATAAACAAAAATATTCCTTTGACCTTGACAACAATACTAAATTTAAGTTAAAGGACAAAGACATCAAGCTTGAAGACATTAGAGCTGGTCAAGAAGTAGAAATTGAATATACAAAGAGTAATTCTGTTGACAGAGAAGGCACTGCAAAGACAGTTACTGTTACAAATGCAATGCTTGACATGGTTGGATATGTAAACTCTAAGGGAACAAATGAAATCACTCTTAGATATAGAGACAATTCAACATCAATTGACTTCAGAACAACTTCAAAAGTTTCAACTTCTGACACTAAGACTTTCACTCTTGATTCCAATGTTAAGATTAAAGCTTATGGTAAGGATTTAAAACTTGCAGATGTTAATGTTGATGACCTTGTTGAATTTAAGACAAATTCCGACAATAAAATAACTGAAATGACAGTATTTCCTAAGGAAGCTCAATTAAAGGGAAAGATCACTTCTCTTGACACTTCAAATAAGGATAAGGCTTCTTTAAAAATTAGACTAAAGGACAATAAGGATTACGAATTCTATATTACTAAGGAAACTAAGGATTTAGATAGAATTACTTTAAATGACGAAGTAAATATTTTTGTAAATTACAAAGTTGTAAAGGGACTTGCTGATAGTGAGAGAAATGGATATGTTATGGGAACAGTTAGAAGAGTTGCTTTAGACGAGACACCTTTTGATTTTGACAGAAGAACATCAGACCCATATATTGATCTAGATTTGATTAATGGAGGAACTAAAACTTTCTATTTAATTAGACGACCTATCATTAGAGAGGGTAATAATATACTGGAAAATACAACTAATAATGAAAAATATTTAAGAGATAAAGATGTAAACCTTAAACTAAATGAAAGAGGAATGGTTGAAGAAATTATAATTGTAAATAGAGATTTACAATTTAATGCAATGTTCCAAGTAATTAGATGTCAGAGAGCTATAAATCAATTAAACACTTATGATGTTAAATTGAAAGTTTTACAATCTGATAATTCAAAGTTAAAACCTGGTGCTACATTTGATCAACGATTTGAAGGTTCTGTTTCAGTATATGATGTTTTTTTAGCAAATGGTTATTTGTATGATAATTCTCAAATAAATAGTTTAAGTATTGAAAAAATAGTGGGCAACACAAGTTATGAATTAGATGAGTATAAGGGAATATCTTATAAAAGAGACTTTTTATCTTTTGATCAAATTAAAAATAGATCCACAGGATATTATAATGGATATTCAAACAGTGGTGTAGTTCAATATAGATAATTAAGACTTTTAGAAGCCTCAAATGGGGCTTCTTTTTTTAATGCAATCATTGAATTGATATAAAAGATTTTTTAAAAATACAAATTATGATATAATTTAGGGCGGAGTGATAAAATGAAAAAGAAATTTATAGCTATAGCTTTAAGTGCCCTACTTTTATTTGCACCAGCAAGTATTTTTGCAAAGTCTTTTAAAGATTTGAGCAAAAATGGCAAAAGTGCTTGGGCATATGAATATGTAGAAGAGCTATCTAAGAAAAATATTTTAAAGGGTTACGAAGACGGAAGCTTTAAACCAAATAATCCTGTTAGCTTTTTGGAAATTATGCAAATTTTAAAGACTGTTTTAAATCCTAGCCAAGATGAAATAAATTCAGCTAGGGATGCTTATTTTGAATTTGTTAATGCCAATGGAATAATAGACTGGGCAAAGGATGCAGTTTGCTACAATCTTTACCAAGGCACAATTACTGAAAAGACAATAACAAGCGCTCGTGAAAAGGGATTTTTGGAAAATAAAGTTTATCCAAATAGAAATACAATTGCAGTTTATTATGCAAGAGCTTTTAAGCTTGAAAAAAATACAGACACATCGAATTTAAAATACAAGGACATCAATAATATTAATGCCCTAACTATGAAGTATCTTCCAAATCTTATTAGTGCAAATATTTTTACTAGTACAGGTTCTGATGGCAACTTCAATGGAAATTTTGCCATAAGAAGAAGTGAAATTGCAGTTATTACTTCAAGAGGTCTTGCCTATGTATCTGCCAACCTTGATAAGGTTAAAAACAGTGGAAATGCCCCTGCTGGCGAAGATTTGCTGGTAAATAATAGTGAAAATAAAGTTCCTGAAGAAAAGAAAAATAATGAGGCTAATAATGCCGGAAATAATAATTCAATTTTAAATAATGAAGAAGTTAAAAATAATACAGAAGATTTAAAGGCTGCTGAAGTGGGCACTATGGTCAACTTCAAGGGTGAAGTCGTTGAATTAATTGATGGCGGAAGTGTAAAATATATTAGGGTAAAGGTTACTGAAAGCGACTCAGATAAATTTGGACCAGGCAATATTATAACTATCAACACTTTTAAGGCTCATAAGCTAAATGACCTTGTAGAAGGTTCTGGAATTTTTGGCGAAAATTCTTTGACAAATATTAAATTAAAGTAATAAGAAGGGCTGTTTTATGACGGCCCTTTCAAATTGGAGGAAAATTGGAATTTTTAAGTAGAAGTGAGAGAATGCTCTCAGCTGATGATATAAAAAAAATTAATTCAAAATCAGTTCTAGTCTTTGGGCTAGGTGGCGTTGGCGGCTCCTCAGTTGAAGCCCTTGTCCGTGCTGGCATAGGAAAAGTTGGCATTGTGGATGGCGATGAATATGAAATCACAAATGTAAATAGACAAATTTTTGCAACTACAAAGACTCTTGGCATGAGAAAAGTAGATGCCTGCCAAGAAAGACTTTTGGAGATAAATCCTGAAGTAAAGATAAAAAAATATGATTTATTTGTAACAGAAGAAAATATAGGGGAAATTGATTTTGAATCCTACGATTATGTTATAGATGCCATTGACACAATTACTTCTAAACTTTTAATAATAAAGGCAGCACATGAAAAAAATATAAAAATAATTTCTGCCATGGGTGCAGGCAATCGCCTTGATCCTACAAAATTTGAAGTCCTAGACATTGAAAAGACAAAGAATGACCCAGTGGCAAGAATTATGAGAAAAAAATTAAAAGAGATGAATATAAAAAAATTAAAGGTAGTTTGCTCCAAAGAAATCCCAATAAAGACAGGAGACAGAACTCCCGGTTCAATTTCTTTTGTGCCGCCTGTTTGCGGTATGGTTTTGGCTTCCTATGTGGTCTCTGATATCTTAAAAAGTTGAAATGATAGCGAAAAAAACATATAATAATTAGCAGTAAGGAGAAGTCATGGATATAAATACTTTAAATGATAAACAAAGAGAAGCACTTTTGGCGACAGAAGGTCCCCTACTTATTTTAGCAGGGGCTGGCTCTGGTAAGACCAAGGTTGTAACTTCAAAAATCGCATACTTAATCGAAGAATTAAAGGTGCCTTCATGGAAAATTTTGGCAATAACTTTTACTAATAAGGCTGCCAAGGAGATGAAGGACAGGGTTCAAAAGCTAATTGACAGAGACATCTCCTCAATGTGGATAGGAACTTTTCACTCAATTTGTGTGAGAATTTTAAGAAGAAATATTGAAAGAATTGGCTATAATGGAAATTTTACTATTTACAATAGGGATGATCAGATAACAGTTATAAAGGAAGCTATTGCTGAACTTGCTATTGATAAGGATATGTATAAGCCAAGGTCAATTGTAAATGATATTTCAAATATCAAGGGCGAAGGCCTTAGTCCAATTGAATACATAGAAGCTAACAAGGACAATTTTTTTAAGGAAAATCTTGGCAAAATTTATGAGATCTACGAGAAAAAACTTAGAAAAAATAATGCCCTAGACTTTGACGATCTTTTAATAAAAACTGTAGATATTTTAAGGTCTGAAGAAGATGTTAGAGATTTTTATAGGGACAAGTTTGAATATATTTTTGTTGACGAGTACCAAGACACCAATAAGATTCAGTACGAGCTAATAAAATTAATTGCAGGTAAAAATCCTAACCTCACTGTAGTTGGCGATAATGATCAATCCATTTACAAGTGGCGTGGTGCCGATATCAACAATATTTTAAACTTTCACAAGGACTTTCCTGGTGCAAAAATTGTAAAGCTTGAGCAAAATTATCGTTCAACACAAAAAATTCTTGATGTGGCAAATGAGGTCATTGGATACAACACTACGAGAATTGACAAAAATCTTTGGACTGCAAGAGATGAAGGGAAAAATGTAGTTTACCGAGAGTTTCCTCACTCAAATGAAGAGGAATATGGCGTTATCAATAAAATTATTGCCCTAAATTATAAGGGCGAAGAATTTAAGGACATGGCAATCCTTTATAGGACAAATGCTCAGTCAAGAGGTTTCGAAGAAGCCCTTGTGAGAGAGAGGATCCCCTATAAAATCGTTGGCGGACTAAAATTCTACGACAGAATGGAAGTAAAGGATGTTCTTGCCTACCTTCGCGTCTTAAATAACACTGATGATAATGTAAGCCTTTCTAGGATTATAAATAGACCTAAGAGGGGAATTGGAGATACATCTCTAGCTGATTTATTAGACTATGCAGATAATAAGGGACTTTCACTTTATGATGTAGTGACAAATATTGACAAATTTGAAGACTTAAATCTTAGGGCGAGAAAAAATATTAAAGATTTTGGCAGTATTTTGAAAATTTTAAAGGAGAGGGCGGGGAATCTTTCTATTGGAAAACTTTTTGAAGAGGTTTTATATGAAAGTGGCTACGCTCTTGACTTAAAGAATCAAAATACAATTGAAGCAAAGACAAGACTTGAAAACATAGAAGAACTCCACTCAAACATAATGGAATACGACAGAGAGGGAGTGGAGCTTGCGGAATATTTAAATACACTTTCTCTTTTATCAGATGTTGATAAAACTTCAGAAGACAGCGGAGTTAACCTCATGACAATGCACGCTGCCAAGGGACTGGAATTTGGCACAGTATTTTTAGTTGGACTTGAGGAAGGACTTTTCCCAACAAGCAGGGCTCTTGAAAGTGATGAAGAAGTTGAAGAGGAAAGAAGACTTTGTTATGTAGGTGTAACCCGTGCCCGCAACAATTTATTTATTTCATCTTCAAGGACTCGTTCCATGTATGGCAAGCTCACTCCTGCAAAGAGGAGCAGGTTTATTGGAGAAATGGGCGACAAAATAGAAATTATTGAAGATAAAAGTAGAGAATTACTTGAAATTCGCGATTACAACGAAGGCAATACTTCAGTCACTAGACCTAAAAAATTCTTTGGCATGGACAAAAAAGTTGAGACAAGTAAAAAATCAAGTGATGGAAAAAATATAAATGTTGGCGACAAGGTTAAGCACAAAATTTTTGGCAAGGGAATGGTAGTACAAAAGAAGGAAAAAAATGGCGACTACGAAGTTGTTATTTCCTTTGATAAAAAGGGCTTAAAGAGGCTAATGCTTTCTGTTGCCCCTATAGAATTAGTTGATTAGTTGGTGAAATATGGATGATAAAATAAAAGAAATGGATAATCTAATTGCTGAAATCGACAAATTAAATTACCATTACTATACCTTAGATGAGCCACTGCTTTCTGATGCAGAGTACGACAAATTATACAACAGGCTCGTAAATCTTGAAAATGAAACAGGGACAGTTTTGCCCTATTCTCCAACAACAAGAGTTGGCGGTGCAATTTTAGATAAATTTGTAAAGCACACTCATCTTGCTAGGCTTTACTCCATGGATAAGGCTCAGGGAGACGAGGCACTTCTCGCTTGGTACAATAGAATAGAAAAGTTTGTGAAAGATTATAATTTAGATCATGTAAACAAACTTCCAGAGCCAGAATTTATTGTGGAATTAAAGTTTGATGGTCTCACAATTAATTTAACTTACGAAAACAAAAATCTCGTAATGGCATCTACTAGGGGAAATGGAATAATTGGCGAAGAGATTTTAGAGCAAGTTAAGACAATTTATTCTGTGCCTCTTAGAATTTCTTATCCAGGTAAAATTGAAGTTCAGGGAGAAGGCTTGATGCCTCTTTCTGAGCTTAATAAGTACAACAAAAACAATGAAGAAAAATTAAAAAATGCTAGAAACGCAGCAGCAGGTGCTCTTAGAAATTTAGACCCAAAGGTGACAAAAGAAAGACACCTAACAGCCTTTTTCTATAATGTTGGCTACACTGAAGAGGACTTATTTAAATCTGACGACGACATAAAAAATTTTTTGAGAGAAAATAATTTTAAAGTTTCCAAATATAATTTTAAGCTAAAAAAATACCAAGAAATCATAGATAAGATCCGCGAAATAGGAGATAATAGAAACAAGCTTGATATTTTAATTGACGGAGTTACCATTAAGGTCAATGATATTGAGACTAGAAAAGCCTTGGGCTACACAAATAAATTTCCTCGCTGGGCAGTTGCCTATAAATTTGAGGCAGAAGAAATTTCCACAACTCTACTTGATGTTGTGTGGAATGTTGGAAGGACTGCCAAGGTAACCCCATCTGCAATACTTGAGCCAGTGGACATTGGCGGCGTAACAGTAAAGAGGGCAACCTTAAATAATTATGACGACATCCTAAAGAAAAAAGTTAAAATTGGTTCGAGAGTTTTAATTAGAAGGTCAAATGATGTAATTCCAGAGATACTTGGAACTTTACCATCAGACAATAAAACTCGTGAAATTGGAAAACCAAAGACTTGCCCATATTGTGGGTCACATTTATATCAAGATGGAGTCCACATCTTCTGTCCTAATACACTTTCTTGCGTGCCACAACTTGTGTCAAGGCTTACACATTTTGCATCGAGAGATGCCATGAATATTGATGGCTTTAGCGAAAAGACAATTGAAAAATTAATGGAGACAGTTGACTTAAAAGAAATTCCTGACATTTATAAATTAAAGTACGAGGACATCATAAAAATTGAAGGCTTTAAGGAAAAGAGGACTAATAATCTTTTAAGGGCAATTGAATCATCAAAGAGTCCTCATCTCTCAAATTTTATTTACGCACTGGGCATACCCAATGTTGGAATAAAGACGGCGAGAGATTTGGCAAATCACTTTAAAGATTTTGATAAATTAAAAAATTCTAAGGAAGAAGAATTAATTACCATTGGCGACATTGGAAATATTACAGCAAAGGAAATTGTAGAATTTTTTAATGATGATAGAATTGTTGGCGCTGTTGATGAACTTTTTGAACTTGGTGTAAAGCCAGTTTATGAAGATGATGGTGATAAGCCTAAGCCACTTCTTGATAAGACAATGGTAATTACTGGTACACTTGATCTTCCTAGAAAGGAACTTGAAGAGAAATTAATTTCTCTTGGAGCAAAGGTTACCGGGTCTGTCAGCAAAAAGACAGACTATGTAATAGCTGGCGAAAATCCTGGCTCAAAGTATGACAAGGCTCAGTCCTTAGATATAAAAATCTTAAGTTTAGAAGAACTTGATAAATTAGTAGGAGGTTTAAATGAATAAAGAAGATATAAGGCATATTGCAGATATTGCTCAAATTGATTTTTCGGAAGAAGAACTTGACAAATTTGCGCCAAGCTTTGATGAAAATATTGAACTTGTAAACAAAATTAAGGAAATTGACACTGAAGGTGTTGAAAAAGTTTTTCAAGTTAATGGAACAGAAAATAATATTCGTGAAGATAAAACTGGAGAGTCTCTTTCCCAAGAAGAGGCACTTGAAAATGCCGCTACTAAAAAATACGGTTATTTTAAACTTATTAAGTTTGTAGATTAGGAGGGACTCATGACTTTTAGCAATTTAAGAGCCTGGGAAATCGCCCAAGGATATAGAAATAAAGATTTTTCTTGCCAAGAAGTTACAAGAGAATTTTTAGATAATATAAAAGAAAAAGATGGCGAAATTAATGCCTACATCACAGTTACAGAAGACATGGCTATGAAGAAAGCAAAGGAAGTTGATGAAAAATTTCACAACAGAGAAGAGGTATCTCCTCTTGCTGGCGTGCCAATTTCTATTAAGGACAATATTTCTGTAAAGGATGTAAAGATGACTTGTGCATCAAGGATGCTAGAAAATTACACAGCGCCTTATGATGCAACTCTTGTTAAAAAAATAAAAAATAATGATGGAGTGATTCTTGGCAAGGTAAACATGGACGAATTTGCCATGGGAGCTTCAACTAGAACTTCTTATTTTGGAGTTACAAAAAATCCACTTGACACTACAAGAGTTTCTGGTGGATCATCAGGTGGCTCAGCTGCCTCTGTCAGTGCAGATATGGCAGCAATTTCTATTGGTTCAGACACAGGTGGTTCTGTTAGACAACCTTCAAGTTTTTGTAAAACTGTGGGCATGAAGCCAACTTATGGCTCTATTTCAAGATTTGGAATGGCATCAATGGCTAACACCTTTGACCAACCAGGTGTCATTGCCAAGGATGTAAGAGACCTTACAATGATGTTTAATGTAATTGAAGGTCGCGACGAAAGAGATGCAACTTCTGTGGGAAACCCTGGACTTAAATACGACTTTGACTTTTCTGATGACGCTATAAAAAATCTTGAAGGCAAAAAATTTGCCATACCAAAAACTTATTTGGACATGGATTTAAATAAGAGAGTAAGGGGAGAACTTGATAAAGCCATTGAAGTTTTAAGAGAAAATGGCGCAAAGGTAGAAGCCTACGACATAGATTCTCTTAATCACACTATAGAAACTTATAATATTTTAGTAAATGGTGAAATTGCATCAAATTTGGCTCGTTTTGATTCCATTCGCTATGGTCACAGAACTGACAAAAAATTTGACACAATTGAAGAAATGTATCGTGCATCAAGACAAGAAGGCTTTGGCGAAGAAGTTAAGAGAAGAATAATGATTGGAACTCATATTCTTTCCATGGAAAATGCCGATGAATTTTATTACAAGGCTTTAAAGGTAAGGGGACTTATAAAGAGAGATATGGACAGGATGTTTAAGGATTACGACTTTATGATTTGTCCAACTTTCCCAGTTCTTCCTTTTAAAATTGATGACGACATGAGCCCAATTGAAATGTATCAAGCAGACTTATTTACAATTCCTGCAAACATGGTTGGCTCTCCATCAATTTCACTTCCAATGCCAGCAGGTGAAGATGGCCTTTCTGTTGGAATTGAATTTACAGCAAAAAGATTTAAGGATAAAGATTTACTTCAAGCATCCCTTGTTTTCGAAAGGAGTTTAAATAAATGAAATATAAAACAATTGTAGGTTTGGAAATTCACGTCGAACTTTCCACAGAGACAAAGGCTTTTTGTTCATGCAAGAACTCCTTTGGAGATGAACCAAATACAAATGTGTGCCCAGTTTGCTTGGCACTGCCTGGTGGTATGCCAGTTTTAAATAAAAATGTTGTAAACTATACAGTAATGGCTGGTACTGCCTTTAACTGCAAAATTAACAACAAATCAAAATTTGACAGAAAAAATTATTTCTATCCAGACTTAACTAAGGGATTTCAAATAACACAAAATGACAATGCAATTTGCACTGAGGGCTATCTTGAAATTGAAAGTGATGAGGGAAAGAAAAAAATAGGACTTTTCCAAATTCAAATGGAAGAGGATACTGCCAAGAGCCTTCACACTGAAGATAACGAAACTCTTATGGACTACAACAGATGCGGCGTGCCCCTAATTGAAATTGTAACTAAGCCAGACATATCAAGTGGTAAAGAAGCTCGTGTATTCCTTGAAAAATTAAAATCAACTTTAAGATTTTTAAATATTTCTGACTGCAAAATGGAAGAAGGCTCCCTAAGATGTGATGTCAATGTAAACATTAAGGACATGGAGACTGGTGAGAAAACTGCCATAACTGAAGTTAAAAACCTTAACTCCTTTAGGGGTGTTGAGAAGGCAATAGACTTTGAAGTTGAAAGGCACATTAAACTTCTTGAAAATCATGAAAAAGAAATTAGAACTACAAGAAGATGGGACGATGCAAAAAATGAAACTGTCCTTATGAGGGTGAAATACACTGCCAGCGACTACAGATTTGCACCTGAAGGAGATCTTCCAATAGTTCACATTACTGACGAAGAGATAAAAGAAATTGTAGATAAAATGCCAGAGCTTCCAGGTCAAATGATTGAAAGATTTGTAAGAGATTATGGCATTACAAGAGAAGATGCAGGAGTCCTTGCATCATCAAGAGAACTTGCAAAATTCTTTGAAACAGTGGCAAGTGACTTTAAGGACTACACACTTCTTTCAAATTGGATTCAAACAGAAATTTTAAGAAGAGTTGAAATTTCTGATGATGAAGAATTTAAACTTCCTTTTGCCAATGAAGAATTTATTGAACTTTTAAATTCAATTAAGACCGAAAAAATCAGCAATAATGCTGGCAAGAAAGTTCTTCGTCAAATGTTTGAAACAGGAGAGGGCGCAAAGGAAATCATTGATAAGCTTGGACTTGTTCAAATGACAGATACTTCTGCAATTGAAAAATTTGTAGATGAAGTCCTTGACGAAAATGAGCAGTCAATCATTGACTTCAAAGAAGGAAAGGACAGAGCTCTTGGATTTTTAGTTGGACAAGTAATGAAAAAATCAAGAGGAAAGGCAAATCCAAAAATTGCCAATGAAATGCTCGTAAAAAAATTAAAGGAAAGATAATTTAGATTAAGGTGTCAACTTGGCACCTTTTTTTATTTGTCTGTAAATTTTATGACTTATAAAAAGATTTTTACAAATTTTTAAAAGTATTGATATAATTATGTCATGTAAGTATAAATTTAATTTGTGATTATTAGCCTTAACAAAGCTGTCATTAAATATTCACAAACCTTTATTATAATAAAGCAGGTGATTAAATGTTTAAAATATTAGTTGTTGATGATGAAAAGAGCATAAGAGAAGTTATTAGAACTTATGCTGAATTTGAAGGTCATGAAGTTGTCGAGGCTAGAGATGGCCTTGAAGCAATAGATAAAGTTCGCGAAGAAGATTTTGATGTAATAGTCATGGATATTATGATGCCAAAGCTTGACGGATTTTCTTCTTACAAGGAAATAAAAAAGATTAAGGATATTCCAGTTTTAATGCTTTCAGCTAGAGGAGAAGAGTACGACAAATTATTTGGCTTTGAAATTGGAATTGATGATTATGTCACTAAGCCCTTTTCTCCAAAGGAGCTTATGGCTAGGTTAAATGTAATTGTAAATAGAAATAATAAAGTTGAAGAAAATAATACAATGGAATTTGAAGGTCTAAAAATAGATTTAGACGGAAGAGTTGTCTTTGTTGACGACGAAATTGTGGAGCTTACTCCTAAGGAATACGACCTTTTAGTCTACATGGTGAAAAATAAAAACATAGCCCTTTCAAGGGACAAGCTTTTAAATCAAGTTTGGGGTTATGATTTTTATGGCGAAGATAGAACAGTTGACACTCACATAAAAATGCTAAGAAATTCAATTAAAGAATACAGAAAATTTATTATTACTGTAAGAGGAGTGGGATATAAATTTGATACAAGAAATTAAAGAAATAAGAAGAGTGAAAATTGATAAAAACAGCATCCTATTTAAGTTGTGGAAGTATTTTGTCTTTTTTGCTGGACTAATTTTAATTTCTATTTGGCTTTTTCAAACAGTTTTTTTGTCAAGCTTTTACGAAACAATGAAAATTCGTGAAGTCACAAAGGTTGGCAACGAATTAAGAAGTGATTACAATTCCGAGGATTTTGAGACAAAACTTTCCAATTACGCCAACACAAAGGGTCTTGAGATAAAAGTTCTTGACGAAAAGGG
The DNA here is from genome assembly GCF_946998875.1 of uncultured Peptoniphilus sp. Taxonomy (GTDB): domain Bacteria; phylum Bacillota; class Clostridia; order Tissierellales; family Peptoniphilaceae; genus Peptoniphilus_A. Next base: position 37,396 of record NZ_CAMQAY010000003.1, on the reverse strand, counting down.
AGCTTGGGTCTTTCCTCTAAGGTTATTTGACGAATTTGTTGAAAGGCCGAGAATGATTTGGGAAAATTTTGACAAATTTTTTGGATCATTAAAAAGGGACAACAGGACTTATAAAATTTATACAGTTAGGTATGAAAACTTAAAGGACCCATCAATTATTTATGCAGGCTACCTTGGAAACACTGATGGAGAAGATTATTATCTCTACATAAATTCAGTTTTAAAGCCGGTGGACGCAACAGTTGATGTAATAAGAAGAATTTTAATAATTATTTCTTTCTTGGCTCTTATTTTTGCATCTATCACTGCATATTTTGTTTCAAGAAGACTTTCAAGACCCCTTGTTAGGATGTCAAACACTGCCAAAGAACTTGCCAAGGGAGATTATAAGGTTCAGTTTAGGAAGGGTGAATACACAGAAATCGATGACCTTTCCAACACTCTTAACTATGCAAAAAATGAACTTACAAAGACAATTGAAATGAGAAAGGACTTAGTGGCAAATGTAAGTCACGATTTAAAGACTCCACTTACTGTTATAAAATCCTATGGCGAAATGATTAGGGACATATCTGGTCCAAATGAAGCTTTGAGGAACAAACACCTTGAGACAATTATCAGTGAGGCTGACAATTTAACTGCCTTAGTAAATGATTTGCTGGATCTTTCAAAAATTGAATCTAATCTTGAAGAGATTAAAAAGGAAGAATTTGACTTAGAGGATTCTGTCCATGAAGTCTTAGATAGGTTTAAAATCAATAAAAATTATTCTGACTACAGTTTTGAAATTGATTCACAAGGCGATACGAGAATTTTAGGCGACAGGTCAAAAATAAATCAAGTCATTTATAACTTAATCAACAATGCCATAAATTATTCGCCAGTAAATAAGGAAATCAAGTTAGTAATTAGAGGCGATGAAGAAAAAACTGAATTTCACTGCATCGACAGGGGAATAGGCATCGAGGAAGAGGACATCAAGGGCATTTGGGAGAGATTTTACAGGGTGAGAAACAACCACACGAGGCCAGAGATTGGAACAGGTCTTGGCTTATATATTGTTAAGACCATAATGGAACTTCACGGCTACGAATATGGCGTTCACTCAAAAATAAAAGAAGGCTCAGACTTTTATTTTATTGGAAGTAAATAGTAATAAAAATAAATAAATTTTTTTAATCGACTAGAGATAGTCGATTTTTTTATGCTCATTTTTATAATTATTTTTACGAAAAAAAAGGAGAATTTTTTTAAAAATATTTTTAAAAAATATTTTTGTGATTATTTTATTTTCTAATTATAAAAAGTTAATCATAAAAATTTTTTTATTTTTAAATTATTAAATTCTAAAAATTTTTTAAAGCAGAAGAAAAATGTTTTCAAAAGAAAACAATTTTCTATTCAAAATAAAAAATAATGCCGTTGGTCCTAATTTTTAAAAACTAATTAAAAGAGTAGTAAATGGCGACTTTATGTAGTAAAATTAACTTAAGTGGAGCGAAGTGGAATAAAAATACATATAAATGGAATAAAGTGGAGAATAAAATGTTAATAGGCGAATTTAGACACAATCTTGACCCAAAGGGCAGAATTACAATTCCATCAAAATTTAGAGATGACCTTTCTGTATTTGTAATGACGAAGGGTTTAGACGACTGTCTATTTTTATATCCAAAGGACCAATGGGAGAAGATTGAAAACAAATTAAAAGAGCTCCCAATGACTAATAAAGCTGTTCGTTCCTTTGTGAGAACATTTTTTTCTGGCGCAGTAGATTGCGTATTAGACAAGCAGGGAAGAGTTCTTATAGCAGAAAACCTAAGAGATTATGCAAATCTTGATGATAAATGCGTAATAATAGGACTTTCCAATCGTGCAGAAGTTTGGTCTGAAGAAAATTGGAATAAATACAATGAAGAAGAAGCCCTTTCTTATGAAGAGCTTGCTGAAAAGATGTCGGAGTTGGGAATATAATGGATTTTTCACATAAAAGTGTCCTTTTAAATGAAACAATTGAAGGATTAAATGTTAGAAAGGGAAAAATTTATCTCGACGGCACTCTTGGTGGAGCAGGTCACAGTTACGAAATTCTAAAAAAACTTGATGGAAGGGGACTTTTAATTGGCATAGACCAAGACGAAGAGGCACTTAATGCTGCAAGAGAAAGACTTTCTGAATTTAAAAACGTAGAATATTTTAATTTAAATTACATAGACTTTGAAAAAGCACTAGATGAGCTTGGAATAGAAAAGATTGACGGAGTCCTACTTGATATAGGCGTTTCATCCTATCAATTTGACAATCCAGAAAGAGGGTTTTCTTATAGGTTTGATGCACCACTTGATATGAGAATGGATAAGAGTCTAGAAATTTCTGCCAAAGATATTGTAAATACATATAGTGAAGATAAAATCACAGAAATTATTAAGGAATACGGCGAAGAAAAATGGGCTTCAAGAATTTCTAAATTTATTGTTCAAGAGAGAAAAAATAAAAAAATAGATACAACTTTTGAGCTTGTTGAAATAATAAAAAATGCTATTCCTGCTGGAGCAAGAAGAAATGGTCCTCATCCTGCCAAGAGAACTTTTCAAGCTTTAAGGATTGAAGTAAATAAGGAACTTGATGTTCTTAAGAATTCAATTGATAAATTTGTTCACAGATTAAATCCTGGCGGACGAATTGCAATTATTACTTTCCATTCTCTTGAAGATAGAATTGTAAAAAATTCCTTTAAATATTTGGAAAAGGACTGTATATGTCCACCTACTTCTCCAATATGCACCTGCAATAAGAAGAGGGAAATAAAAATTATCACGAGAAAACCAATTACTGCAAGTGAAGAGGAATTAAAAGAAAATAATAGATCACACTCAGCAAAACTGCGAATTGCCGAAAAATTAGAGGTGTAAAATGGTAAAAAGATTAACTAAAATTTCAAATAAAAGTTATAATAGATATAAGAATCAACTTTTAAAAAATAAGCCTTTTATTTTTACTTTGGCAATTGTTATAATAATATTTGCTGCGATTTTGATTTTGTATTCACAAATAGCAGGACTTGATAGAGAAATTTTAAAGCAAAAGGCTGAAATTGATGAATTAAATAAAACTAAGATAACTCTTGTAGGTGAGATAAAAGCTGTAAAATCTTCAGCACAAATTGCTGAAGAAGCTATGTATAAACTTGGCATGGTCTATCCTTCTGAAGACCAAATAGTTTATATTGATTCTGGGGAAGAGAAAAACCTTGGAGATATTAATTACAATGTTTTCTTGAGTCCAATTGTCTCAGTCCTCAGATCCTTTACAAGAGATTAGGAGGATATAATTGAAAAATAATAAATTTAAAGCTAGAGATAATAAAAAGAAAGGTGGGTTTATAAGGCACGCTGACCATGCCAACAGATTCACATTTATATTTTTTATCTTTCTAGCTTTTTTATTTGTAACACTAATAGCTAAACTTTTGTACATACAAATTGTCCAATCAGAAGAATTAACTATTGCTGCCTTAAACCAACTTACTAGGACTGAAGTAATAAATTCTAATCGTGGAATAATTTATGATAGAAACAACAAAGAGATGGCTGTAAACATTACTAAATGCAATGTTTTTTACAACATGGATTATTTTAAACAAGGCAGAGAAGAAAGTGATAAGGACTTTAAAGATAGAAAAGAAAAAATTTATGATGAAGATGCAGAGACTATATCTGATATAACTGGCATAGAATTTGATGAAATAAGAGACCTTATGAAGGGCGACAAGGTTGTAAGAGTTGCAACTAATATTGACAGGACAAAGGCTATGCAGTTAAAGGACATGAGAGCAGAAATCTTAAAAGGAAATCAAGGGAAAAAAAAGAATTTAAAATATAACTTGTTGCCAATTTCTATTGATGATGTGACAAGAAGACTCTATCCCTTTAACAACCTTGCCTCTTACATTATTGGTTTTACAAATGATGAGAATATTGGGCAATATGGAATAGAAGCAAGTTACGATGAAGAACTTGCTGGAATTTCAGGCAAAAATGTTTCCTTAAAGGACAATGCACAAAATAAAATTCCTTTAACTGATGAGGAAACTTATGCGCCCAAGGAAGGTTACTCTGTAGTTTTGTCCATAGATTCAAATATTCAACAGTTTGCAGAAACGGCTGCAGAAAATGCAAAAAAAGAGAACAATGCAGATAAGGTATCAGTAATAGTACAAGATACAATGACTGGTGAAATTTTGGCAATGACAACTAAGGATGACTACAATCTAAATGATCCAAGAGCTCCCATTAACGAAAAGCAGGAGAAGGAGTGGAAAAATTTAGATGAGGATGAGAAGATGGAAATCCTATATGACAACTGGAGAGACTTCAATGTAAATGATCAGTATGAGCCAGGTTCTACCTTTAAACTTATAACTGCAGCAGCTGCTATTGAAGAAAATACTTCTCAACCTGATTCACAATATTCTTGCCAAGGCAGCATGAAGGTAGGGGACAGAAGACTATCCTGTACAAGTCATACTAGAGGAATGAAAAGTCTTGCCAAGGCAATAGAAGAGTCCTGTAACATGACTATGATTCAAGTTGGTCAAAATTTAGGAGCAGAGAAATTTTTAAAATACATTAAAGCCTTTGGCTTTGGAAGAAAAACTGGCATAGAACTTTATGGTGAGTCCGTAGGTCTTATACCAGCATCTGCTGATGACATAGGAAAGGTAAAGCTTGCCACAATGTCATATGGACACTCAATTGCAGTTTCTCCACTTCAACTAATAAATGCAGTAAGTGCAATTTCCAATGGTGGATTTTTAAATAAACCAACACTGGTAAAAGAATTAGTTGATGCCAATGGAAATGTTATTGAAAAGAAGAGAACTGAACTTAGAAGAAGGGTAATTTCTGAAGAAACTTCTGAAAAGATGAAATACATGATGAAAAGAGTTGTAGATAATGGAACAGGAAAACTTGCTCAAGTTCCTGGTTATCAAATAGGCGGTAAGTCTGGTACTGCAAATATTGCCACAACTACTGGCTATTTAGATGCCTACAATTCATCCTTTGTCGCTGTTGCACCACTTAATGACCCAAGGCTAACTGTACTTGTAGTTATAAATAATCCTAAGGGCGGAATACTTGGTAGTGTTGTTGCAGCACCAGTTGTTCAAGAAATTTTAAGCAAATCTTTAAATTACATGAAAATTCAAAAAACTGAGGAAGTTGATGAAAAGGAAGACTTTGTAACAGTTCCCGATGTGGAAGGATTGCTCTTAGAAGATGCAGGAAAGATTTTACTCAAATCTGGACTTAGATTTGATACCAATGCTAAGGGAGTGGAAAATTATTCTGTTGTCTTAAATCAAAATCCATCACCAGCTTCTTATGTATTAAAAGACTCCATAGTGGATCTTGCTATTAATGATAAGGACAGCGGTATTTTAGTAATGCCTGATCTATCGAGAAAGACTAGAAAAGAAGCTATATCTATTTTAAATTCTATGAATATAGAGTATAATATCAGAGGAAATGGCGACTTTATATCACAAAGCCCTAGAGCTGGCAAAAAAATAAGTGGCGATGCTACTATTACTATTAATTACACAAAATTAAAGGATGAAGATCTTCTGGATGAAGAAAATTCTAAAGCTAATAACAACATCGAAACAAACAATAAAAATTTAAAGGAAGAAAGCTCTAGTAAAAAGAAAAAATCTTTAAAGAATAATAAAGATACAAAGAATAAATCAAATAATAATGAAAATTCAAATGAAGGAAAAAGAAAAAAGGACTAGGACGGAAGTAATATGAATTATATATTAAATGTATTGTTGGGATTAATTTTCTCACTAATTTTTGGAAGAATTTTTATTCCCATGTTAAAAAGATTGCACGCAGGTCAAAGTATAAGAGAAGATGGACCTCAAAGCCACATGAAAAAAAGCGGCACGCCAACTATTGGTGGACTTATATTTTTAGCTTCTGCAATAGTTACTACTTTAGTCACTGGAAACTTTAAGGTATCTGTCCTAATGATACTTTTCTCCACACTTGCCTTTGGAGCAGTGGGCTTCATTGACGATTATATAAAGGTTGTTAAGAAGAGAAATCTTGGTCTTCGCGCCTATCAAAAACTTCTTTTGCAAATTATTACTGCTGTAATCTTAATAATTTATCAATATAATTCTAAAAATATGGGGACAGACCTATACATTCCTTTCTTAAAAGATTACAAATCTATTGGGATTTTTTATGTTCCCTTTATAATTTTTGTAATTGTAGGCACTGTAAATTCAGTTAACTTAACTGATGGTTTAGATGGACTTTCTACCAGTGTTACAATTATTTGTCTATTATTTTTTAATGTAGTTGCTGTAAAGTTTCAAAGATACGAAATAGCAGCATTCTCATTGGCACTTGCAGGTGCCTTAATTGGATTTTTGGTCTTCAACAAATATCCAGCCAAAGTATTTATGGGAGACACGGGTTCTCTGGCACTTGGTGGAGCAATTTCTGCCATTGCCCTTCTTTTAAATGTGCCCTTAATTCTTCCTATAGCAGGCGGAATATATTTTATAGAGACTCTCTCAGTAATTATCCAAGTTGTAAGCTTTAAAACTAGAGGAAAGAGGGTATTTCTAATGTCACCACTTCATCATCATTTTGAGCAAAAGGGTTGGCATGAGAAAAAAATTGTGGCAGTATTTTCCTTAGTTGAACTTATACTTTGTATAATTTCATATTTAATTTTATTTTAGGTGATAGAAATGTTAGAAAACAAAAATATTCTTATAATGGGTTTTGGCGTAACTGGAAAGGCAACTTTAAAATTTTTAAAGGAATTTCCTTGCAAAATTTATATTTACGACAGCAATTTAGATCTTCAAAAGTTAAATGTTGATGAAGATTTTATAATTTTTAAGGAAGAAGATTTAGATAAAATTGATTTAATAGTAAAAAGTCCAGGAATTTATCCCTTCCATGAACTTTTAGTAAAGGCTAGAGAAAAAAATATAGAAGTTATTTCTGATATTGAGCTTAGCTACAGAAATTTAAAAACAAACAATGTAGTTGCTGTAACTGGTACAAATGGAAAAACAACAACTACTACAATTATTGGCGATATTTTAAGAAGAAAGTCAAAAACCTTTGTTGTTGGCAATATTGGTAGGGGGATCTTAGAAATAACTGAAGATGCAAAAAGTGATGACTATGTAGTCATTGAAGCTTCATCCTTCCAATTGGAGCACACAAAATTATTTAAACCACATATTGCACTTTTAACTTATGTAACAAGTGACCACCTAGATTGGCACAAGACTACTCAAAATTATGTTGATGCAAAATTTAAAATTTTTGCAAATCAAGATGAAGATGACTTTGCAATTTTAAATTACGAAAATAAAGAACTTGCTGAAAATTACAATTTAAAGGGCAAAAAATATTATTTTTCAATGCACAAGATTTCTGAAAGAGGAGCCTTCCTTGATAAGGGAAAAATTTATTTTAATGACGGCGAAAAGGCAGAAGAAATTTTAGATGTTAAGGAAATAAAAATTCCTGGAGATCACAACATTAAAAATATTATGGCTGCCATTATTGCAAGTAAACTTTTAAATATTGATACTGATACTATAAGAAAGAGCATAATATCCTTTACAGGCGTTGAACACAGAATTGAATTTGTAAGAGAATTAGATGGAGTAAAATACTATAATGACTCTAAGGGAACTAATCCAGATTCAACTGAAGTTGCAGTTGCAGCCATGGATGGTCCTGCAATCCTTATAGCAGGTGGCTATGATAAAGGCGCAAGCTTTGATGATTTAATTGAAAAATCTAAAAATAAATTGAAGACTGTAATTTTATTTGGCGAAACTGCAGAAAAAATTTCAAATTCTTGCAAAAAATCTAAGGTTGAGTTTTATATTGTAAAGGATTTAAATAAAGCAGTAGAACTTGCAAAGAAGTTATCTTCTAGTGGAGATGATGTACTTCTATCTCCAGCTTGTGCATCCTGGGATATGTACAGTGATTATGAAGTGAGAGGAAGACACTTTAAAGATTTAGTTAGAGAGTTGGTATAGATGAAACTAAAAAGGGATATGAAAGATGTGGATTTAATGCTTTTAGTGACTATGATACTTTTAGTAATAATAGGACTAATTGCAGTAACTTCAGCATCTTTTCCCACTGCAAAAAAATACAATTTAAATAGTTTTCACTATCTAATTAGGCAGGGAGTATTTCTCATCCTGGGAATTATTGCCATGGTATTTGTAATTAGAGTTCCAAGATCTGTAATTTATAAAAATATTACTTGGCTATTTATATTAAGTGTTATATTAGTTTTATTACTTTGGACTCCACTGGGTTCAGACAAAAATGGACAAGCTAGGTGGATTGACCTTAAAGTTATCCCTTTAAAGTTTCAACCTTCAGACCTACTTAAATTAACTTCAATTATATTTTTGTCAAAATATCTTTCAAAAAATATTTACACACTTAAGGAAGCTAGAACTTTTATCACTGCAGTTGTTATAATGGGTGTATCAGTAGGCCCAATTATGATCAAGGACTTTTCTACTGCAGTAGTAATTGGAGTGTCCCTATTTGCCATCCTATTAGCTGCCGGAATAGACAAGAAGCAGTTTTTGTTTCTGGCGGTCTTGGGTATTATCTTTATATATTTAATTTTAAAGGACCCAGAAAATGAATTTAGAATAAAGAGAATTTTAGGTTTTGTATCTGATTCAACAGATTATCAGTCCCGAGACTTATACCAAGCTAGACAATCACTTTATGCCTTTGCTCTTGGAGGATATTCAGGCGTTGGGCTTTTTAGGTCCCGTCAAAAATACACTAACCTTCCTGAAGCATACACTGACTTTATTTTTTCAGTTTTGGCAGAAGAATTTGGTTTTATTGGAACTTTTATAATTATCTTACTTTTTATAATTTACATTTATAGAGGTTATATGATTGCCTTTAAGGCAACAAATTATTTTGACAAATTAACGGCAATTGGCATGACAACCTACATTGGCATACAGGCATTTTTCAACATGGGCGTATGTGCAAAACTCCTTCCTGTTACGGGAATTACGCTGCCCTTTATATCCTATGGGGGAACTGCACTGGTAATGGCAATTGCATCTACGGCAATTTTACTTAAAATTTCGAAAGAAGGCACTATATGAAATATATTTTATCTGGTGGCGGAACTGGAGGGCACATTTATCCTGCCCTTGCCATTGGAGAAGAAATAAAAAAACAAGACAAAGAGGCAAAAATTTTATATGTTGGCAAAAAAAATTCCCTAGAGGAAGAACTTGCAAAGAAATATAATTTTGATTTTCAAGGGATTGATATTTCAGGACTTCCTAGGAAAAAATTAAATAAGGATACTGTTATAACTTTTTACAATTTGATGAAGGGTTTGAAACAGTGCACAAAAATATTAAATGATTTTAAGCCAGATATTGTAATTGGAACTGGGGGCTATGTATGTGCTCCAATTGTCTTTAAGGCACAACAAAAAAAGATTAAGACGGCAATCCAAGAACAAAATGCTTATCCAGGAAAGACTAATAAAATTTTGGCAAAAAAGGCAGACTATGTCTTTATAAATTTTATGGAAGCTAAAAAATATTTAAATAACGAAAACATTACTTTTACAGGAAATCCAATTAGAGATGTTTTTTCTCATCTTGACAGAAAAAAATCAAGAGATGAATTAAAGATAGGTGACGATGAAAAATTTGTATTTTCCTTTGGCGGCAGTGGTGGACAAGAATCCACTAATGATGCAATTTTAGAAATTTTAAATAAAAAGGAAAAACTTCCCTTTAAGCTTACTCATGTAACTGGAAGAGACCACTATGATTACTTTATGGAAAAACTTGGTGAAGTTCCTGAAGGTGTAGAAATTTTAGATTACACCCATAAAGTTTATGATTATCTCTCTAGTGCAGACCTTGTAATCGCATCTTCATCAGCCATGACCTTGGCAGAGATTTCTGCAATTGGTATAGCATCAATTCTAATACCAAAGGCATACACTGCAGGAAATCATCAATACTACAATGCCATGAGCTATAGTAATATGGGTGCAAGTTCAGTTATTGAAGAAGAAAATCTAAAGGGAGAAAGTCTATTAAAGGCAATAGAAAAAATATTAGATAACGATGAGGAAAGAAAATTAATGGCAGAAAATGCCAAGAAGTTGGCAAGTCCAGATGCCGTTAAAAAAATAGTTGATATAATTTTAAAGTGATTTTATGAAAAAGTTGGAAAAGAAAAAAAGAAAACTGAATAAGAAAAGAAAATATTTTAGAATTTTTATTAGGTTTTTTATATTTTTTTCCTTCATTTTTTTATTAATTTTTGCACTAAAAAATTCTAATCTATTTAAAATAAAAAATGTTACAATTGATGGAAATAAAAATGTATCCAGTGCAGCAATAAAAAAAGTTTCAGGTCTTAATAGGGGGGGCAAGTATTTTGTCATTTCAAAAAAGGATAGGCTAAAAAAAATAAAGTCCATTCCTTACATAAATGATGCCAAAATATCCTATAGCATCACTGGAAATGTGAAAGTAAGTGTTACTGAGAGAACGCCCTACTATCAAATTGAGTCCAATGATTATCTAATTGTAGATGAGGATTTTAGAATTATAAAAAATTCCAAGAAAAAATCTGACAATTTGGTTAATTTATCAGGCTTTAATGTAGATGACTCCAAGGCTGGAAATTATATTTTGACTAACAAAGAAGATGAAGAGAAGAGGGATCTTCTCCTTGAATTAAAAAAAGATGAATATTCTCTTCGTGGAAACATAAGAGATATTGAACTTTTAGACTCAATAGCTACCTTTACCACAGTTGGTGGAATAAAAATTGAGTTTGGATCCTATAGCAATACTTCCTACAAGTTAAAGATGTTATCCTTAATTTTAGATGACATAAAGAAAACTAACAAAAATGCCATTATTATTCAAATGGAAAAGGGTGAAAGCCCAATTTTAATAACAGATGGCGAAGAAAAAAAGGATAAAAACAATAATAAAAACAAAAAAGATGATAATAATTCTGAAAATAAGGAAAAAAGTTATAAGGAAAATGAAAAAAATTAGTAAAAAGGCAAATAAAAGTCAGCAAATGACCTTTATATATTGACTATTTACAAGTATTTCTATAAAATAATAGTAATGAATATAAAAACAATCAAATAGTATATGAGGAGGATGTTTATGTTGGAATTCGATATGGACCAAGACGAATTTGCCAAAATTAAAGTAGTTGGCGTTGGTGGCGGCGGAAATAATGCTGTCAATAGAATGATTAGCGCTGGTGTAAAGGGTGTAGAATTTTTAGTATTTAACACTGACAAGCAAGCACTTAAAAATTCACTTGCAGAAAATAAAATTCAACTTGGTGAAAAAATTACTAAGGGTCTTGGAGCAGGTGCAAATCCTGAAGTAGGAGAACAAGCAGCAGAAGAATCAATTGATGAAATTAGAGAATCTCTTGAAGGTGCCGATATGGTATTTATCACTGCAGGAATGGGTGGAGGTACTGGTACTGGTGCAGCTCCTGTTATTGCTGATGTTGCTAAAGAATTAGGTCTACTTACAGTTGGCGTTGTTACAAAACCATTTACATTTGAAGGTAGAAAAAGAGCAAAATCTGCCGAATTAGGAATAAATTCTCTAAAGGGAAAAGTTGATACTCTAGTTATAATTCCAAATGACAGACTTCTAAGTATTTCAGACAAGAAGACTAGCTTCTCACAAGCTTTTGAAATGGCAGACGACATTTTAAAACAAGGTATTCAAGGTATTTCAGATTTAATTTCTGTACCAAACTTAATTAACCTTGACTTTGCCGATGTTAAGACAATTATGTATGATAAGGGCATTGCTCACATGGGTATTGGTCGTGCATCAGGTGATGAAAGAGCTACAGAAGCAGCTAAACTTGCAATTAATTCTCCTCTACTAGAAACTTCTATTGAAGGAGCAAAATCTGTTCTATTAAATATCACTGCAGGCTCAGATCTTGGTATATTTGAAGTTAATGAAGCAGCAGATTTAATTAGAGACTGTGTATCTGAAGATGCAAATATTATCTTCGGTGCAGGAATTGACGAATCACTTAAGGATGAAGTTAAGATCACAGTTATCGCAACTGAATTTGATCAATACAAAGACGAAAAGAAAGATAAAAAAGAAAGTAAAACAGAAGTTACAGGTAAAAGTCCCCTTGCATCTCTTGAAGAAGACAATGAAGAAGATAATGGAGAACTTAAAATCCCTTCTTTCTTAAGAATAAATAGAAAATAATTTTGTAATTTCATAATATAACTAATTGGACATTGGAAACAATGTCCTTTTTTAATTTAAACCTTTAAAAGTTTACAGTGATGATTGTAAGAAAATCGTTTTTATAAAATTTTTTAAAAAATAAAAGATAAATTTTATTGAAAACTTTAATATAGGAAGATAAATATTTTATTAATTTATAAGGGTAAATTACTTACTTATTGATACTTATAATAATACTTTTTTCTTTAAACTCTAAAATTTTAAAGAAAAAGTTAGACAAGTAGTAAAAGTTTTCTCAAGTACTTTTTATTTAAAGAATTTTTGTTATAATAAAGTCTGCGATTAAAAAAAGGAGGTAGTTATAAACTATGAACATTTCATTTAATTTAATGCAAACGGTAGGATTTGCAATAATAGTTTATTACATAGGGAAGTTTTTAAGACAAAAGATTAGTTTCTTTCAAAAGTTTTGTGTGCCAGCACCAGTAATTGGCGGATTTTTATTTGCAATAATAAGATTTTTATTACAAGTTGGTGGCATAGCAACTTTTGAATTTGATCAAGCTCTACAAAACCCATTTATGATGGTATTCTTTACAGCAATAGGTGTTGGGGCAGACCTTGACACTTTGAAAAAGGGTGGAAAGGGATTCTTAATTTTCTGGTTAATATCAGCAATTTTAGTTTTAGGACAAAATACAATTGGTATTGTACTTGCTAAGGCTCTTTCAGAAAACCCATTACTTGGACTAGTATGTGGTTCAGTTACAATGGTAGGTGGACATGGTTCAGCAGGTGCTTGGGGAGGTACTTTTGCTAAGCTAGGTTTAGATAATGCAAAGACTTTTGCTCTTGCAGCTGCAACATTTGGAGTAATTATGGGCTCTTTAATTGGTGGACCTATAGGTTCAACACTAATAAGAAAACATAATCTTTCTGGTGACAAAAAGGACGCATCAAATCTTGACGATGTGCTAGAACATCTTGAAGAAAACAATGCAGGAGAAGGCTATGAAAGAGTTGTTCCACTTCAAGCAGGAGACTTTATAAAAGTTCTTGGTTTAATTTTTGTATCTGTAGGCTTAGGAGCAATACTACAAGAATTTATTAGAACTCATGTATCAATTATGGGAAAAGAATTAAACTTACCTGCTTATGTAACTTCAATGATTATTGCAGGTATTTTCGTAAACACTATTGGTAAAAAGGGTCCTTTAATGGTTAACCAAAGAGCCAATTCAATTTGCGGCGATGTTGGACTAAATGTATTCTTAGTAATGGCATTAATTGACATCAACTTACTTGACTTAAAAGATGTTGCAGGACACATGCTCATAATTTTATTTGCACAAACTATATTTATGGCACTATTTGCTTACTTTGTAACTTATTGGGCTATGGGTAAAAATTATGACGCAGCAGTACTTTCTGGTGGTATTTGTGGTTTTGGTATGGGTGCAACTTATAACGCCCTTGCTAACATGGACTCAATCACTGAAAGATTTGGTCCATCACCAAGAGCATACTTCATTCTTCCAATGGTAGGTGCCTTTGCAATTGATATTACAAATTCAATTTTTATCACAATATTCTTAAATATTGCACAAAGTATTTCATAAAATATTTTTAAAGACCGAGCACCTTGTGTTCGGTTTTTTTATTGCTCAGCTTATCTATGATTAATTGATTAAAAGATTTTTAAGTGATATTATTAATTCAAAGGGTCCAAGGGACCTTATTTAAATGAGGTGAAGACTATGAAATGTCCCTTCTGTGGATATGATGATTCGAAAGTTTTAGACACTAGACCTACTGATGAAGGTTATACAATAAGAAGAAGGCGTGAGTGTTTAAAATGTCAAAAAAGATTTACAACTTATGAAAAAATTGAGCAATCTCCAGTTATGGTTATAAAAAAAGATGGCAACAGGCAAGCCTTTGACCGCGACAAAATCATTAGAGGAATGATAAAGTCCTGCGAGAAGAGACCTGTGTCTGCTGATGAGATTGAAGAAGCAGTTAATAACATTGAAAAGAAAATAGAAAACTCCATGAGAAGAGAAATAACTTCTCTTGAAATTGGGGAAATGGTAATGGACGAGTTAAAGGACTTAGATGAAGTTTCCTATGTTAGATTTGCATCAGTTTATAGGGAATTTAAAGACCTTCAATCCTTTGTAGACGAGCTTGAAAATTTTGTAAAAAAGAAGAATTAAAATGGATTTATTCGAACTTAGCATGCAAAAAAACCTAATGAGAGAGGCGCCTCTTGCCGACAAGATGAGGCCGAGAAATTTAGATGAATTTGTTGGTCAAGATCATGTAATTGGTGAGGGTAAATACCTGTCAAGGCTAATAAAGAGCGACAGACTTTCTTCTATTTTATTTTATGGACCGCCTGGAGTTGGCAAGACAACTTTGGCAGAAATAATTGCAAAGACTACAAATAAAAATTTTATAAAACTTTCTGCTGTCACTTCAAACTTAAAAGAGCTTCGTGAAGTTTTAAAAAAAGCTGAAGACTCAATGAAGTTTCACAATGTCTCTACCATTGTTTTTATTGACGAAATTCATAGGTTTAACAAGACTCAACAAGATGCCCTTTTGCCCTTTGTGGAAAGGGGAGTCATAACTTTAATTGGAGCCACAACAGAAAATCCCTACTTTGAAGTCAATAGGGCCCTCTTATCTAGGATGCAAATTATAAATTTACTTCCACTTGAGGATAAGGACCTATACAAAATGCTTGATAGGGCATTAAGTGACAAGGAAAGAGGCTTTGGAAATAAAAGTGTTGAAATTACAGAACTTGCCAAAAAAATTCTAGTAAAAAATTCCAATGGAGATGGCAGATTTTTATTAAATAGTTTAGAAATTGCAATTTTATCTACTGACGAAGTTGATGGAAAAATTTTTGTAGACGAAAATGTAATTGGAAATTCACTTTTGATTAAAAATATAAAGTATGACAAGGATAATAACGAGCATTATGACACAATCTCTGCCTTTATAAAGTCTATGAGAGGGTCTGATCCCGATGCAGCCTTAATTTATCTTGCCAAGATGCTAGAAGGCGGAGAGGACATAAAGTTTATAGCAAGAAGGCTTATGATTTTTGCATCAGAAGATGTAGGAAACGCAAATCCTCAGGCAATGGTCATGGCATCAGCTTGTTTTAACAGCATTAATGCAGTTGGAATGCCTGAAGCGAGAATTATTTTGGCACAAATGGTAACTTACCTTGCATCTTCAGAAAAATCAAATGCATCCTACCTTGGAATAAATAAGGCTCTGGAAGATGTAAAAAATGAAAATAATATAAATATACCAAAGAACATTAGGGATAAGCATAACCCGCAAAATGAAACTGATGAAAAATATTTATATCCCCACAATTATGAAGGCTCTTATGTAGATCAAAAGTACATGCCAGATAATTTTCTTGGCAAAAAATATTATGAGCCAAAGGATATTGGTTACGAAAAAATTATTAAGACCTACCTTGACACTTTGAAGTGAGTAAAATTGACAAATGTGGGATTTAATTATATACTTAAACATTATGTAAGGAATACAAATTAGGAGGAATTATGTCAATTAGCATTAGAGATATTTTTAAAAATCCAGAAGATTTTTTAGATAAAGAAATAGTATTAAGTGGTTGGATAAAGACAAGTAGAGCTTCAAAAAACTTTGGTTTTATTGAGCTCACAGATGGAACTGTTTTTAAGCCAATTCAAGTAGTTTATGGTAAGGAACTTTCAAATTTTGATGAAATTGAAAAATATCCAATTTCTTCATCTCTAGAAGTTACTGGAAAGATTGTTAAGTCACCAGGGAAAAATCAATCCTTTGAACTACAAGCAAATAAGATTGTTGCCATTTGTTCATCTGACCCATCTTATCCTCTTCAAAAGAAGAGACATACAATGGAATATTTGAGGACAATTGCCCATCTTCGTCCTAGAGCAAACACCTTTAATGCTGTTTTTAGAGTTAGGTCACTAATTGCCTATGCAATTCACAAATTTTTCCAAGAAAAGGGATTTGTATATGTTCACGCTCCAATAATTACAACATCTGATGCTGAAGGCGCAGGAGAAATGTTCCAAGTTACAACTCTTGATATAGCTAGCATAGCAAAAGCAAATCCAACAGAAGTTGATTATTCTAAGGACTTCTTCAACAAAATGACTCACCTAACTGTATCAGGTCAACTTGAAGCTGAAGCTTTTGCAGAAGCCTTCAAAAATGTTTACACTTTTGGACCTACTTTTAGGGCAGAAAATTCAAACACACAAAGACACGCTGCTGAATTTTGGATGATTGAACCAGAAATGGCCTTTGCAGACTTAAATGTAAATATGGATGTTTCAGAAGAAATGTTAAAGTACATCATTTCTTATGTCCTTGAAAATGCACCACAAGAAATGGAATTCTTCAACAGCTTCATCGACAAGGGTCTATTAGAAAGACTTCACAATGTAGTTGAAAATGAATTTGCAAGAATAACTTATACAGAAGCTATTGAAATTCTTGAAAAAGCTGATAGAGAATTTAACTATCCAGTTAGCTGGGGGATTGACCTTCAAACTGAACACGAAAGATATATAACAGAAGAAGTTTTCAAAAAACCAGTTTTCGTAACAGATTATCCTAAGGAAATCAAAGCCTTCTATATGTATGAAAATGAAGACAAAAAAACTGTTGCAGCAATGGACCTTCTAGTACCTGGAGTCGGCGAAATCATTGGAGGAAGCCAAAGGGAACACAGACTAGATTTTCTTGAAGAAAAAATGAAAAACATTGGCATGAATATGGATACTTACGATTGGTATCTTGATCTTAGAAGATATGGATCTGTAGTTCACTCTGGTTATGGCCTAGGCTTTGAAAGAGCTGTAATGTATATAACTGGAATGAAAAACATTAGAGATGTCATTCCATTCCCAAGAACTGTTGGAAACGCTGAATTTTAGGAGATAATATGAATAAATATACACCAAGTGAAATAGAAAAAAAGTGGCAAGACTTTTGGGATGAACATGAATCCTTTGTCTGCAAAAATAATTCTGACAAAGAAAAATTCTACGCCCTTGTAGAGTTTCCTTATCCATCTGGACAAGGACTTCATGTAGGACATCCAAGACCTTATACTGCTCTTGATATTGTTTCAAGAATGAAGAGAATGCAAGGATATAATGTACTTTTTCCAATGGGCTGGGATGCCTTTGGTCTTCCAACTGAAAACTATGCAATAAAAAATAAAATTCATCCAGCTATAGTTACAAAAAATAACATTGCCCACTTTAAGGAACAGTTAAAATCAATTGGATTTTCCTTTGATTGGTCAAGGGAAATTAACACAACTGACCCAGAATATTATAAGTGGACACAATGGATTTTCTTACAATTATATAAACATGGACTTGCCTACAAAAAGGAAATGCCAATAAACTGGTGCCCTTCTTGTAAAGTAGGACTTTCTAACGAAGAAGTTGTAGGTGGCAAATGTGAAAGATGTGGCGAAGAAGTTGTAAGAAGAGTTAAGAGCCAATGGATGTTAAAAATCACTGAATATGCAGATAGACTTATTAATGACCTTGACGATTTAGACTTCATCGAAAGAGTTGTCACACAACAAAAAAATTGGATTGGACGAAGTGAAGGGGCAAGCATAAATTTCTCACTTAAAGATTATGATGAAAAGCTTGAAGTTTTCACTACTAGACCAGATACAATTTACGGTGCAACTTATATGGTAATTGCACCTGAACACCCACTAATTGAAAATCACGCAGATAAAATTGAAAACTTAGATGAAATAAATGCCTATAAAGAAGAATGCGCTAAGAAAAGTGAATTCGAAAGAACTGAACTTGAAAAAGACAAAACTGGTGTTGAAATTAAGGGAATTAAGGCAATAAATCCTCTTACAAATAAAGAAATACCTATTTGGATTTCAGATTATGTTCTTATGACTTACGGAACTGGTGCAATTATGGCAGTTCCTGCTCATGATGACCGTGACTACGACTTTGCAAAGAAGTTTGGTCTAGAAATTATTCCAGTAATTGAAGGTTCAGATGTTAGTGAACATGCAAACACTGAAACTGCAACAGGTAAAATGATAAACTCAGGAATTTTAAATGGTCTTGAAGTTAAAGATGCCATTGCTAAGATGATTGATTATCTTGAAGAAAATAAGCTAGGCGATAGAAAGATAAATTATAAATTAAGGGACTGGGTTTTCTCAAGACAAAGATATTGGGGAGAACCAATACCTATAGTTCACTGCGATAAATGTGGTTATGTTGCTCTTCCAGAAGAAGAACTTCCACTTTTACTTCCAGAAGTTGAAAACTATGAGCCAACTGATTCAGGTGAATCACCACTTGCAAAGATGACTGATTGGGTTAATACAACTTGTCCAAAATGTGGTGGCCCTGCAAAAAGAGAAACTGATACAATGCCACAATGGGCTGGCTCATCTTGGTACTTCTTGAGATACACTGATCCCCACAATGATAAAGAGCTTGCAAGTAAAGATGCCCTTGATTATTGGATGCCAGTAGACTGGTACAATGGAGGAATGGAACACACTACACTTCACTTATTATATTCAAGATTTTGGCACAAATTCTTGTATGACATTGGAGTAGTTCCAACTAAAGAACCTTATCAAAAGAGAACTTCTCACGGCATGATCCTTGGTGGCAACAATGAAAAAATGTCTAAATCAAGAGGAAATGTTGTAAATCCAGACGACATTGTAAGAGACTATGGTGCCGATACACTAAGATGCTATGAAATGTTTATTGGAGATTTTGAAAAGCCAGTTCCATGGTCAGAAAATGGCGTTAAGGGCTGTAGAAGATTTTTGGAAAGAGTTTGGAATTTACAAAGCTTAGTTGTTGATGGCGATAAATATTCAGAAGATTTAGCATCTGAAATTCACAAGACTATTAAAAAAGTTACTGAAGATTATATAAACTTAAAGGCAAATACAGCCATTGCACAACTTATGACACTTTCAAATGAATTTAGTTCAGCTGGAAAAATCACAAAAGAAGATTTTAGAACTTTCTTAATTTTATTAAATCCAGTTGCTCCACATATAACTGAAGAATTGTGGCAAGTTTGTAACTTAGATGGAGTTCTTTCTGAGCAAGTTTGGCCTAAGTATGACGAAAAAATGACTATTGACGATGAAATTGAAATCCCAGTTCAATTTAATGGCAAGGTTAGATACACAATTAAAATTGCTAGAGATGAATCACAAGATAAGGTATTTGAAGTTGCAGAAAAGGATGAACTTTTTGCAAAAAATACTGAAGGAAAGAAAGTTGTAAAGAAAATTTATATTCCAAATAAGATTGTAAATATAGTTGTAAAATAAAATGAAAAGCACTTTATAGTGCTTTTCGTTCTTTATGAGGAGTTTTTATGAATAGTATGACTGGCTACGGCCTTTTTGAAAAGAGAAGCCATGATTTTTATATAAAGGTGGAGATGAAATCAGTTAACAATAGATACCTTGACATAAATGTTAGGATGCCATCATCTATTATGTATGCTGAAGAATCTGTAAAATCTTTTATAAAAAGTAAGATTAAAAGAGGCAAGGTAGATGTCTTTATAAATTTTGAATATTTAGACTCTAGCGATGTTAAAATTGATGTTGACTATGAGCTTCTAAATAAGTATATTAGTATAAGTAAAGATTTACAGGAAAAGTTTGGAGTGATAGAAGATCTTTCTTTTTCTAAATTAATGGAAGACCCCAATATTTTTAAACCACAAAAGGCTGAATTTGATGGCGACTACATTAAAGATGAGCTATTAAAGGTAGTTGAACTTGCTGCCAAGGATTTTGTTGAAGCTAGAAATATTGAAGGGGAAAAAATTAAGGAAGATTTTCTAGTAAAATTAGAAGAAATAAAAAATATTACTAATTTTATAGAAAGTAGAGCTCCAATTACTCTTAAAGAAAATGAAGAGAGACTTAGAGAAAGAGTTAGTGAATACTTGGACTCTAGCGAGATAGATGAAGATAGAATTTTGACTGAAATTGCAATTATGTTAGACAAGCTTTCCATTGACGAAGAAATTACTAGATTGAAAATACATATAGATAATTTTAATGATATAATAAGGTCAGAGGGAGCCCTAGGCAGAAAGTTAGATTTTCTCATCCAAGAGATGAATAGGGAATCCAACACAATTGGTTCAAAATCAAATGATATTGAAATTACAAGCAAGGTTGTACTGCTTAAATCTGAAATTGAAAAATTGCGTGAGCAAGCGCAAAATGTTGAATAATAAATAGGATGGTGATAATTTGGACGGCGGATTTTTATTAGTTTTATCAGGTCCTTCAGGTTCTGGAAAGGGAACTGTCAGTGAGGCTCTCATGAAAAACAACGACGATATAATTTTTTCTACTTCCGTAACTACAAGAACGCCCAGACCAGGTGAAGTTAATGGCGAGAATTACTTTTTTGCCACAAGAGAAGAATTTGAAAAAATGGTAGAAAATGATGAGCTTTTGGAACATGCCTTTGTTCACACAAATTATTATGGTACTCCCAAAAAGTTTGTCTTTGATGAAATTGCTAAGGGCGAAATTGTACTTCTTGAAATTGATGTACAGGGAGCTTTACAAGTAAAAGAGAAATACAAAGAAGCAGTCTTCATATTTTTAATTCCTCCAACTATGGATGAACTTAAATCTCGTCTTGTTAAGAGAGATACGGAAACTGAAGATGAAATAGAAACAAGGTATAGAAATGCCTTTAGAGAACTTGACTTTGTTGGTGAATATGATTACTTTGTTATAAATGATGTAATAGATAATGCCGTTAAGGATATCGAAACTATTATAGCAGCAGAAAAACTAAGAGTTAAAAGACATAAAAATATCAAAAAGGAAGTTCAAGCAGAAGAGGAGAGAAATAAATGATTATACCATCTTTTAAAGAATTAAGTGAAGTTGCAAATTCTAGATATGAACTTGCAATCCTAGTTTCCAAGAGAGCAAGAAAATTAATTGACGGAAACCCAAAACTTATTGATACAGATAGTGAAAAGCCAGTAACAATTGCATTAGAAGAAATAATGGCTGGAAAGATTAAATTTGGTGAAAAGTTATCTGATTCTCAATATGAAAAGAAAATTGCAGAAGAAAAAGAAGAATTAATTGCAAAAATTAAACAAGAAAAAATAGAAGAATTAAACTCAGAAGACTTAGAAGAGGAATAAAATGTTAAAGGGTAAAAAAATTCTTCTTGGAGTTACAGGTGGAATTGCAGCCTATAAATCTCCAGGTATTTGCAGTTTGCTGAGAAAATTAGGAGCAGAAGTTAAGGTTGTAATGACAAAAAATGCAAGTGAATTTGTCACGCCTCTAACTTTTCAAACTATGTCAAATAATATAGTCCATTTAGAAATGTTCAATCAATTATTTAACATGGATGTGGAGCATATTTCTCTTGCCAAGTGGGCTGATATAATTGTAATTGCACCAGCTAGTGCCAATTTAATTGGCAAGTTTGCAAATGGCATTGCCGATGATATGCTAACTACAGTTTTAATGGCATCTCGCTCAAAGGTTATGCTTGCGCCTGGCATGAATACTGTCATGTTAAATTCTGAAGCTAATCAAAAAAATATGAAGACTCTAAGAGATAGAGGAGTTATTATTTTAGATACTAAAGAAGATATATTGGCTTGCAATGACTATGGCAGTGGAAAAATGCTTGAGCCAAGTGAAATTGTGGACGAGATAGATAGGGCTCTAATGGAAAAGGACTTGGAAGGCAAACATGTTGTTATAACGGCAGGTCCAACTGTAGAACCCCTTGATCCAGTTAGATTTATTTCAAATTATTCTTCAGGTAAAATGGGCTATGCCTTGGCAGATAATGCAAAGAAGAGAGGAGCCAAGGTCACTCTAATTTCTGGGCCAACAAAAATAGATATTCCAAAGGTTGATAACTTTGTGAGAGTTAAAACTACAAGAGACATGTTTGAAGCTGTTGGAAAATATTTTGATGATTGCCATGTATTAATTAAAGCTGCGGCACCAAGTGATTATAGACCTAAATCTTATAGCGAAGAAAAGATTAAAAAGGGTAACGACAGTCAAATGAATTTAATCGAAATGGAAAAGAATCCAGACATTGCCGCTCACTATGGAAGCATGAAGAAAAATCAAATTATAGTGGGATTTGCAGCTGAGTCCACAAATATTTACGAGTATGCCAAAGAAAAACTTGTAAAAAAGAATTTTGATATGATTGTTGTAAATAATATTAAGAAAAAGGGAGCAGGTTTTGGAAGTGACACCAATATAGTTTCTATTATCAGCAAAAATAACACTGATGACTTAGAAATTATGAGTAAACAAGAACTTGCCAAGGAAATTTTAGATAGAGTAAAAAAACTTATGAGCTAGAGAAATCTAGCTCTTTTGTAGGTGAAGAATGTTTGCAGATATTTTTATAGAAAATAATTTTCAAAAAATCGATAAACTTTATACATATTTAGTAAAAGATGACCTTAAGCCAGGTATGCGTGTTCTTGTTAATTTCGGCAAGTCTTACCGAGTTGGTATCGTCCTGTTTTTGCATGCAAATTATTCTGGTAAACATTTAGACAAGCTAAAGGAAATTCATTCAGTCCTAGACGATGAGCCAATTATTTCAGAGGACTTAATTGAACTTGGTCTTTGGATGAAAGATAGATATTTAATTGGTTACTCAAGAGCCTTTGCGCCAATTTTGCCGCCAGGAAATTTGCAAAAAATAAAAAAGAAAATTATTGTGGAAAAATATCCTCAGGGAAAAGAACTTGAAGAATTAAATTCAATTGACTTAAATAAGTATTTTGAAAATTTAAGGGAAGATGAAAAGAAAATCATAAAAAAATTAAGGGCAAAGGGCTTTGTAAAATATAAGTATGATTCACTTGTTCTTCTTAAACCAAAGCTTGTAAATTATCTTAAGCTTTCAGAAAAATTTGACCCAAAAAATTTAGAAAATTTAAGTGAAAAGCAGGCCCAAGTTTTTAATTTTATCAAAGAGAAAAAAGATGTCTCTCGTGTTGAAGTCATGTCTCTTCTTGGAATTTCTTATTCGCCAATAAAAACTCTAATAAAGAAAGATTTAATTTGCGAATACAAAAAAGAAGTTAATAGGGAGCCAGTGGAAAAGAATTTTGTGACAGAGAAATTAGCTTTAAACGAGGAACAACAAAGGACACTTGCTAGTATTTTAAGAACAGATAAAGTAGTTTCTCTTATACATGGTCTTACTGGTAGCGGCAAGACTGAGGTCTACTTAAATCTTGCATCGAAGGTAATAGAAGAGGGCGGAGAGGTTATTGTCCTTGTGCCCGAAATTGGTCTCACTCCACAAATGATTGAAAGGTTTAAGGGAAGGTTTGGCGACAGGGTTGCAATTATTCACTCAAAACTTTCTTCGGGAGAGAGATATGATGAGTACAGAAAAGTTTTAAATGGCGAAGTAAAAATTGTGGTGGGCGTAAGAAGTGCAGTTTTTGTTCCCTTTAAAAATTTAAAAATGATTATTGTAGACGAATCTCACGACTCATCCTATGAATTTCACGACAACTTAAAGTACGATACTATAGAAGTTGCCATTAATAGAATGAAAAATAGAGGTAAAGTTGTCCTTGGTTCTGCAACTCCATCAATTGAATCCTATTTTTATGCCAAGAGAGATTTTTACAATCTATGTGAGTTAAAGAATAGGGCAAAAAAGGGAGCCTTTCTTCCAGATACAAAAATTATTGACATGAGAGACGAGCTAATAAGGGGAAATATTTCTATTTTTAGCAGAGATTTGAAAAATGCAATGGAAGAAAAGCTAAAAAAGAAGGAACAAATAATTTTATTTTTAAATCGTCGTGGCTTTTCAAATTTTATATCCTGTAGATCTTGTGGTGAAGTCATTAAGTGTCATGAATGTGACATATCAATGACTTATCACAAGGCAAAGAATAGGCTAATCTGCCACTACTGCGGAAGCACAAAGCCACTACCAAAGGTATGTCCAAGCTGTGGCTCAAAATTCATCAAGCAATTTGGAGTTGGCACGCAAAAGGTTGAAGAGGAAGTAAAAAAATTATTTCCAGATGCGAGAGTTCTTCGCATGGATAGGGATACGACGACAAAGAAGGATTCCTATGATAAATTTTATGAAATTGTAAAAAATAGGGAAGCTGATGTAATTATTGGGACGCAAATGGTCTCCAAGGGTTTTGACTTTGAAAATGTAACTCTAGTTGGCATTGTGGCAGCAGATATGTCACTATATATTTCTGATTACAAGGCAAAGGAAAGGACCTTCCAACTTATAACCCAAGTCTCTGGTAGAGCTGGTAGAGCATCAAAAAAGGGTCAAGTTATTATTCAAACCTATAGTCCTGACTCTGAAATTATAAAATATTCTGCCAGCGGAGATTATGAAGATTTTTATAATTATGAAATTGAAGAGAGAAAATTATTTTTATACCCACCCTACACAAAGTTAGTTGAGCTTGAATTTTCTTCCTACGATGAAAGTTTGACTGAAGCTTGGGCAGAAAAATTTTTAAGGCAAATGTCCATGGACATAAAAAATTTAGATTTAATGGTGACAAAATTTATTAAGTTGCCAAAGATAAAAAATATAAATAGGACCAAATTTTCAGTAAAAGTTAAGCCAAAAGATTTAGCTTTGTTAATATATGGTCTTAAAAGGGTAATTATTAATAGCAAGATAGAAGAAGATAATAAAGTATTTTTAAATATAGATTTTAGGTGATTAAATGGCAACAAGAAAAATTAGAGAGGATGGAGATCCAATACTAAGAAAACAATCAAAGCAGGTAACAAATTTCAACGATAGATTAAAACTTTTAATTGACGACATGTTTGAAACTATGGATGTGGCTTATGGCGTTGGGCTTGCTGCACCTCAAGTTGGAATTTTGAAGAGGCTTATTGTAGTAGATAATAGAGAGGAAGAAGAGGGCAAGAGATTTTACATGATTAACCCTGAAATTTTTGAAAAAGAAGGGGAAGAAGTGTCTATGGAAGGCTGCCTATCTGTTCCTGGAAAACAGGGAACTGTTAAGAGAGCAAAAGATATAAAAGTTAGATACAATGACTTAGCGGGCGAAGAAAAAATCATGGAAGCTGAAGACTTTTTGGCGAGAATTATTCAACACGAAGTTGATCACTTAGATGGAATTTTATACACAGACAAGGCAATTGAAATGTATGAAGCGGAGAGTGAATAGTGATGAAATTTATCTTTATGGGGACTCCAGAATTTTCCGTTCCTATTTTAGAAAGGCTCCATAAATTAGGTCAAGTTGCCCTTGTAGTTTCTCAAGAAGATAAGAGAAAGGGAAGGGGCAAAAAATTCACGAAGACTCCAGTAAAAGTTAAGGCTGAAGAACTTGGTCTTGAAGTTTATCAGCCTCATGATGTAAATTCTGAGGAGTCCATAGAAAAACTTAGAGAAATCCAGGCAGACATAATTGTTGTCGTTGCCTATGGACAAATTTTAAAGAGGGAAATTCTTGACCTTCCAAAAAAATATATTGTTAATGTTCACGCATCACTACTGCCAGAATTAAGAGGAGCTGCCCCAATTAATAGGGCAATAATGGAAGGCAAAGAAAAAACTGGCGTGAGTCTCATGAGAGTGGAAGAAGGACTTGATTCTGGTGCAGTTTCTGCTGTAAAAGAAATTGACATAAAAGACATGAATGCCGGAGAGCTTGAAGATAAACTTTCTCTTATGGGAGCTGATCTCTTAGAAGAATTTATAAGAGAAGTGGAAGAAGATAAAGTTAATTTCACTCCCCAAGATGAAGGCAAAAAAACTTATGCAGATAAAATTTTAAAGGATGACTTGCTATTAAATTTCAATGACAAGTCAAAAAATCTTGTAAATAAAATTAGGGGACTTAGCCCACATTACGGGGCAAAATTTTCCTATGAGGACAAGCTTTATAAAATTTTTGCTGCAGAAGAAATAGAAAATTCATCAGATAAAAAAGTTGGAACAATAATAAAATCTGATAAGGAACTAATTATTAAAACATTAGATGGCGCCATTTCTGTAAAGGAAATTCAAGCACCGGGAAAGCGCGCCATGAGAATTGATGATTTTCTTCGTGGAAATAAATTTGAAGAAAATTATGTCATAGGAGGGAAATAATGTATCCATATTATTACGGTTTTGATTACACTTATTTTATTTATATACTTCCAGGTCTAATTCTCGCATTTTATGCACAGGCAAAGATAAGTTCAGCCTACGAAAAATACAAGAAAATAGGCTCTTCCACTAATTTAAGTGGGGCAGAAGTTGCAAGAGAAATTTTAGATAGAAATGGATTAAATTATGTAAAAATAAATTTAGTTGATGGAAATCTTTCAGACCACTATGACCCAAGAGATAAAACTTTAAATTTATCTCGCGATGTCTATTACAAAAATTCCATTGCATCAGTTTCTATTGCTGCTCATGAAGTTGGTCATGCAATTCAAGATTCAGTGGAATACGTACCACTAAAAGTTAGGGCTGCCCTAGTTCCCCTTGCAAATTTAGGAACTCAACTTTCCTTCTTTTTAATAATACTTGGATTTTTCTTCTCAGTATTTTTTACAAAACTTGGCATTGCACTATTTTTCTTTGCAGTTTTATTTCAAATTGTTACCCTCCCAGTTGAGTTTAACGCCTCAAATAGAGCAAAAATAGAACTTGCCAATGGAATTATTAGTGATGAAGACTTAAGAGGCACCAAAGAAGTTTTAAACGCAGCAGCACTTACTTATGTAGCATCAACAATAGTTGCAATTGGACAATTTTTGAGATTACTTAGCATTTTTGGAAGAAGAGATTAATGAAAAACCCAAGAGAAAAAGCACTACAGATTATTAACGATGTCCTCTACAAGGGGGCATTTTTAGAAGAAAGTCTTGAAATTTTAAAAAAATCTAATATTGATGAGAGAGATTACAATTTTATAAAAGAAATCACTACAGGCGTAATTCGCAATAGAACTTACCTGGATTATGTAATAAAAATAAATTCAAGAGTAAAAATAAAAAGAATTCACAAAATTATTCTAAGTATTTTAGAGATGGCAATTTACCAAATGTATTTTTTGGACAAGGTGCCAGATTATTCAATTGTAGATGAATCAGTTAATCTTGCAAAAATTTACGGAAATAGAGGTTCAATTTCCTTTACAAATGGAATTCTTAGAAGCATTTCCAAAAAGGATGCTCCACAAGTAAAGATTGAGGACAGCATAGATAATCTCTCAACTTTTTATTCTCATCCAAAATTTTATACAGAATACTTTTATAAAAATTATGGGGAAGAATTTACAAAAAAACTTTTAAAGGCAAATAACGAAATGCCACCCTTTACAATTAGGGTGAATACTTTAAAGACAAGTAAAAGCGACTTGATGAGTAATCTAAAAGAACTGGGTTTTGAAATAGAGGAGACAGTTTATGACAATGCCCTAAATATTTTAAATCCCAAGGGAATAATTGACACAAAATATTTTGATGAGGGACATTTTTATGTGCAAGACCTGGGATCAATTTTAGTCGCAAGCTTTTTAAATCCAAGGGAAAATAGCAGCCTGTTAGATTTATGCGCAGCACCAGGCGGAAAGAGCACTCATCTCGCAGAACTTATGAATAACACTGGTGAAATTATTGCCTGCGACAAATCTCAAGGTAAGATAAAGCTAATCCAAGAAAATGCAAAGAGACTTGGTGTAAAAAATATTGAGACAAGGGTAAATGATGCAAGAATTTTAAATAAAGACTTTATAGATAAGTTTGACTATGTCTTAGTTGACGCCCCTTGTTCAGGAACTGGACTTTACAGAAAAAAACCTGACATAAAATGGAATAAGGACCTAGAAGATATAAAGTCACTTGCTGAAATTCAACTTGAAATATTAGATAAGGCAAAGGATTATGTAAAAGATGGGGGAGAACTTTTATATTCAACTTGCTCTCTTTCAAAAATTGAAAACGAAGATGTAGTAAATAAATTTTTAGAAAATAATAAAAATTTCAAAATAAAAAAATTAAGAGATAGAGATGTTTTAAAATTATTTCCATCGACAGATGGAAGTGATGGATTTTCTATTACTCTTATGGAAAAAAATTGACTGTGAGCTTTCGCAGTCTTTTTATTTGATTAAATTTTCAAATCTATTTCTATTTGCCCATATCTAATGGTATAATGTTTAGATGAATAGGTGGTTTAATGGAATTAAATTCTATGTATGAAGATGAGCTGCGTGAATTTTTTGAAAATAAGGGTGAGAAAGCTTTTAGAGGCTCTCAACTTTTTACTTTTTTTCACGACAAGAAGAGATTTGATATAGAAAATTCAAATCTTTCAGAAAAGGCAATCTCCATAATTAAAGATGAAGAAATAAATAAGGTAGAAATTTTTAAGATTTTTGATTCAAAATTAGATGAAACGAAAAAATTTCTATTTAAGTTAAAGGACGAAAACTTAATAGAGGGTGTCCTCATGGACTACAAGCATGGCTATTCTCAGTGCATCTCAACACAAGTTGGATGTAGAATGGGCTGCGATTTTTGTGCGTCAACAAAGTCTGGTCTTGTGAGAAATTTAAGTTCAGCAGAAATGTTGGGTCAGGTCTATGAAATAGAGAAGGCTTTAAATATTAAGGTTTCTAATTTTATTTTAATGGGAAGTGGCGAGCCCCTAGATAATTTTTCTGAGGTTCTTAGATTTATAAAGCTTCTTCACAATGAAAAGGGACACAATACAAGTTATAGGAATATTACAATTTCCACTTGCGGCGTGGCAGATAAGATTTATGAACTTGCAGATATAAATATTCCAATTAATCTGGCTGTAAGTCTTCACCAAACTAATGACAGTGATAGGTCGGCACTTATGCCAATTAACAGAAAATTTAATTTAGCTGACTTAAAGAAAGCCTTGAAATATTATGGTGACAAGACAAATAATAGGATTACCTTTGAATACACTTTAATTAAAAATCAAAATGATGGCAAAAAAAATATTGAAGAGCTTTATAATTTTGCTAAAAATATGAAATGCCATATTAATTTAATACCTTTAAATCCAATTGATGAATTTGATGAAAAAAGACCTTCCAAATCTGAAATCATTGAATTTAAAGATAAACTTGAGAAAAAAGGATTTAATGTAACTATAAGAAGAGAACTTGGAAGGGACATCAGCGCTTCGTGTGGACAACTAAGGCGCAAAGTTGAGGTGAAATAAATGAAAGTAGTATCAGCAACTAATGTAGGC
The DNA here is from genome assembly GCF_946998875.1 of uncultured Peptoniphilus sp. Taxonomy (GTDB): domain Bacteria; phylum Bacillota; class Clostridia; order Tissierellales; family Peptoniphilaceae; genus Peptoniphilus_A. The sequence continues at coordinate 7,708 of NZ_CAMQAY010000003.1, read as the reverse complement.
AACTACAGAAAAAATAACGAGGATTGTTATTTTGTAAATGAGTCAAAAAATTTATATATATTAGCTGATGGCATGGGTGGACATCTTGCCGGTGAAAGGGCTTCAAAGATGGCAACAGAAATTATTGCGTCGGATTTTGAAAAGGCTAAGGAAATTAAGACTATTGAAGATGCAATTGAAATCTTGTCTTCTTCTATTAGAGATGCCAACCGAGAAATCTTCAATAGCTCTGAAGAAAATGAAGATTATAGGGGCATGGGCACCACAGTATCTGCTGGCATAATTTTAGGAAGTGTTTTAATTTATTCCAATGTAGGCGATTCAAGAATTTACAGGATAAATAAAGATATGGAGCAAATCACAAGAGATGATTCCTTTGTAAATTACTTGATGGAGATTGGAGAAATTACTGAGGAAGAGGCAAGGGTTCATCCAAAGAAAAATGTGCTAACAAAAGCCATGGGAACGACAGCGGACTTAGATGTCTCAGTAAACACTTTAAAGATTGAAGAAAATGACATATTTTTATTTTGTTCAGACGGACTTACTAATATGATTCCTGATGAAGAAATTTTCAAAATAATAAAAGAAAATATTCCAGAAGTTGCCAAAGACAAACTTTTGGATCTCGCCCTTAAAAATGGCGGCATGGATAATATTACATTTATTTTAGTAGTTAATAAGTAGGTGGGCAATGATAAATAAAATTTTAGCAAATAGATATGAAATATTAGAAAAAATTGGCACAGGCGGCATGGGTAATGTTTTTAAGGCTCATGATAGAAAGCTTGATAGAATTGTTGCCATTAAGGTTTTAAAATTAGAATACAACGAAGACAATAATTTTATTAGAAAATTTAAGAGGGAGTCCCTAGCAGCTGCAAGCATTTCTCATCCAAATATTGTAAGTATTTATGATGTTGGAACAGAAAAAGTGGAAGACAAAGAAGTTCACTACATTGTAATGGAATATATCGATGGGAAAACTCTTAAAGATTTAATAAATGATGAGGGCAGACTTTCTGAAAAGAGGGCTTTAAATTACTGCATTCAAATTGCAGAGGCTTTAAAGGTTGCTCACTCAAAGCATATTGTTCACAGAGACATTAAATCTCAAAATATAATGGTTACTCGTGACGACAGAATTAAGGTTACAGATTTCGGAATTGCAAGAGTTGCTGACAACACAACTGTCACTGCAACTAATGCTGTCATGGGTTCAGTCCACTATTTTTCACCAGAGCAAGCTAGAGGTGCCAAGGTAGATAATAGGTCTGACATATATTCTCTAGGAATTGTGCTTTTTGAAATGCTCACTGGAAGACTTCCTTTTGACGCAGACAATCCAGTTTCTGTTGCCCTTATGCAAGTTCAGTCACAAATGCCAAAGCCATCTGATTTTATCAAGAGCATAGATCCTTCTGTTGACGCATTGGTTTTAAAGATGACTGAAAAGAACCCAGATGACAGATATAGAGATGTCTTTGATTTAATTAAGGATATAAAGGACTACACAATTGGAGCAAAGACTTTTTCTGTCAAAAGGGATTATGAAGATGATGACAGAACTGTTGTCACTCCAAATATAAATAGAAGACCTAATAGAAATCATTCCAGCAACATGGACATGGACACGAGAAAACCTAAGAAGGTTGTAAAGAAGAAAAAATCTGCAGCTCCTGCCATACTTGGAATCTTCTCTGCCATAGTTATAATTGCTCTACTTATTTATGTAGTGCCAAAGGCTATTAAGGGAATGAAGAGCGGCGATGTAGTAGAAAAAATTGCCGTTGAAAATTATATTGGTAAGACTAGAGAGGAAGCTAAAGAGTTAATTGAAGCTCAAGGTCTTGTCCTCGATGTAAATACAGTGGAAAATGAAAATGAACCTGACGGAGTTGTTCTTGGTCAAAAACCTGAAGAAGGAATTTCAGTAGACAAGGGCTCAACTATTACTCTTGAAATAAATGAACTTCCTGATTCTGTTCCAGTTCCACCTCTTAAGGGACTAACTAAAGAAGAAGCACAAAAAACTCTTGAGGATAATTCCTTAAAACTTGGTTCTGTGGAAGAAGAATTCAACGAAGAAGTTGAAGAAGGTAAAGTAATTTATTCTAACCCAGATGGCGGCTATTCTGTAAAGAGAGGTACAGCTGTCAAGGTTATAGTTTCTAAGGGCGTTGACAAAACTCCTGTTGTTTTAAGCGACTACAAGGGCATGGACCAAGATGTAGTTGTAAATCAATTAAAGAGCTTAGGTTTTACAGTTGTAATTGAAAATGGAAGAAGCAACAAAGTTGCTGAAGGTCAAGTATATGACATGGATCCAAAGCCAAATCAAAGCGTTGAAAAGGGCTCAACTGTTACTCTATATATTTCAAAGGGAGCAAAAATTAAAGAAGAGGAAGAAACTGAAGGCAATGAAGAAAATCAAAATGAAGAAAACTACAATAAAGTAAATCATGTCAAGGTTAAAGTTCCTGACGATGGCACTACTCACAATGTTTCTGCCGAAAGAGTAAAAGATGGCAATGGAAATAAAATTAGTGCTACTTCAGTTTGGAATTACAATATTGAAGGCGGAGAAGTCAGCAATGTTGAACTAATTGGTCCTGGCGAATACAATATCTATGTTGATGGCAATATTGTAAAGACTGAGAAGATAAAGTAATGATAGGAAAAATTATTAAACTGACAGGTGGCTTTTACTATATAAAGTCTGGCGACGAAGTTTTTGAAAGTAGAGCTAGAGGAAATTTTAGACACTGCAAAGTAGAGCCTATTGTTGGTGATGATGTAGAATTTAAATACGAAGAAAAAACTCTGGGATATATTGAAAAAGTATATCCCAGAAAAAATATGCTCACAAGACCAAGGGTTAGCAATGTTGACTTAGCTCTCATTGTTATACCAGTTTTGGACCCCAAATATAATCTTGTGATTATAGATAAGACTATTATTCAAGCAGAGTATGAAGGCATTGACCTTTCTGTAGTTATAAACAAGGCAGACCTTGATAGAAAAAATGCAGAAGAGCTTGCAAGGATTTATCAAAATTCTGGCTTTGAAACTTTTGTAATTTCAGATAAGGATGACAATATAGAAAATCTTAGAGCTTATCTTCATGGAAAGACTGTTGCCCTTTGCGGAGTATCTGGGGCAGGAAAATCTACTATCACATCAAGAATTTTAAATAAAGAAGTTGAAGTGGGTAAGGTTTCTGAAAAGACTAAGCGTGGTAAACACACCACTAGACACACAGAAATACTCTATAATGAGGATATTTATATTTTTGATACTCCTGGCTTCTCTTCACTATCTTTAAAGATAGATGAAGAGGATTTAAAAAATTATTTCAGAGAATTTAAAAATTTTAATAATTGCAAATTTAACAATTGCAATCACATAAAGGAGCCCAAGTGCGCCGTAAAGGATGCAGTTGATAGGGGTCAAATAGAAAAGTCAAGATATGAAAATTATTTGTACATTTTCAATGAATTAAAAGAAAAAGGAGAATACTAATGATTTCACCTTCATTACTTTCAGCAGATTTCACAAATTTAGAAAAAGAATTTAAAATTATGAATGAAGAAAAAGTGGACTTTGTTCACTTGGACATTATGGATGGAAATTATGTGCCAAATATTTCCTATGGTCCAGGGGTGGTAAAAAAGCTTAGACCTCTAACTGAGATTCCCTTTGACACTCATCTTATGATTGAGAGACCAGAAAACTTTATTGAAGAATTTGTAAAAGCTGGCTCAGATATAATTACAATTCATCCTAGCACAACTAAGCATCTTGATAGAACTCTTTCTCTTATTAAGTCCTATGGCAAAAAGGCAGGGCTTGCCCTAAACCCTGGAGATGGTCTTGACCTTCTTGACTACAATTTAGAAAATGTTGACTTAGTCTTAATTATGAGCGTCAATCCTGGCTTTGGCGGACAAAAATTTATCCCATCTGCACTTAGAAAAATTAAAGAGGTAAAAAAATTAATCAAAGAGAGAAATCTAAATACACTGATAGAAGTTGACGGTGGCGTTAAACTTGACAATGCAAGGGAAGTCCTTGAGGCTGGGGCTGACATCTTAGTTGCAGGTTCAGCAATATTTGAAAAAGATAAGACGAGAGAAAATATTAAGGCCTTTAAGGAATTACTATGAAAAAAGCACTTTTAATTTCTGGCGGGAGACAAGTTTCCAAGCAATTATTAGAAAAATATGGAGACAGATTTATCTTAGTCGCTGATGGAGGCGCAAGACTTTTAAAAAAATATGATCTTGTTGCAGACCTTCTTCTTGGAGACTTAGATTCCATTGGCGATGAAACTCTTTCCTATGTAAAAGAACATAATATTAAAATAAAAAAATTTCCTACAAAAAAAGATTTAACTGACACTGCCCTTTGCATTGACTATCTCTTAGAAGAGGGCTACAAGGACCTTGTAATACTTGGAGCCTTGGGAACAAGACTTGACCACGAGCTTGCCAATCTTTACAATCTTAAAATGCTTTATAAGTTGGGAGTTTCTGCAAAAATTGTTGACGACTACAATGAAGTAATTTATGTAGAAGAGGGCGAATATGAATTTGAAAGGTCTGACAAAAAATATTTTTCCCTAATAAATGCAGGCGACAAAATGAGCTTCACAACTAAGGGACTTTACTACGAAGTGGAAGACCTTGAAATAAATGCCATGAATCCAAGTAGGGCTGTGAGTAATGTTATGCTTGGCGACAAGGCGAAAATAATTATAAATTACGGCTCAGCCTTTATAATTCAGTCGAGAGATTAATCACAATTTAAGTTTAAATAGCAAAAACCAGTTCTGTGAAAAACTGGTTTTTTTAATACTCTTATATTTTATTTTTCTAATTTATAATACATCTTGTAGTGTTTTATTGAGCCGTACTTTCTCTTTAGATAAGTTATCATTCTACTAATGCTAAAGTCCTTCTTGTTGTTAATTGTAAACTCGTAGCCATTTTTTAAAAGCTCATCAATGGTTTTATGGTACTTTTCATTTGTGTACTCTTTTAAAAGTTTTGGATGGGCATTCATCCAAATTTTTGATGTTTCTTTATGGTAGTAGACTTCTTCTTCAAAGCCTAAATCTAAAAGGTCTCTGATGTAGAAGTCTAATACATTAACGCCACCAGCAGCCATAAAGTAATGACTTTGTGGAAGTCTCAAGTTCATTTCAAAGGCCTTGTAAGCCTTATCTCTTGCGTCATATTTTAAATCTATATTTGAGTAGCCTGTGTAGCCAATGGATTCAAGTTTTTCCTTGTAAAATTTAAAAAGCTCTGGCATGTACTTTGTATAAATTGCGTCGTTATTTCCAATTCTAAGTGGGAGTGGATCAGCAAGAAGAATTTGTCCATAAACCATCATTCGAACCTTGCCAGTTTTGTCACAGTAGACATTAAAGGAAGCTTGGTTAGATGCAGGACCAGGAATATATTCTTGCACAAGCATTGTGCCCTCGTAGTGATTGTCGTCGTAAATAGTTTTTACAACGGATTCAAGCTCCTCATAACTGTAAATTGTGTAGACCTTGTACTTATTTGGAAAAGACAATTTTACATAAGAGATGGAGTCATTAGGTTTAAGTATAAGTGGAAACTGTAAATCAAGTCCTTCAATTTCTTTTGAACTATTTATAATAGCATATTTTGGATAGGGGATTCCCAACTCTTGGCAAGATTTATAAAAGTCAATTTTATTTTCAAGCCTTGCGTTTAAATCACTTGAAGGCGTGTTGAACTTGTAATATTCTTTTATCTTTTCCTTGTTGTTGGAAAGAAGTTTTGAATATTCGTCGCCGCAAGGAATTGTTATTAAAGTTGCATCCTTATTTTCTTCAGCAAATTTTACCATTTCAGATAAAAAAACTTTGTCATCAGAAAAATTTTCGATGATTTTTCTATCTAAGATGCGAGACTTGTCAGTGGCAGGTAGTGCCTTTTGACAAAAAACTGTGGAAATTAAGTCGTAATTGTCATTTAAGATGCGGGCAATTCCATAGGCATTTTCGTCAGAACCGAGAATTACAAATTTTACATTTAATTTTTTTATTATATCTTTAGAAATATTTTTCATGTTTCTCCTTTATAATCTATTTTTACATTACCTAACATTATACACTAGAGATAAGTATTTTTTAAGCCTTCTGAGAAAAAGCCATATCTTTACTTTTCCAATATTCTGCAATTTCTTTTATTTTTTCTTCAGTGACAATATCTTTATTCTTTTCCTTTAAAATTTTATCAATTTCGGAAATGACAGAAAGCTTGTCGGCACACCAAAGAGGCTCAAAAAGTTTTTTCTTTGGTGGATCGCCAGTTATTCTGTGGACTACAGTTTTCTCGTCAATATTTTTAAGGGCATAAAGGATTGTGTCAATATATTCTTCTCTTGATAAAATTTTAAATTTTTTATTATTGTAGAGTTCATGTATTGGCGAGTCCTTTAAGATATATAAGTTGTGAAATTTTACTCCAAAGGGTGCCACTTCTTTTATGTATTTAATTGTATTTTCAAAGTCCTCTTTCTCTTCAAAGGGAAGTCCAAAAATTGCGTGAATTAAAAATAATAAGTTTGCTTCCTTTAATTTATTTAAAGTTTCATCAAAAACTTGGTGAGAGTAACCGCGATTTATAAGCTTAATTGTATCTTCCTTTACACTTTGCATGCCAAGTTCTAGCCAAAGTGTCTTCTTGTGGGAAAGGTCCTTTAAATATTTTATCTTTTCATCATCTAGGCAGTCGCAGCGAGTTGCAATTGAAATTCCAACTATGTCATCTCTATTACAAACTTTATCGTAAATATTTTTTAAAGACTGGAGAGAGCCGTAAGTGTTGGTAAAATTTTGAAAGTAGGCAATATAATTTTTTGCCTTCCATTTTTTCTCAAGAAATATTTTTTGAGAATCAATTTGCTTAGCTAGGGTAAAATTTTTTGAAGCTGCAAATTCTCCGCTGCCCTCATCAGAGCAAAAGATGCAGCCATTCTTAGATAAAGTCCCATCTCTATTGGGACAGGAAAAGCCGCCGTCCAGAGAAAGTTTTACGCTTTTGCCAGAAAAATACTGGCGAAAAAAATCATTAAAGGATAAAAATCGTCTCATTACAATAAATCACCTAATACATTATATATTTTTTTAAAAATTATTTCCATGACTTTGAATTTATAAAAAATACTATATAATATAATAAGAATTGAGGTTTTTATGGACTTAAAATTTAAAAATTATTTAATTTTAGCAGAAGAATTTTTGTTAGAAGGCGACTGGGACAAGGCAGAGGATTTGTTACTTAAATCTTTGAAGTTTACAAAAGAAGAAGATGTTGATGAAAAAATTTCTGTCTATTTTGAGTTATCTGACATATATCTTAAAAAAGAAAATTATAGGGAGGCAAAAATTTATTTTGAAAAAATTTTGAGCCTAAGGGAAATGGCTGGAGCCTACTATGGTCTTGCCATCACCAATGATTTTTCCAAGGGAGATATATCTTATTCAATAAAAAATTATAAAAGGGCAATTGAGCTTGACGAAAACTATGACAGAGCTCATTATTATCTGGCTCATGCCTATGACAAGATTGGTGAAACTGAACTTGCCATAGAAGAATTTAAAAAGGTTCTCGCCATAGACCAATATGACTTTGTAACTTATAATGATTTAGGCTCAATTTATGAAATA
>NZ_CAMQAY010000002.1 GCF_946998875.1 uncultured Peptoniphilus sp. | reverse complement strand
AACTGAGCTAAAGGCCCTCACCATTGGCGGAGAAAGAGGGATTTGAACCCTCGCGACCCTAATCGGGACCTACTCCCTTAGCAGGGGAGCCTCTTCAGCCACTTGAGTATTTCTCCAAATCGAAGGTCACTCTTTAGCAACTTACTTTATCTATTCTAACGGACTAGATGTTTTTTGTCAACTATTTTTTACAAAAATATAAAAAAGTTTTTATAAAGGGTCACTGATTATTTATTAATGCAAAAGTATTATCTCATATTTTTTTAAAAAATAAAATTTATAAATTAATGTTGACATAATATCAAATTGATTTATAATGAATGTATGAACATGTATCGAATTTTAATTTATGTTATTTTAGCGGGAGGTAATTATGAATAAATATATTTTTCACTTAAAGGGACTTACTTGTGCAAACTGCGCAGGAAAAATTGAAGAAAAACTTAAAGTGACGCCTGGCATGATAAATCTCAACTATGATTTTTTAAATGATGAGCTTACTTTTGAATCTGAAAAAGAATCTAAAGATTTAAAAAGTGAGATTCAAGAAATAGTTGACTCCATAGAAGATGGCGTAACAGTTACAGAAGATTTAAATGAGGAGATTGAGGAAGAAGAGGAGGAAGAAAATTTTTCTATTTACAAGTGTATCATTACCTTCCTTGGTATAATAATTCTACATTTTTTAAATCTAGATGAAAAAATTAGATTTGTCTCTTACATAGTTTTATATGTAATTATTGGCTATGATGTAGTTAAAGCTTCAGTTTCAAAAATTGTCACTGGTAATTTTATGGATGAGAAATTTCTAATGACTGTGGCATCTATTGCAGCTATTATTTCTGGAGAATACGCAGAAGCTGTTGCTGTAATGCTATTTTATACTGTTGGAGAAATAATCCAAGATAAGGCTGTAGATAGCTCCAAAAAATCAATTAAAGAAGCCTTAAAATTAAAACCTGATTTTGCAAATTTAAAGAAGGGCCAAGATATAAAAAAAGTTGATCCAACGGAAGTTTCTGTTGGCGAAGTAATTGTAATTATGCCTGGAGAAAAAGTGCCTCTTGATGGAAAAATAATTAAGGGTGCATCAAACCTTGATACTTCAAATATCTCTGGTGAGTTTGCACCAATTTCTCTTGAAGTTGGCGACGAAATCACTTCAGGTTTTGTCAACTTAGATTCATCTCTTGAAATTGAAGTAACAAAGGAATATAAAGAGGGGACAATTGCAAAAATTATTGACATGGTGAAAAATGCCAGTACAAACAAGGCAAAAGTTGAGAAATTCATCACAAGATTTGCAAAAATTTACACACCAATTGTCATAGGACTTGCAATCTTACTTTTCCTAGTTTTAAATTTTGCAAGTTCACTAACTTTTAAAGAATCAATTTATAGGGCTGCCATATTTTTGGTAATATCCTGTCCTTGTGCTCTAGCGATTTCTGTTCCTCTTACAATTTTTGCAGGAATTGGCTCTCTTTCAAGAAGATCAATTTTTGTAAAGGGAGGAAATTCTATTGAAGCTTTGACAGATATTGATGGAGTTGCCTTTGATAAGACAGGAACAGTTACAAAGGGTGAATTTACTCTTGCAGAAGTTGAAGAAATAAAGGCTAAAAGAGATGAAATTTTGGAAATTGCAGCAGTGGGAGAGATGTACTCAACACATCCAATTGCAAAGGCAATTGTAAAAAGCTTTAAAACTGCAAAGACGCCTGAACACCTAAACAATATTGGTGGTAAGGGAATTGAATTTGAATTAGATGGCAAATCTTATTTAGTTGGAAATAAAAAATTAATGGACGATTTTTCTTTAAAACTTGAAAAGGAAGGAAGTTCAAATTTTGTAGATGTATTTGTGGCAGATAAAAATGAAATTTTGGGAATTATAAGACTAAAAGATGAGATAAAAGAAGGAGTAAAGGAAAGTGTAGATAATCTTCACAAGAGAGGCGTAAAGACTTATATGTTCTCTGGCGACAAGGAAAATGTAGTTAAGGACATAGCAACTGAAGTTGGAATAGATTATTATAAGGGTTCACTTCTTCCTGATGACAAGGTTAGGGAAATAAGGGAAATTGAAAAAAATAAAAAGATTGCCTTTGTTGGAGATGGAACTAATGACGCGCCTTCTCTAGCAAGCGCCTACCTTGGCATAAGCATGGGTAGCGGATCTGACATCGCCATTGAAACTTCAGATATAGTTTTATTAAAAAATGACATTTCTTCTGTAGTAAGAGGAATTGATATTGCAAAAAAAGTAAAAAAGATTGCCTATCAAAATATTTTTATAGCCCTAATTTTAAAGGTAGTAGTCCTAGTTCTTGGCGCAATAGGATATGTTTCCATGCCTCTTGCTGTTTTTGCCGATGTGGGAGTTGCCCTTATCTGTATATTAAATTCTCTTAGAGTTTTTAAGGAGAAATAAAACATAGTAAAATGCTATGAATTATTAGTTTTAATAAATAGTTGGATAATTTTAAAAATAATTTTCATGAGTTTTATGAGTTTGAAAACCCTACAAAAGCTTATAAAATAGATAAATTTTATTATTTTCAATAAATTCCATAAAATTTTATCATAAAATAATAACAATAATTATTGAAATATTAAAACTATTATGTTAATATTATGTAAGAACATTATGAATATAAAAATTCATAAATTTTGGTATAATTTTATGGAGGTAAATTAAATGGCATATGTAATTAACGATTCTTGCATCGCTTGTGGTGCATGTCAACCAGAATGTCCAGTAGGATGTATTTCTGAAGGAGATATCTATACAATTGACGAAGCTCAATGTATCGATTGCGGTAGCTGTGCAGCTGTTTGCCCAGTTGGTGCTCCAAATCCTGAAGACTAATTATTTAAAAGAAAGATAGGTTTCGCACCTATCTTTTTTTATTATTAAATTATATTTATTTTTAAAGAGAGAGTAAATTCTCTCTTTTTTTTATTGTAAAATTTTTGAAATAAAATAAATATTTCACTATAAAATCACAATTTAGGTTATAATGGATATAAACGAAAAGTTAAGAAATGTTTAATATTTTTATAATAAATATCAAACTTTATTTAAAAAATATATTGAATTAAGGCTTTGAAAGTGCAATAATTATTTTTCATTAAACTTTAGTGAATAAAAGATGAATAAAAGCAAAATAAATTATTTTAAATAAAGCATTAGAAATTATACTGGGTTGTTTTTATTTTGAAAGGAGAAGTGGAGTATGCTAATTCATATGGGATTAGATGTTGGTTCTACTACTGTAAAACTTGTAATATTAGATGAAAAATTAAATATTTTGTATAAGACTTATAGAAGGCATTTTTCTGATGTTAGGAAAACTGTAAAAGATGTAATCAATGAAGTTTATAGGGACTTCAAATATGAGACAGTTAGTGTAAATGTAACTGGAAGTGGTGGACTTTCTGTTCACAAATTTTTGGATATAGATTTTATTCAAGAAGTTGTGGCAGGCAGAGAGGCAATATCTTGTTTCATTCCAAAGACTGATGTTGCCATTGAACTTGGTGGCGAAGATTCTAAAATTACTTACCTAAGAGGGTCTGTTGAACAGAGAATGAATAGTATTTGTGCTGGGGGCACCGGTGCCTTTATAGACCAAATGGCTTCTCTTCTTCAAACTGATGCATCAGGTTTAAATGAAATGGCAAGGGATTATAAAAAAATATATCCCATTGCATCCCGCTGTGGTGTCTTTGCCAAGACTGATGTGCAAGCACTTATTAATCAAGGTGCTAGCAAATCTGATATAGCAATTTCTGTCTTCCAATCAGTTGTCAACCAAACTATTTCAAACCTTGCTTGTGGCAGACCAATTAGAGGAAATGTTGCCTTTTTAGGTGGACCCCTTCACTTTTTGCCAATGTTAAAGGAAAGGTTTGTTGAAACTTTATCTTTAAGTGAAGATGAAATAATTTCTCCAGAAAATTCACAAATATTCGTAGCACTGGGAGCAGCTCTTTCTAGTTTTGATTCAAAGCCAATTTCCTTTGTGGAACTATTTAATCGCGTAAATAAAAGTGCCGACATAAACATCAAGGAAAGTGATGTAATGCCACCACTTTTCACAAGTGATGAAGAAGTCAAAGCCTTTCGTGAAAGACATAAGACCAAGTCACTTAAAAAAGTAGATTTAAAATCTTATGAAGGACCAATTTATTTGGGTATAGACTCAGGCTCAACGACATCAAAACTTGTGGCAATATCTGATAAAAATGAACTTCTTTACAGTTTTTATGGTTCAAATAAGGGCAATCCACTTGATATAGCCATTGAAAACTTAAAAGAAATTTATAAAGAAAAAAATGACAAGGCATACTTTGCTGGCTGCGGCACAACTGGTTATGGTGAAGAATTTTTAAAGGCTGCACTTAACTTAGACTTTGGAGAAGTTGAAACCATAGCTCACTTTACTGCTGCCAAATACTTTGACCCAGAAGTGGACTTTATTTTAGACATTGGCGGACAAGATATGAAGTCCATGAAAATTAGAAATGGTGTAATTGAATCAATACTTCTAAATGAAGCTTGCTCTGCTGGCTGTGGATCCTTCCTTGAAACTTTTGCTCATTCAGTAAATATGACGGCAGAGGAATTTGCCAAAGAAGCAACACTATCAAGAGAACCAGTAGATTTAGGTTCACGCTGCACAGTCTTTATGAATTCCAATGTAAAGCAAGCTCAAAAGGAAGGGGCATCAGTGCCAGATATTTCTGCAGGACTTGCCTACTCTGTAATTAGAAATGCCATTCAAAAGGTAATAAAAATTAGAGATCCTAAGGACTTGGGCGAACATATAGTAGTTCAAGGTGGAACTTTTTTGTCTGATGCAGTCTTAAGAGCTTTTGAAAATTTAACTGGCGTTGATGTTACAAGACCTGACATTGCAGGCCTTATGGGTGCACTTGGAATGGCACTTATTTCAAAAGAAAAATCTACAGGTAAATCTAATTTAATATCTGAGGAAGAATTAGAAAAATTTGAATATAAATCTATTTCAACAAATTGTAGACAATGCACAAATAATTGTGCCCTTTCTGTAAATGTATTTCCCAATGGAAAGAGATACATCACAGGAAATAGGTGTGAAAAGGGAGCAGGTCGCGTAAGAAATAAAGAAGAGGAACTGCCAAATATGTTCCGCTACAAATATGAAAGAGTCTTTGACTACAAATCACTTCCAGAAAGGGAAGCAAAGCGTGGCATAGTTGGCATACCTAGAGTTCTAAATATTTATGAAAATTATCCCTTCTGGCATACATTTTTCACAGAGCTTGGATATTCAGTAATCCTTTCAAGTAAATCATCAAGAGAAATTTACGAAAAGGGAATAGAGACAATAACCAGCGAAACTGCCTGCTATCCTGCAAAAATTTCTCATGGTCATATAGAAGACCTAATAGAAAAGGGACTTGACTTTATATTTTACCCAGCAGTCTTTTATGAAGAAAGACAATTTGAAAGGGCAGACAATACATTAAACTGTCCTGTGGTGGCAGGTTATTCTGAAGTTATAAAGAACAATGTGGATGCCATAATTGATGGAAAAGTAAAGTTTATGAATCCCTTTATTTCCTTTGACGACAGAAAAAAACTTGAAAAGAGACTTTCCGATGTCTTCGACTTCATACCTAAAGACGAAGTTAAAAAAGCTGTCCGTGCAGCCTATGAAGAGCAAGATAGGTATAGACTTGATGTCTTAAATGAAGGCAACAGGATCTTAGAAGAAGTGACTAAAAAAAATCAAAGGGCAATAGTTTTATCAGGTAGACCTTATCACATTGACCCAGAAATAAATCACGGCATACCAGAACTTATTACAAGCCTAGGCCTAGCTGTAATTTCTGAAGATGGAATTGCAAGAAATGTTGAAATCGACTCTAGACTTAGAGTCCTAGATCAATGGAATTATCACTCAAGACTTTACAGGGCGGCAAAATTTGTGGGCGAACATGAAAACTTAGAACTTGTTCAACTTAACTCCTTTGGCTGCGGAATTGATGCAGTTACAACTGACCAAGTTCAACATATCTTAGAGTCCTACAACAAAATTTATACAGCCCTAAAAATTGATGAAGTTTCAAATTTAGGTGCCGTAAAGATTAGAATTAGATCCTTAATTGAAGCAGCAGAAAAGAGAGAATTTGAAAAAATTGACGCTGAACTTGAAGGACTACTAGACGATGATCCAGTAATGTTCACAAAGGAAATGAAGGAAGACTACACAATATTAATGCCGCAAATGTCTCCTCTTCACTTCAGCATTTTTGAGCCAATCCTAAGACATGAGGGGATAAACATTGAACTCCTAAAAGATTCTGGTCATAAAGTTGTAAATGAAGGCTTAAAATATGTAAATAACGACGCTTGTTATCCTTCAATTTTTGTAGTAGGACAATTTATGGATGCAGTAAAGTCTGGCAAATATGACACAAATCGCCTGGCTCTTCTCATGAGTCAAACTGGTGGTGCTTGCAGGGCTTCAAACTATGTTGGCTTTATTAGAAAGGCACTAAAGGATGCAGGTTACGGTCATGTGCCAGTAATTGGCTTATCCTTCCAAGGAATTGAAAAGCACACAGGTTTTGAATTTGATAAAAAACAATTAGTTAGAATTGGCAGAAAATTAATTCAAGGAATGCTTTACGCTGACCTCATTATGAGACTTACTCAAGCAACAAGACCTTATGAAGTTATAAAGGGTTCAGCAAATATTTTGCGAGACAGATGGATTGACATTACAACATCAGAAGACTTAAATTACAGCAAGAAAACTTTTATATCCAACATTAACAAGATGATTGGAGAATTTAATAGACTTGAAATAACAAAGGAAAAGAAGCCAAAAGTTGGAATAGTTGGAGAAATCCTAGTTAAGTATGACCCAGCTGCCAATAATCATGTGGCAGAACTTCTTGAAAAGGAAGGGGCAGAAGTTGTTATTCCTGATTTGACAGACTTTATGATGTACTCCTTTAAGAACGCAAGGGCAAAGGCTGATAAACTTTCAAAGTCAAGACTTACTGCCTTTGTATGTGAAATGGGAATTTCCTACATTGAATCCTACAGAAAGCATATTAGATTGGCACTTGAACCTACAAGGTTTATAGTTCCTGAAAAAATTGAAGAGATAATTGACTATGCAGAAAAGTATGTTGACCTTGGCAACCAATATGGTGAAGGATGGCTTTTGACTGGCGAAATGGTGGAATTAATTGAGTCAGGCGTGGAAAATATTGTCTGCGTCCAACCCTTTGGATGTCTTCCAAATCACATCACAGGCAAGGGCGTCATAAAGGCAATAAGAAATTCCTACGAAAGGGCAAATATTATTCCAATTGACTATGACGCATCAGCATCAGAAGTAAATCAATTTAACAGAATTAAACTAATGCTTTCACAAGCTAAGAGAAATATGGAACAAGGCGAAGATAAATACAACAGAGGCTATTTAAAGAGAGCTGCAAGTTTGAAAAATTAAAAATATTTAATTTGATAAAAAAGGACAAAAAATTTCCCCTCAATATGAGGGGATTTTTCTTGTCTTAATTATGAAATAAACTTATAAAAAAATTAGATTTTCTTAAAAATATTTTTTAAAGTTTCATCTTGCAATAAATTATTTGTGCTGTCTTGTTTTTTCTTTTCGTCGTTGTAAACTTGGATGTCCTTTTGTGGGTTATAAGTTTGACCCTTTAGACCTGCCTCAAAGGCATCCTTAGCTTCTTGCATCTTAACTTGGAAATCATTTAGTTCAATAATAAATTTTTTGGCAGAATCTTCATTTTTAGTCATAATAGATTCCTTAAGGCCAGGCAAAATTTCTAGGGCCTTTTGGCTTGCCCTTACAGTGTAATCGTGAGAATTTTTAAATTTATCTGGCACATTCATATTTTTAATCTTATCTACAATATTTCTAATTTCAGAATCTGCTCTGTCATAGGCAGCATTTAAGTCTGCATCAGAAAGCTTAGCTGCATTTTCAAAGAAGCTTGATTTTAAATTGACAATAGATTTAGTCAAATCATTTTGCAAATTTTTAATTTCCTTTACATAAACTTCTTCATCAGAAGATAAACTTAATATTGAAGACTTTGCTAAGTCTTTAATAATTACTTTAAAGTTGTCATTGTCCCACTTAACTTCAGCTTTTAAGTTTTCAGCAACAAATCTTAGGGGAACAAAAGTGCGGTCACTTTTTATCATAGCAGGTGCATCAAGTTCAAGATCTTTTCCATTGACCTTTGCCTTTTTTGAATCAATTTTTAATTCAATAGAAGTGTCTTTGCCCTTAACAGTGGCAAGCCTTGCATCATTATTCCAGCCTACCTCATAACCTAGTGTTTCAGAAATAAATCTAAGGGGAACCATGGTTCTCTCATTTTGAATAAAGGGTGAAACGTCTGATTTAATAATTTTTCCATTGTACTCAATTACTGGAGTTCTAGCTGCAAATACATTTGCGCTAATAAAAATTAAGATTACTAGTGAGAATATAAGTGATTTAAATTTTTTCATTTTATTCTTCCTCCTTATTTACTTTTCACTGAAGATGTGTAAGAATTTGGGTCAAATTGCTTTTCAATATAAATTAAGTTAGAATCCTTGTCGCCTTGAAGTTCAATAAAAGCTCCATCTCTTTCTGTAGGAGAAACTTCGCCCTTGTCATCGTCCTTAAAGAAGACAATGTATTCCTTGTTTGGTGTTAGAGTCTTAGGAAGGCTTACTTCTATTTGTGATAAGTCGCCCTTATAGTCCTTTAAAAAAGAAGTGTTCATGCCTTCTGCTGTTGAAGTTGAAATTCTAACTCTTGATATGTAATCAGAGTTTTTAATCAGTTCATTAACAGCTTCCTTGTCAAAGTTTGATGTAGTAATTTCTTCTTCGCTAGCTTCTTTTTCTACAGCAACAGAAGATATTTTTGCGTCATTTGTTTTTTCTGCCTTAGCACTTTTTTTACCACAGCCTGCTAGGCTAAGTGCCAAAGTAAAAGATATTAAAACAATTAATAATTTTTTCATAGCTACCTCCAATTTAGTTCATTATACCATAAATAAGCTGAAGAATAATTATATAATTTTAAATTAAGGACAATATGATATAATAAAAAGGGTGATAGAATGCCAAAAGAAGTGCTATTTATTTTAAATAAACTAAAGGAAGAAGGTTTTGACGCCTACATTGTAGGAGGTTGCGTCAGGGACAAACTTTTGGGCCTTCATCCACACGATTATGACATAACAACTTCTGCTGAGCCTAAGGAAATTAAAAGAGTTTTTAAAGATTTTAAAACTGTATTAGTTGGCTTAGAATTTGGCACAGTTGGCGTTCTCATTGGTGAAACTCTTTATGAAGTCACGACTTTTAGGATTGATGGCAAGTATTTAAATTTTAGAAAGCCAGAAAATGTAACTTTTTCAAAAAGCTTAAGAGAAGATTTAAAGAGGCGAGACTTCACAATAAATGCCATGGCTATGGATTCAAGTGGAAAGCTTTATGATCCCTTTGGCGGAAAAAAAGATTTAGATGATAAAATTTTAAGGGCAGTGGGAAATCCCGCGGAAAGAATTAGAGAAGATGCCATAAGGATTTTGAGGGCAATTAGGTTTGCAGGAAGGCTCAACTTATACATTGAAGATGAACTTTTCGATGCAATTTCCTTTGAAAGAAAACTTCTCAAAAAAATTTCTCCAGAGAGAATTTTTGATGAGTTTTCAAAGATGATAACATCAGAAAGACCTTCTTACTATTTACTTTTAATGGATGAGACAGGAGTTCTCGATGTAATTTTTCCAGAGCTTAAGAGGACAGTAGGATTTTCACAATTTTCTCCCTACCACGACAAAACACTCTTTGACCACTTAGTTTGTGTAATGGACGAAGTAAAACCGGACTTAGCTCTTAGACTTGCGGCACTTTTTCACGACATATCAAAGGTTGACACACTTTCCATTGGGGAAGATGGCAGGGGACACTTTTACGGTCACGAAGTTTTGGGAGCAGATTTAGTTTCTGAAATTTTAAAGAGATACAGAGTTTCCAACAAAATTATTGATAAGGTAAAAATTTTAATTCTAGACCACATGAAAGTTCACAGCGAAATGACAGATAAGGCACTGAGAAGGCAGATAAAAAGAGTGGGAAGAGATAATGTATTGGACCTCTACGACCTTTTAATTGCCGATTGCAAGTGCACTAGAATTGATAGAGATGCAAGCTTTATTATAAAGAGAAAAAATAGGGTAAAAGAATTATTAGACGAAAAAGAAATGAAAACTGAAAAGTTTTTAGAGATAAATGGAAATGACATTAAAGCTTTGGGTTTTAGCGAAGGCAAGATTATTGGAAAAATTTTAAAAGATCTTGAAAATTTAGTTTTAGATGACCCAGAGAAAAACAAGAGAGATTACTTAATAGATTATATAGATAAAAATTACAGGTGATAAAATGACAAGATTATTTGGAACAGACGGAGTTCGTGGCATTGCCAATCAAAAACTAACTCCAAAACTATGCTACGATATTGGAAGGGCAGCTGCCTTTGTACTTACAAAAAACAAAAAGGGAAAAGTTTTAGTTGGAAGAGACACAAGACTTTCAGGCGACTTAGTAGAATCTGCTCTTATTGCAGGTTTTATGAGCCTTGGACTTGATGTAGATGTGGCTGGAGTAATTCCTACACCAGGAGTTGCATACCTCACTAGGACTGGTGACTACCTTTGTGGAGTTTCTATTTCTGCCTCACATAATCCCTACGAATACAATGGCATAAAATTTTTCTCCAGTCAGGGGCTTAAACTTGACGACAGTGTGGAAGATGACATTGAAGAAAAAGTTCTTTCCACAACAAAAATTTATAAAGATGTAACGGGAGACCAAGTGGGAAGAGTAAATAGGTCTCATGAATTTACAGAAAAATATATTTCTTACTTAAAGGGACTAACTGATGAGAGATTTGAGGAATTTGAAGTTGCAGTAGATGCAGGAAATGGCGCTCAATCCTTTATAGCAGAAGAAGTCTTAAAATCTTATGGAGCAAGGGTAAAAATTATAAATAATGAGCCCAACGGCAAAAATATTAACGACAAGTGCGGCTCAACAAACCCAAAATTAATTGAAGAACTTGTAAAAAAAGATAAATCTAATATTGGCATGAGTTTTGACGGAGATGCTGACAGGATTATTGCCGTTGACGAAGAGGGAAAAGTTGTCGATGGAGACCACATCTTGGCAATTGTTGCAACTTATTTAAAGGAAAATAATAAACTTAATAATAATGCAGCTGTAGGTACTATAATGTCAAATATGGGCCTCAAAAAATATCTTGAAAGCATAGACGTGGACTTTATCGAGACAAAAGTTGGCGACAGATACATTTTGGAAAGGATGTTAAAGGAGGACTATATAATTGGTGCAGAACAATCTGGTCATGTCATCTTCCTTGACTACAATACAACTGGTGACGGACTTGCAACGGGGATACATCTTTTGGAAATCATGAAAAAAACTGGCAAAAAATTGTCAGAATTAAATGGTCTTATGAAGGACTATCCACAAGTTTTAAAAAATGCAAGGGTTCGCGATGATTTAAAAAATAAATTCCAAGAATTTCCTGATATAATTAAGGCAATAAAAGAAGTGGAAGAAGCTTATCACGGAAGTGGAAGAGTTGTAATTAGACCATCTGGTACAGAAGCTCTTGTTCGTGTGATGATTGAAGGAGAAGACAGAAATAAACTTTCACAAGATGCTGATAAACTAGTAAAAATTATTGAAGAAAAATTGAATTAGGAGCATATAATGTACAAAATAATATCAGACACAAGTTGTGATTTATCAAAAGAAGAAGTAAAAGAATTGGGAATTGAGTATGTACCCTTTAAAATTGCAATTGATGGCGTTGAGTATGAAGATGATGACAATTTAAACATGGAAGACTATTTGGATAAAATGGAAAAGACAGAAAATGCAATTAAGACAGCTTGTCCATCTCCCTATGATTATTTAAAAATTATTGAAGAAAATTCCGACAAGGACCTGTATATTCTTACAATTTCCTCAAAATTATCTGGATCTTACAATTCTGCCAAAATTGCAGAACAGGAAGCAAGGGAAAAGTTTAAAGACATAAAAATTCATGTAATTGACACAAAGGCTGCTTCAGCTGGGCACACAAGAGTTGTCTTAAAACTTTTAGATTTAGTTAAGGATAAAAGCTTTGAAGAAGTTGTACCTGCCATTGAAAGTGAAGTCAACAAATCTACAACTATGTTTGTCCTTGAAAGCATGAAAAATTTAATAAAAAATGGAAGAATAAAAAAGTCTGCAGGTCTTATTGCCAATGTCTTAAATATTAGACCTATTATGATTTCAAGGGATGGAGATATTGAACTATTTGAGATCAATAGAGGTATAAAAAAATCTTTAGATAAAATGATAAAGGCTATAGGTACTGAATGCAAAGCAGGCACACCAAATCTTGTTACAATTTCCTATGTCAAGAACAAAGAACGTGCAGAAAAAATGAAGGAAAAAATTGAAGAACTTTATGATGGAGTAATAGTTCACATTAGACATACAAATGGTCTATCTTCTGGATACGCAGACATCGGAGGTATTGTCATAGGTTTTTGAGGTGAATTATGAGAAAAAGCGAAAATGAAAAAAATTTTGAAGAAAGAATTAATACTGCTTTTAGAGAAGAGAATTTTAAAGAGATTGGCGATTTAATAGGCGAGGGAATTGACACGGCTATTGATGTTACAAAGTCTTCTATTAGCAAATTTATAAATAAAAACAAGAGAAATTTGCCCTATAGCGTGCAAAGTGATGACAGAATTATAAATCAAAAGCCAAAAACTGTAGATAGAGTTAAGACTTGGGGCTTTGTCGCAAAAGTCTCAATAGTGGGACATATTTTTGCTTTATTTGGTTTTCTCATGGATATGTTTGATACTTACGGGTCTATAAGAGAAGATCTCCCAGCTTTAATTTTTTGGGTTCTACCTGCCCTTGTTATTTCTTTCTATATAAATTACAGAGTAAAAAAAGATAAGAATCAAATAATTAGGTTTAGAAAGTACAATCGTGAAATTGGAAATAACACTGTAATTCCAACAGCAGACCTTGCAGCTATAACTGCAAAGCCTATAGATTTTACAATAAATGACCTCTTAAATATGATTGAAAAGGATTATTATAGACAAGCTCGCATCGTGGAAAATGGAGAACTTTTTATACTAGACTCCAATACCTATAAGCTCTACAAGGAAGAAATGCTTCGGGACCCCAAAGAAAGGTATGAGGAGTTAGAGGAAAAGGAAAACAGTGCTCTTGTAGAAGAATATTCAGCTAAGGCAAAAAGAGATGTTACAACTTTAACAGAAATGACTCCAAAACTTAGAGAGCCAATGAAAAGTAAGATAAGTGAATTTTTACAAATAGTTGGAAAAATTTTTGAACTTTTAAAGGAAAATCCAAATACAGCAAAGGATTTAGACAAGGTCATAAATTTTTACTTGCCAACTACAGTAAAACTCATGGATAATTACATCGACCTAAGTGAAAAACCAACAGATTCAGTAAAATCATCTTTAAAATCAATGGAGCAAACTATGGATTTAGTAAATGATGGATTTATGAAAATGTTAGATAATATTTACCAAGAAAAAATTATGGACTTATCAAGTGACATGAGCGTTTTAAAATCAATGCTTAGACAAGAAGGACTTTTAGACAAAGAAGACTTTAATTTAGGAGGAAAATAAAATGGATAAAGAAATAAAATTATCCCTAACAGATGATTTCGAGGATCTAAATAAGGATAATGAAGTGCATGAAATAAAATTAGTTGACGAAAAAAACGAAGTGAGATTAAGTCCTGAAGAAGAAAAACAAGTTGAAGAGTTTGCAAAGACCATTGACATAACAAATTCAAATATAGTCCTCCAATATGGAGTTGGTGCACAGAGAAAAATTTCTAACTTTTCAGAAAAGACTCTTGAAAGTGTCAAGACTAAAGACCTTGGCGAAGTTGGAAACTTGCTTTCTGGCGTGGTAAATGAATTAAAGAGCTTTGATGTAGATGAAGATGACAACAAATTAGTTGGATTTTTCAAAAAGCAACTTAATAATGTCACTTCTTTAAAGACTAAATATGATTCTGCAGAAAAAAATGTAAATAACATTATAAAGACACTTGAAGATCATCAAGTAACTTTAATGAAAGACATTGCCATGCTAGACCAAATGTATGAGCTAAATGAAAATTATTATAAGGAACTCAGCATGTACATACTTGCAGGCAGAAAAAAATTGGAAGAAGCCACAAATGTTGAACTTCCAAAACTTCAAGCAAGGGCACAAGAGACAAACCTACCTGTAGATGCACAAGTGGCAAATGATTATGTAAATATGATTAGTAGGTTTGAAAAGAAGCTTCACGATTTGGACTTAACTAGAATGGTTTCAATTCAAATGGCGCCACAAATTAGAATGGTCCAATCTTCAAACACAGTTATGGTTGAAAAAATCCAATCAACAATTGTAAATACCATTCCACTTTGGAAGTCTCAAATGGTAATTGCCCTAGGTGCAAATCATTCTAAGGAAGCTGCCAAGAGCACCAAGGAAGTAACTGATTTAACTAATAAACTTTTAAAGAAGAATGCAGAGACCCTAAAGCAAACTACAGTTGACACTGCAAGACTTTCTGAAAGAGGAATAGTTGACATAGACACAATTAAGCACACCAATGACCAACTTATATCAGCTCTAAATGAAGTTCGTCAAATTCAGCTTGAAGGCCACAAGAAGCGTGAAGAAGCATCACTTGAGCTAAGAAAGATTGAAGAAAACTTAAAGTCTTCACTAATAGAAATTGCCAATAAATAATTTTAAATTTGAAAATAAAAATTAATAAAATTATAAAAGCCGAGAAGAAATCTTCTCGGCAATTTTTTTCATAAAATTTTTTTAAAATTTAAAAATTTATCTAAAGCTTATTTTTCCATCTTCAATTGAATCAATAATGGCAAGGGAAAGTAAATCGTAGCCCATATCCCTAATAATTTTGCCGCCTTCTTGGAAGCCCTTTTCTATGGCAACAGATACTCCGGATATAGTTGCCCCTGCTTGATTTGCAACATCAATTAGTCCCTTTAGGGCATTTCCCTCAGCCAAGAAGTCATCAATTATAAGCAAGTTGTCTTCAGGAGACAAAAATCTTTTAGAAACTGTAATTGTATAATTTTTCTTTGTAGTGAAGGATTCAACCTTTGATTCATATACGTCATTTCCAATATTTAAAGTTTTTTGCTTTTTGCAAAAGACAACCATGGCATCGTCAAAATGTTTTGATGCAACAGTGGCAAGGGCAATGCCACTTGCTTCAATTGTTAGGATTTTATTTATCTTTTTATCTTTAAAATAAGATGCCATTTCTTCAGCAAGCTTATCCAAAAATTTTATGTCAAGTTGGTGATTTAAAAATGAATCTACCTTTACTATATTTCCATCTAAAATTCTTCCATCATTTATAATTCTATCTTCTAATAATTTCATTTTACACCTCTCGATTTATTTTAAGGCATTAGGATAAACTAATCAAGACCAGTAATTATTTATTAAAAAATATCTACTGGGGTATAATAAAGACATGAAGTACATATTTTTATTATTAATTTTTTTGTCTGCCTGCTCTAAGGACATAGTTTTAGATAGGATAGAGATTAATGATGTAAGTGCAGAAATTATTTCTCAGGACCATAAATTTGGCAGGGATTTAAAAATAAAGGCTAAGGGCAATGAATTTATTATTGATGTAGAGGAACTTAAACCTTGGAAAGTTGATTTATGCAATGTTGATGGAGGTGAGATGGAGCTTGCACTTGGCGTTTACAAAAAGACGCCCTTTGACCCAAAGTTTGCAAAGAGATGTTTCTTATACAATATTGACTTTAAAAATAGAAAGTTAAAGCCAAAACTTAGAATTTCGAGACTCTATAATCCTATTAGGGATTTTAATTTGTGCGATATTGATGGCGACTCTTATGACGAAATTATTTCAATCGAGAAAAATATTGATGGAAATTTTCTATTTGGCGTCTACGACTGGACTAACTTCGCCTTTCAAAGAAACCACGGCAGCATGATTTTAAAGGAAGAGCCAAAGTTTTTAGATAAGGAGAAAAAAGTTGAAATAGCTGGCAGGGAGAGAGAATTATATTTAGAGGGAGATGAAATTAAATGGAAGTAAGGAAAAAAATAATTATTGCTTCACTTATAGGGCTTTCGCTTTTAACAGGATGTAAAAATAATAAAGTGAACTTGCCAGAAAAGGAAGCGGCAAAAATTGAACTTAAGGATACAAAATTTTTAGATGAAATGGAAAATAAAACTACATACATTGACTATAAGCTTTCTGACTTTAGGCCAAGTGTGAAAGATTATAAAGTAGCTGAAGATTTTTCCAATGTTGTAAATTTTTCTAAATTTGGAAAATTTACAGAAAAACAAAAAGAAATGCTTTTAAAAAATGGCTTTGTAATTACTAAGCCAAAAAATTTAGAAGACAATGAGTACATGGAAGAACCATGGAACTATGAATTTGACCAAATTCACCAAATTTATGAAGACAACGAGTATAAAAACTTAGCAAGTTTTGTGACAACTGATTCAGTAACTCATATCTTCCACATTTTTTATGATGGATTTTTGAGAAATTTGGAAAAAGATGAACTCTATCCAAAATCTATTGACCTAAATAAAAAATTACTTGCTGAAAATATAAATCTTTTTAATGAAATAAAAAATGAAAGGTTAAGGGACATACAAATAAAAAATGTTGCCTTTATTGCTAGTGGACTAAAACTTTTGGGAGAAGAGCCTGAAAATTTGCCAGAAGAAGCAAAGACTCTTCTTGACGAAGAAATGAAAAATGTATCTCAAGAGGGAGTCACTAAATCTGTTATAAGTGGAAGGGACGTTGACTTTTCACAACTAAAACCAAGAGGACACTACACTCGCAGCGAAGAATTAAAAAAATATTTTTCAGGCACAATGTACTTTGGTCAAGTTGGACTATTTATTGATAAGGATGATAAGCCTGATGAAGACAGTATTTTGCAAGGACTACTTTTAACTCACTCAATTTATAAAAATCCTGAAATTTTAAAGACTTGGGAAGATTTAGTTGAGCCAATTGACTTCTTAGTTGAATCTGCTGATGACCTTTCTATAAGAGAGTATGCAAGGACGCTTTATGGAGTCTACGGAAAAGATTTTGACATCAATAAATTAGATGATGAGAAAAATTTAAGTAGTGCCTATAAAGTTTTAAGTGAGTATCCAGACCCACAAGTTGCTGGTTTTTTGGGCAAGTCTTTTAGATTTATGCCACAAAGAGCCGTTATGGATAGCGTCCTTATGCAAAATGTAGTTGACATAGCAAGGGATGACAAGCCATCTGATAGACCAATTTATTCTGGTCTTGACCTTATGACTGCCTTTGGTAATGAAAAGGCATTGGAAATTCAAAAGGAAGATCCTTATAATTCTCACTGGGATAAGTACAAGGAAAGGACAGAAGAAAATATTTCTACTGTGAAAAAAATGGAAGACTTAGATTGGCAAAAGAATATGTATCGTGGCTGGCTATGGATGTTAAAGTCCTATGACCAAAAATTTGGGGAAGGCTATCCTATGTTTATGAGAAATGATGCCTGGGAAAGAAAAGATTTAGTATCAGCTCTCGGTTCTTTTGCAGAATTAAAACATGACACTGTCCTCTATGGCAAGGCTGTCATGGCAGAAATGGGTGGCGGAGGAGATGTAGAAATTCCAAAATCCTATGTGGAACCAAATGTTGAGCTTTACGAAAAATTAAATTGGCTACTTGAATTTACAAAGGTCAATTTAAAGGATCGTCAAATGTTAAGTGAAAAGTATGAAGAAAAAATAAATAAGTTCCAAGCTATGGTAGTGAAGTTTAGAGACTTTTCTATTAAGGAACTTCAAAACGAGCCGCTAACAGGAGAAGAAATATCATACTTATTATATATTGGCGGAGAAATGGAAAGTCTAATGGTTGACTTCGTGGAGTCTTCTGACGAAAATCAAATTTCTAATTGGTATGAAATCCAAAATGCAACTGACAGGAGGATGCCAGTAGTAGTTGACTTAATGAGAGTTGTAGAAAATAGCGTTGGTCTTCCTAAGGATGAAATATTTAGCATTGGAACAGGCAAGCCAATGGAAATTTTTGTAATCTATCCTCATGAAGGAAAACTTTACATGGGTAGGGGAGCAACCTTCTCTTACTACGAATTTTTAAATAAGGAAAGACTTACTGATGAAGATTGGCAAAAGATGGTTTATGATGAAGCCACTGATTTTCCAACTTGGTATAAGGACCTTGTGACAGAAGAAAAGGAAGCTATAGAATTTGATAGCTATGGACCAGATTATGAAGAAAGCTTGTATAAAGAATAGTTAAAGAGGGCTAGTCCCTCTTTTTTCTTGCAAAATTTTAATTTTGAAATTAACATGTGTTATAATGTTTTGAGGTGATAATATGCTTTTAGAATTAGTTGAAAAGAGAAGAAGTATAAGAAAATTTACTGACGAAAAAGTTTCTGATGAGGACTTAAGGGAAATTTTAACTATTGCACTTCATGCCCCAACGGCAAAAAATAGAAATCCAGTGAGGTATATTGTAATTCGAGATAAAAAAAGGCTAGAAGAACTTTCTAACTTTAAGAAAAATTCGGCTAAGTTTCTTGCAAATGCAAATCTTGCCATTGCTGTCGTTACAGACAAAGAAATTGCAGCAAATACCAACCATCAAGATGCATCTATAGCTGCAACTTTTATTTTACTTGCCGCAGCTGACTTAGATCTTGGTGCAACTTGGGCTAATGTAGTTGATGCAAGACATGAATCAGGAATTTCTGCTCAAGAATTTTTACACAAATTTTTTGACTTAGAGGACAAGTTTGATGTGGAATGTATAATTGGCATAGGTCATCCCGCAGAAGAAAAGTCAGAAAAAGTTCCCTTTGAATATTCTGAAAATGTATTTGAGGATCTCAATGATAAAGTTAAATAATTTAAAAGAAACAGAAAAATTTGGAAGGTTTTTGGGAGAAAACCTAAGGTCAGGAGATGTTCTTTGCCTCAACGGAGACTTGGGAGCAGGAAAGACTACTCTCACGAAGAGCATTGCCCTTGGACTTGGCATTGATGATTATGTAACTAGCCCAACTTTTACCATAGTTAATGAATACTATGGCAAGATTAACCTCTATCACATTGATACCTATCGCCTTGACGACAAAGTTGATGTGGCTTATCTTGGCTTTGATGAATACTTTTATTCTGATGGCGTGACAATAGTGGAATGGGCAGAAAAAATTAAGGAGGCTCTTCCAGAGGAATATATTGAGATAAATATTTCATCAAGTGGAGAAACTAGAGAGCTTGAAATTATTTTTATTGGCAATAGATTTGAAAGGCTGAAGGAGAAATTAAATGAAAGTTTTGGGAATTGACACTTCTACAAAGACAACGGCAATAGGACTTATTGAAGACGAGGAAGTCCTTTGCGATTACAATTTAACAGGTCGCGTGGCCCACTCTGAATCTGTAACAGATATGATTCATGAAATTTTTAAAAAATTTGAATTTACCCTAGAAGACATAGATTTAATTGCTGTGGGTCTAGGTCCAGGGTCTTTTACAGGTTTAAGAATTGGCATTACTATAGCCAAGGTCATGGCTTTTGCCCTTGATGTAGATGTAATTGGAGTTTCATCTCTTCTTGCAAATTCCATGTCAGATTATGGCATTGTGTCAACAATAGTTGATGCAAGGCGTGGCAATGTATATGCTTCAATAATAAAAAATGAGGATGAGCCAGAGGTTCTATTTGAAGATGAAATTTTATCCTTTGAAAAATTCAAAGATGAACTCAAAAAATACCAAGAAATAACTATTGCAGGACTTGATGGAGATAAATTTATTGGAGAAATTAGTAATGGCAAATTGTCAAAAAATAAGGCAATGAGGGGCTCAAACATTGCAAGGCTGGGTCTAATAGATTACAAAAAAAATGGTCCTATGGACGCCTTTAATTTAGTTCCTAATTATTTGAAAATTTCTCAGGCAGAAGCACAATATGAAAAGAATAACGAAACTGGCAAATAAAAATGATGTAGATGGAATCTATGAAATTGAAGCAGCAAACTTCGACTTTCCTTGGTCAAAAAATGCCATAGAAAATTCCATTATCAATGATGACTTGCAGGACATAGTAATAACTGAAGTCGATGGAATCATAGTAGGCTACATAAGCTACATGATAGTCTTCGATGAGATTCACATAGCAAATGTTGCTGTGAGAAGTGAATACAGGGGACAAAAAATTTCTCTTGACCTTTTTGATTTTTTGACAAAAAAAGCAGACGAGGAGAAATTAAAAATAACTTTAGAAGTTGCAGAGAAAAATAAAATTGCAATTAATTTATACAGAAAATATAATTTTAAAATATCAGGAATTAGAAAAAATTATTACGGCATTGACAGAGATGCCTATATAATGTGGAGGGAGTGATGAGATGAAAGTTTTGGCAGTGGAATCATCATGCGATGAAACTTCAGTTGCCGTCGTGAAAGATGGTCGCGAAGTTTATTCAAATGTAATTGCATCCCAAATTGACACTCACAAAAAATTTGGCGGAGTTGTGCCTGAAATTGCATCAAGACAACATGTTGAGGCTATAAATACAGTCTTAAAGGAAGGACTTGACCAGGCGGGCGTAAAGCTAGAAGATATAGATATTATTGCAGCTACAAAGGGACCAGGTCTTATTGGTGCACTTTTAGTTGGACTTAGTGCAGGGAAGGCTCTTGCACTTGCTACAGGCAAGCCCTTTGTTGGAGTTAACCACATAGTTGGTCATGTATGTGCCAATTATATTTCCTTTAAGGATTTAGAGCCGCCCTTTATTGGCCTAATTATTTCTGGTGGTCACACTTATTTAATTGAAGTTAAGGACTATGTTGACTTTAGGCTTCATGGAAGAACTGTTGACGATGCAGTGGGAGAAGCCTTTGATAAGGTTGCAAGATCCCTTGGACTTGCCTATCCAGGAGGGCCACTAATTGATGCTCTTGCAAAAAATGGAAAAGAGACTATAGAATTTCCAAGAGTTATGATTAAGGAAGACAATTACAATTTTTCCTTTAGCGGACTTAAGACAGCCGTCCTAAATTATTTGAATAGCACAAGGCTTCGTGGCGAAAAAATTGTCACAGAAGATGTGTGCAAGTCCTTCCAAGAGGCAGTAGTTGATGTCCTTCTTGAAAAATCCTTTAGACTTGCAAGGGAAAAGGATATGGATAAAATTGTTCTCTGCGGCGGAGTTTCTGCCAACTCAAGAATTAGAGAGGCCTTTGAAGAAAGGGGAAGAGAAGAAAATATAAAAATTTCCTATCCTGAACTTAAACTTTGCACGGACAATGCAGCCATGATTGCATCAGCTGCTTATTACGAATATATGGCAGGAAAAGTCGATGAAGAAAATTTTGCAAATCCTAACTTAGGTTTAAAGTAATTTTGCAAAAAAATAAAAAGTGCATCTCTGCACTCTTTATAAATTATTTATAAATTTTAAAATTTCCATCTTAGAAAGATTATTTTCAAAAACTTCTAAGTGGTCAATGCCCATGATGTCGTGGGCATTTTTTATGCCCTCTTGCACTAGTTTTTCTACAGAATAAAGTTCTCCAAAGTCAGAATTTTTTGAAGAGATGAAGAATAAATTGCAAATTTTATTTACATTTCTCTTGTAACTTTCTCCAGGGATTTTTTTGTAGTTTTCAAAAACTGAAATGCCTACATTTTTTAAATTAAATCTTAAATCTGCGTAATTCTCTTCTAAGTTAAACATTTTAATTACTTCGAAGAAGAAATCCTCGCCATTTAAAGCCTTAAAGGCATCACCTACGAAAATGGAATTTTTATTTGGATTTAAAATTTTTAAAATGACCTCATTGCCAATAATTTTTGCAGAGATGCCAGACTTTACTTTGAAGATGAAAAAATCATTATCTTGCAAATTTTTCTTTAACTTCTTTATAAAGGAGTCATCAGAAAATTCTAAATTGACAAATAAAATTGAAGAGTCAGTGGTCTTTCCTTGGATTTCCTTGTAAATATTTTGTGAAGAAAAATTATTTTTTGAAATATAGCTAGATAAAATTTTCTCTGGAATCTTTGTTGTGTTTCCCAGTGCCAAATTTGACAGATAAGTTGGAGATTCAATGGAAATAATGTCCTTTAAATCAGTTAAAACTTCTTCAACTTGCTCATTCTTTTCAAAAGTTAGTTTATCTACATAATTATCTTTAGCATTGAAGTCTATAAACTTATACTCGTCATAAAAGTTTACGCCAAGCTCAATTAAATAGTCCCTTAAAAATTTATAAATTCTATCTGTATCCATATCAAAATAAGATTCTGAGCCTATAAAATCTAATAAAGCTTCCTTTAATTCATGACTAGGAGAAGTTGATTTTAGGTTGTAGATGCTAGCCAAATAATAAAATAAATTTGAATTTAAAAAGTCAGTGAATAAAAAATATTGTTCAAGGGAAGTTTTATCATCTAAGTTCATGGGAGCTAGCATTAGCTTGTATAATTTCTTTTTGCTTGCTTCATCAACTTCTAAAACTTTAGAAAATTTATTTAATGACAAGTCTAAAAGCATGGGCTTTTCTTTTTTTGCAATTTTTTCAGAGATTTTATTTACCTCACCTTCATCTAAAATATTTTTCAAAACCTCATAGGTGTTTTTAAAATTAAATTCTGAAAATCTATTGTCAAAGGTTGGATAATTATTTTCGCCTTCCTTTATTTTTACAAATTCATTAAAGTTTTTAGTGTAAATATTTATATTAAGTGGCTCTAAGTTTGCATGATTTATAAGGGCGTAGGCAAGGGCTAAATTTCCAAAGCCGTCGCCAAGTAAGTAAGCTTTTGAGTTTTCATCGCGATTAGGCATTAAGACTTTTACTTCATCATCGGAAACTTTTTTTGCAGCAAAAATGGCAGCAGAAATTGTTGCAGCTGCAATAGCTAGTTTTTTGATGTCATCTTTTCTTGACATAATCTCACCTCTTTTTAGTTTTACCCAATTTTTACAAGACTTAATTCAATTTGTTAAATTGTTTTTTTACAAGTATAATAAGGACTGGAGGGATTAACTTGAAAAATTATAAATTAATCGAAGAAAAATATATAGACGAAGTTGCATCAAATTGCAAAGTCTATTCTCATATAAAAACTGGCGCAAAAGTGTTGACACTGGAAAATAATGACGAGAACAAGGCCTTTGGTATTGGTTTTAGGACACCACCTGAAAGGGGCAATGGAGTTTGTCACATTGTTGAACACTGCGTACTTTCTGGTTCAAGAAAGTTTAAGACTAAAGAGCCCTTTATGGATTTAATAAAGTCATCACTACAAACTTTTTTAAATGCCATGACTTTTCCAGACAAGACAATTTATCCTGTATCAAGTAGAAATGAAAAGGACTTTTATAACTTAATGGATGTCTATTTAGATGCAGTTTTTTATCCAAGCATCTATGAAGAAGAAAAAATATTTCTACAAGAAGGATGGCATTACGATTTAAAAAGTGAAGATGATGAGTTAAAATACAATGGCGTTGTCTATAACGAAATGAAGGGAGTTTATTCTTCATCAGAAAATATTGTATCTGATGCCATGATATTTAATCTACACGAAAATTCATCCTATGGTGTGGACTCTGGTGGCGATCCAAAACTTATTCCAAGCCTTTCCTATGAAGAATTTAAAAATTATCACAAAAAATATTATCATCCATCAAATTCTTACATCTACCTTTACGGAAATCAAAATATGGAAGAAGCTCTTGATTTCATAGACAAAAATTATTTAGCTGACTTTGATAGACAAGAAATAAATTCAAAAATAATTTTAAATGATGAATTAAAGGCAACTGAGGATGTTGAGATAACTTTTTCTGCATCAAAGGAAGAGATGAAGGAAAAAATCGACTATCTTTCCAAGGGCTGGACTATTGGCTATGCTGATTCAAAGATGGATGTCTTCATGCGCGATTTATTGGCTGAACTTTTAATTGATGCTCAAGCTGGACCACTTAAAAAGGCAATCCTTGAAGCAGGACTTGCAGAAGATGTCTATTCAGAAACTTCATCTTCACTTCCACTTGACCTTTCCATTGTTCTAAAAAACACTGACGCAGATAAAAAAGATGAATTTTTAAAAATTTTAGAGGAAACTTTAAGAGATTTAGTAAAAAATGGAATCGACAGAGATTTACTTGAAGCAACTTTAAATAAATTTGAATTTATCTTTAGAGAAGGCGGCGGCACACAAAAGGCAATAATTTATTATATAAGGGCCCTAAACTCATGGCTTTACGACCAGTCACCACTTGACGCCTTGTATTACAACGATGTTTTATCTGAAGTTAAGGAAAAACTTGATGACAAGTTCGTGGAAAATTACATCAAGGAAAAGTTAATCGACAACAATTATTCTGTAAATTTATCAGCAAGACCTGAACTTGATAAAAATGAAAGAGAAGAAAAAGAATTAAGGGAAAAACTAAAATCTTTAAAGGAAAAAATGACTAAGGAAGAAAGGGAAGAAGTCATTAAAAAAAGCCTTGAGCTAGAAAAATATCAAAGCCAAGAAGACTCTCTTGAAGCAAAAAAGACTATTCCATCTCTTGAACTTTCTGACATTGACGAAAAAGTCACAGACTATGAATTGGAAGAAGATAAAATTGGAGATGTCTTTTACTTAAAGTCTAATCAAGAGACAAATGGCATTGTCTACACAACAATTTCTCACGATATTTCTTTTATTGAAAAAGATGAAATTGAAACAATGTCTCTTCTTCTATCCTTAATCGGACTAATTGACACGAAAAATTATTCTTACGAAAAATTAAATAACGAAATTTATAAATCAACAGGTGGCATTACCTTTAATCCAACTGTCTATGTTGACTCAAAGGACAAGGAAAAATATTCTCTTAGAATGAACATCAAGATGAAATCTACTGCAGATAATGTAAAGAGAGGCCTTGAAATAGTTGAGGAAATAATGAATAATTCAATTCTTGATTCAAAAAAGAGAATTAAGGAACTTTTAAACATGTTGAAGTCAAGAGTTGAGTCCACAATGTTACAAAATGGACATCAATTTATAATTTCAATTTTAAAATCATACTACTCAAGGGTTGCAGACCTCCAATCTCACCTAGGGGGACTTGATTATTATGACTTCATGAGAGATTTAGTGGAAAACTTTGAAGACAGATGGAAAGAATTTGAAAACGAATCTGAAAAAATTTATAAGAAATTATTTGTAAGAGATAATCTAATAATTTCAACAACGGGGAATATTTCTGACTTAAATAAAATTAAGTATGACTTAAAAAATTATATAGAAAAATTAAAAGTTAAGAATGTAAAGCCTTGCCCATATAAATTTAAAAGTGACAATAAAAATGAGGGATTCTACACAACTTCCAATGTAGTCTATGTGTCAAAGGGCTACGACCTTGAAGAACTGGGCATAAAATACACAGGAGACCTTACAGTTCTTGCCAACATATTAAATTCATCCTACCTTCACAACGAAATTAGGGCAAAGGGAGGAGCCTACGGTGCAGGTATTACCATTGGAAGAAATGGCGACATGGCAACCTACTCTTACAGAGACCCAAATTTGAAAAACACTGTAGAAGTTTATGACAGCATAGGAAAATTTGTAGAGAATTTAAAAATGTCAGAGGTCGACTTAAAGGACTTTATCATCGGCTCTATGAATGCCTTTGACCCACTCCTATCACCAGAACAAATTGGAGATATAAATTTATCAAGATTTATAACTGGTCTCAAAACAGAAGATATAGAAAAATCTAAAAAGGAAGCCTTGGAAACTAAGGTAGAAAAATTAAATTCCTATGGAAAAATATTTAATGAAGCCATGAAGAAAAATTATCTAGCAGCCTTTGGCAGTGAAAGTATTATTAGAGAAGAGGGAGACCTATTTAAGGAAATAAAATCAATTAAATAGTTGGAGGATTTATGCTAAATTATCCTAAAATATTAGAAAAAATTGAAAAATTAATGAAAGAGGCATCGAAAATTTTCTTTGACTTGGACCCAAAAAATAATTTTGAAATGAAGGGCAGAAATGATTTCGTCACTGAAGTTGATTTTGAAGTGCAAGAATTTTTAGAAAAAAATCTTTTAAATTTAATTGAAGGCTCCAACCTTCTGGCAGAAGAAAAGGACAAGTCCAGTGAAGACTTAAAGGAATACACCTGGGTCTTGGACCCCGTAGATGGCACAACAAATTTAGTCCACGGCTTTAATCACTCTGTTATAAGCCTTGCTCTTGTGGTAAATTTTGAAATAGTAATTGGAGCAATTTATGATCCCTTTAGAGATGAATTTTTCTCTGCAATTAAGGGTCAAGGTGCAAAATTAAATGGAGAGGAAATAAAAGTTTCTTGCGATAAAAATTTTTCTGACACCTTAATTGGAGCTGGCACTGGAGGAGGCAGGGTGAATCGTTCCGATGAGACCTTTGAAATGCTTAGGTTTATTTTTGATAGGACCAATGGCATAAGAAGGCTTGGGACTGCTGCCTTAGAGATGTGTTATGCAGCTTGCGGCAGGTACGATGCCTTTATTGATGATGCCCTAAATCTTTGGGACTATGCTGCTGGCAGCTTAATAGTTAGAGAAGCAGGTGGTCTTGTCATAAATATGCATGGCGAAGAAGTAAACTGTGAGAGACAGGGAGGCATAATTTGTGGCAACAGACTGGCAGTGGAAGAACTGAAAAGATTTATATATTGATAACACGGCTTATGCCGTGTTTTTTACTTTTTAAAAGACAAAAAAGTGGATATAATTAAATTAAGAAAATTTACATACAATAAAAATTAATTTTACAAAAATTTTACAATCTAAGATTAAGATATTTGAGAGGGGATTTATGAGACACGCAATAGTAGATATAGGTTCAAATACAATAAGGCTTATTGTCTTTGATATTAAAGAAAATAGCAAAAACTTTAAAAAGGTTTTAAACAAGAAGTACACTGCAGGACTTATAAGTTATGTGCACGATGGCGAGCTTTCTGGCAAGGGAATAAAAAAACTTATTAAGACTCTTTCCAGCATAAAAAATATTGTCCTAGAACTAAATGTGGACACTTTTTCGCCCTTTGCAACGGCTTCACTTAGAAATTTGGAAAACACTGAAGAAGTCCTAGAAGAAGTAAAAAAGGATTTAGATATTGACATTGATGTCTTGGAGCAAGTTGACGAAGCCTTCCTTGGCAATGTGGGCATAAGAAGTGAAATTAGAGTAGATAGAGGAGTTACTATTGATATTGGTGGTGCCAGCACAGAAATAGTTTATTTCGAAGTAGATGGACCTCAAGAGTTTATCAACTTAAAGACAGGCTCACTGCTTCTTTTTGGAGAAAATGTATCAAGAATTTTGCCAAAGAAAAGTGAAATTCGTTCAATTGAAAAGGCTGTAATAAGAGAAATTAATTCTTCACATTTTTCTGCTAAATCAAATAAGTTAATAGGAATAGGTGGAACTATAAGAACAACTGGTAAGGTAATTGCAGATTTGTGGTCTTCAGATGAAGAACATTTTACTCTAAAGGATATCTACAAGCTCCTTGATCTAATTAATGATAGGAACACTGAGACTATTAGGTCCATTATTAGGATTAATCCTGCCCGAATACACACCTTAATACCTGGCATCATTATTTTAAAAACTGTAATGGAAAAACTTGGAATAAATGAAATCCAAGTTTCTGACAATGGTCTTAGAGAAGGTTATTTAATTTATAAAGTATTGGAAGGTAATAATGAAATCTTATTTTCAAAATAGAGAGCTGTCCTGGCTCAGATTTAACGAGAGAGTTTTATTGGAAGCAACTGAAGAAAGGGTACCAGACCTTGAAAAATTAAAATTCGTCAGCATTTTTGTTTCAAATTTAGATGAATTTTTCATGGTGAGGGTGGGCTCTCTTCACGATCTCTCTTCTCTAAAAAAAGAGGTTAAAGACAACAAAACTGGCATGAGTGCAGAAGAGCAAATTAATGCAATTTTAAAGGCCTTGCCAGAAATGTACAGAGAAAAAGATGAAATTTTTAAAAATGTAAGCGAAAGTTTAGAAAAGTCCAACATCAAAAAGTTAAAATACAGTGATTTAAATTTAGAGCAAAAAAAGTTTGTGGAAGATTTTTACATGAAGAGAATTGACCAATTGGTGTCTCCTCAAATTGTTGACTTAAATCATCCCTTTCCTTTTTTAGAAAACACTAAGTTATATGCCTTTGCTCATCTTGAAAAGAACAAAGAAAAGGTCTTTGGAATAGTTCCTGTAAGGAATACTTATCCAAAATACTTACTTCTTCCTGGTGAAAATGTAGAATATATTTTGATGGAAGAAATTATTTTAAATCAAATTGATCAAATTTTTAAAGAATATAAAATTTTATCAAAGAACATAATTAAGGCAACTAGAAACACTGACTTTGTCGATGACAGAGACACTTGGGAAGAGTTTGACGACTACACAGAATACATGAAGAGCATATTAAAGAAGAGAAAGAGACTTAATGTTGTAAGACTTGAATCAGAAGGAAAGCTTTCCAAGCAGGCTCTCAGCTTTTTGCTAGAAAAAATTGAACTGACTGAAGATGCTTACTTTCCTCTTGAGTCACCTCTCAATATGAAATATGTTTTTAGCTTAATTGATGAAATTCCACAGGCAATAAAGTCTAAACTCTTGTATGAAGATTTTATTCAATTTAATCCAGCTGACTTTACGATAAGTGTTATTGATGATGTAAGGCATAAAGATAGAATTTTATCCTATCCTTATGAAAGCATGGATACTTTTTTAAGCCTATTAAAGGAAGCAGCCAATGATCCTGACTGTAAATCTATAAAAATTACAATTTATAGGCTTGCAAAAAATTCAAAAGTTGTAAGATACTTGACAGAAGCGGCACAGAATGGCAAGGAAGTTACAGTTTTTGTAGAATTAAAGGCAAGGTTTGATGAAGAATCAAATATAAATTATGCCAATATACTCTATGAAGAAGGCTGCAATATTATTTATGGCTTTAACAAGTACAAGATGCACTCAAAAATTTGCCTAATAACCTTTAGGAATCCTAAGACAGAAAATTTGACTTACATCACACAAATTGGCACAGGAAATTATAACGAGTCAACTGCAAAACAATACACTGACTTTTCACTAATGACTGCAAGCCCAGAGATTGGTCTTGATGCTACAGACTTTTTCAAAAATATGTCCATAGGAAATCTAGACGGCAAGTATATGCACCTCTTGCAGTCCCCAACTACATTAAAGACTGGCTTAATGCATCATGTGGAAAGCGAAATTGCAAAAGGGGAAGATGGATACATCCTCTGCAAATTTAATTCCCTAACTGATAAGGACTTTATCGATAAATTTATCGAAGCTTCACAAAAGGGAGTCAAAGTAGATTTAATAATCAGGGGAATTTCTTGTCTACTTCCTGGCATTAAAGGTCAAAGCGAAAACATAAGGATTAGATCAATCGTTGGAAGGTTCTTGGAACATCCAAGGGTATATGTCTTTGGAAAAGAAAATCCAGTGATGTATATTTCTTCAGCAGACTTGATGACTAGAAATACAGAGAACAGGGTGGAAATAGCTACCCCAATCCTAGATTCAGAAATTAAAGAAAGAATTTTAAAATATTTGCAAGTCCAAATGGAGGACAATGTCAGTGAAAGACTTATGAATAGCAGTGGTGAATACGAAAAAATAAAAAAAGATGAGGAAGAATTTTCGTCTCAAAAATATTTTGTAATGGAAGCTGAAGAGAAAAATTTTGCTGCAAAAAGTAAGGTCGAAAAAATAGTTGAAGAAAAAGAAAAAGTTGTAAATAAAGAAAAGAAAGAAGAATCTTTCTTTGGCAAATTATTAAAAATTTTTAAAAAATAAAAATTCATAAATTAATATTGGACTTCTAGGCACATCCTAGAAGTTTTTTTACTAATAATTTACTATCTTTTATAAAACTTTATACATTTCTCTTATACCATTTAGGTATTAGTATTGGAGGCATTTATGAAAAAAATTATTTTAAAGTTAGGACTTATTTCTCTAACATGTATGTCCTTATTTGTACCTGCCTTTGCTGCAGAAACTTATCAAAAAAATGATAGCGACAGAGGATTTGTAAGAGAGCTTTCTTCTTATTCAGTGGGAAGAGCAAATGCAGATGGTGGAGTTGCTGAAATTGTGACTTACAATAAAGATGATAAAATTTTTTATGTAGTAAGTGGTGTGACACAAAGCATTGACCTTGTAAAAATTAATAGTGATGGAAGTACAGAGTGTAAGAAGAGAATAAATATAGGAGATGTCTTAAAAGGTCAAGATATAAATGTAGGAGATATGACCTCAGTTTCTTATTCCGATGAAAAAAAACTTCTTGCTGTTGCAGTGCAAGATGAAGATTACAAAAATAATGGTCACATAGTAATACTAGATAAAGATGGAAATTATAAGGAAGCTTATGAGTGTGGAGTTCAACCAGACATGGTAACCTTCAATAAGGACGGAAGGTATGTTTTATCTGCAGATGAAGGTGAGCCAAGAGAAGGTTATGATAATGGAATTGACCCCAAGGGCAGCGTAACAATTATTAATGTTGAAGGTAAAAGTACAAATAAAGTTGAATTTAATATTACTAGAGATAAAGCTTTAAAAGACGGTCTTCTTTTAAAGAAAGATTCAAATCCAGTAGAAGACCTTGAGCCAGAATATATTGCTATTTCTGATGATAATAAGACTGCTTTTGTATCACTTCAAGAAAATAATGCCATAGCTTCAATTGATATTGAAAGTGGAAATATTAATTATGTAAAGGGTCTTGGCTTTATTGATCACAGTGCAGAGGGCAATGAAATAGATGCAGTTAGGGGAAAGGGTAAAAATGCAAAAATTGACATAAAAAATGATAATTTCCTAGGAACTCCAATGCCAGATGGAATTGCCTTTCTATCAAAGAATGGAAAAGATTATATATTAACTGCCAATGAAGGCGATGCAAGGGAATGGGGCAAAAAGAAAAATAAATACGAAAACACAAAATCTAAAAAGTTTGACAAAAAGGCTGACAAGAAAACTGAATACCTCGATAATGATAAGACGGATGGACTAGACGAAAATAAAATTTATCTTCTAGGTGGCAGATCTTTTTCAATTTATGATGCAAGTGATTTGACAAGAGTTTACAACTCTGGCTCAGACTTTGAAAAAATCACAGCGAGAAAATTTCCTGATTTCTTTAATACAAGTAACGACGAGGATAAAGGTCCAGATGAATTAGATGCAAGGTCAAATAAAAAGGGTCCTGAACCAGAAAATGTTGAAGTCCTAAAAATAAAAGATAAGACTTATGCAATAATCGGTCTTGAAAGAATTTCTGGCATTATGATTTACGACATCACAGACCCAACAAATCCAGTTTATAAAGATTATTTTAACAACAGAATTTTTGTGAAGTCTGTAGAAGATGGAGAAGAAGTTGGACTTGAAGAAAGAGGAAATATTGGACCTGAAGGTCTTTGTGCCATAGAAAAAGAGGACTCTCCAACGGGTAAACCTCTAGTCTTAGTGGCAAATGAAGTTTCAGGCACAGTACAGGTGATTGAGTTTGATTATCAAGAAGATGAAAATAAAGGTAATGATAAGATTGAAATTCCTTGGACAAGAATCGAAGATAATGCTCATTTAAATAATGAAAACTTTGATAATTTAATTTTTAGAGATCACAGGGAAAAAAATTATCCAGTAATAAGAAGTTTTACTCAAGAGAAAAAATCTATTGAAGAAAAGAAAAATAAAAATATTCATGAAAAGCAATACAAGTTCTTTATTAACAAAGATTTCTATCTAGTTATTAGTGGAAGTGACGACAATGAAATAAAAATTGATGTGGCACCAATAATTGAAAATGACAGGACACTTCTTCCTATGAGAGTAATTGCTGAAATTTTGGGAGCAGAAGTTAAGTGGGATGAAGATGCAAGGCTTGCTACATTCATTAAGGAAGGAAGATTAGTTAAAGTTTATATCGATTCATCAGAAATAGAAGTAAATGGAGAGAAGGAAGAACTTTATGCAAAGGTTAAAATTGTAAATGATAGAATTCTTCTTCCTCTTACAAATATTTCCAAAGCCTTTAATCTTACTAATGGAAATACAGAAGATGGAATGGAACAAAATATTGAGTGGAATAATCTTGAAAGGTCAATAACTTTAAAAGACATAAAATAAACTTAGTAAAATTTACTCTAAAAAACTCCTAGGATTTAATTTCTGGGAGTTTTTTTTGTGATGCCTAAAAATATTGTATATATTTATATTTTTCTCTAGCAAAATTTCTTACCTAATAAAAAGCTTGCAAAAATCTTTTTTACAATTATATTACTCAAAATTTTTATAAAATATACAGTTTTTCATTAAAATTAAGGCAATTCTATTTGTTACATTAAAAGGTGTCAGTAGCTTAATTAGTTTTGAAAAACTATTGACAATTAAATATTAAATTGATAATATCTAAGAGGCTCATATTTTGAGTGAAAGTGTGCCTAGGGATCCGGGCTTTGCCAAGGACCGAGCGGCACGGGTACTTTTTTAAGTATCACACCTTAGGGAAAAAAGCCCAGAGGGGTAGGTTTTACAAAATCTGCCTCTTTGGGCTTTATTTTATTTTACTGGAGGAAATTATGAAGACTATTTACCAAGGAAAAACTAAGAATGTTTTAGAAGAAAATGGAAGATGTTATCTACAATTTAAGGATGATATGACAGGAACTGACGGAGTTTTTGATACTGGTGGAAACCAAGTAGCTGGTAGTATTGAAGGTGCAGGAAAAGAGTGCTTAAAAGTTACAAAATACTTCTTCGAAAGAATTAAAGAAGCTGGTATTAACACTCACTACATTTCTGCAGATGTTGATAATAATTTAATGGAAGTAAAAAGAGCAAAAGTTTTTGGTAAGGGTCTTGAAGTTATTACAAGATTCAAAGCAGTAGGTTCTTTCTACAAGAGATATGGTCTATATGTTGAAGAAGGTCAAGATCTTCCTGAATATACAGAAATAACATTAAAGGATGATGGAAGAGATGATCCTCTAATTACAAGAGAAGGTCTTGCTGTTCTAGGTATTTTAAAAGTTGAAGATTATGACAAGATTGTTGAAATGAATAAGAAAATTGCTAAAGTTGTTAAAGATATTTTAGCTGAAAGTGGACTTGATCTTTACGATATCAAATTTGAATATGGTAGACTTGAAGGTTCTGACGAAATCGTATTAATTGACGAAGTTAGTGGTGGAAACATGAGAGCTTATAAAGATGGCGAATATGTAAAACCACTTGATGTTTCAAAATATTTAAATATTTAAGGAGTAAAAATGAGAGTATCAATTATTATGGGTTCAATTTCTGACAGAGAAATTGCAGATAAAATCGTTGCAAAATTAATGGAATTTGGAATTGAGTATGACGCCAAAGTAATTTCTGCTCACAGAGCCTTAAATCAGTTGCAAGAATATGTTAAAAATGCTGAAGATGAAAGCCAAGTTTTCATCTCAATTGCAGGAAAAGCTGCTCACCTTGGTGGTGTAATTGCAGCTCTTACAACTAGACCAGTCATTGGAGTTCCTGTTAAGAGTTCTACTCTTGACGGACTTGATGCACTTCTTTCCACTGTTCAAATGCCAAGCGGAGTACCAGTTGCTACTGTTGCAATAAATGGTGGAGAAAATGCTGCAATTTTAGCAGCAGAAATTTTAGCTATTTCCAATGATAATTTAAAGGAAAAGTTAAAGAAATTTAGATCTGACATGTCAGAAAAAATTGCAAACACCGATTATGTTTACGAAGGATAAAAGGAGCGGAGATGGCAATTAATTATAAGGACGCAGGCGTAGATGTTGATGCCGGTCAAAGAGAAGTTGAATTAATTAAAAGTATTGTTGCGAAAACTCAGTCAAAGGATGTTTTATCATCCCTTGGCGGTTTTTCAGGTCTTTTCAATTTAGATTTAAGTGAAATTAAGAATCCAGTTCTTGTAAGTGGAACTGATGGAGTTGGCACAAAGGTTATTTTGGCTCACAAGCTTAACAAGCACGATACTATTGGTATTGACTGTGTTGCTATGTGTGTAAATGACATTTTGTGTCAAGGTGCAAGACCACTTTTCTTCCTGGACTACATTGCTACAGGCAAATTAGTTCCTGAAAAAATGGAAGAAATCGTAAAGGGTGTTGCTGAAGGTTGTATTCAGTCTTCTGCTTCACTTATTGGTGGGGAAACTGCAGAAATGCCAGGAGTTTATCAAGAAGACCAATATGACCTTGCAGGCTTTGCAGTTGGTATTGTTGATAAAGATAAAATTATTGACGGCTCAGGCATAAAAGAGGGAGACCTAATTTTTGGACTTTCTTCTAATGGAATTCACTCCAATGGATATTCTCTTGTAAGAAAAATTGTTTTTGACCACTGCAAATTTGATTTAAGCGAAAAATTTGATGAACTAGACTCAACACTTGGAGAAGAACTTTTAAAGCCAACTAGAATTTATGTAAAGGAAATTCTCGAACTACTAAAAGTTGTTGACATCAAGGGCATGAGCCACATAACTGGCGGCGGTTTTTACGAAAACATTCCAAGAATGATTCCAGATGGACTTTGTGCAAAAGTTGACGTATCTGTTGT
This sequence comes from uncultured Peptoniphilus sp., assembly GCF_946998875.1. Taxonomy (GTDB): domain Bacteria; phylum Bacillota; class Clostridia; order Tissierellales; family Peptoniphilaceae; genus Peptoniphilus_A. Next base: position 128,075 of record NZ_CAMQAY010000002.1, on the reverse strand, counting down.
AGAAACTCCAGAAATTTTTAAACTTCTAAAGAAGTGGGCAGATCTTAAAGATAAAGATATGTATTCTACTTTTAACATGGGAGTTGGACTTACTTTTGTTGTTAAAGAAGATGATAGAGATAAAGTCCTTGATTTCTTTAAAGATAGCGACTTAAAGCTTTATGAACTTGGAAAAGTTGTAGCTGGAGAAGATAAAATTGAACTTAGCTTCTAAAAATATTGCAGTTTTAATTTCAGGTGGTGGCACAAATCTTCAAGCCATCATTGACAATACAAAAAATAATTATATCAATGGAAATATAAAAATTGTCATTTCTAATAGAGAAGATGCTTATGGACTTACTCGTGCAAAAAATGCAGGCATAAAGGGCCTTGTAATAAAAGACGACGAAAAACTTATAAGCACTTTATCTGAAAATAAAATTGACTTAATTGTTCTCGCAGGATATTTAAAAATCTTGCCAGAAAAAATTACTAAAATTTATGAAAATAAAATAATAAATATTCATCCATCATTAATCCCTGCCTTTTGTGGCAGGGGTTATTATGGATTAAAGGTTCATGAGGCCGTCATCAAAAAAGGTGTAAAATACACTGGTGCCACTACTCATTTTGTAAATGAAGGTGCAGATGAAGGTCCTATTATCATGCAAAAAATTACTGAAGTGGGAGACGAAACTCCTGAAGAACTTCAAGCAAAGGTCTTAAAGATTGAGCACGAAATTTTGCCTCTTTCTGTAAAATATTTTTGCGAAGATAAGTTAAAAGTTGTTAATGGAAAAGTTGTGATTGGAGGTTAGTATGAGAGCACTTATTTCAGTTTTTGACAAAGAAGGAATTGTTGAATTTGCAAAGGAACTTGCAAATAGAAATTGGGAAATCATTTCTACTGGCGGAACGTTCAAAAAGTTAAAGGATGCAGGAATTGATATAATATCTGTGGATAGCGTAACAGGTTTTCCAGAAATTTTAGATGGAAGAGTTAAAACACTTAATCCAAAAATTCACGGCGGAATCCTTGCTAGACGCGACATAAAAGAACACATGGAAACTTTAAAGGATGAAGAAATTATACCAATTGATATGGTTGTAAATAATCTCTATCCTTTTGAAGAAAAGCTACTTGAAAAGGCTCAACACGAAACTATGATTGAAAACATAGATATCGGTGGTCCATCTATGATTAGGGCTGCTGCCAAAAATTATAGAGATGTTTTTATTGTAACTGATCCAAGTGATTATAGCCATGTACTTAATAATTTAGAGGGAGATAATTTAGAATTTAAAGAATATCTTGCAAAGAAGGCCTTTAACTACACAGCTCACTATGATGCTGTCATTTCAAATTATTTCTTAAAGAGACTTCCTGAAGAATTTCCTAAATATATTAACAAGAGCTTTAAACTTGTTGAAGAATTGAGATATGGTGAGAACCCACATCAAAAGGCAGCTTTTTATGAAGATTCTTACACACCAGATAAGGTTGAATATAAGGTTCTTCATGGAAAACAAATTTCCTACAACAACTTAAATGATATGTATTCTGCCCTTAATGCAGTTGTAAATTTTGAAAAGCCAGCTGCAGTTGCAATTAAACACACTGACCCATGTGGAATTGGTACAGGTGAAAATCTGGAAGAAGCTTTCCTTAAGGCCTATGAATGTGACGACGAATCAATTTTTGGTGGAATCATTGCCCTTAATAGAGAAGTTGACGGAAAAACTGCAGAACACCTTTCAAAGATTTTCCTTGAAATTGTTGTGGCACCAAGTTTTTCTAAGGAAGCTTTTGAAATTTTGACTCAAAAGAAAAATATAAGGCTTGTAGAAATTCCTGAATTCCAAAGACTTTATGAAGGTGGAAAGAGATTTAAGCAAGTTTTAAACGGAATTATCATCCAAGATTCAGACGACATAGTTTGGGATGAAGAAAAGCTTTCCTTTGTATCTAATAGAAAACCAAGTGAAAAAGAACTTGAGGAATTAAAATTTGCCTTTACTTGCTGCAAGACAACTTTCTCAAATTCAGTTGTCATTGCAAAAAATGGCGGAACTCTTGCCCTTGGTCAAGGTGAAACAAAGAGAGCTTGGGCTGTAGAAGAAGCAATTGATAGGGCTGGAGAAAAGGCAAAGGGAGCAGTTCTTGCATCTGATGGATTTTTCTTTAGAGATACTATTGAACTTCTTTATAAGGCTGGCATTGATGTAATAGTTCAGCCGGGCGGCTCTGTAAAGGATCAAGAAGTTATTGATTATGCAAATGAACATGATATTTGTCTTGTCTTTACTAATATAAGACATTTTAGACACTAGGAGGATAAATGAAAGTACTTGTAATTGGAAATGGCGGAAGAGAACACGCACTTGCATGGAAACTTAGTGAAAGTAAAAGCGTTGATAAAATATTCATGGCAAGGGGCAATGGTGGCACAGAAGATTTTTGCGAAAATCTCGACCTTGACCCAAAGGATATTCATGGACTTTTAAAGTTTGCCCATGAAGAAAAAATTGATTTAACAGTAGTCGGTCCAGAAGATCCACTTTGCATGGGAATAGTAGATGCCTTTAAAGAAAAGGGATTAAAAGTTTTTGGACCAAACAAAGACTGTGCAAGATTTGAAAAGTCAAAGGAATTTACAAAGAAATTTTTGGAAAAATATTCAATTCCAACTGCAAAATATAGAAGTTTTGAGAGTTATGATGAGGCAATTGAAGGTCTAAGGGAATTTTCTTATCCACTTGTTGTAAAAGCTGACGGACTTTGTCTAGGTAAGGGCGTAATAATTTGTCAAAACTTAGACGAAGCAAAGGACGCTCTTCATAAAATTTTTAAGGATAGAATTTTTGGCGACGAAGGAAGTACTGTAGTCATCGAAGAATTTTTGACAGGAGAAGAAGCTTCTGTACTTTGCCTTGTATCAGACAACAAATTATTTCCACTGGAAAGAGCCAAGGACCACAAGCAAATTTATGATGGCGACAAGGGCCCAAACACTGGCGGAGTAGGAACTTATTCACCAGTAGCTGCAAGTCCTGAACTGGAAAAAAACCTTCAAGTAATATATAGGCAAATAGAAGATGGACTAGATAAAGAAAAATTATCTTACTCAGGAATTTTATTTATAGGATTTATGATTGAAGAAGACAAGCCAAAGGTTTTGGAATTTAATGTGCGCTTTGGCGATCCAGAGACAGAAGTCCTAATGCCAAGACTTGACTGTGACTTATTTGAACTTTTAAATAAGACAATTGATGGAAAACTTGAAGAAGATGACATCAAGTGGAAGGATGAAACTTGCCTAACAGTTATTATGTGTTCAGGTGGCTATCCAGGTTCCTATGAAAAGGGCAAAGAAATTTCTGGACTTGATGATGTAGATAGTGACATAATAGTTTTCCACAATGGGACAAAAAAATCTGATGCTATCTACACTAATGGAGGCAGAGTCTTATCAGTGACAGCTTTAGGAAAAAACTTAGAGGAAGCTCGAAAAAAAGCCTACGAAAATGTAGCAAAAATAAATTTTGATGGCGCCTACTTTAGAAAAGATATTGGCACGAAATAAAATAAAAATATTTAGGATGCTGTGATAGAAATTCATAGCATCTTTTTTTCTTGCAGAAAAAAATTTTTGTATTAAACTATAAGAGGTGATTAATTTGAAAATAAAAACCTATGAAAATTTGCACGAGACCTTTTTAGTTTTATTTTTTATAACAATTGCAGGTGGCTTTCAAGATGCTTACTCCTATCTAATGAGGGGGAAGGTCTTTGCAAATGCACAGACAGGAAACATTGTACTTCTCTTCAAGAATATTGTTGACTTAAATTTTAAGGCATCAATTTCATATTTAATACCTGTCATAGCCTTTGCTTTTGGCGTATATGTTGCAGTTCGTTTTGAATATGCTATCGAAAAGAAAATTCTACATTGGCGTCAATACATAGTTGCCTTTGAAATAATTATTATGGTAATTGTTGCATTTATTCCTGAAAATTTAAACAATCTCGCCAATGCTCTTCTCTCTTTTTCCTGTGCTATGCAAGTTTATTCCTTTAAGAAAATTTATGGACTAAACTTTGCAACTACAATGTGTATAGGAAATCTTAGGAGCGCCACAGAAAATCTTTCCAAGTACCACATAACAAGAGATAGGGAATATCTTGAAAAATCAAAAAAATATTATAAAGTAATTGTAATTTTTGGCATGGGCGCAGCTCTTGGCTACATTACATCAGATTTTTTTGGAATTAAGTCCATACTAATTGCAGCAGCTTTCCTAACAATTTCTTTTATAATTTTATTTTTTGAAGATAGAGGAAAATAAAATTATACTTTAAATTAATAGAATATGTAATTATCTTAAATTTTTACATAAGAAAAAATTTTTAATTTTTTAATTTTTATTTTTTAAACAAGAAAAGGTGAAAGCGTTTTAAATTTGCATTTAAATTGATTTTTACACTTACAAGTTAAAATTTCTATGATAGTAAGTTTAATATAATAGTCTTGATTTTGTTAGAAAAATATTTTCCTAAATTTAAGAAAAGTCAAATATAATTTTTTCACAAGTTTTTAAAAAAACTATTATTTTAACCTATATCAAGGTCTGAGCACAAATAGCTCAGACTTTTTTTTTGCAAGATTATTTATTGATGTAAAGGAAAAAAAGAAAAAAGTATTATCTTTTTAACATCACTATTTATATTATGTAATAATTAGTATTTTAAAAATTCTCTATTTAAATTGTTGAAAAATATTATCAAAAACTTGTATTTTTTCAAAAGATTATTTGTCAGAAATATATCAAAATTAAATTTTACTTTGTGTAAATATTAAGTAAAATTTTTGTATTTAAAAAATTTCTTTGTATGTTCATATATTGAGAATAACATTGACCTTTGCTATTTAATGTGATAAAATCTCTTTAATTTATAAACCAATATTAAATAAATTAGAAGAGGTGTAAAAAATGAATGTAAAATTTAAAAGGTTTATGGGTATTATGATGCTATTATTAGCAGTTATCGCTTTTAGCGGTTGTCAAAAAGTTGACAATGGAGCTAAAAAAGAGGAAAGCAAAGAAGCCAGCACTTCAACTGAAGTTAAAGATGATGGCGTAAAAGCTAAATTTGAAACTCTTAAAGATGGCGAAGAATTCCACATTGGAATTATAACTGGTACAGTATCACAAGGTGAAGATGAGTTCCGTGCTGCTCAAAAAGCTATTGAACTTTATGGTTCTGCTGATGAAGGCGGAATTATTAAACACGACACTTATCCAGACAGATTTGAAGCTGAACAAGAAACTACAATTTCAAAGATTGTAGCTATGGCAGATGACCCTCTAATGAAAGCTGTAATTGTAAATCAATCAGTTCCAGGAACTGTAGCAGCCTTTAATCAAATTAGAGAAAAAAGACCTGATATCATTCTTGTTAACTTAGTTGCACAAGAAGATACAGTAATGGTAGAAAAAGCAGCTGACCTAGTAATGGATGCTGATAATGTTTCCAGAGGTTACAGAATTATTGCTGCAGCTAAGGAAATGGGAGCAACTAAATTTGCTCACATCACTTTCCCTAGACACATGTCTATTGAACTTTTAGCCCTTAGAAGAGCTATCATGGAAGAAGCTTGTAAGGACCTAGGACTTGAATTTATTTCACTTAACGCACCTGATCCAACAACTGATATTGGTATCCCAGGAGCACAACAATATGTAGCTGAAAATATTCAACCTTGGATCGATAAGTATGGTAAAGACACAGCTTTCTTCTGTACAAACGATGCACATACTGAACCACTTCTTAGAGGTGTTGCAGCTGGTGGAGCTATCTTTGTAGAACAAGATTTACCATCTCCAATCATGGGTTATCCAAAGGCATTCTCAGTTGATATTAAAGATATGGCAGGAGATTGGCAAGCAATCAACGCTGCTGTTGAAAAAGCTGTTATTGAAAAAGGCGGCGACAAGAGAATGGGTACTTGGGCTTATTCACTAGGTTATTCACTAACTCTTGGTGCTCTTGATCATGTAATGGATGTTCTAAAGGGACAAGGCGAACTTCTTAACCAAGAACAAATCGTATCTTCTATTGAAAAATACACTGAAGGTGCTAAATGGATGGTTGAAAACTATATAGATAGAGCTTCTGGAGAAACTAAGGCAAATCACTTCTTACTATCTCAAGACACTTATGTATATGGTAAAGGTTACCTAGGTATGGATAAGATTAAAGTTCCTGAAAAATATTTAAATCTTAATGTTGATTTAGATGCTATTGAAGCAGCTCAAGAAAAAGCTGAAGGACAAGCTAAATAATTATTTTATAAAAGAAATTAAAGTCAACGGGCTACCGTTGATTTTAATTTTATTTTAAGAAGATGGAGGGATTTTGTTGACAAACAGTTTACTTGAAGTCAAGAATGTCAGCAAGAGTTTTGGCGAAAACGCCGTCTTAAAGGATGTTAATTTCAATCTTCAAAAGGGAGAAATTTTGGGACTTGTTGGTGAAAATGGTGCTGGTAAGTCCACTCTTATGAATATAATTTTCGGAATGGAAGTTATTAAAGACACAGGCGGTTATAACGGTGAAATTTATTTTGACGGAAAATTAATTGACTTCAAAAACCCAATTGACGCCTTAAATGCAGGCATAGGCATGGTACATCAAGAATTTAGTTTAATCCCTGGATTTACAGTTGCAGAAAATATTACTCTCGATATGGAGAAGACAAATTCCTCTGTAATTTCTAAAATTTTTGGTAAAAAACTAGAGAGTATAGATGCTAAAGAAAATATTAGAATAGCAGGCAAGTCTCTTGACACTTTGGAAGTTAGCATTGATACTGGTGCTTTAGTTTCCGAAATGCCTGTTGGTCACAAGCAATTTATTGAAATTGCTAGGGAAATGACAAGAAAAGATGTTAAGTTAATAATTATGGATGAGCCAACTGCTGTACTTACAGAAACTGAGGCCAATAACCTTATTGCTTCACTTAGGACTCTTGCAGATCTTGGCATTTCTATTATTTTCATCACTCATAGACTCCGTGAAATCATAAGCGTATGTGATCAAGTAGTTGTCCTTAGAGATGGTGAAATAATTGAAGACAAAAAGAATGAAAATCTATCAATCGAACAAATTGCTAAATGGATGGTTGGTAGAGATGATGAATCAAATAAGATAGCTGTAGAGAAGGTGGATAAGAATTTAGATGAAAATGACCACATTCTTGAAATCGAAGATCTCTGGGTTGATATGCCTGGAGAAGCTGTCTATGATGTAAGTCTTTCTGTTATCAGAGGAGAAATTTTAGGTATTGCTGGACTTGCTGGTCAAGGTAAGCTTGGTATTCCAAATGGAATTTTGGGCACTTATCCTGTAGGTGGCAAGCTAATTTATAATGGCAAGGAATTAAAACTTGGCAATACTTTAGATATTTTAAAGAATAAAATTGCCTTTGTTTCAGAAGACAGAAGAGGTGTAGGTCTTTTATTGGAAGAGCCAATTTTCTGGAATATAGCTTTTAATGCTATGCAAGTTCAAGAAAAATTTATAAAAAGAGTTCTTGGATTTAAGTTTAGAGATGAAGCTAAGATGAAAGAGCTATCTAATGAATACATTGAATCTCTTCACATAAAGACAACTGGACCAGAACAAAAGGCAGGAAATTTATCTGGTGGTAACCAACAAAAGATTTGTCTTGCCAAAGCTTTTGCCATGGAACCAGAACTTCTATTTGTTTCTGAGCCTACTAGAGGAATTGATATAGGTGCAAAGGAACTAGTACTTGATGCCTTGAAAGAAAGCAATGAAAAGGACAATACAACTATTGTCATGGTTTCATCAGAGCTTGAAGAACTTAGAAGTATATGTAATAGAATTGCTGTTATTTGCGAAGGAAAAATCGCAGGTATTTTACCAGCAGATGCTGAAGCAACAGAATTTGGACTTCTAATGAGTGGAGAAGTGGAGGCTGTAAATGACTAAAAAGAAAAGTTTAATTAACAGAATTGGAATTCCACGACTTATCATTGGAGTTTTCTTATTAATTCTTTTTATTGCAGCTCCAATGGCTGGTGTTTCCTTAGTGGATTCTATTGACAATGTTCTTTCAAGATTTGGTATGTTTTCAGTTTTAGTTTTATCCCTTGTGCCAATGGTACAATCTGGTTGTGGACTTAACTTTGGTATCCCAATTGGAGTTGTAGCAGGTATTCTTGGTGGGGTAACTTCAATTGAATTTGGTTTTACAGGTTTTAAGGGAATTTTCATAGCAATGCTATTTGCATCTCTTATAGCAGTTGTATTTGGATTTTTCTACGGATTACTTTTAAATAGAATTAAGGGCGATGAAATGCTTATTGCAACTTATGTTGGATATTCTTTCACAGCTTTTATGTGTATTGCCTACTTAATTCTTCCTTACAAGAATCCAGTATCTGTTTTAAGTTATGGAGGAAAGGGGCTATCCCAACAAATTCCAGTTGCAGATTATTGGATGAAGTCAAGAATTTTGGAAGATGGAACAAAGGTAACTGTTGGTGTATTAAATAACTTTTTAAGTATTAATATACTTGGCGTTAAAATTCCTGTGGGCATGTTTTTATTATTTGCACTTATGGCATTTATTGTATGGGCATTTTTCAAGACAAAAACTGGTACTGCAATGACAGCTGTAGGTTCTAACTCAGAATATGCAAAGGCTGCTGGTATTCACATTAACAGAGTAAGACTTGTTTCTGTAATTCTTTCAACAGTTATTGCTGCCATTGGTATTGTTATTTATCAACAATCCTATGGTTTTATACAACTTTACCAAGCACCACTTTCCTTTACATTCCAAACAGTAGCAGCACTATTAATTGGTGGTGCAAGTATTAACAAGGCATCAATTCCAAATGTTATAATTGGTACATTTTTATTCCAAGGTGTAATTACACTTACTCCTACTGTAATAAATGGTGCATTAAATATTGATATTTCAGAAATATTAAGAATGATAATCACAAATGGAATGATAATTTACGCACTAACAAGGAGGAGTAAAGATGAATAAGAAATTTAATTTTAAAGAATTTTTATACAGATTTATGGTTCCTATTTTGTTTATAATCATAGTTGTGGCAGGACTTATAATAGCTAAACCACCACTATCTTATATAACAAATGAACTTTCCAAGAGAATGGTAAGAAATACATTTTTAGTACTTTCTCTTATCATACCGATTATTGCTGGTATGGGTATCAACTTTGGTATTCCACTAGGAGCAATGGCAGGACAAATTGGAATAATTTTTGCACAAGATTGGGGCTTTACTGGAGCAACTGGACTTTTAATAGCCGCTCTTATTGGTACTCCAATTGCAGTTTTACTTGGACAATTTTCAGGAAGAGTTTTAAATAGAGCTAGAGGAAGAGAAATGATTACGTCAATGATGCTTGCCTTCTTTATTCTAGGTTGGTACATGCTTTTCCTATTGTACTTCTGCGGAACTTTAATTCCAATGAGAACAAGAGCCATGGTATTATCAGCTGGTTATGGTATTAAAAACTCCATTACCCTTGCATCTGCTCAAGGTTTTGACAATATTTTAAAATTCAGAATTAATATTCCTATTACTGCAAAGCATCAAATCTTATTTGATGTGCCAGTAGTTACAATTATAATTATTGCTCTACTTTGCTTATTTATCGTATGGTTTAGAAACACTAAACTTGGTCACGACATGAAGGCAGTAGGACAAGATCAATTTGTATCTTCCAACGCAGGTATGAACTCTGATAAAATCAGAATTGCATCAATAGTAATGTCTACTGTACTTGCTTGCTACGGACAAATTATTTATCTTCAAAACATTGGTACACTTGCAACTTATGCAGGTCAAGACCAAGCAGCACTTTATGCTGCAGCATCAATCCTTGTAGGTGGTGCATCTGTATCTAAGGCATCTATTCCAAATGTAATCTTAGGTACTGCACTATTCCACTTGATGTTTATCGTTCTTCCACAAGCAGGAAGAGTAATGACAGGAGATGCCATGATGGGTGAATATTTCAGAACATTTATCTCTTACGGCGTTGTAACTCTTGCACTTATTCTTCACGCTTTCGAAAGAAAGAGAGAACTTGAAGCTAATAGGTTGAAGATGAGAGAAGATAGAATTAATGGTGGCAAAAGTAAAGAAGCTGTAGAAAATTAAATTGATCATAATTTCAAAACTTCATAAAAATAAAAAATTGCTCAAGAATACTTGGGCAATTTTTTTGCGTTTTATAGAGTTATAATTAATGTTTTCTAAAAATAATTTTCTTGCTTAAAACTACAAAGAATTTTAAATGAAAATTGGAATTAAATATCTATATACTCATTATTTTCCATGATAAAGGGTGGCGCTACATTGGGGTCCTTGTAGTCCTCAAACTTTTTCTTTAAGTACTTGTAGCAGGATTCTTTATTAGGAAATTTTATTGCCTGATAGGGCTCTTCAAAGGATATTTTTTCTATAAACAAATATCCTTTTTCAAGGGGAAGAAGAACTCCAACATGACCAATAAAAAGATAATCGCCGTCTAAATTGTCGTGAAGAACTACAGAAATCATCTTAACTTTTTCTGAAAAGGTAAAATTTGATAAGAATTTTGCCATGACTTCACCTTGATCCCTTGAATTTTTGCTACTATTTGTGGCAACTCTTGAAAATAAACTTTTAAAATTTTTAAATTCCTCATCAGTAAATAAATTTGAATTTTTTATGGCTTCTTCGTCCATAAAAAGAAAATCGTCATCAATTTTTTTATCTGTATTAAATTTCATTCCATCTTTTAAGAGTAAAAAGGAATTAATTCTACAATTTGTGTCAGGAAATTCGTGTTTGACCTTACTTCTCTCATCAATAATTTTTCCTGTGTCAGTATTTATATTAGATAAACTTTTAAAATCGCCAATAAGCAAGTCTTTTGAAATGCCTTTGTTATAATCTCTTACAAGATTAATAAACTTTTCAAGGCTTTGGCTATTCACACTTCCATCAAGGGAATTTTTAACAAAATCTAAAGTCTTTTCATCATTTAAATTAGAAATTTTTGGCTCTCCAATTTTTTCTTCAACAATTTTTTCGGTTTCATCAATGTTTTTATTTACTAAATTATTTTTTGCACAGGCTGATGTAATAAGAGCAAGGCAAGCAATTAAAATTAAAATTAAAATTTTTCTCTTCATCTTTCCTCCAAGATTTAAATTATCAAAATAGATTATACAATAAAAAATCAAAATAATAAAAACATATCTTTTACATTATTAAAATGATAAGCTAATATCATAAGATGAAAGCAGGTGGGACATGGAAAAATTTAATTTAACATATGTTAAAAATAAAAAGTCTAAGGCAGATATTTCTGATTTTGATTATGAATCGGCAAAAACTGTAAATAATTTTCACAAGTCTTTTGATATTTACGAAAAGACTCCCCTAGTAGATCTGAAAAATTTGGCTAAAGAAATTGGACTTAAAAATTTTTTTGTAAAAGATGAGTCTTATAGATTTGGCTTAAATGCTTTTAAGGTTCTTGGCGCAAGTTATGCAATTGCTAATTTTATAAGAGAGAAAATTGGCTTAGATGAAAATAAATTTACTTTTGATGAAATTACTTCGGGTGAAACAAGAAAAAAACTTGGCGATATAATTTTTTCTACAGCAACTGATGGAAATCATGGACGTGCTGTTGCATGGACAGCTAATAAACTTGGTCAAAAATCAAAAGTTTTTATGCCAAAGGGTAGTTCTCTTGAGAGACTAGAAAATATTAGAAGAGAAAATTCTGATGCAAATATTATGGAAGTAAATTATGATGACTGTGTGAGGCTAGCTGCAAAATTTGCTGAAGAAAATAAGGGAGTCTTAATTCAAGATACTTCTTGGGAAGGCTATACTGATGTTCCAAGAAATATTATGAAGGGCTATATGACAATGGCTTATGAAGTTTATAATGATTTTAGGGAAAAAGGAATTTTTCCTAGTTATATTTTCTTACAAGCAGGAGTTGGTTCTATGGCAGCATCTGTTACTGCTTTTTTTAGAAATGTGATGAAGGACAATCCTCCAAAAATTATAATTGTTGAACCAAATAAGGCAAATTGTCTCTATAGAACTGCTGATGCAAATGACGGAAAGCTTCATTTTGTTAAAGGTGATTTAGATTCAATAATGGCTGGACTAAATTGTGGTGAACCTGTAACAATTGGATGGCCAATTTTAGAATCTTATGCCGATTATTTTTTGTCAGTTGATGATATTTTTACTAAAATTGGAATGAGAGTTTTGGCTAATAATATTTCTGATGATAAAAAAATTATTTCTGGAGAATCTGGTGCTGTAACAAGTGGTATAGTTTATAGCCTTATGACTGATGATAGTTTAAGAAATTATAGAGAAAAAATTGGTCTAGATAAAGATTCTGTTGTGCTTTGTATTTCCACAGAAGGAGACACTGATAAAAAATCTTATAAAGAAATTATTTGTGGAGAAAAATAAGCTAAATTGTTATTTTTGCTTTTGATTATTTTTTAAATTGAATAAAATTTATAATTTTAGACTTTGTGTAATGCAAAGTCTTTTTTAAATAAAAATAAAAAAAAGTTGAACTTTGTTCACAAAAGAGTTATCATATTTTTACGAAGATGAACAATGTTCAAAAGTAAGGAGTATATATGATAAAGTCTGAAGAAAGAAAAAAAGAAAAAGAAAAGAAAATCACTATTGCTGCTCTTTCTTCTTTTGAAGAAAAGGGAATAGAGGCAACTTCAATTAGGGATATAATGAATAGAACGAATTTAGGACTTGGAACTTTTTATCTCTACTTCAGGGACAAAAAAGATCTTGAAGAAAAAATTGTTTTAGATATTATGACAGAATTAATTGTTAGTGCCGAAGCTAAGTGTAAAGGTGAGGATTCTAAAAAGAGGTTGATTTCCTTTTTTGATTATATAATTGATCACTTAATAAAAAATCCATTAGAGTTAAAAATTATTTCAAATAATTTAAATTGGGCTCTTTATGCAAAAGTTGAAAATGACAATAGATTTAAAGAGGCGGAAAATTCTCTTAATTTTATTTTAAATAAATTTGAAGATTTATTCCCAGCAATTTTATCTGATCAAGAAAAATTATTTATTTTATCTCTTTCAATTAATATTGTGCTTTCTACTTGCGAATCGGCATTAATGGAAGATTCAATTCTAAGTTTAGAAGATATGAAACCAGTTCTTTATAAAATTGTAGATAGGATATTTAGGTAGTGGTTGGATGAAAAAATTTACAAAATTTATTTCTCACAAGCCCAAATTTGTGCTTTTTGTCATGACCTTACTTCTAATTCCTTCATTACTAGGCTATAAACTTACTAAAGTTAATTATGATATTTTGTCTTATTTGCCTAAAGATTTAAAGTCAACCCAGGGTCAAGAGATTTTGGATAAAGATTTTAAAAATGCTGCAACAGGAATGTTAATTCTTGAGGGAACTGACCATGAAGCAGAAGTTTTGAGAGAGAAAATTCTAGAAATTGATGGAGTAGAAGATGTGATTTCTAAATCATCAACTGTTGGAGATATGATTCCCAGTGAATTTTTGCCTGACGAGATAAAAGATGTTTTCTATGCAGAAGACTCTACTTTAATGATTGTAAAGTTTAGCGATTCATCATCTTCTTTAAAGACAATGAATGCTATAGATGAAATTAGAAAAATAGAATCAAATCAAAAATATTTAAGTGGAATTTCATCTCTTGTAAAGGATACGAAGGATTTAATCGACAAAGAAACACCAATCTATGTTGCTCTTGCCGTAGTTTTGGGATTAATTATTTTATCTCTAACAAATGAATCTACTATTGTACCCTTTGTCTTTATGCTAACTATTGGTTATGCAGTTTTGTATAATTTTGGATCCAATGTATTTTTAGGTGAGATATCCTATATAACAAAAGCTATAGCGGCTGTTTTACAACTTGCTGTTACTATGGACTATTCAATATTTTTGTATCACAGATATGTTGAAGAAAAGAAAAACTTTGACAATAAAAATGATGCTATGGATAAGGCAGTTCAAGAAACTATTTCTTCCTTATTTGCATCATCACTTACAACTTTTGCTGGTTTTATAGTTTTAATTTTTATGAGACTTGGTCTAGGAAAAGACATTGGTCTTGTAATGAGTAAGGGAGTTTTAATAGGTTTAATAGCAACAGTTACAGTTCTTCCAGCAATGTTACTTGTTGTGGAAAAGTTAGTCAATAAATACAATCACAAAGTCATGCTTCCGGAATTTAATAAATTATCTGAATTTACTATAAAGCACAAAAAGACTTTGTTTTTAGCTTTTGTATTGCTTTTTATTCCAGCAATTTTTGGTTCAGTAAATACAAAACTTTATTACAATTTGGACAGATCCCTTCCACAGGATTTAGATTCAATAGTAGCTTTAAATAAAATGAAAAAAGATTATGATATGGCAAGTACTCATTTTATTGTTGTTAAAGATGATCTTTCAAATTCAGACTTAGATGGTCTTATAAGCGATATAAAGGGCGTAGACGGAATAAATTCTGTCTTAAGTGCAAGTTCTGTCACAGGATACACTATCCCAAGTGAATTTTTGCCTGAAAAACTTCAAGATAACTTTTCAAAAAATGGTTATCAGATGATCATGGCAAATTCTAAGTATCAAACTGCATCGCCTGAAGTTAAAAAACAAGTTAGTGAAATGAAAAGTCTTATAAATAAATATGACGATGAGGGATATTTAACTGGAGAAGCAGTTTTAACAGATGATTTAACAGTTATTTCAGATAGAGACTTTCAAATTGTAAATATAATTTCAATTGCTGTTGTATTTTTAATTATTGCTCTTGTGTTTAAGTCAATTGGAATACCAATAGTTTTAATTGGAGCAATTGAACTTGCAATCCAAATAAATATGGGAATCCCATTTTATTTAAATCACACTATTCCTTTTATAACTTCAATAATAATTGGGGTAATACAGCTTGGATCTACTATTGACTACTCAATTTTAATGACAGATAGATTTTTGGCAGAATATAAAAAGTCAAAGGATGTAGATGGTTCTCTTAAAGTGTCTGTAAAAGAAACTTCTAAATCAATTGTTACATCTGCACTTTCCTTTATGGCAGCCACAATTGGTGTAGGTATTTATTCAAAAATGGAAATTGTATCGACAATTTGTACATTTTTAGCTAGGGGTGCAATTATAAGTATGTGCGTAATCATACTATTATTGCCAGCAATTATTTCTGTAAGTTTTCCACTGATAAAGAAAACTACTAAGGGTTTAGATTAATATTATTTTAAGGAGAAGAATATGAATAAAAAAGTTCAAAAAGGTGTAATAACAGTTGTATTATCTTCAATGATTTTGACAAACACAGCTTTTGCTGCATCAGAAGTCATAAATAAGAGTGAAACTGTTTATGTCTTAAAAGAAAATGACAACATTAAAGATAAAACTGTTTCAGTTTGGTTAAATTCAGAAGAAAATATTAAGGGCAAGGACAAGTCCAATTTAAAAAATGTTAAAAATTTGAAGACTGATGAAGAAGTTGAAAATAAAAATGGTTATATTTATTGGGATGAAAATGTAAAGGACATTTACTACCAAGGCAAAAGTGAAGAAAATATTCCAATTGATGTAAAAATTGATTATTATCTTGACGGCGAAAAAATGGAAAATAGTGAATTAAAGGGCAAGTCTGGCCACCTTAAATTAGTTATTTCAACTGAAAACAATAAGTATGTTATAAAGAACATTGCTGGCAAAAAAACTAAGGTCTATGCACCTTATACAGTTATAGCAGCCCTATCCTTCCCACAAGAAGTTGCATCAAACATTGAGTCTGATGATGCAAAAATCGCAAAGGATGGCAAAAATGAAGTTGTAACTTCAGTATTGACTCCAGGTCTTAGAGGAAACTTTGAAAGTATTTTAGAAGATAGGCAAATGGAAGAATTTAGAAGTGAAGCAGTGGTTGAAATGGATGTAAAAGATTACGATCCTGTGGAAGCTTATGTGGTAATTTCTAATGAGTTATTCCAAAACGAAGCAGATTTAGAGACAATTGACAAGCTTCGTGACGGCGTTAGAGAGCTTGAAGACAATTCACAAAAATTAGTTGACGCTTCTACAAAACTATCTGAAGCCCAAGGCAAATTAAATGATGGTCTAAGTGAACTTGGCGATGGAACTGTTAAACTTAAGGA
This sequence comes from uncultured Peptoniphilus sp., assembly GCF_946998875.1. Lineage (GTDB taxonomy): Bacteria > Bacillota > Clostridia > Tissierellales > Peptoniphilaceae > Peptoniphilus_A. The sequence continues at coordinate 111,789 of NZ_CAMQAY010000002.1, read as the reverse complement.
TGGTTCCAAGGAGCTTTACGATAAATCTGGAGACTTCGAAGAAAAAATAGACGAAGTAATTGAAAAGGTTGAGCCAATTCCAGGTGCAGCAGAAGAAATGTATGAAGGTGGTAGCAAATTAACTTCTGGAATTAGCGACTACACTTCTGCAGTGGGCAAGATGAATGAAAAAACTGGAGAAATGAAAGATGGAGCCAAAAAACTTCACGATGGTTCAGTTGAACTAGACAATGGACTTGGAAAGTTAAAGGATGCCACAGTACAATTAAGAGAAGGTTCAAGTAAATTAAGTAAGATTGACGAAATGAAGGAAGAAGCTTTAAAGAAGTTGGCAGAATTAAAATCTGGAATAGGACAGCTTTCTGCCGGCGCCCAAAAACTTGAGGCAGGAGCAGCAAAGGCTTATGAAGGTGCAAATAAACTTGCAGCAGGTGAAAGTGAATTTAATTCTAATTTTCAAGCCTTAAATAATGAAGTTCAAGCCATGAAGGCGCCAGATCTATCAGGACTTGGAAATATTAATGTTGAAGATAATCTTCAAGATATTGGTGCAAAGGCACTGGCTATTGGTGGAAATTCAAAGTTCATTGGAGCATCAGCTGCTGAAATTGGAAAAGCTATAGCCATCCTAAGTCAAAGTGAGGACCCTGCAGCTCAACAAGCTATTGGAATATTACAGGGTGCGGCAGCAAATTTAGGTCAAACTGCAGGTAATATTGGAGAAAATGCACAAAGTATTGGTGGATCAGCAAAAAAAGTTGGAGCTGATCTCCAAGGATTAAAAGCTTTAACAGGTATGACTGACAAATTAAAAGGTCTAGATGAGTTAAAAGGTGGAATGAATCAACTTGCACAAGCATCAGAACAAATAAATGCTGGAGCAAGTCAACTTCCTGCAGGCCTTGAAGAGTTAAAAGGTGGAACAACAGAACTTTCTAATGGAGCAAACCAAATTAATTCTGCTCTTGAAAAGGCTATGTCAGAAGCAGCATCAAAACTAGACACTTCACAACTAATGAAGCTCTCAGATTCTCTTGTCAAACTTGATGATGCAGCAGGAAAATTAAAGGACGGCTCATCAAAATTAAGAGAAGGAACAGAAAAGAGTGAGGATGCAGTAAATAAATTTACAGATGCAATTACTGAGCTTGACTCAAATTCACCTAAACTAAATTCAGGAGCAAATGAACTTACTGAGGGACTATTAGAATTTCGCGACAAGTCTGTATTATTTAAAGATTTTCCAAGACTTAAGACTGAAGGTGTAGTTCCTTTGAGAGATGGAATTAAGAAGTTAGATGACGGAATCATCGACTTAAACTCTGGAGCTATTGAATTAAAAGATGGCGGAGTTTTAATAGGCGACAACATGAAAATTTTTGCAGAAAAATTAGAAGAATTTAAACAAAAGGGAATTGATGAACTAGACAAGAAGACACAAGAACTTCCTGAGTTTAAAGAAATTGTTGACACTATGTCTGAACTCTCTAAAGAAGATTCATCCTTTACAGGAACTTCTGAAGGTTTTGACACTAAGTATAGAATAATCGAAAAAATAAAATAATGTGACAAATCCTAAAATTTGGGTATTACAAAAGTAATACTAATTTGAGGGGGTCATTATGGAAGTTAAAAAAGGTAGAAACTGTTATTATATAGGCGATGACGAGTTTAACTACAAGGGAATTTTACAATATGTTGAAGAGGGCAATGTAATAGATGCCCAACACACAATTGTTAAGCCAGAATTTGGTGGACAAGGTCTTGCAGGTGAGCTTGTAAAAAAACTTGTAGAAGATGCAAGAAGTGAAAATAAAAAAATAAAGGGAACTTGTTCCTATGTTGAGAAAAAACTTGAATCAAGCGAATTTGATGATGTAAGAGCATAATTTTTTTAAATTAAGATGGGTAATGCCCATCTTTTTTTTAGTTTAAAGGGCTAAAAAGTTATTTACCAAAAACATTAAAAGTTGTATAATTGGCAAAAGGAGTGAAGATATGTTATCAAAAACAAATTCTAGAGAATTTTTTAGAATAGAAATGGCAAATGCAATTAGTCACGCCCTAGGAGTTTTACTTGGAATTATTTTTCTATTGATGCTAATTATTCCAAGTGTGAATAGTGGTGATGTCTTAAAAACAGTTGCCTTTTCTATTTATGGTGGATGTTTCATTTTTTTATTTTTAATGAGCACAATTTATCACGCAGTTCAAAAGGAAAAGGTAAAGAAAATTCTTAGGATTTTCGACCATGTTTCCATTTATTATTTTATAGCAGGAAGTTTTACGCCAATTATACTTTTACTTACAAGGGGAAGATTTAGATTATTTTTTATAATATTAATTTGGGCAATAGCTCTCTTTGGTACAGTTTTTAAAATTGCTACATACAAAAATTATGACAAGTTAAAGACTATTTCTGTTATTATTTATATTGCCATGGGTTGGCTTTCTGTATTTTTAATTAAGCCAATTGTAGCAAACACAACTTGGAAGTTTATGCTTCTATTAGTCTTAGGTGGAGTTGTATACACTGCAGGGACTTATTTTTACAAGTCAAAGAAGTTCAAATACAATCATATAATTTGGCACTTCTTTGTCCTAGCAGCATCAATAATTCACTTTATTGCCTTTTATCTTTATATTTCATAAAAAATTTTGGTTCATCAAGTTGATGAGCCAATTTTTTTGCAAAAAAAAACGAGCCTTGAGCTCGTAATTTTTATTTAAAATATAATTTCATGTCGCCTTCTTGGATTAGTCCCTTGCGGTAAAATATTTCATAAATTGCAAAGGTTACAAGTGCTGGCAAGATTATGTGCATTAGTAAAACTATGCCAAGAAGTTTCATGAAGGGGACATCTGGCATTGCTGTGAAGGTAGAGATTTGTCCAACAAGTCCACTTGTGCCCATGCCAGAGCCTAGTGGTGTGTTTTCAAGTTTAAAAACCATAGTAGAAACTGGTCCTAAGATTGCAGATGAAATAATTGGCGGAATAATAATTATTGGCTTTCTCACAATATTTGGCATCTGTAGCATAGAAGTACCAAGACCTTGTGCCACAAGTCCTTCCATTTTATTGTCCCTATAAGAAATTACTGCAAAGCCAACCATTTGACAACAACAGCCAATAGTTGCAGCTCCACCAGCTAGAGATGAAAGGGAAAGCATCATGCAGAGGGCAGCAGACGAAATTGGAAGAGTTAAAACTATTCCAACAATAACTGATACAATAATTCCCATAAAGAAAGGAGCCTTATCTGTAGCATTAATAATAATTGCACCGAGAAGGTTCATAAAGGCACCTATGTATGGTCCAACGAAGTTTGCTATAAAGACACCAACTAAAACTGTAACAGCAGGAGTGATTATGATGTCGATTTTTGTTTTTCTGCTAACAAGTTTTCCAAATTCAACAGCAAAAATTGTTGCAATGTAAACCCCCATAGGTCCGCCAAGTTCATTGCCTGCAATACCCACAACAGTTGCAGCATAGACCACAAGACTTGGTGCATACATTGCCGTTGCAATAGCTACTGCTATGGCAGGTCCTGTAGCCTTTTGAGCCAAGGGCCAAAGCACATCTGTCAAAAAGGCAATGTTAAAACTTTTGCCAATAGTATTTAAAATTGTGCCTACAAGTAGGGTGGCAAAAAGACCAAATGCCATGGCGCCAAGAGCGTCAATAAAATATAATTTTGCCTTCTTCTTTAATTTTTCGCTAAATTTTTCTTTTGTCATTATATTCTCCTAAGGATGTCCTTTAATTTATACTTTGGCACTATGTAGTTGCCATCTTCGTCTAAATAATAAGACTGGTCTTCACCTATTTCTATTTCCTTTATAGTTGACTTAACCTTTGGATAGCCAAAGGCAATTACTACTTCGCAGGAATAATTGTCCTCATAATTTAAAATCTCACGCATTTTTTTGTCGTTTACACTTCCAATAATGCAAGAGCCAATACCTTTTTCTGCAGCGGTAAGAGTTAAATTAGAAATAACTAGACCCTCATCAATGCCGTTAAACCTAAGCTTTTTGTCATCGTCACTTAAAATAGCAATAAAATAAACTGGTCTTTCGCCTTCTTTGGGTTTTCCCATATTGTTAGGTAGGGAAGCAGCCCATCTTGTGTTTTCGAAAATTTCTAAAACCTTTTCTTTACTTTCAACAGAAATAAATCTAAGGTACTGTCTGTTGTTGGCGCAAGATGAAAATTTAATAGAAGATAAAATTTCATCAATATCATTCTTTGAAATTAACCTAGTTTCGTCAAACTTCCTATAGCTTCGTCTCCATTCTAATAAATTTTCTAAATTCATTTTTTCCTCCTTTTTTAATGATTTTAGTCTTATTAACTTTATATTTTATAGCAAAAAAATTATTTTACAATAAATTATTAAAATTAACTAATTTAATGTTTTATTTACTAAAAAGGGGTATATATAATCTAGTCAAAGAATATAATAATTCGAGAAAAAAATTTTAAAAATTTTAACTCAAATTTGATGAAAATGTTTTGACACTTTAGGTAAGTTGTTGTATACTTTAATTATTGTATACCGCTTTGGTGTATCTTTTGTTTTTCACAATTAAAGTGAAAAATATTTCAAGTATTCTTTAATTTAAAAAGGAGGAAAATATGTCAAATTTGTATAAGACTACTGCTGAACATGAAGCTCTTCGTAAAGCTATTAGAGAGTTTGCAGAAGCAGAAATTAAGCCATTATCATTTGGACTTGATCAAAACAATGAATTTCCAGAAGAAATCATTAAGAAAATTGGCGAAAACGGTTGGATGGGTCTACCTTATCCTGAAGAAGAAGGTGGCGCAGGTAAGGATGTTATTTCTTATGCTATCGCTGTTGAAGAATTATCAAGAGTTGATGCAGGTGTCGGCGTTGTTTTATCAGCACATACATCACTAGGTTCTTATCCTATCCAAGCTTTTGGTACAAAGGAACAAAAAGAAAAATATTTAAAACCACTTGCACAAGGTAAAAAACTTGGAGCTTTTGGTTTAACAGAACCTAATGCAGGCTCTGATGCTGGCGGCACAGAAACAACTGCTGTACTTGATGGCGATTATTATATTTTAAATGGTAATAAAATCTTTATTACTAATGCTCCTGCTGCAGATACTTATGTTGTATATGCAGTTACTACACCAGGTATAGGTACTCACGGAATTTCTGCTTTCATAGTAGAAAAAGGTTGGGAAGGATTTACTTTCGGAGATCACTATGACAAATTAGGTATTAGATCTTCAACTACTGCTGAACTTCAATTTAACAATGTTAAGATTCCAAAGGAAAACTTACTTGGTAAAGAAGGTCAAGGATTTAGAATTGCAATGCAAACTCTTGACGGTGGTAGAATTGGTATTGCATCACAAGCTCTTGGTATTGCACAAGGTGCTTTCGAAGCTGCACTTTCTTATGCAAAAGAAAGAATCCAATTTGGTAGACCAATTGCTCAACAACAAGCTGTTGCATTCAAGCTTGCAGATATGGCTACTAAGATTAGAGCTGCAAGACTTATGATTTATTCAGCTGCTGAAATGAAACAAAATCATGAAAATTATTCAATGGAAGCTGCAATGGCAAAAACTGTTGCATCTGAAGTTGCAATGTGGGTTGTAAATGAAGCTCTTCAAATCCACGGAGGTAACGGATACCTAAAGGGAATGGATGTAGAAAGATTCTTCAGAGATGCTAAGATTACTACTATCTACGAAGGTACTTCTGAAATCCAAAGAGTAGTAGTTGCAAGTCACCTTGTAGGAAAGGCTCCTAAGAAGAAAGGTAGAGCTGCTGCAATAGATAAGAAGGCAGGTCCTATCACTGGAGATAGAAAGAGAGAAATAATTAAAGCTGACACAGCAAAAGAAGCTGTTGACATTTTAGTTAAAAACTTAAAGAAAGATGGATATGATTTCTCTGTTGGAATTGATATAGACACTCCTGTTTACGATGCTGAAAGGGTTGTTTCAGTTGGTAAAGGAATTGGCGGAGAAGAAAACATGGATCTTGCAAGAGAACTTGCTCACGCTGCAGGCGCTGCACTAGGTTCTTCAAGACCAGTTGCTGAAACATTAAAACTTGTACCACTTGAAAGATACGTTGGTATGTCTGGACAAAAATTCAATGGCAACCTATACATTGCATGTGGTATTTCTGGAGCAAGCCAACACTTAAAGGGTATTAAAAACGCATCAACAATTGTTGCAATCAACAAAAATGCAGGTGCTCCAATCTTCAAGAACTGTGACTATGGTATTGTTGGAGATATGTTCGAAATTATGCCACTTCTTGCAGAAGCTCTTGGAACTGGTGAAAAAGAACAAGCACCTCCAATGAAGAAAGTTAGAAGATCTAAACCTAGAAAATTAGCTCCAAATTATAAAGTTATGGTATGTCCAGGATGCGGATATGAATATGATCCAAACTATGGAGATCCAGAAGGTGAAATTGATCCTGGTACAGATTTCGATAAATTACCAGATGACTGGACTTGTCCAGAATGTCAAGAAGAGAAGCAAAACTTCATTGAAGCTGATTTCCCTTCTGATAGAAAATAAAGGAGGATATAATGTATACTGTTAGAAAAGTTACAGATGATCTTTACTATGTTGGTGGCAATGATCATAGACTAGAATTATTTGAAAATATATTTCCTATTCCTGAAGGAGTAACATATAATTCATATTTATTAAAAGACGAAAAAAATGTATTATTCGATACAGTTGACTGGTCAATTGTAAAAGATTATTTAGAAAATGTTTCTGAAGTTCTTGATGGAGAAGATCTTGATTATCTTGTAATCCACCACTTAGAACCAGACCATGCAGCTGCTATTGATGAAATCACTTTAAGATATCCTGATGTTAAGGTTATTGCAAGTGAACAAGGCTTTGAATTCATGCGTCAATATGGATTCCATGTAAATGAAGAACAATCAATGATAGTTGCTGAAGGAGACACAATTTCCTTTGGTAAACACGAATTTGTATTCTTAGAAGCACCAATGGTTCACTGGCCAGAAGTTCTTGTATCTTTTGATACAACTGACGGAGTACTATTTGCTGCTGATGCCTTTGGTACTTTCGGAACACTTGATGGAAAACTATTTGCTGACGAAGTTAATTTCGAAAGAGATTACCTTGACAGTGCAAGAAGATATTTAACTAATATCGTAGGAAAATATGGACCATTTGTACAAGATGTTCTTAAAAAAGCATCAACTGTTGACATTAAAATGATTTGTCCACTTCACGGACCAGTTTGGAGAGATAATCTTGGTTGGTTCATTGGAAAATATGACAAATGGTCAAGATACGAACCAGAAGAAGAAGGCGTAATGATTGTTTACGCATCAATGTATGGAAATACTGAAAGAGCTGCACAAGCCCTTGCATCAAGACTTTGTGACAAGGGAATGACTAATGTAGTAGTTCACGATGTAAGTAACACTCACATGTCTTATCTAATTGCAGACACATTTAAATACTCTCACATTGTAATTGCATCAGTAACTTACAACTTAGGTATTTATCCTGTAATGAAGAACTTCTTAATGGATCTTGAAGCTCTTAATGTTCAAAACAGAACAGTTGGTATCATTGAAAATGGTACTTGGGCTTGTACAGTTGGCGATAAGATTGAAGAATACATTGACGAAAATCTTAAGATGTTCGACGTTCTTCCTGAAAGAGTTACACTTAACTCTGCTCTTAACAAAGCTAACGAAAATGACATGGAAGCTCTTGCAGATTCTATTATTGAATCTATGGCAAAAATTAGAGAAGTTAAAGAAAAATCCGCTAACCAATAATACCAAAGCGGTGTGGATATTCAGTTTGGCTATATCATTTGATATAGCCAAATTTTTTGTTTATGTAAAATAGGATTTATGTCAAATATTGGCAATATGTTAAATATTTTCGAGACTCCTTGATTCGAGTCTCTTTTTTTATGTATAAATATAAAATTTATTGGCTCTAAAATGTCTGTTGGGGAGTAAATCTCTAACAGAAATTTTTATGTAAAAAAATTGCAAAAAAAATCAGCCAAGGGCTGAAAACTATTTGCCAAAATACAAATTAAAAAATTCGGCAGTAGATAAATTTCCAAGATACTCAAATTGGCTGATATAAATATTATCCTTGTTATTTAATTTTTTGAAAACAAAATAATGGTCCCTCTCGTCCACAGAATTTTTTGCATTGAGTCTAAAATAATTGTGCCCAGTAGAAACCATGTGCAGCAAGAGATCATCAGTTAAAAAAGTTAGAGGAATGTTAATAGTGGCAAACCTATAAAAATCTTCCTCAAAACGCTTATAATTGCTAGAGAAATAATCAAACTGAATACAACTTTTTTCTAAATCCTTCATACTTCCTCCAAAAGAATAATCTTAATAATATCTCCAAAAGAAATAATAAGACCTTCATCTCCACATAAATAAATACTTCCCTGAAAAATTTCATTGACCTTACCTACAAAGGGCTCTAGCCTAAGCCTTGTGTAGACCAGAACAGAAAGCCCATTTACATAAACTTGACTAAGAGCGAGAACAATATCATCGCGGCTCATCTCTTCAGAAAGGTCAATGACATCGCCCATGTGGGAAAGGGCAGAAGTGTGTTCAGAAATAAAAAATCCCATCCACTTTGCCATGCCCCTGTCCACATAAGCCCTTGCAGACTTATAGGGCAAATAAGACCTATCAACCATAAAATCACCTCACAAATCAAATAGCGCCGTCCATGCCGCCACAGTGACCGCCAATTAAATTACTTCTTTCAATAACGCGAGAGCCTTCCAAAAGACAAGTCGCCCTTTGAACAGAAGTAAAACCAAACCTATCGCGAATAGAATCAATAGCCTTGTCGAGATTTTCCTCACGCTCAATTTTCCTATAATCATCAAAAAAATTAAAAATCGTAGAAGACTCGTCCACTAAATTATCATAAGTAACGCTAAGATTTCTCACAGCGCCGCCCTTATACCTTTCACGGAAAAGCTTCAAAACCTCGCCACACAAAACTCGAGTGGACTGACTTGGAGAAATAGTCCTCCTAGCGTTGATGGATTTTTTATTCTCACTGTAAGAAAAACCAACATGAATAGAAATAACAGTAGCCTTCTTCTTGATTCTTCTGATTCTAATGGCGACCTGCTCAGCAATTTCACATAAAACAATTTCAATTTCATATTGACTAGAATAGTCGCGAGGAAGAACTTGAGAATTGCCAAGGCCCTTGGACTTAGGCTTGTAGGGCAGAGTAACCTTGGACTCATCAACACCATTGGCATGAAACCAAAGCTGAAGACCAATGACGCCAAGTTCCTTCTTTAAAATATCAGGATTGTAATTGGCAAGGTCCTTGACAGAAAAAATATAGAGATCATTTAACCTCTTCTTCATCCTCGACCCAATGCCCCAAAAATCTGTGAGCTCATTAATCCCCCAAAGCTTAGTCTCCACATCTTCGTAGGACCAATTGGCACGCATAGTCCTAGTCTTTTTCGCCTCATTGTCAAGGGCAAGCTTGGCGAGAAGAGGATTGGCATTACTCATGCCCACAGTAGAATAAAGACCCATGGACTCCCAAGTTTCCCTTTGAATCATGGAAGACACAAGGTCCAGCTTGTCGCGACGAGAAATACTTTTGTTGGGGACAAAATAAGAAAGGCTCTTAGTGAGGTCGATAAAGCCCTCATCAATAGAGTAGGGGAGAATCTCTTCCTTGGCAGCATAATTTTGAAAAACCCTTTGAATTTTTAAATTTTCCTCGATATAAAGAGCCATCCTTGGCGGCACGATGAGAGTGTTCTTCGCCCACTTCTCAATATAATCAATATAAGACTTAGTGATATCAACATTTTGATGTCTAGCCTTTTCAAAACTAAACTTCCGAGTCTCAATATCAAAGGGAAGGTCCCTGGCTCTGCCAACATTATTCTTGCCAAAAACCCTTTTAAAGAGGGGAGAGCTGGCTAGGATTAAACCACTAGAATTTTCAGACCTACTCATGACGCAAAGAGAAGTAGTTAGAGGGTTAAGCTTTCTCTTGACGCACTCCACACTGGCGTAGAATGACTTAATATCCACAAAAGCAATATCAGACCTTGGCTCCAAAGAATAATCAATAAAACCCATAAGCCACCTCCTAAAAAGAAATAAAAATATATTTAAACACAAGTTTATTTAACTATATTGTAGAACATTTGAGCGAGAAACACAAGTTCAAAAAATATAAAAACATATAAAAAAGCAGAATAAAGAAATTAGGATTGAATGGAAATAAAAACAATAAGTGCTAATAATTTTATTATTTAATAAGACTCAATATAATTATTAGAAAAACATACTACAAAATCTAATTAAACAATTGGCAAAGTTATAGTATAATTTACTATGAGAACTTAGATTTAATTATGAATTTTTAATAAAAATTTTGAATAAAAAGGAGCCAATCATGGATAGAAATAAAGAGTACATAGCTTCAATTACTAGAGAGCCCTTTATGTATTATGAAATGAAGGTTACAGCTAAATTAAAATCAGAGGGGCTAAGTGATGAGGAAATTATAGAAAAAATATTTCACGAAAACTTATATCAGTATCCAACTAATAGAAGTCTAAAAATTAGATCAAGAGCATGTCTAAGAAGATTAAATTCTTTAGAAGACGATGATCTAATAAAATGGATAGCAGAAAGACCTACAGAAGTTTCTAAACAAATATGCCTTTATGCCTTTATGAAAGATTCAAGATTAATATGGGAATTTATGGTTACAATAATTGGTGAAAAATATCGAACTCTCAACTATTCCTATAGCTCTTCAGATATAAATATATTTCTAACAAGATTAAAGGAACAAAATAAAAAAGTATCTAAGTGGAGCGATGAAACTTTTAAAAAACTAAGATCTGTGCTTGGAAGTTTGTTAAGAGAAAATGATTACATAGATAACAACAAGTCTAGTAGATTAAATTTAGTCCTATTAGATTATAAATTAAGGGACAAGATAATAGAAAATGGAGATGCTATTTGTTTACCAGCCTTTAATTATTTTGAACAAGGATGATATAAATGAGTAAAATAAATGAAAAACTAGATAGATTAAAAAGTTTACTTGGAGACGAAGAGTTTTTAACTGGCAAAGGATTGAGCAATGAAGTAAACATAAGAATTTTTTGTTATGATCCAGAAGATGAAATGGCAGTTAGACACTTTGTAAACACAATAAAAAATGATTCCAGCCTTGCTTGTAATTTAATTTGCCATAATTTATATAAAATTTTTTTAGAAGTTTGTGAAGAAAAGAAAATCCTGGAAAAAATCCTAGATATGGAAGAAAAAACAGAAGAGAGAGAAAGAACTTCTCGATAAAAATAGGCAGGATTCATTAGCGTGAGTCCTGCTAAATTTCTTTTTGTAAAAAAGTAAAAGCGTTCAGAATGAATGCGTAGCTACCGACTGAAAGTTGGTGTTTTAAGGGGATTGGGGTATTCCCCAACAAGCAATTTTGAAAGTTTCTGCGAAAGCGGAAAGTTGAAAAAACAGTAAACCACTATTGGTTTACACTGCTTGCCAGTTTGTGAAAGGGTATTTATAAACACGATTAGATATGTCATCATAATTAAATCGAGCGTTCACAAGAATATTACTTCTATTAAAGGAATAACAATTGAAAATAGAAAAATAATATGCTAAAATAGTGAATAGAAATGAAAAAATAAAGATAATGTTTCGAGAGGTGGATAAGATGGCAGTTACATATAAGAAACTTTGGAAGTTATTAATTGATAAAGATATGAAGAAAAAAGATTTGCAGTCTCTTGCGGGAATTAGTGCTGCATCTATAACTAAACTCGGGAAAAACGAAAATGTAAATATGGATATTATCGAAAAAATATGTATTGCATTGAAGTGTGATGTTTCAGATATTTTAGAGATAACAGAAGACGAATAAAGGAGTGAAATGAATTTATGGTTAATTATACTCCACATCAATCAAGATATTTTGCTGAACAAATTCAATTAAAAAGACCACAGTCAAGTTTTGAATCTATAGCTTCAGCTATGTCTGGTGTAAAAGTTGACTTAAACCCACACCAAGTAGATGCTGCAATGTTTGCTGTAAAATCACCATTAAGTAATGGTGTTATTTTAGCTGATGAAGTTGGACTTGGAAAGACTATTGAAGCAGGTCTTGTATTATCACAGTATTGGGCAGAAAGAAAAAGGCGAATAATTCTAATTGTACCTGCGTCTCTTAGAATGCAGTGGAGACAGGAACTTGAAGATAAATTTTACATTGATTCTATTCTGATGGAGTCAAAAGAATTTAATCGACTTAGGAAAAATGATTCAATAAATCCATTTGAAGTTTCTAATAAGGTAGTTATTTGTTCTTATGATTTCGCATCTCGAAAGGCGGCTGAATTAAAAGCAGTAAATTGGGATTTGGTAATCATGGATGAAGCTCACCGCCTTAGAAATGTGTACAAAACAAGTAATGTTACCGGTAATAGACTCAAGAGCGCTTTAAACGGTAAAAAGAAATTGTTGTTAACAGCTACACCATTACAAAATAATCTTATGGAGTTATATGGCTTAGTAAGTATTATTGATGATCATGTTTTTGGAGATTCAAAAACATTTAGAGAAATGTATGTTACAGTTAATAATACGGAAATTCGTAATCGTAACTTAAAGAAAAGATTGCATTCGTTTTGTCAACGAACACTCCGTTCACAAGTAACAGAATATGTCCGATACACAAATAGAATTCCAATTTTGCAAGAGTACACACCTTCAGTTGATGAAGAAAAATTATATAACTTTATTTCTGATTATTTGCAGACTGATAAATTATACGCACTTCCAGAAGGTCAGCGTACACTTATCACTATGGTTCTTAGAAAACTATTAGCTTCTTCTTCATTTGCAATTTCTGGAACACTTAATTCGTTAATTGAAAGATTGAACAATTTTTTGATAGGCGTTGAAAGCGAATTGGATATTGAAGATTACGATACTATTGATGAATTAAAAGATTCACTTGATGATGAAGAAAATGTAACTGCTGAATTGATTCTAGAACGTGAAGGTATCATGCAGGAACTTGCACAGCTTGAAGAGTATGCTAAGTTGGCACAAAGCATTACTGAAAACTCTAAGGGTGAAAATCTTCTAACAGCATTACATAAAGGTTTTGATGAAACAGAAAAACTTGGCGGACAAAGAAAAGCTGTTATTTTTACAGAATCAAGAAGAACACAAGATTATTTATACAATCTGTTATCAAACAATGGATATGAGGGTCAGATTGTTTTCCTTAATGGTTCTAATAGTGACGCTGATTCAAAAAGAATCCTTAACGAATGGAAAGAACGTCATAAAAACGACGGAAGAGTTTCAGGCTCTCGAACCGCTGATATTAAGGCAGCTGTTGTTGAAGAATTTAGAGATAGAGCAAGTATTTTAATTGGGACAGAAGCAGCAGCTGAAGGTATAAATCTTCAATTTTGTAGTTTACTTGTAAACTATGACCTTCCATGGAATCCACAGAGAATAGAACAGCGAATTGGTCGTTGCCATAGATATGGTCAGAAAAATGATGTTGTAGTTATTAACTTCCTTAATAGAAAAAATGCAGCTGATGTAAGGGTATATCAATTGCTCGATCAAAAATTCAGATTGTTTAGTGGCGTGTTTGGTTCTTCTGATGAAATTCTTGGATCTATTGAATCAGGTGTAGACTTTGAAAAACGTATTGCTAGTATCTATCAAAAATGTAAAACATCTGATGAAATCACTAAAGAATTTGATGAATTGCAAGAAGAAATGTCTGAAGTAATTAATGAAAAAATGACACAAGCTCGTCAAACAATTTTAGAAAATTTTGATGAGGATGTAGCTGCGAAACTTAAAGATTGTCAAACAAGTACAGTTACTAGTATGGATAAATATACTCGTTGGCTTTATTACTTTTTCCTTATGCATGGAGCAAAAAGAGTTGAGCCACTTGATCAACTTCGTTTCCGTGTAGATAACGATGGCAATTTTAAAACATACAATCTTGATTGGAAATCAGCAGAAACATCGGGAGATATATTTCTTAGAAAAGATGATAAATTATATTCAGATTGGTTAGATGAAGCAAATAAAACTGAGCTTTCTCCGGTAACGATTGAGTTTGATTACTCTGGTAATAAGAATAGGCATATAGTTTTTTTTGATTCACATATTGGATTAAAAGGCATGTTGTCAATTGACAAAGTATCCTATGAGGGTATAGGAGAAGAAGAACATTTGATATTTACTGTTAAATGTGATGATGGAACTTTGCTTGATGAAGAACTTATCAATTCCATGATGGAACTTCGTGGAACTGTTGTCGGTGATTGTCAGGCGGAATCTGATAGCTTCATTAGATTTAGACAGGAGCTTATTGCTTATCAACAGCATCAGGTTGAAGAAAATAATAAAAAATATTATTTGGAAGAATGTGATAAGTTAGATGCTTATAGCGAAGATTTAAAAGAAGGTCTTAAACGTGAACTTAAAGAATTAAAAAAAGCCATTACTGAAAAAAATAAAGAGTTCAGAGCAAGCACAAATTTACCACTTTCGGAAATGCTTGAAATAAAAGATGAACTTGAAAAAATGAAGAAAAAACGTAGATCAATGGAACGTGACATCAATAAGCGTGAAGATGAAATTGATGAAATGAATGAACGATTACAAGATGAAATTCGTGAGAAATTAAAAGGTAATAGTATAATTACTCATATCATGACCATTGGTTTTAAGATTAAATAACGGAGGAATTTCAAATGCAAAAATTAGAAATTACTTGGATTGGAAAAGGCAAAGAACCGGCTGTAGAACCTCGTATATTACTTCATGAGCCTTCAAAAGATTATGGAGATCCTAATACGGAAAATATGCTCATTCATGGAGATAATTTACTTGCTTTAAAAGCATTGGAACAACAATATACAGGGAAAGTAAAATGTATTTATATAGATCCGCCCTATAATACTGGTGCAGCTTTTGAACATTATGATGATAATTTAGAACACTCTATTTGGCTGAAGTTGATGAAGTCTCGTTTGGAAATATTAAAAAATCTTCTAGCTCCAGAGGGTGCAATTTGTGTACAAATTGATAATGTTGAAATGGCTTATTTAAAAGTTTTGATGGATGAAGTGTTTACAAGAAAAAATCATATTAATACTATCTCTGTTAAAACAAAAGTAGCGGGAGTTAGTGGTAGTAACCTTGGAAAAAGCCTTCAAGACAATGTTGAATATATACTTCTTTACGCAAAAGATTTGGAGTCATTTAAACTCAATGTTGTTCCACAGAAAAAGCAAGAGCTTATGGATTATATCCAAAGTTATGAGGATCAAGGAAAAAGTTGGAAATATACAACTGTACTTAAAAGAATAGATGATGGAGACTTTGTTAAAGAATTTCCAGCTGGAAATGGCGATATGATTAAGCTTTACAAACATGAAAATTTTGAATTTGTGTCAGTTAATCAAATAGCCAAAGACGAATTTGATGGTAATACAAAAAAGGCTTATTATTCTTATATTGAAAAAATACTTAGAACTACGAATGCACAGACATCTATTAGAACGAAAGTAATAGAAGAAACCGAAGAATTTGGTGGTAAAGGCATGTTTAGTATTGAGTATACGCCAATTAAAGGGAAAAATGCTGGTAAACTTACTCGATTTTACTACAAAGACAATAACCTTGTTGCTTGGCTTAAAGATGTAGTAGATACCGATGGTAAACTTATCTATAAATTAGATAATTCAGGTAATCTTTGGGATGATATTCAATACAATAACCTTACAAAAGAGGGTAATGTCCAATTCCCTAATGGTAAAAAACCAGAAAGTTTAGTGGGTAGAATTATAGAAATGTTGTCTGTTGACGGAGATATTGTACTAGATTCATTCTTGGGTTCCGGAACGACATCGGCAACAGCACATAAATTAAATAGGAAATGGATTGGAATAGAGCTAGGAGAACATTGTTATACACATTGCATACCACGTTTAAATGCTGTGATTGATGGAACAGATAATGGTGGTATTACTAAAGATGTGAATTGGCAAGGTGGTGGAGGATATAAGTTTTATGAACTTGCTCCTTCTCTTATTGAAAAAGACAAATACGGTAATCCTGTCATTTCAAGTAAGTATAACTTAAATATGCTCATAGCAGCTATTGCAAAATTGAATGGATATAATTACTCACCTGATCCAGATGTATTTTGGAAACAAGGTTATAGTCAAGACAAAAGCTATATCTATGTAACTACAAATTATATGGATTCAAAGATGCTTGATAGCATTTATTCAGACTTGGGAATGATGGAAACGCTACTTATTTGTGCTCCGGCTTTTGATATTGGACTTGATAAACGTTATGATAATATTCAAGTGAAAAAGATTCCACAATCTGTCCTTGATAAATGTGAATATGGAGTAGATAACTATAACCTTAATGTTGTTGATATTCCAATAATTGATGAGGAGGAATGGGAAGATGATTAAAGAATCCTATACCGAAAGATATTATACTTATCATTCTAAGTATATAAGTAATGTTCTTGCTCTGCGTCCGCCACAGGAGCAGAGCTTAGATTACTTTGCGAAATTATGTGATATTATCAGCTTGCAAAAAAATCCTACAACAATGCAGCAAATTATTGCAGAAAATAAAGAAGGATATAATGCACTTCCAACCCTTGAAAAGAAAGATAAGTTTCTTCATGACAAAGCGTCGATGATGGCTTCAGACTTTTATGCAGATGATTTAAGAAACGCTCAAGAGTATTTTAAAACACTAGGTTCTTTTGAAAGAGATTTTCCTTCTGTATGTTTTGCTTTAGCGACAGGGATTGGTAAAACAAGACTTATGGGTGCTTGTATTGCATATCTTCGCTATGAAAAAGGTATTAAAAACTTTTTTGTAATGGCACCAAATCTTACAATTTATAGAAAATTAAAGGCAGACCTTGGAAACCCATCGAATCCTAAGTATGTATTTAAAGGATTGGATTTATTTGTTGTTCCACCACGTATTGTAGATGGTGAAAACTATGATGAGTTCAGACAAATAAAGTCATTTGTTAATGATGTTACAATCAATGTATTTAATATTTCAAAGCTGAACTCAGATAGTAAAGTAAAAGCTGGACAACCTGCAAGAATTAAAAGATTAAGCGAAGTGCTTGGTGAATCTTTTTTTTCATATCTTAAATTTCTTCCTGATTTATGTATATTCATGGATGAAAGTCATCACTATCATGCAGACAAGAGCTTTGATGTTATCAATGAACTTCGTCCTATTCTTGGTGTGGAACTGACAGCAACACCACAGATTCAAAAAGGTTCAAAGAAAATACCATTTAAAAATGTTATTTACGAATATTCTCTTGCTCATGCATTGAATGATGAAAAATATGTTAAAGTTCCAGCTGTCTTTACTCGTAAGGATTTTAGACCAGAAGAATATACAGCAGAACAGCTTGACCATGAGAAATTAAATGATGGTCTTCGCTTGCATGAAGATACTAAGAGTAAGCTTGAAATTTACGCTCGTACATTCAATAAACCTGTTGTAAAGCCTTTTGTTCTAGTGGTTGCTAGAGATACTGACCATTCTAAGGAAATAATGAAGTATATAAAATCAAATGATTTCTTTAATGGTTACTATGCAGATAAAGTTATGGAAATCAACTCTGCACAGCGAGGTGCTGAAAAAGACGAAAACATTGAACAGCTGTTGTCGTTAGAAAATCCAGAGAATAAGATTGAAATTGTTATCCATGTTAATATGCTAAAAGAAGGTTGGGATGTAACAAACCTTTATACTATTATCCCATTGCGTGCATCAGCCTCTGAGACTTTAACTGAACAAACAATTGGACGTGGACTTCGTCTTCCATATGGTGAACGCACTGGTGTTGACCAAGTTGACCGTCTATCTATTGTGAGCCATGATAAATATGAAGCTATTATAAATTTAGCAAATGATCCGGAATCGCTTGTTAGAAAAATATATTATATTGACGAAACTGATCCACAAACAGAAGGTCCAAAAGAAACAATTGAAATGCCTACAACTTACGACAAAATTGTTGAAGATGTAAGTTTTACAGAACAATTAGCTTTTACATTGATGGAAACACCTACCTATGCAGCTACTACAGAACAGGAAAGAACAAAAGTCGAAGAACAGGTAAAAGAAGTTGCCCAGTTTGTTGCTTCATATACTTCAAAGAGTGTTACAGAGTTAAATCGCCAGATTAAAACTTTTAATGCTGTGAAAGATCCGGAAATACGAGAAGCTATTCATAAGACTGTTGTGGCAGAAACCATCAGGCAATTCCCACATATGAACTTGCAACCGAAAACATTAACATCAGTTGTTGAAAAAGCAATTGAAACCTGTGTTCAAGCGTTAACTAATTGTGTTATTCCGATACCACAAACTGTTGTTCAGCCTTTTAATGAAGTAAAACGAGGTTTTGTGGATTTTGATTTGGAAACAAGGAACATGAATTGGCATCCATCAAGTCAAGCTATGCTTGGTACTGAACTTCGAGAAGGAGGAGAAACTTTTGAACATACTCCTGAGATTGCAGCAACAACAAGAGTGGATTCAGCTGAGAACGAGATAGTAAGACATATCATCGTCCATGAGAATGTAGATTATTCACCTTGTGCTGACTTACTTTATAAACTTGTAGGTGAAGCAAAGGCTCATTTCTGTACATACTTATCAGAAGAAGATGCAGTAGAGGTTATGTATCAGCGTCAAACAACTATTGCTGATTTAATTTATGCTCAAATGATGCAGCATTTCTATACGAATGAAGTTAAATATCGTGCTACAGAAATGCGACCATTCTCTCGTATTGAAACTGGTTTTGGTGGAAAAATTAAATCTGATGAAATATACGATTTAAGAGCAACTATGCCAGCAAGTGAAGTTCGTTCGAAAGTATTTAATGGCTTTAAGAAAGCTTGTCACACATTATATAAATTTGATAGTGATACAGAACGTAGATTTGCAATCGTACTTGAAAACGATACTGCGGTAGATAAATGGATGAGACCTTCACCAAAACAGTTTAATATTTATTACGGTCCGGGTGGTATGAGTAGATATGAACCTGACTTCATTGTAGAAACTACTGAGGGCATTTTTATGGTCGAAACAAAAGCAAGTAATGAGCTTAAGAGTAAAGATGTCATTGAAAAAGCAAAGGCTGCAAAAGAATATTGCAAAGCCGTTTCTGAATGGAATGCTGAAAACGAAGGAAAGCCTTGGAGCTATGTATTGATTTCACACGATGAAGTACGCTTGAATTCTAGTTTTAAATACTTAATTGATAATAGAGTTCAATATGAACAAATAGAAATGTAAAACATCAATCGTCTTAAAAAAACATATAGAAGGAGGAGTCATATGATTGTTTCAAAATTGGAGCTCTACAATTTTAGACAGTTTAAGTCGGAAGGTGATTTGCCGGGGTTGTCAGTTTCGTTTCATAAAGGTTTAAATGCTCTTATTGGCGAGAATGA
Source organism: uncultured Peptoniphilus sp. (assembly GCF_946998875.1). GTDB lineage: Bacteria > Bacillota > Clostridia > Tissierellales > Peptoniphilaceae > Peptoniphilus_A. The sequence continues at coordinate 92,157 of NZ_CAMQAY010000002.1, read as the reverse complement.
TTCGGGAAAAACAGCTATTATTGATTCACTTAAACTTGTTCTTCTTACTCAGAGCAATGAATATGTTCGCCCAACAGATGAAGATTTTTATGTAGATGAAAATGGAAATGAGGTAAATGAATTTAGAGTCAAATGTGTAATTGATAGTTTTTCTCAAAATGAGGCAAAAAACTTTATTGAATATTTATGTTTTGAACATTGTGGAGAGAAAACTAATTATTCTATGCATCTCTGTTATCGTGCATATAAAGATAAGAATAGAATCTACTCTGAATTAAGAGTAGGTTCTCTTGAAGACGGTATTGTTTTAGACGGAAAAGCAAAAGAATTACTTAAAACCGTGTATTTAAAACCACTAAGAGATGCCGAACGAGAAATGAGATCTGGTAGAAACTCAAGATTAGCACAGATATTATCAGGGCATTCTTTATTTGTTAACAAGGAAGAACATAAACTAAAAGACATTCTTTTAAAAGCTAATCAGGATATAGAATACTATTTTACTAAAGAAGAAGGTAAAATTGTTTTGAATAATATAAAAAATAGTTTATCATCTTTCAATGTTCCTGATACTGCATCGGAAGCACAGGTAAAAGTTGCTGATATTCAATTAAAAAAAATATTAGAGAGCCTTTCATTAGTTGTTTCAGAAATAAATCCGGGATTAGGAGAACTGAATTTATTATTTATTGCAGCTGAGTTATTGTTGTTAAATTCTGACACTTCGGGAGGATTAAGATTAGCTCTAATTGAAGAATTAGAAGCTCATCTGCATCCACAAGCCCAACTTAGATTAATAGATTATTTACAGAAAGAATATGATAGAACAGGTACACAAATTATCATATCTACTCATAGTACAATTCTTGCTTCAAAAATAAATCTAAAAAATGTGATATTACTTAAAAATAAAACAGGTTACGATATGTCATACGAGAATACTAAATTGGAAAAAGGAGATTATTTGTTTTTACAAAGATTTTTAGATGCTACTAAAGCAAACTTATTTTTTGCAAGAGGAATTTTAATGGTTGAAGGCGATGCTGAAAATCTTTTGCTCCCTGTTTTAGCTGAAGTTATAGATTGTCCACTTGAAAAACATGGTGTTTCTATAGTAAATGTGGGAAGTACGGCTTTTTTAAGATTTTCCAGGATTTTTTTAAGAAATAATGGCGAAAATATCAATGTTCCTATATCAGTTATTACCGATTGTGATATTAAACCTGAATATAAAAATGAAGGTGGAGAAGAGTTTTTTGATGAAAAAATTGAAGAATCAAAAGAAACGGTAGTCAGAAAAGAAAGCATATATACTAAGGGTTCTGTACGAGGTTATATTACACCGAGATGGACATTAGAATATTGTTTGGCATTAAGTTGTCTTCAAGATGTATTTCATAGAGCAATTCGCTGTGGCAAAAAAATAAAAAATAGTGATAAATATGCACTTACAAAAGAGAAGATAGTGGAAATCGAAAAAGAGATTGCGAATGATCAAAAGAAATGGGAGGGGCTATCTCCTTCAAAGAAAGCATATGAAATGTACCAGTTGATGTTAGATGGTTCAGGTAAGAGTGGTTTAAAGGCAATTGTTGCTCAATGCTTCGCAGCATTGATAAAAATAAGTATTTCCATTTCTCCTGAAGGTATTACAGAATTAGATATGTTTGATCTTGATTTATACCAACATGAAATTGATAGCATTAAAAAACAAACATTAAAGAAAAAAATCATAGATGATCCTTATCTTAAATACTTAGTGGATGCTATAAAATATTCAGTTAATAATGGTGATTAAGGAAAGGAATGATGATTGAATGGGTGATATGTATATCTCGGACGATGAAATAAAAGATGTAGAAAAAGTTTTGCTTCCTAAATCATGTTATTTTCCTGAAGATGCGATAAATGTCATTCGTTGTTGGAACTCATCTGAAATTGTGGCTTGTCCAGGGAGTGGTAAAACAACCGTCCTTTTAGCAAAGCTCAAGATATTAGCTGAAAGAATGCCTTTTCCAGACGGAATAGGGGTATGCGTTTTATCACATACAAACGTTGCGGTTAATGAAATAAAAACAAAATTAAATAGATATGCTGATAAGCTAATGAGCTATCCAAATTATGTTGGAACAATACAATCTTTCATTGATCAATATGTTACAAAGCCATATTTAAGGAATATAACAAAAACTTCTATACAAGTGGTTGATGATAGCACATATGCAAATTATTTTTATAATTTGATTTGGAGTGATAAACGTAGGACGTCCCCGTATCAGAGCTTACGTTATTTCATAAAGTATAAAGTTAAAAATGGTTCTAATAATGTTGGTACACAAGTAGACTATATTCAAAATTTATATTTTGATAATGATGGGTTGTTTGTTAGAGGGCAAAATCGAGCTATTGCAGGGAAAAATTCTGCTTCTGCAAGTCAATATATTCAAGCAAAAGAATCATTATTAAAAGAGGAAGGAATCATTACTTATTCTGACGCTTATAAATATGCAACGGAAGCAATTTCGAATTTGTCATCACAATATACAGACTTATTTTCTCAAAGATTTCAATATGTATTTGTAGATGAATATCAGGATTGCGATTTATTACAACGAAAAGTTTTGAATAAGCTGTTTGATAAAAACAAAACTTGTGTAATTCATATAGGAGATCCTGATCAGGCTATATATAGTTCTGAAAATAGTCAAGAAATAGGATGGATTCCAGATGAAGATTGTATTGAAATGTTCTGTTCTAATAGATATGGACAAGAAATTGCTGATTTTTTGGTAAATCTAAGAACCGGTAATCGAGAAATAAAATCATCAAAGGGGTTCTTGAAATATATCCCAACGTTGATTGTTTTTAATGATGATTCAAGGAATAAAGTTATTGAGTCATTTATTAATGTACTAAATCAATACAATTTATATGATTCAAATGGTGTCTATAAAGTTATAGGTCTCGTAAAACGTGAAGAATTAAAAGGATTGAAAATTGGAGATTATTGGGATGGATTTGATTCGAAACAAAATATAAGAAATTTGAATAGATATTGGAATCATATTTATATGATTGCGAACGAATTAGAAAAAGGGAAACTCTATTTAGTCGAAAAAGAAGTTCGAATAATTTTATGTAAACTGTTTGAGTTTATGGGAATAATTGATTCTGAATCAGATTCTAAATATACGATAATCTCTATAAGAAAGATTCTTCTTGATAAGTATTATGATTTATATACGGATTGTTTGGTTAAGTTATCTATAATGCGAAATTGTAATGTTGATGAAATAAATTATGCAATAGTTGACTTAGCAAATGAAATTATAGGTAAAGAATGCAATGAAACGGATGTGTTTTCAAAAATTCCTTCTTTTTATATGGATAAATTAATTCTAAAGACTGATTGTAAGTCACAGGATAATATTATTTTTGATGAAGTTTACAAGAGAAAAATTGTATTTGATACAGTTCATGGTGTTAAGGGTGAAACTCATGATGCAACATTATATGTGGAAACCGAGAAAAATCGTTCATCAGATATAAAACGTGTATTGCCATATTTAGGAGTTGGAACATTAGGTAAAGGAGCAGATGTAGAACGTAGTCGTAAGTGCGTTTATGTTGGTATGAGCCGCCCAAGTAAATTACTATGTTTAGCGGTGCAAGAATCTACATACATAAAATCTAAGAACGCCTTCTTAAATTGGAATATAGTTGATTGCAGATGATAATAGAGTGTAGCAGGAAGTTGTATTTATAAATAAATATCGAAGCTTGATGATCATTATATGATCCATAAAACATTCTCAAATAAAACAAAATAAGCTCAGACAGCAATGTCTTTAACATCAGCTGCTGAGCTTATTTTTGTACGCTTTAGCATGAATAAAAATCCACCGCGTAGCCGGTGGTTTTTGTAATTAGAATACCCCCGGTTGGACCGGGGGTTCAATTTAGCTTTAGCGATGAAAAACAAATAAAAAAATACCTCCGTGTTAAAATAAATTTGTGGTTTACCAAAACACAAATTAACAGGAGGTTTTTTTTGAATTTAAATCATACGCATAGTTTATCACACACAAAATGGAATTGTAAATATCATATAGTATTTGCACCAAAATACAGAAGAAAAGTATTTTACGGAAGTAAAAGATTAGAGATAGGAGCAATTTTTAGGGAACTATGCAGTTGGAAAGAAGTAAATATAATATAAGCAGAAGTATGTCCAGATCATGTGCACATGTTACTAGAGATTCTCCCAAAATTGAGCATATCAAGTTTTATGGGATTTTTAAAAGGAAAAAGTAGCATAATGATATATGAAAAATGGGGAAGTCTAAAATACAAATATAGAGGAAGACAATTCTGGTGTAGAGGATATTATGTAGACACAGCAGGCAAGAATACAAAAGCAATAAAAGAATATATACAAAATCAACTTAAAGAAGATGAATTAAGTGGTCAAATAACAATGGATAACACAGACCCCTTCAGGGGTTAGCAAGTAAAACTTGCGAGTGGTAAACCACAGGCGCCCTTGATGAGCAGCTAGTAATAAAGGTCCTTTGGACCGCATAAGCAAAACCACCGGCTACGCCGGTGGATTTTTATTCTGTGTTATTATATAATAAATTCCAATAAAGGAGGGTTTTGTTATGAGTAAGGGTAAGCTTAGTAAATTTTTTCTTGGCTTATTTATTTTCTTAGCTATTATTTTTGCCTTCATTTGTTTAGCATTTTTTGGCAATCCTATTTCAAGACTTATGGCGGAAAAGTCTGCCACTAAATATATTGAAGCCAACTACAAGGACTTGGACCTAAATCGCGACAGGGCCTATTATAATTTTAAGGACGGCTACTATATTGTTAGGCTCCGCGACAAAAACAGCGAAGACACTAAGTTTTATTTGGGTTTTGATTCTTTTGGCGGGATAAAGGCAGATACTTACGACTCCATTTTATTTAACACATGGATAAGACTTTCTGACGAATTAAGGGATTATGGTAAAAGCCTTGAGAAAAAATATAATTTCCCTTATGAAATTTCTTTGACAACAGTTAATGATGATCTTGAAGAAAAACTTCTTCTAGACCAAAAATTTGATTTTAATAATTTTAAGGAAGATGTAAATGCTCAGGCTTTTGCTTATGTTAAAAAGCCAAGCCTTGAAAAGTGCTTAGATATTCTTTGCGATTTGCAAAAAATTATGTACAAAACTTCTTTAAAGGTGACTAAATATTCTATTATTTTAATTCCAGAGGAAAATAAAAAGCCTGATGGGGAAGCTGAGTCATGGGGAGGTTCTATTAGCGTCCACGATGTGCCAGCAGAAGTCGTGAGAAACAAGGATATGAAAGAATTTACAAATATTTATGAAAAGTCAATAAGTGAGACTAAAGACTAATAAAAATCTCTCATTCTAGGATTTCCATTTTAGAATTTCTTAGGATGAGAGTTTCTTTTTGCCTTTAATTAAAAAAATGATTTTTATAATTTTATAATTTTTTATAGACTTCTCTTGTGAAGTCTGTCTTTATTTTTCCAGATTTTATATTGTAGAGGTCACTTGCCAAGATTTCTTTATCAAGCATCTCTTTTGTAATGCCAGTTGATTTGTCATAAAAGCTTTTAAAGGAATAAATTTTATTTTTATTTTTTGATTTTTTTAAGATTTCTATGCCTCTTTCGTCGCAGGCAAGGACTCTTGTGTAGGGAGCTTCAAAGGATTTTTTTATGGAATCTTTTTTTATGTCTAAGAGAATTTCTAAGATTAATCTTTTTATTCTTGACTTGCTGTGCCTTTTTGAGTGGACTTTTTCTATTAGTTCTTCAAAGTTTTTGGAGTCTAAATTTTCTATAATCCTATTTTCTAGTCCAACTTCATAGTCAAAGTAGTCGGTGAAATTTATTTTCCCTGCAAGCATTTTGTATTTAAAGATTTCAAAATAATCTTCTAATTTATTTTCCACCACTAAGTCATAGCCTGGCAAAAAGCTTGATACATCTTCGCCCCTATAGGCAAGGCTTCTTATGTGTGATGCTGATGCAAAGCCTTCAAGGGCAAAATCGTCCTTGTGATTTACATTTTTTCTCGCCATAGAGTGGGCTTCTATTTTTGAATTTAACTTTTCTAAGTTTTTGATGTATTCCAAGCCTAAAATGTTATTTGGTTTTTTTAAAACTTCCTTTTCTTTTTGACTTAAAAAATCCATGGCAAGTTCGCGAGATTTTATATAAGAATTGCCCTCTGCTAAATATTTTTTTATTTTCTCATTATCTAAATTTTTATAAATTTTTTCTGACAAATTTTTTAAAGTAGATGCGTCATCTTCACTTCCAAAGTAAAGTCTATCAATAATTCCCATAGAATTTAAAATAGTAATGCCGCCACGAGCAAATATTTCTGCATTAGATGTTGCATAGTAAAGGGGAAGCTCTAGGACGAGACTTGCTCCATTATCTACTGCTATCTTTGCCCTTTCAAATTTATTTATTATGGCAGGTTCGCCCCTTTGGACAAAATTTCCCGACATAATGACTACAATAAAATCTGAGTATTCACTTTTTATTTTTTGAATCTGATAGGCGTGACCCCTATGGAAGGGATTATACTCCGCAATTATAGAAGCAATTTTCATATTTTAAATCTCCAATTATTGACTAATGTTTACATCTGTTATAAACTTATTATTAGTTATTATACTATATTTAATAAATTTAAAAAACATGAGGAGGAAACATGAAGATATTAGTAATTAATTGCGGATCTTCTTCTCTAAAATATCAACTAATTGATATGGAAACTGAAGAATTGATGGCAAAGGGTTTAGTTGAAAGAATTGGAATTGAAGGTTCAAGAATTAAACACGAGACAATAGGAAAGGAAAAGAAAACTATTGAAACTCCAATGCAAGACCACAAGAGAGCTCTTGAACTTGTAATGGAATCCCTAACAAATGAAGAATACGGTGCAATTAAATCTCTTGATGAAATTGATGCAGTAGGTCACAGAGTTGTACACGGTGGCGAAGACTTTGCTCAATCTGTTATAATCGACGAAAAAGTTTTAAAGGGAATTGAAGATAATGTTGAAATAGCTCCTCTTCACAATCCACCAAACATTATGGGAATCAAGGCTTGCCAAAGACTTCTTCCTAATGTTAAACAAGTTGCAGTATTTGATACAGCTTTCCACCAAACTATGCCAGCTGAAAGCTACATCTATGCACTTCCATACGAATACTATGAAAAATATAAAATCAGAAGATTTGGTTTCCACGGAACTTCTCACAAATACATCACTAATAGAGCTGCAGAAATGCTAGGAAAAGATGTAAATGAAGTTAACTTAATCACTTGTCACCTTGGCAATGGTTCAAGTATCTGTGCAGTTAAAAATGGTAAATCCATTGACACTTCCATGGGCTTCACTCCACTTGAAGGAATTGCAATGGGAACTAGATGTGGTGATTTAGACCCAGCTATTCTTCCATTCTTAATGGAAAAAGAAAATCTTTCTACTGATGAAATTAACACTTTAATCAATAAAAAATCTGGTGTACTAGGAATTTCTGGAGTATCTAGTGACTTTAGAGATATTGAAGCAGCTAGAGATGAAGGAAACAAGAGAGCAAAACTTGCCCTTGATATCTTCGAAAAAAGAGTTCGTGGCTACATTGGTTCTTACATGACTGAACTTGACCATGTTGATGCAATTGTATTTACTGCAGGCGTTGGCGAAAACTCAATTGAAATGAGAGAATCAATAGTTAATGGCTTAAAATCTCTTGGACTTAAAATAGACACAGAAAGAAATAATGTCAGAGGAGAAGACAAACTTATTTCTGCTGACGATTCTTCTATTAAGATTTTTGTAATCCCAACTAATGAAGAGCTTATGATTGCAAGAGATACAAAGGCACTTGTTGAGGCATAATTTTCAAGATTTTTGTTGACATTTGAAAAATAAAAAGTTATAATGATTTGTATGTATTTTTGAGGTGAGTATATGAAATTAGATCTTAGTACTTTTTTGTCATCTGATGATGTTAGGCTTGACTTTCAGGGCAGCTTAAAGGAAAATGACACGGATTTGAGTTTAGAAGATCTAAATCTCATCTATCCAATAGAGTACAAGGGATATATTCATGATTTGACAGGGGAATTAGAACTTTGTCTTGATATTTCCTACAAGTTCAAAGCAGTCTGTGACAGATGCCTCAAAGAGTTTATAAAGGAAAAAGAGACATCTTACATTGCTTACAATTTTAAAGATACAAGTTTATATGATGAAGATTCTGTAGACGAATATTTTAAAATTATTGATGATTCAGTAGATCTTTCAGAGATTATTTTCTCACAAATTGTTACTTCAATTTCTGGTAAAAATTTGTGCAGCGAAGATTGCAAGGGACTTTGCTCTCATTGTGGCAAGAACTTAAACGAAGGTCCTTGTGATTGTCAGGAAGAAGAATCACCAGAAGAGACAGTGGATCCAAGATTTGGAAAGTTATTAGATTTATTTAAAGATGAGGAGGTGTAGAAATGGCCGTACCTAAGAGAAAAACTTCAAAACAAAGAAAGAATAAGAGAAGAGCATCTTCTTACAGATTAAATAAAGCAACAGTAGTTGAATGTCCTAACTGCCATGAAATGAAATTACCTCATAGAGTTTGTCCTTCTTGTGGACACTATGCAGGCAAAGAAATTATTGCAGAAGCTGAATAATAAAGTGAGACTTAGGTCTCGCTTTTTTTATGTAAATTTACTCTATAACATTTTAGATTTATGTCTAGAATATTATAGAGTTTTTTATTGCAATTTTTAAGAAAGTTAAAGTTAAACTATAATAAAATTTAATTGAAAAAATAAGCTTCATCTTGTGCTATAATAAAATTATGAAAAAGTTAAAAAAAGCTGATATTTTAGTTATTATTTTAATAGTTATTCTTTCTTTTTTAATTTATTTTTTTACAAACAAACTTCCCAAGGAAGATGCAAATATTTCAAAAAAAGTTGTTATAACTGTGGACGGGAAAATATATAAAGAAGTTCCCTTAACTAAAAAGACAGATGAAAAAATCGATATAAATACTGTTTACGGTAAGAATGAAGTAATAATTGAAAAGGGTGAGGTGCACATGCATGAATCTAATTGCAAGGATAAAATTTGCATGAAGATGGGGAAAATTTCTATTCCTGGAGATTCAATCATCTGCCTACCTAATAGAGTCATGGTAAAAATTGTCTCTGACAAAAAGAACCATGATAGTTTGGATTTGATAATAAAATGAGAAATAATAGAAAATTAATTTATTTATCTCTACTTAGCGCCTTAGGAATTGTCCTTGGTCTCTTTGAAAGTGTAATTCCACTTCCAGTTGCCATTCCAGGTGCTAGGCTAGGTCTATCAAATATTGTTGTTCTTGTAACTATAGTTGCCATTGGATATAAGGAGGGCTTTTTTGTCTCAATTTTTAAGACTGTTATCTTGGCACTGGTCACTGGCGCTGTGTCTAGCTTCTTTTTTTCCATGGGCGGCGCTATTTTAAGTTCACTTGCCATGATTATTTCTCATAAATTTTTGAGAAAATATTTATCTTTAATTGGAATAAGTGAAATTGGCTCATTTTTTCACAATTTAGGACAAGTTTTAGTTGCATCCTACATCATGAAGACTACGGCAATACTTGCCTATCTACCACTGCTTGTTATTTTAGGGATTTTCACAGGATTTTTTGTTGGACTTGCTTCAATTTATATAGTTGACAACACAAATATATCAAAGGAGAGGGCTTGAAATGGAAAATATTATTTTGGCATCAAATTCTCCAAGAAGGAGAGAAATTTTATCGCATTTTATAGATTTTAAGGTAGTTTCGAAAGATATTAATGAGAAAAAGGACGATTCTTATTCGCCCTGGACTACTGTCATGGCACTTGCCTTTGAGAAGGGAATAGCAGTGGCAAGGGATAATGAAGATGCCATTGTTTTAGCTGCAGACACCTTGGTTGAACTTGAGGGAAGGCTTCTTGGCAAGCCAAAGGATCGCGAAGATGCAAGAGAAATGATAAAAATCCTAAGAGGAAGGACTCACAGAGTCTTTACAGGCTACGCAATTTTTAAATTATCTCAAAAAATTAAATACCTAAACTACGAAGAATCTTCTGTAAAATTTTATGATTTAAGTGATGATGAAATAGAAAAATATTTGGACACTCTTGAATACAAGGACAAAGCTGGTGCCTATGGAATCCAGGGCAAGGGGTCTCTCTTAGTTGAAAAAATAGAGGGAGACTATTTTAATATTGTAGGGCTTCCAATAGGAAAGATAAATAGAGATTTAGTGAGATTATTTAATTTAAGCTTGTGGTGATTTTATGAAAGAAAGAGAAATTGAAAGATACACTATTAAGGAGATGCCAGAGGAGGAAAGACCTCAGGAAAAACTTTTAAAGTTTGGACCAAATTATCTCTCCAATGCTGAACTTTTAGCTCTTATTATAAGGACCGGGTCCAAGAGTGGCCATTCAGCCATTGATACAGCAAATAAAGTTCTTAGAAGTTTAAAATCAGAAAATGATAGGAACGGTTTAAATAGTCTTAAAAATGCAACTTTTGCCAACTTAATGCAAGTGGAAGGCATTGGAGAAGCCAAGGCAGCCATGATAATTGCAGCTGTGCAATTGGGCATGCGACTTTCTGTCAGTTCTTATGATTCAAAAATTAGGGTTACATCGCCATCGGTTGCTGCAAACTATGTTTTAAGCGACATGAGCGTCTTAGAAGAAGAACATTTTAGGATTATAACCTTAAATACAAAAAAAGAAATTAATTTTGTGAGAGAAATTTCTAAGGGAACTATAAACATGACTCTCGTTCATGCCAGAGAGGTTTTTAGGGCTGCAATTTCTGATAATGCTCACACAATTATTTTGTTACATAATCACCCAACAGGGGATCCAAAGCCATCAAAGGAGGATATTGACCTTACTAACACATTAGTTCAGGCATCAAAGATAATTGGAATTGATATTTTAGACCACATAATCATAGGAGATAATAAGTATTTTAGTTTCTTGGAAGAAGGACTTATTTAGGAGGTTTTATGAGAATTTGTGCCCTTGGAGACTCCATATTTGAAGGATATTTAGTTGGAGGAAAATCTCTAATTTATTATTTGCAGGGAAAAGGTTATGATATTGACAACTACGGGGTAAATGGTTTAACCACTGATGAAGTTCTATATGCAATAAATAATTTGATGACTTATGATTTATATTTTCTTCTCATAGGCTTAAACGATTTTTATAACGGAAGATCTCTTGACTATGTCACAAAAAATATAAATAAAATCATAGAAAAATTAAAGAGCTTAGGCGGCAAAATTATTGTCATCACACCTTATCCCACATCTTTTAAAAATTTAGACGAGGCCTATGAAAGTTTTATTAACTTTAATTCAGTGAACAAAAATATAGAAAATCTTGACAAAGTTTTAAAAGAAAATGCCAAGGATTATAAAGTCATTTCATTTTATGACTATGCTAAAGAAAATTACATTGAAGATGATTTAATAGATGGAATACATCCAAACGAAAGGCTTCATGAGAAGTTGGCAGAATTTGTAGAGGAAAAATTAAATGGATATATTTGATATTTTTAGCAAAAAAATTGGTTATAGGCGATTTTCAAATCGAGAAAAGATTTTATTTGTAGTTTTAATTTTGTTATTTATAGAATTTTTATTTTATAATTTTCTCATAAGAGCTGAGGCACAAAAGGTCTCAGAAGTTGACTTTAACGAGAGCCTTAAAAGTGAAGAGCAAGACAACAAGTACAGTGGACTTAAAGATTTTTCTAAGGAAAATATTGATAAAATTTCTGCTGAAAATAATTTAAATAGAGATAATTTTACCAAGGAAGGGCAGACTGACATAGAAACTCTTGCAATTTCTGGAAAAATTGAAAATAGCGACATAAATAAAATTTCTACCTTCACAAATTATTACGGATATTCAAATATTGAGTTAAATAGAAGAGACGAAAATACTTTTACATATAGATTTAAGGCAGAAAAACCATCAAAGGCAATTTATTATTCAGATCTAAAGGAAGCTTACTTTAACGAAAATAAAGAAGATAAGACAAATAATGTAGATCCTAGTGGAGAGACTTTAAATCCTAAAGAAGATAAAAATAATAAGGCAGAAGAAATAAAAAACACGAGGGCTAAGGAAGTAAAAAATAACAAGGTTCAAAAAATTACAAATACAAAAGCCATAAATCCTAGTAAAGCTCCAGCAACAGAAAAAGTTTCTGCAAAAGCAAGTGAAAAAAAGAACAGTAAAATAAAGGGTCAGGAAGTATCCTTATCAATTTTTGATGATTTAAATGACAATTCAAATAATAAGTCTAAAGATAAGGCTGAAAGTATTTTTGATGATTTAGATTTTGAAAATAAAAATGCCAAGGAAAATAAATTTTTAGTTGATGACAGCATTAGGACAAATTATTATAGCGAATCTGGCATCACATCCTTTTATGCAAAGGCAGAAAATATTTACGACGACATAAAACTTGGAGTGGAAAAAAATTGCCAGGAAATTTCTCTTTCCATTTTATTCCCCTATGATTCTTGTAAAGAAATTGGACTTGTAAATCTTAAGGGAGAAATAATTCCTTACAAAGGAAGCATATATCAGGGTGAGTGGTTTAGGATAAATTTATTTGCAGAAAACATCAGCCATGTTTATTTAGTGCCAAAAAATAATAAAGACCTATTCTTTTTTGTAAAAGAAGTTGACTATAATGAAGACATTTAAAGGCTTTACCTTAATCGAACTAGTTATAACTCTTGCAATTACAATGATCCTTTTGTCTATAGGCATGATTAATTTTAATGTTCGCGACAAAATCGAAGCCAGGGAAGAAATTAAAAGTCTGGCTCTAGATATAAAGTTTCTAAAAAATTACGCTCAAGTGAATAATTGTAAAACTAGTATAAAAATAGAAAATGATGGCTACAAAATGATTTTTGGCGACAAAACTAAGACTGTAAAATTTAATAAATTACTTAGGCTAAAGTCAACTAATGTTAGAAATATTAATTTTACAAGTGGCGGCAAGCCCTCCTATGTGGCTAGCAATAATTCTGCAGGCACAATTATTTACTCCATAGGGGATAAAAAATCAATTAAAATCACAGTGGAGCCTGTCACTGGCAAGGTGAATTATTATGAACTTAAAAACTAAAAATAAGGGACATTTAATGATTGAAGTCTTATTTTCCATAGCTCTTATTGGTCTAATAGCCTCTGTAATTATGCCCAATATTATTACTCTTTTGGAAAATCAAAATCATTTGAAGGAAAGAGAACTTTTAATTTATGCTGTAAATTCAAAAATGGAAGAAATAATTGGTGAGTCATACAACAATAGGGATTTAAATATAAACTTTGACAGTGGAGAAGGGGAGAATCAAGATTTTATTATTGATGTGACAAAAAATAGTGAAGGAAATTTAAATCATGTAATTGTCAGTGGAAAGAGGCGAGATAGTGATGAAGAAATTAAAATGGAGGTTTACCTCCCAAGAGAAGGGCTATTCACTAATTGAGCTTGTCCTTTCTATTGCCATGCTTTTAATTATAGCCATGGTACTTACTTCTATTCTTGGTATTTCTCAAAAGGCTCTCAACAAAACTTATATAAATCAAAATGTAAATTCAGACTTGTCATATGCCCTTGAGTATATCAAGGACGAAATCGAAAGTTCTGATTACTACACAAATATTGACGGAAAAATTTATTTTATAAAGAAATTTCAAGGAAAGTATATTTATATAAATTACGGCAAAATGAATGGAAAATTATATAGATTTGCCTCAACAGAGAATAAACTCAAAAAATTTGATAAGCTTCATGCAAAGGGAAAGAATGCTTTAACAGAAAGTATTGTGGCTTTTAAAATAAGTGATGAGGGAAATTATTTTAAGGTTTATATAAATTATAATGACCTTGATAAAATAAATTTTAAAATTGCGAAGAGGATACAGTTCTATGAATAAGAGAGAAGAAGGCTATATTTATATTTTCACAATAATTTTAATTTCACTACTTGCTCTCTTCTTTTATTTTATTTATTCTTACACAGCAAATACATCCTATATAAATTTACATAGAGTAGAGAGAATCCAGTCAAAATACGCAGCAGAATCTGTTTTAAACATGAAGATTTCTGAAGAAAACTTTAATCAAGACTTAAAAGATTTTATATTATCAGAAAAATATTCAAAAAATTTGATAGCAAAATCTTTGCCTAAGGATACAAAAGTAGAGAAGCTTAAAATATCCAATGAAGATTTTTTGGATAAGTATAATAATTATTTTGATTTTGCAGAATTAAATACAGTAGTGAAGTATAAAAATTCACTGGCTGGGGCAAGGATTAGGGCGAATTTTGTAAATAAAATTTATAAAGAGGAGGATGGAATTTTAAATTCTGGAAAAATTAATAAAGATGATTTAGAAAAGTTAAAAAATTCTTTTGAAGATAATAATTGGTCTATGCCTGGCAAAAAAGTTATAGACTTAGATGGCGATTTTATTTACGGAGAAGAGAAGGGCAAAAAATTTATTTTTGAAGAAGTAGAAGACTTAGATGAAAAGACTGGTGAAAAAATTATAAAGAGAAATCCACTTTATTCTTTAGAAGGTGTGAAGGCAATTATTCAAAAAAGTGGTAGCCTAAAGATAGAAACAGATATAAATAATCAAATTTTATTATTAAATGACAAAGTTTTGTTTAATGATAATGCAATATCTGGTATAATTATTGTAAATAATAATGCGCAAATTTCTAATAATTGCAAATTAGAGGGATATTTAATTGATTTATACGATAAAAATCCTAGTATAGCTGTTAAATATCATCCACTAGTCTTAAGAGATTTTAGTTCAGTGCTACCTGATTATATAAAATTTCAGCCAATTTCACTTAACTATTATGATTTAGAAGACAATACTTAATATGGAGGAAAATATGATAACTGCAGGAGATTTAAGAAAAGGACTTACATTTGAATGGGACGGAGATGTTTGGGTTGTATTAGACTTTCAACACGTTAAACCAGGTAAGGGTGCAGCTTTTGTAAGAAGTAAAATTAAATCAGTACTTACTGGTGGTATTAAAGACACAACTTTTAACCCATCAGAAAAATTTGAAAAAGTTGTAATTGAAAATAAAGAAATGCAATATTTATATTCTGATGGAGCACTTTATTACTTCATGGATCAAGAAACTTACGAACAAATTCCACTAGAAAAAGACATGGTTGAAGACGCTCTTAATTTCATGAAAGAAAATGATATGGCAACTATTAACTTCTACAAGGGCAAGCCATTTAGAGTTACACCTCAAAACTTTGTAGAACTAGAAGTTACAGAAACTGAACCAGGTGTCAAAGGAGATACATCAAGTGGTGGCTCTAAACCTGCAACTGTAGAAACAGGTTACACTCTTAATGTACCACTTTTCATTAATACAGGCGACATTATAAGAATTGACACAAGAGATGGCGAATATATGTCTAGAGTTTAATTTGGAGGTACTATGGAATATTTATTAAAGAGAATATCATATTTACAAGGACTTTGTGATGGATATGATTTGGACACAACTACTAATGAAGGTAAAATTATATCTGAACTTGTAGATATCTTAAGCGATGTTATTGATGAAATGAGAGAATCTCGTGAAGAAATCGAAGATTATGTTGACATCATTGAAGAAGACCTTTCAGATTTAGAAGATTATGTTTATGAAAATGAAGACATGGATTTTGATTTATACGATGATGATTTTGACTTTGATGATTTAGAAATCTATGACGAAGACAAAGAAGATAGCGAAGAAGAATAATTAAATTTTTTAAAAGGCGAGGGTTTCCTCGTCTTTTTTAGGATAAATTTATTTTAATAGGAGAAAATATGATTATAAAAGGCGGAAGAATAATAGATCCTCTTTCAAAAACTGATGAAATTTTAGATATAAGAATTGAAAAGGGAATTGTAAGTGAAATAGAAAAAAATATTGATGAAACAAAATTTCCCCACGAAGAAATAATTGATGCTAGGGGAAAAGTCCTTGTTCCAGGTCTTATTGATGTTCATGTTCACTTTAGAGACCCTGGTCAAACCTATAAGGAAGATTTAGAAAGTGGAAGTCAGGCTGCCATAGCTGGAGGTTTTACAAGTGTTGTGCAAATGGCAAACACTAGCCCAAAAATTGACGACAAGGAAAAAATTATTGACCACTACAAAAAGGCGCGAGATCTTCCTCTAAAAGTATTTACAGTTTCAGCCCTTACAAAAAACTTTGGTGACCTAGAACTTGTTGACATGGAAGAAAATTTTAAGACCGGAGCAGTAGCTTTTACAGACGATGGAATCCCCAATAGAAATTCTAAATTAATAGTAGATGCCATGAATCGTGCAAAAAAATTAGGGGCTATAATTTCTTTTCACGAAGAAGACCCAAATTTAATTGAACAAAATGGAATAAACCATTCAGAAGTTTCTGAAAAATTAAATATTTACGGTTCGCCAACTATTGCCGAGACATCCTTTATAGCAAGAGATGTTGCCATGGCAATTTATACGGGAGCCAAGATTTCCATTCAGCATATTTCTACTGGACTTGGAGTTGATCTTGTTAAATTTGGAAAATCCATGGGGGCAAATATTTTTGCAGAGGTTACGCCACATCACCTTGCCTTAAATGATTCTGCTCTTTTAAAATATGGAACTCTTGCAAAGATGAATCCACCACTAAGAAGTGAAGAAGATAGGTTGAGAATTATCGAGGGAATAAAGGAAGGCACCATAGAAATTATTGCGACAGACCATGCTCCTCACAGCCCTGAAGAAAAAGAAAAAGAATTGACGAAAGCGCCATCAGGAATTATTGGACTAGAGACATCTTTTTCAATTTGCTATGAAAATTTAGTCTTAAGTGGAGAAATTTCTCTCATGAAATTAATTGAAGTGATGAGTACAAATCCAGCAAAAATTTATGGACTTGAAGGCGGAGAAATTGCAGTAGGTAAGCTTGCAGATTTGGCTATAATTGACCTTGAAAGTGAATATAAAATTGAAAAATTTAAATCAAAATCATCTAATAGTCCCTTTGCAAATAAGACTTTAAAGGGCGAGGTTCTTTATACAATATCTGAAGGAAAAGTCGTATTTAGAAAATAAATATGTCAAAGTGGATACAAAGATAAAGATTTAAGCCAATTACTTTAAAATTCCATAGGATTGATATATTATTAAAATAGGGAGGTAGTAATGAGAATTTTTAATTACACTTTACTTAATTTTAATAGTATTAAAAACACCTTTAAAAGATTTCCATTTACAATAATTTCTGCAACACTTGCCACAGTATTTTTAATCTTGTCAACTTTTGATGAATACGCAGAAGCATATAATAACAAGATGATGAGTCTAGGACTAGTTTTTGTTTTTGGAATTTTTCTCTACGCCTTTATCAAATTATTTAATGAAGGGCTTAGAAATTATTACGACCTAAAAAATTTAAAAAATAATAATTTATTTAAAATACTATCTTATATAATAACTATTCCAATTTTATATGGGGTTTATGAGCTTGTATACCAAGAAAAGGAAGTCTTGTCATTATATGACAATAATTTTATATATTTTGCACTAATTGCAGCCTTAGTAGTTGGCACATCATTTGTGGGAAAATTTAATTATCACAAGGATTTTGTTGTCTATGTTGCAAAGATTTTGAGGGCCTTTATAATTTCAAATATTTATAGCTTTATTGTCTTTGTTGGCATAAGTGGAATTATTTTTGCTCTTAACAGCTTATTTAAATTTAATTTCCCATCTTCAGTTTATTTGAGAGTTGCAATTGTTTCCTTTATTTTATTTAATGTGGTGACATTCTTCTCTGATTTTCCAAAGGTGAGAGATTCCTTCACAGACTACAAATATCCTAAGGCTTTTAAAATTCTCTTAGTCTATATAATTACTCCAATTGTATTTATTTATACTCTAGTTTTACTTGCTTATTTTGTAAAAATTTTAGTTCTTTGGCAAATTCCAAATAATTTAATTGTAAATTTAGTTATTTGGTTTGCAAGTTTTTCAGTTGTATATTTATTTTTCCTTTCCAGAGTAAATAGCATTAAAATTATAAATAATTTTAAAATTGTCTTTCCTTTTACGCTTTTTCCACTACTGGGAATGATGTTTTTTGCCATTTATTTGAGAATCAAAGAATATGGAATGACAGAAAATAGATATATAGTAATTGCAGCAGGAGTATGGATTTTACTTTCTCTAATTTACTATATTTTTTACAGAGACAATTCAAATATAAGTATTCCAATATTTTTGTCTGTTATAATTTTAATCACAGGTCTTGGACCAGCTTCAGCAATAAGTCTAAGTATTAGGTCACAAAATTCTAGATTTGAAAAACTTCTAATGGACAATAAGATGATTGAAGGAGAAGAAATAAAGCCAAATATTAATATTGGAACTGAGGCAAAAAATCAAATTGTGGACATAGTAAGCTACATGGTAAGGACAGATAAGGTGGACAAACTTTCCTATATGCCAAAGGATTTTAAGCTAAATGAAGACAGCTTTACAAAACTTTTTGGCTTCTCCAATATTATTGAAAACAAAAATTATCTTGGCTATTCTTACACTGATAATTTGTCTAAGGACAGCGAGCTTGGATTTGATATTGATATTGAAGGCTACAAACATTTAATTTATGTTTATTCTCTTGACGATGTTGTAACTTCAGGAAACTATAAATTTGAAAAAGATAAAAAAGAAATAAAAATTTATAAAAAATCAAAAAGTGATTACAAAATAATTTTAACTATCGACATGGCTAAACTTCGAGACAACTTAAAACTTCTGAAGAAGACTAAGGAGCGCATTGCCCCTGAAGATTTAGAAATAAATAAAGATGGATATAAAGTTTTATTTACAAATATTTATTTTGGAAGTGAAGATAATCTTGATGATGCCTATATCGAATTTTATCTTTTGACTAAGTAGGAGTGATTTTTTGTATTATATAAATTTTGAGAATGATGTCTTTATCGACGATAAAATTGACCTTAGACCAATTTCTGATATTTTGAAAATATATTTAAATAAATGCGATTCCTATCAAATAAAAATTTTAAAAGATGATAATAAATCAAAAAAATTAGTTGAAGAATTTGCAGTTTATTCAGATGAAGATGGCTATGAATATATTTTTCAAGGAATAGTAGATGACGACTTCAAAAAAATGATTTTAGAAAATTTACTTGGAGAGTCTGCCCTAAACTTTATGGGCATAAGCCTTTATGACGATGGAATTTTAAAACTAGAAATTTTAAATTATGGCAGTGAAGTTTATCTCTATGGCTTTGACGAAAAATCTGTAGTAGCCTTTTCTGAAGAGCTAGAAAAAGTCTATGGCATAAAGGAATTAAATGTCTATATAGAGGATGGGGAAGATGATGAGAAGGAAGAAGCCCATCATCATGACCACCACCATGAGCATAACCACGATTGTAGTTGCCAGCCTGATAAGGAAGATGAAAATTCTTGCGGCTGTCAGTGAGACTGATCTAAATAAAAAAAGAGTCTATCAAATTGATAGGCTCTTATTTTTTGATTTAAAATTATGAAAGTTCTTCTGAAATTGCAGCGCTTACTTTTGGAAGGAGTTGTTTTTTTCTTGAGAGAAGCCCTTCTGATAAAAACTTGTCGTCAACAAGTTCTTTATCAAATTTTCTTGCAATAGCTTCTTTATAACTTCCTGCTAAAATTATTTCTGAAACTTCTTTAAAAATATCTGTAATCATAAGGACAAAAGTTTCGGCATCAGAAGTTTCTATGAAGTGTTCCATGGCTTCCTTTAAATCTTTTTCTACAGAGACAGTGCTTTCCAAGTCCATAGTAAAAATTTGGCAGACTCTAACATTTACTCCTTCAATTGAAAAGTTTTTAACATCAGATTTTAAAAGTTCATCAGGTTTTCTACCTTCGAGACTTGTACCTGCCTTAAACATTTCCATGGCAAATTCTTCTACATCAATAGCTGCAATTTTTTTCATTTTGTTAAGAACATATTTGTCTGTAGCAGTTGAAGTAGGAGACCTAAATAAAAGTGTGTCAGAAATAATTGCTGCACAGAGAAGGCCTGCAACTTCGCGAGATGGTTTTATGCCATTTTCAAAAAACATCTTTGAAACTATAGTGGCAGTTGAGCCCACAGGTTCGTTTCTAAAATATATTGGTGATGATGTAGAAATATTTGCAACTCTGTGATGGTCTACGATTTGCACAATTTCTGCAGAATCAATATCGTCAATGGATTGGTTCCTTTCGTTGTGGTCAACTAAAATTATTTTTTTTCTCAAATTTGAAATTAAGTGGTAACGGGAAATATTTCCAATTACTTTATTCTTGTTGTCGAGAACTGGATAAGACCTAAATCTTGATTGTGCCATTTTTTCTCTGACATCGTCGATTAAGTCGTCCTTGTGAAAGACAACTAAGTCATCTCTTGTCATTACATATTCAACGGGAACTGCTTGCGGCAAAATTCTTGCAACCATAAAAGTTGAAAGACCAGTTGAGATTACGGCAACATTATTTTCCTTGGCAAGCTCTAAAAGTTTATCGTCAAGTTTACTTGAAATAGTTAAAATTAATAGGGAGATGCCCTTTTTTATTACTGATTCTTGGTCCTTTACATCATCTCCAACTATTACAATGTCACCTTCATTAATTAAATCTTGATTTTTTATAGCTTTGACTGCCATTTTGCCAGATAATTTTCTTGGATTTTCTGGAAGATAGAGGACCTTTCCTCTAAGCACATCTAAAATATTTTCAAAGCTTGTATTACTTCTTCCAATAATTGAGTCGTCCCAAATTTCCATATAAGTTGCTGCAATGTTAGATAGACTTACGATTCCAATTAAGTTGTCGTCATCGTCTACAACGGGCAAGGAATTGATATTGTTTTTTTGAATCAATTCCATTGCTGATGCCATTGAAAGACTTGGATTGACGCAATAGGCAGCGTCAATTTCTATATCTCTTACTTGAGGCTTTATAGAAGTCTTTAGTCTTGGCTTTTGAACGTCAAAATGTTTAAGTACAAATTCAGTTTCTTTATTTAAGTTTCCTAGTCTAATTGCCTCAGCATCTTCGCCCATTTTTGTTTTTAATTCTGCAAGGGCGATGGCGGAACATATACTATCAGTGTCAGGATTTTTATGTCCTGTTATATAAATTTTATTTTTCATAATTCCTCCAAATTTCTTTGATATTATAGCATACTTTTTTCTAAATTATTGTAAATTTCTATAATTTTAGGATATAATTTATCTGTGATACTATGAATATAATAATTATTGGTGCAGGACCAGCAGGTATGGTTGCTGCCATAAATGCAAAAAATGAAAATAACAAGGTAATATTATTAGAAAAAAACGAAAGAATTGGAAAAAAACTCTTGGCTACAGGAAATGGCAGATGCAATTATACAAATTTAGTTTTGTCAGAAGAAAATTATTCTTCAAAAGATTTTGTGAAAGAGACATTAAAGGATTTTTCCAACGAAGACTTGATAAACTATTTTAAGGTCTTGGGGCTTGAGTCCACCACAGATGGCAATAGGGTCTATCCTCTTACCTTAAAAGCAAATTCTGTCCTAAATATTTTAATCTACTGGCTAGAAAAAAAAGGCATCGACATTAGGACTGGCACTGAAGTAAAAGAAATCAAAAAAAACAAAAGTGGCTTTGATGTAATTACTGATAGTGAAACAATTAAGGCTGATGTAATCATAGCTGCCTTTGGTGGAAAGTCCATGCCAGCCAGTGGCTCTGATGGGAGAAGTTTTGAAATTCTAAAAAAACTTGGCTTAAAGATAACAGACTTAAAGCCAGCTCTCACTCAAGTAAAATTAGAATCCAAGTACCTTAAACATTTAAGTGGCACAAAGGTCCTTGGAGAGGCAAAATTATTTAAGGGAAATAAAGAAATCGATAGAAGAAGGGGAGAAATTTTATTTACCAATTATGGGATAAGTGGGCCACCAATTTTAGACTTGTCTGTAAATATTTCTGAAGATAACTTTATTGAAGTTCCCCTTATAAATAATGTAGATGAAAAGACATCAGATATGCTTTACAGCAGATACTATATGTTCCCAGATTTTTCTCTTGAAGAATATTTAATGGGAATTGTAGATAAAAAGTTTATTCACTACATCCTTGATTATTTAAATTTAGACAAAAAAATTGCCATGAATATGATTTCTATGACAGATTTTCAAAAAATCATAGAAATTTTATTGAAGTCTCGCTTTAAGGTAATTGGCACAACAGGTTTTAAAAATTCTCAAGTGACAAGAGGCGGTGTGGATTTAAGCCAAATAAATTGTCATGACTACTCAACAAAAAAATATGAGAATTTATATATTATTGGCGAAGCACTTAATATTGATGGAGACTGTGGAGGTTATAATTTGCACTTTGCCTTTGCCTCTGGTTTTAGACTTGGCAAAATCCTAAGTGCAAAAAACTAACAAAATATTTGCAATAGAAGTTAATTCAGATTAAAATAATTTTGGCGTAAAAAAATTTTAATCACTCATAAAAATTTGGAGGAAGAATGTTTTACTTACAGAAAAAATTAAAGGAATATGGGAATATTTCTGTTGGAATAGTGGGCTCAGGTATAATGGGCACATCGCTATTTACATTGTTAAGTCAAAATGAAAATTTTTATCCCATAGTTTTTTCATCAAGAAATAAAGTTACACTTAAAAATGCAATAGATTCAGCAAATATAGATGAAAGAGATTGTGCCTTTACAGATGATTTGGAAGATGCAAAAAAACTTTTAAAAGAAAAAAAATATATAGCTACTACTAATAATTTAATTGCGGCGACTCTTGTAGATTGCCTAGTAGATTGCACAGGCGACACAGAAACGGGAACAAAATTATCTCTTGCTGCAATAGAAAATGGTGTTGATATAGTAAGCCTAAATGTGGAAATGGATGCTACAGTTGGTCCAATTCTTAAGGTTATGGCTGATGAAAAGGGACTAGTCTACTCTGGAACTAAGGGTGACGAACCTGGTGCAATTGTAGAAATTTATGAATTTGCAAAAAATTGTGGCTTTGATGTTTTAGTCCTTGGCAAGGGAAAAAATAATGAATTAAATAATTATGCAAGTCCAGAAAGTTTAAAGGAAGCTGCAGAAAAAAAGGGAATCAATCCAAGAATGCTCACATCTTTTGTTGATGGAACTAATACTATGATTGAACTTAATTCTGTATGTAATGCCCTTGGTTTTGTGCCAGACATTAGAGGATGCCACTTTGTAGAAACTAGTCCAAAGAAAATCGCAGATGACTACAAATTAAAAGAAGATGGCGGGATTTTAAATTCCTACGGAGTTGTAGATTTTGCTACAGGAATTGCTCCAGGAGTCTTTGCTGTTGTAAAAGCAAAATCTAATATTATAGATGAAGAAATGAAATATCTTTCTATGGGTCAAGGACCAACTTATACAATATATAGACCTTATCACTTGACTAGCATTGAGACTATTGTCTCTATAATAAAGGCTGTTGTCCTAAGAGATGCATCTATTGCACCAATGGGAGAACCCTATGCAGAAACAGTGGCAGTTGCTAAAAGAGATATAAAAAAAGGCGAGAAACTTGATTCTATTGGCGGAGAAATGATTTTTGGAACTCTTGAAACAAAAAAAGCACAAGTAGAGGGAAATCATGTGCCAATAGGAATTGTAACTGAAGGTGCCTATGCAAATAAAGACATTAAAAAGGGAAGCCTTCTCACTTATGAAGATTTGTCCTTAAATGAGGCTGCAGAAATAGTGAAATTGAGAAAAAAACAAGATAAGTATTTCAAAAAGTAAACAAATCTGATATAATATTCGCAATAGGTGATGATATGAGAATAACACAAGAAACAGATTATGCCTTTAGGATTGTAAGTTATCTTGCTAAGAACGAGGGTAAAGTAGTTGGAGCGCCACAAATTGCTGAAAGTGAAGGCGTTACAAAGAGATTTACTCTTAGAATACTTAGAAAATTAAATTTGGCAGGAATAACTGATGCAAAAAGAGGTTCTAAGGGTGGATACTATCTGAAAAAACCAAAAGAAGAGGTAACACTGTACGATGTACTTGTAGCAGTAGATGGTCCTATTGTTATCAATAGGTGCTTGCAAGGTGATAACTTTTGTAACAAAAACAAAGTTAGTGATGTAAAAAACTGCAAATTCCACACTACACTTGCTATGATGCAATCAAACATCATTAAAATGTTTAAAAACCAAACAATTGACAATTTTATATAAGCTTTGATGAGGACGGTAAGTTTTAAGAAACTAAGAGAGCAGTTGTCTGGTGCGAAACTGTGTTTTAGAAATTTATAGATCACCTCGGAGCTCAAAGGTCAAAAGCCTTTGCGTATTTGCGTTAAAAAATTAAGTGATAGTTACCTATAATTAGGGTGGTACCGCGGCTAGTTCGTCCCTTCTCATTTGAGAGGGGACTTTTTTTATAAAAATTTAGGAAGAATAAGGAGTTTTAGATGAAAAATTTTAAAGAATTATCTAAGGATAAGGTTAGTGTAAGGGAAGAAGAAATCTCAAAATTTTGGGATAAAATCGACCTTTTACACAAATCTGTAGAATCGAGAGAAGATGGTGAAAGTTATATCTTTTACGAAGGACCTCCAACTGCAAATGGTAAGCCAGGCATTCACCATGTCATGGCTAGAACTTTAAAGGACTTAACTTGCAGATATCATACAATGCTTGGATATAAGGTTAAGAGAAAAGCAGGCTGGGATACACATGGTCTTCCTGTAGAAATTGAAGTAGAAAAGAAACTTGGTCTTCATAACAAGCAAGATATAGAGTCCTATGGAGTTGAAGATTTTAACAAAAAATGTAAGGAATCTGTTTTTGAATACGAAAAAGAATGGAGAACACTTACTAGGAGAATGGGCTATCTTATCGACTTAGACCACCCATACATCACTCTTGAAAATACTTATATTGAATCAGTTTGGCATATACTAGACAAGATGTTTAAAGATGGACTAATTTATGAAGGACATAAAATAGTTCCTTACTGCCCAAGATGCGGAACTGGTCTTGCATCTCACGAAGTTGCACAAGGTTATGAAGAAATTAAGACAACTACTGCAACTTGTAAATTTAAATTAAAGGACAAAGAAAATGAATATTTCTTGGCATGGACAACTACTCCTTGGACTCTTCCATCAAATGTTGCCCTTGCTGTCAATCCAAAGGTTGAATATATAAAAGTAAAACACGCTGATGGCAATATTTATTATCTTGCTAAACCACTTGCTAAGGCTGTATTTAAAGATGATGAATTTGAAGTTATAGAAGAATTCCTTGGAAAAGATTTAGAGTACATGGAATATGAACAACTTCTTAAATTCTTAGAACCAGACAAGAAGGCCTTTTATGTAATCTGTGCTGACTATGTAACAACTGAAGATGGTACTGGAATTGTTCACATTGCACCTGCCTTTGGTGAAGATGACTACCAAACTGCTAGGGGTTACGACCTTCCAATGTTAAAACCAGTTGATGAAGAAGGTAAATTTACAGACACACCTTGGAAGGGTCAATTTGTAATTGATGCAGACCACGATGTACTTCACTATTTAATGGACAATGACTTGATGTTCTCAAAACAAAAAGTAGTTCACAACTATCCACACTGCTGGAGATGTCACACTCCATTAATTTATTACGCTCATCCATCATGGTACATTGAAGTTACAAAGTTTAAGGATAAATTAATTGAAAACAACAATGGTGTAAATTGGTTCCCAGACTTTGTTGGTGAAAAGAGATTTGGCAACTGGCTAGAAAATTTAAATGACTGGGCAATTTCAAGATCAAGATATTGGGGAACACCACTTCCAATTTGGAGATGTGAATGTGGTCACACTGAGTCAGTTGGCTCAATTGAAGATCTTAGAAATAAGGCTGTTGAAGATGTGCCAGCTGATGTGGAACTTCACAGACCTTATGTAGATGACATTCACCTAAAATGTCCTAAGTGTGGCAAAGAAATGACAAGAGAACCTGATGTAATTGACGTTTGGTTTGACTCTGGAGCAATGCCTTTTGCTCAATGGCATTATCCATTTGAAAATAAGGACAACTTTGATGAATTATTCCCAGCTGACTTTATTTCTGAAGGTATTGACCAAACTAGAGGTTGGTTCTATTCACTTCTTGCAATTTCAACTTATATGACTGGCAAAAGTCCTTATAAAAATGTTCTTGTAAATGACCTTATACTAGACAAAGAAGGAAAGAAGATGTCAAAGTCAAGAGGAAACACAGTTGCACCTTTTGAGCTCTTTGACAAGTATGGTGCCGATGTTGTTAGGTGGTATCTACTTTATGTATCACCACCATGGACTCCAACAAAATTTGACGAAGATGGACTTCGTGAAATTGAATCAAAATTCTTTAGGTCACTAAGAAACACTTACAACTTCTTTAGTCTATATGCCAATACAGATAACATTGACCCAAGAGATCACAAGGTAAGCTATGATGATTTAGAAGAAATCGACAAATGGTTACTTTCAAAATACAATAGACTTGTAAAAACTGTAAGAGAAGACATGGAAGTCTTTGAACTTACAAAGGTTGTAAGAGAAATCCAAGAATTTGTAATAGAAGATGTTTCTAACTGGTATATCAGAAGAAATAGAAGAAGATTTTGGAAAACAGATAAGGACAACACTAAGCTTGCAGTTTATAAGACAACTTACGAAGTTTTACTTGGCGTTACAAAATTAATTGCACCAATAGTTCCATTTATTTCAGAAGAATTATTTAAGTCACTAACTGATGAAGAATCTGTTCACTTGACAGACTATCCAACTTATGACGAAAATATGATTAACGACAAGGTTGAAGAAAAAATGGATTTAGTAAGAGATCTTGTAACACTAGGAAGGGCATCAAGAGAAGAAGCTAAAATCAAGGTTAGACAACCACTTTCAAAGGTTATAATCGACGGCAAGTACAAGGAAATTATTGGCGATTTAACTGATTTAATGAAGGAAGAACTAAATGTAAAAGATGTTGACTTCGAAGAAAATCTTTCTGAATATATGGAATTTGAACTTAAACCAAACTTTAGAGTTTGCGGAAGTATTTTAGGATCAAAGGTTAAAGATTTTGGAAAATATTTAAGAGAAACTGATGCAAAAGAACTTCTTGCTAAATTAAATGATGGCGATGTAAAGCTTGAAATCGGTGGAGAAGAAACTGAAATTAAAAAAGATTATGTTGAAGTAAAAATCAGTGCAAAAGAAGGCTTTGATGTGGTTATGGAAAATAATCTTTTCGTAATCTTAGACACTGAACTAAACGATGAACTTCTAAATGAAGGATATGTAAGAGAGTTTGTATCAAAGATTCAACAACTTAGAAAGAAAAAAGATTTAGACATCTTAGACAATATTAAGATAACTTATAAGTCTGACGAAGAAGTAGAAAAGGCTCTTGCTTCTGAAGAAGAATTTATAAAGACAGAAACCTTGGCAAAAGAATTAGTAAAGGCTGATGTTGATGCAGAAGTAGAAAACCTAAATGGTCACGACATTAAAATTGCAATAGAAAAAATGTAATTTAATTAAAGTAGGGCTCTGGGAAACCAGGGCCTTATTTTTTTGGCTTGAATTATATAAAAAATTAACTGTAGTTAACAAGGGTCTAGTCCCTATAAATCAACATATATCACAAAAAAATGAATATATTTAATAAAAACAAAATGATATTCGATATCAATATTGTTTACTTATAAAAATTTCTTTGTTAGTATTTATTTTGAAAAATACAAAAATCAAAATTAAGGAGGATATAATTGAAAATTTTATTTTTAATATTTGGATTTATTTTTTTGGGGATTGGAATATTTGGTATATATTTGCCTTTATTACCTGCAACTCCCTTTTTGTTACTGGCAACATATTGCTTTTCCAGAAGTTCAAAAAAATTTAATGAGTATTTTATTTCTACTAAATTATACAAGGATAATATTGAGCCAATAAAAAATAAGAGTGGAATGACAAAAGAGAGAAAGATAAAGATTCTTATGACTATCACTATTTTTCTTGGCATATCATTTTGTTTAGTGAACAACTTACATGCGAGAATTACACTTTTATTAGTGTTAATTTTTCACTACATATATTTTATTTTTAAGATTAAGACTATCAAGGAGTAGAAATGTTTAACAAAAAATTATTTAATGAGTTAAAGAGCGAGAAAATACAAATTTTAAAGCTTTTACTTATAAAAATTATACAAATGACAACTAATGTTGCCATGATTTTTTTAATAGGCAAGTCTATAGAAGCTTTAATTAGTTCAAGCTTTAGTGGGAGCAAATTTATTTTATTTATGCTCCTAATAATTGGACTAAATATTTTCTTAATAAAAATAGAAGCTAGTATATCTTACAAGGCTTCCTATAGGATTAAAAACACCTTAAGAGAAAGACTAATTAAGAAGGTTTTTTCTTTTAAGATGGAGTATGGAAGCAAAATTTCTATTTCGGAAGTTATAAATTTAGGTGTAGAGGGAATAGAACAACTCAACTTATTTTACTCTGCTCTATTGCCGCAACTTCTATTTTCCTTAATAGGACCTCTAATTTTATTTTTTATACTTTCTTTTTTAGATTTCAAAATTGCAATAATAATGCTTTTATTAATACCACTAATACCTCTTGCAATAATGATGGTACAAAAACTTGCAAAAAAAGTTGTAAAAACTTATTGGAAATCATATACAAATCTGTCAGAAGTTTTTATAGACTTCCTATATGGCTTAACAAGTTTAGAAGTTTTTAATGCAGATGAAGATTACAATGACCTACTAAATGAGAAGGCAGAAGACTTTAGGGTCAAAACCATGAAGCTTCTCATGATGCAACTAAATAATATTACGGTCTTAGACTTAATTTCTTATGCAGGATCAGCCTTGGGAATTATCTTATCCATCTATTATTATTCCAAGGGTCAGCTTTCTGTCTTTGCAGCCTTTTCTTTTAT
Source organism: uncultured Peptoniphilus sp. (assembly GCF_946998875.1). GTDB lineage: Bacteria > Bacillota > Clostridia > Tissierellales > Peptoniphilaceae > Peptoniphilus_A. The sequence goes on along the minus strand of NZ_CAMQAY010000002.1, from coordinate 62,931 downwards.
ACTATTAAGTCAAGAATTTTTCTTACCCTTAAGAAGGCTAGGGGCACTTTTTCATGTGGCAATGAATGGGATTACAGCAGCTAATTCTCTCTTTAAAATTTTAGAAATAGAAAGTATAGAAGATTTTGAAGATGTACTAAAGGATGAGAAAGTAGATTTAGAAGTAAAAAATTTAAGTTTTTCTTACGGAGAAAAGGAAATTTTAAAAGACTTAAATATGAAGATTAAATCTAAAAAAATAACAGCTATAGTAGGAGAAAGTGGTTGTGGAAAGTCTACTCTTGCAAAATTAGTTGCAGGATTTCAAAGGAATTATGATGGAGAAATACTTTACAATGGCTTAAGTGAAATTTCAAATGATTCTTTAAATGAAAATATAATGTTAGTAGACAATAACCCTTACTTCTTTAAGGAAAGCCTTAGATATAATCTTAAAATTGCAAATAAAAATGCAGATGATGATAAGTTAATAGAAGTTTTAGAAGAAGTTGGTCTGTATTCCTACTTTAAAAATATAGGCGGATTAGATAGCATCCTAGAAAGTGCTGGTAATAACTTATCAGGTGGACAAAAACAAAGGCTTGCAATAGGAAGGGTACTTTTGAAAGAACCAAAGATTTTAATTTTAGATGAGTCCATTTCAAATATAGATAAGGAATCAGAAGATTTGATTTTAAATCTTATACAAAAATTAAAAGAAAAAATGACCATAATTCTTATTACTCATAGACTCAATACAGTCCTTCAGGCAGATTATATTTACTATCTTGACAATAAGAAAGTTGCTGAAGAAGGAAGTTTTGAAGAAATAAGTAAGGGAGAATTATTTTCTGGTATTTATAGATACCAAAGGGAACTAGAAATGTGGGGTTTAAATGAAGAAATTAATTGAATATAAAAATTTAATAGGGAAACTCCTATCCCTTGTGGATGATCTGAAGTTACAAATGTTTTTTGCCATATTTTTTGGTGCAAGTGGACACATATTTGCGACTTTATTGCCATCATTAGGCTTGTTCTACCTAAGTAAACTAATTTTAAATCAAACTGCAAATTTAAAATTAATAATTGGAATCTTATTTACTTTAGCTATACTAAGGGCAATATTTAAGTACTTAGAGCAGCTTTTAAATCACTATATAGCCTTCAAAATTTTAGCAATATTAAGAGACAAAATTTTCAAAAAACTAAGATCCTTGGGACCAGCCAAGATGAATGGGAAAAATAAGGGAGAATTAATTTCTATTATTACATCAGATATAGAACTACTAGAGGTCTTTTACGCACACACAATTTCACCTGTCTGTATAGCCCTAGTTCACACTTTATTTTTATTTATACTTTTATGGAGATTTAATCCAATTTATTCTTGGATACTTCTAACTTTTCACTTGATATTAGCTATAATTATCCCAATTATCACAGAAAAATCTGCTGGAGAAATTGGACGAAAGCAGAGGAAGAATATATCAAGTTTAAATTCTCTAATCCTGGAAAGCTTTAAGGGAATAAAAGAAATTGTTAATTTTTCTTATTTTGAAGATAGGTATAAGGAGATTGAATTTGAAGCAAATAAGCTAAATAGGTCTACCAAGGTTCTTACAGAAAAGTCATCTAGTAATTTTGCCCTCACATCTTTTACCATAATACTTGGAGACTTAATTTTTACTTTGGCAGCTTTTAATCTTTACAAGAATTCTATCCTAGATCTTAGTAGCTTATTATTCCCCTTGGGAGTTTTCATTTCCTCTTTTGGACCAACAAGCGCCCTTTCATCTCTTGCAAATAACTTAGTTTTGACCTTTGCCTGTGGCAATAGAGTCATGGAACTTTTAGAAGAAGATCCCCTTACACCGATAAATTACGAGGGAGAAGAAATTGATTATGAAAATATATGTCTTGAGAAAGTGAATTTTTCTTATGATGAAACAAAACTCATTAATGATTTTAACTTTAAAGCTCAGTTAAATGAGATAATAGGCCTTAAAGGAAAAAGTGGTTGTGGCAAGTCGACACTAATAAAATTAATGATGAGATTTTACGATACAAAGAGTGGTAAGATTTGCCTAAATGAAAAAAACATAAAAGACTTGAATACATTAAATTTAAGAGAGAACATTTCTTACTTAAGTCAAGAAACCCATTTATTTAGAGGAAGCATTAGAGATAACTTGAAAATTGCAAAAAAAGATGCAAGTGAAGATGAATTAATAGAAGCTTGCAAGAAGGCAAATATTTATGATTTCATAATGACACTTGATAAGAGGTTGGACACAGAGATAGTAAAGGAAAATAATGAAATCTCCACTGGACAAGCTCAAAGGCTGGCTTTAGCAAGAATCTTTTTAAGAAAATCAAAGCTATATCTACTTGATGAACCAACGGCTAACATAGATGCATTAAACGAAGGGATAATTTTAAAGTCCCTATATAATGAGAGAAAAAATAAAAATATTATAATTTCATCTCACCGTGATAGTTCTCTTAGGATTTGTGACAGAATAGTAGAAGTAAAGAGAGAAATGGAGTCATAATTCAATGATAAATTTGGATATAACAAAAATACAAATTGAATATTTATTATTTATAAAAAATCATGAAGGAAGGAAGACCATCACAGAAGCAAGTCAATTCTTTAGTTGTTCTCGGCCTAACTCAAAAAAAATTCTAGATAAAATGATTCTTACAGGCATTCTATACAAAGACGATAATGAGTATAAGTTGACAAAAATAGGACAGGAGCTTTCAGAATTTTATAATGAAAATCTTGAAAAGAATTTTTTTGTAATACAAAAATTTTTGGGTATTGACGATAATCTTGCTAAAAGTATCAGTCTTGAAATATTGTCAAAGAGACTTATTCCTTACCAAGAGGCACTAGAAAAAAGATACAAAAGTATGATTTTAGCTAAAGATATTAAGGGGAGAGAGAAGGTCCAAGATATTTCCCAATATTTAGAAAAGGGAAGGCATGAAATTAATTTTTCAATAAAAAAAATTTCTGAAGATAGCAAAAACTCCTTTGTAGATAATTCAATGGCACTTATGGGCTTTGATGATAACGCATATTTGATAATTGGAGAAGAAGCCTATATAGAGCTTTCTGCTAAGGCAATAAAGAAGGCTTATCAAGGTTACATTAAAAAAGCAATTGCTACAAAGCTATTTTATTTTGATGATGGAGAAGAAATAGAAATAAATTCTAAGGACAGGATTTTTAAGATTCCTCTTAATTTAATTGATTACTGGTCAACATCAGATGGAATAATTTTAGAAGCATCCTTGATTTTAAAAATTAAATCTCAAATGGGAATAACAATTCATGAAAAAAAAGCAAATTTTTTATTCATAGTTAACCTTTGTTTAAGTTAAATACTTAAATTTTTACACCGTAAAATAGATAAAAAGATTTTAAACTCTAGTCAAGGACTAGGGTTTATTTTTATTACAAAAATTAAAATAATATATTTATAAAATTTTTTCTGCAAGTAAATCAGAGTTAACAAAAATTCCGTGAATTTATTATAGTTTATTTTATTGATAAGTAATATAATTACCTGAGTAATATAAATTGATAACAAGGGGTCTTTATAATGAAAAATAAAAAAATTTACATATCTCTAGTATTTTTATTATCTTTACTATTCTTAACAAATTTTGTATTTGCGGACAATGAAAGCACACCAGAGAAAGAAGAAATAAATTTAGAAGATGGCTACTATGAAATTCCAATTAAGTTATGGCATGCCATAGAAGAAAAGCCTAGTATGGGCAACAAGGCCCTCATACAAAGAGCCGAGATAGAAGTAGATAATAAAGAAGCAAATTTATACATAGGATCAGACAAGATGGAATATATGTCCATAACAGCGTCCTTAGTAAATATATATTTCCAAAAGGAAGATGGAATTTATCACAGGGCAGAAGCAGGTTGCTATGACCTAGAAGTACCTAAGGAAAAGGACAAGAGGCCAAGAGTATTTAAGACAAACCTAATTAATATGGATGAAATGACAAAGGTTTATGTAGATCCAAAGGTAGAGCCCATGGGTGACGAACCAATAAGGGCGAGAATAAAATTAGACTTTGACAAAATAAAAAAAATAAATGAAAGTGAAGCAACTTTAATAAAGAAGTTTAAAGAAGGACCAAAGAAGCCAGAATTTAATTCAAAGGAAGCTGGAGAAGTCCAAAATAAAAACTTGATAGTCAACTACGGACCAGACACCTTTGAAGAAGAGTTTTATTTTTATGGTAATAAGTTATCTGGGAAAGGAGCAGAAGACTACACCAAGGACTTTGATAAGTTAGATCAAGTGAATGTTTTTAAGATTGAGTTTTTAGGGTCCCTAGATGAAATAACAGGCAAGGAAGAAAGCATTCAAGCAAAGAGAAAAAAGATTTATGCAAATAAAGAATTTGATTTAAAATTACCTCTTTTAAAATTCAAAGGACAAGACAAATTAAGTCTTTATGAAGTAAATAATGGAGAAAAAAAGAAGATAAATTACAAAGTCAATGGAGACTACATTGAATTTAAAACAAAAGATTCAGCAAACTTCATACTTGTAAAAAGTGCTAGTGCAGGTGTGCAAGTAAATAAAACCTTAGATAATAAAAATTTGCCTACATTAAGCAATATAAGCACAAACACTAGTAGTTCAAAGGAAGAAAAAGCAAAGGCCTTTATGGCGACAGTTAAAAAACCACAGAATCAAAAAATATCAAGCTCTTCAAATTCCTCATCCCCTATGCCAGTAGAAGGACCACAAGTTAGTTCAACAACACAAAACACAAGCCCACCTTCTATAGGATCACTACAAAATAAAATTACAAGTCAAGAAAACAAGGGATCATCCTCCAATCAAAATAAAGATAAAGAGAATGGGGTAGAGGGACAAGAAATTGAAGAAAAAGAATCAAAGGGCATTATTATTTTAATACTACTAATATTCATAGGATTAAATGCAATAGCCTTTGTTGTAATTAGAAAAAATTTGCAAGAAGTAAAAGATATGAAAGATGAAATGATGTTTATAGGAGGGCTAAAAGATAATGAAAAAAATAATAAATAGCCTTTGCCTTATGACTCTCATTTTTGCAAGTCTAATAAATGTTACCTTTGCCTATTCACAAGAAATAGCAAAGACAACGCCATACTATATCCATCCAGTTACAGGAGTCATAGAAGACCCAGGTAACAATCCAGGAATAGGACAGGGTATGACAGAAAATGTAGTATGTCCACAAGCTTTGGTAGAAACAACAGATGATGGAAGAATATTTTTGTCAGTCCGTTATAACCTAGCCAACTATATAAAAAATGAAACCTTCGCAGTCCAAAATTATGGCGACAATAGTTTCTATTCAGTACCAGCAGAAGTTACAGGAAAGACAGCAGAAACACGAGATTACAGATTTGAGATACCAAGCAAAAATGTAATCGTAAGGGCAACATTTTTTGTAGGGCCCATGGGAAGGGATGTAATATTTTACTACACAATATCAGATCTGGTTAATGGTAACACTGACTTTGCAACACTTCAAAATAGTTCATCAAGAAATACTAATAAACAAGAAGTAGCAGTGGAAGCCCCTCAGGCACAAGTAAACATTCCTAAAACAAAAACAAAGAACAATACACCTAACCTAAGCAATTTAAAACCACTAGAAAATGACGAACAAGTTGGAGAAGTTTTACAAGCTTCTAACCAAGGAGAAAAAATAGAACAAAAACCAGTTAACTCAAAATTTTCTGCTGGTGATTTAGGTTATGACCATGGACTTTTAACAAAGGATTCTCCAATAATTAAAAAATTATATTATTCAGATGACCAAGATGAAAAAGAAACATCTAAGACAAAATTAGGCAAAATAACCTTGGCTTTTATTTATGGCTTAATAGGACTCTTTGTAATATTAACAGGAGGATTTGTCATACTAGCCCTTCTATCATATAACTACAAGAAAAAAGTAGAAGATGAATTAGAAGAAAAAAGGAGAAACATCTATGAATAGAATAAAAAAGATTCTAGCCATACTTCTAGCAAGTCTATTATTAACATCTTGCGTGAGTCAAAAATCTGGCAAGAAAGAAAATAATGGCGAACTGAGAATAGCAGCAACATCAATGGCAACAGTTTATATAATGGAAAAATTAAACATAGACCTAGTTGCAGTACCAGACTCAGAAATCGATCCAATGCCAGAAAGATATAAGAATGTTCCTAAGGTAGGGATGGCAATGACGCCAGACATTGAAAAATTAAAACAAATAAATCCAGACTATGTTTTTTCACCAGTGTCTTTAATTTCAGACCTACTCCCAAAGTACAAGGCAGCAGACCTTGACTATGGATTTTTGAACCTAAACAACACAGATGGAATGTATAAGTCAATAGAGGATCTTGGGAAATTACTTAACAGAAAAAAAGAAGCCAAAGACTTAATTGATGAATACAAAAAATTTATAGACGACTATAGAGAAAAACACAAGGACAAAAAAGCACCTAGAGTATTAATCTTAATGGGTTTGCCAGGGTCCTATGTAGTAGCAACAGAAAACTCCTATGCAGGAAGCCTTGTAAAACTTGCAGGTGCAGAAAATGTATATGAAGGGACAGACCAACAATTCATAACAATAAACACAGAAGATATGCTGAAAAAAGACCCAGACATGATACTTAGAACAGCCCATGCCCTACCAGATCAAGTAATGGCTATGTTTAAAAAAGACTTTGCAGAAAATGACATTTGGAAACACTTTAGGGCAGTTAAGGAAGGCAAGGTTTACGATCTTGACTACAAAAAATTTGGCATGAGTGCGAAATTTAATTACAAGGAAGCCTTAAATGACTTAGACAAACTCTTCTATGGAAAAGTCTCAAATGAAGTAGGAAATACAGGTGATAAGACAAATGAAGAAAAATAAAATCATCCTAGTTTACACCATATCAATCCTTATCCTAATAGGAATCATCCTCTATTCAGCAAAAACAGGCTCCATAGAAATGACCTTTGGGAAATTGCTAAGAGGCTTGTTCATAGAATATGATCCCGACGTAGCGACAATATATGACCTTAGGTTTCCAAGAATAATAATATCAATACTAGCTGGGGCGGCTCTTGCAACATCAGGAGTTCTCCTACAAGCAGTAATGCAAAACCCTCTAACAGATCCAGGCATAATAGGTATATCATCAGCAGCTAGTCTATCAGCAAGCCTTGTAATGATATTATTCCCTGGCCTATATGCCTTTAGCCCAATTTTTTCAGTTGTGGGAGGACTCCTCGCCTACCTCTTAATATATTCGCTAGCCTGGAACGGAGGATCCAACCCAATAAAATTAATCCTTGTAGGTGTGGCACTCAACATGACACTTATGGGAGTAAACGAAGGCATAAAATCCATGATGGGGGGCAACCTCACAAATGTTCAATCAATAATCGAAGGCAATGTAGCACAAAAAACTTGGGCAGATGTAAAAATTATGGCAATTTACGGAATCCTATTTCTAATAATAGCACTCTTCACAATAAGGACAGCTAACCTACTTCAACTGGAAGATCAAACAGCACAAGCCTTGGGAGTAAATGTAAATAGAGATAGATTTATCCTAGCCCTAATAGGAATAATACTAGCATCAGTATCCACAGCCATAGTTGGAGTAATAGGATTCTTAGGCCTAGTGGTGCCGCACATAGGAAGGATAATTCTTGGCTCAAACCACAAGAACCTAATACCCTATTCCATGATACTGGGAGCAATAACCCTCCTCCTATCAGATACCTTGGGAAGAGTGATAGCCTACCCTTACGAAATAAAACCATCAGTAGTAATGACAGTAGTGGGCGGAATATTCTTTATAGGCCTATTAAAAGTAGGAGGGAAAAATTATGGAAATTAATCACTTATTTTTCGCCTATGACAAGAACATGGTTATAAAAGACTTAAATCTAAAAATAGAAAAAAATAAGATTACAACCCTCCTAGGTGCCAATGGCTGTGGCAAGTCAACACTTTTAAAACTAATAACAAGAGTAGAAAAACCGAAAATGGGTTTTATAAGTCTTGATGGCAAAAACATAAAAAATATAGAGAGAAAAGAATTTGCAAAAAAAGTTGCCATAGTTAGACAAAAAAATCAAATAGCAGGCGACATTAAAGTTGAAGAACTTGTTGCCTATGGAAGAAATCCATATGTTGGCTTTATGCAGAAGCCAAGCATAGAAGACAAAAACAAAATAAACGAGGCAATAGAAGTTTGTGGCTTAGAAGAAATAAGAAAAGAGAGAGTCAATTCCCTATCAGGTGGACAAGTCCAAAGGGCGTGGATAGCCATGGCGATTGCACAAGATAGCGAGATACTTCTCTTAGACGAACCCACAACCTACTTAGATATCAAATACCAAATAGAAATTTTAAAACTAATAAAAAATTTGAATAAAAATCTAGGAAAGACAATAATCATGGTCCTTCATGACATCAACCAGTCCCTAGAGTATTCGGACACCATAGTAGGAATGATAAAGGGGAAAATCGAATTTCAAGGAAAGGCAAGCCAAGTCTTGACAGGAGAAAATATAAGTAAGATCTACGACACAAAACTAAAAATAATAGATATAGAAAATAAAAAATATGTATTTGCAGAAGACTAAGGAGGAAAAGTGAAAGGACTAATAATTTATTCATCAAAGACGGGAAACACCAAGAGGATGGCAGAAAAAATTTATGAAGTCTTAAAAGATAAACAACAAATGACAATAAAAGACATAAGAGATGCACCCCAAGTAGAACAATTTGACTTTATACTTTTGGGTGCTTGGATAGATAGAGGGACCTTAGAGACCAAGACCCTAAAATTCTTAAAGACCATCAAAAATAAAAAACTTGGCTTATTTGCGACATTGGGAGCAATGCCAGACTCAGAACATGGAAGGAAGGTGATAAAAAACTTAGAGAATCTTTTAATAGACAGGGACTCCTTGGGACAATACATATGCCCAGGCCTAGTAGACCCCAAGATGATAGAAAAATTAAGAGGAATTACAGGACTAGTAGTTCCAAAAAAGATAAAAGAAAAAATGATAGAAACAAGCCTTGCATCAAGAGAGGCAAGCGAAGAAGAACTAGAAGGAGCAGCAAGATACTTCTTTGAAAAATTAATTAATTTATAAAAATTAGTGGGTGTTTGGGTGGGATTAGGAAAGTACGTTTATAGCTTTATAAGGATTAGTTATGCAAAGATAAATAATATAAAGAAAGGATAAATAATATGAAATATTTAAAGAAAATTAGTTTATTACTATTAGTATTAATGATGTTGGTTCCAACTTTTACATTTGCTCAAGAAATGAATCTAGAAGCCATAAAGGAGCAAATTAAAGAAACTATAGACTACTCTGATTCAGAACTTTATGGATTTAAATATTCTGATAGATCCGTAAGGACAGTTGCTGATTTTGCAATTTATCACAGAAAAGAAGCAAAACTTTCTATGGCTGATGATGCATTTAATAAAGATTTATCAAAAGTGGAAGATAAGGGCGACAGCTACGAAATAACTTTATATACAAAGCCAGTTAGTAAAGAAATGCTTAACAATGTATATAAAGCAGATTGTACAAGTATTACACCTGTAATAAAGGGCAAGGAAATTAAAGTGGAAACTTTTGGTTCTAAAGAAGCTGTAAATAATAAAAATAAGACTGTGCCTGAAGGATTTAAATTTACTATATTAAAATCTGATTTATCTGTAGATGAAAAAGTAAAAGATTATAAAAATTACTTTAGGATAAAATTTACAACTAACCTAGCTGACTCTGGATTTTTAGGAAAAATTGGTGCAGCTATGATGAATCCTAATGCAAGATTTTTTGTAAAATAAATTATTATAAATAACTAATCCTTGAAAATTTACAATTCAAAAGATGTTTATTGTGAATAGTAATAGATGTATAGCGAATAGACCTATACATCTATTAACTATATAAAAAAAGAAAGGAAAATAAATTGAAAAAAAGTATAAGTTTTATTTTATTTTTAATGATATTTTTATTCACAAGTGGTTCTAATGTATTAGCAGCAGAACATTCTGCTGAAATTCCAATTACTGGAGATAAGAGAGCACACTTTGAAATTCATCCAGAAGTATATAAAAGATGGTCTCAAGGGAAAGATGTATCTACCGATGCAACGGCAACTCATCCGCAATTTGATGAAAGTAGATTAAAAATGTCAGGGAAAAAAATTTCTGATGATGATGAAAATTTTAAAGAATTTAGAGAAAAGCACAAGTCTGAAGCTGCTTCTAATCATCATGATGAGCCTCAATGGAATGCCTATGAATTAGACTTAATGAATAAAGTTGGGTACAGCGTTTATGGTAATTTTATTATAAATAGTTCTGGAATAGATGACGGAAGTATGTATAATATTTGGCCTGAACAAGTTGAAATGTATCTATCAGCGTATAACGAATCCACTAATTCATGGAGTGAACCTAAAAAATTAAATAAAAAAAGAAGTTATGACGAACAAGGAAAAGGATTTTACGTAATACAAGATTATAAATCAAGCCATGATGGAAGGAAATATTCAATAAGTTTTAGCCTTGAACCGGTAAATTATTATAAGAGTAAACATGACAAGTTTAGAATATATATCTTTCAAGGTTGGCCTAAGCCAATACCTGACGGTTTACTTCCTGGAACATACAGCATTCCCTTATCCATAAGATATGATAACTCTCCTGGGAAATATTCTATGGCAGCGGGTGCCGTGGAGGATAAAGGCAAGTTAATTGTTGAACAAGATGGCTCTCTTAAATTAAGAATAAAATTTAAGGCCATGACCTTATCAGACCCTGCTTATACAGGTGGACAGGTAATAACAGGACATCTTAAGCAACTATGGACATATAATTCCGTAGAAGATTTTAATAATTTCATGAGAATGCCAAGAATCTATACTGCAAATGAAATTTACTTAAATAATCCAAAGAACTTAAAAAGATATTTTTCTGAAAACATCGGTGGAATAGAACATAGTTTTCCTGAAATTTATGAAATACCATTAGAATATCAAGATGGTTCGACAAATTATGAATCTCAAAAACTTTTCAAAGTGCAAGTAGATGCAATGGGTCAACAACTTGAACATTTCAATCTTCTTATGAGATGGGAAGATATGCAATTAGAAAAGTTAAACCTAATAAGTGGGAAATATAAGGTTTTACCAATAATAAAAGATGACAAAGACTTAAATAAATTATGGGGAAATAATAAAATTAAGTACACAAGAGAACAATATAATGATGAATTATTACAAGGAAAAAAAGATGAGATAGCTTTTAATAGTCAAATAGCAGTCATTCCAATATATGATTTACAAATAAAGGAAAACAAAGCCGATTTAATCCTATATTGGCCAGAAAAAATAAAAGAAAATGGAAAAGACTATGAAACTGGTATTGTAAAAATTGATAAATCTAAGCCTATTCAATATAAGTCATCTGATGGAACAATAAAGGATGCTGAAATATTAGAGGAAAAGAATTTTACAGTAGAAAATAGTAATAATACTTATACAAGTAGGATAACAAAATTAGAACTTAAAGATGTGCCTTTGGCTACTACTGAACTTGACGAAGAAATAAGTTTACTTAACGCTAGAAGCATTAAGGTAACATCTGGCGATGCCGAAGTTATATTAAATCCTGATGATTTTGACCTTGAAGAAGGATTTGTAGATCCAGTGCTTGATATATATAATTTTGATATCAACAAAAAGGTTTTAGAAGAAAAAATTGAAGAAATTAATAAAGATAAATTAACTGAGGCAATAGAGAATGCTAAAACTATAGAAAAAGGTAAGCATTCAGAAGAAGATTATAAAAAACTACAAGGAGCTATTGCAAAAGCACAAAATGTTAAAGATGATACTAATGCAAATCAAGAAAAGATAAATAATGCATTAAAAACATTAGAAGGAGCAATAGATGAGTTTAATAAATCTGAAACAGTAGAACCAAAACAAGTAAAGGAATTAGAAGTACCAATTGCACTATGGCATTCACATGAGGACAAGGCTTCGATGGGCAATGGCGCCCTAGTCCAAAAGGCAAAAATCACAGAAGAAAATGGCAAGACTTATATGACAATAAAATTAAAGGGTCTTGATTTTATGGGTATGCGTGGCCATTTATTACAATTCTGGACATACAAAGAAAATGATTTTAAGTCTGAAAAAATAGAATCTACAATAATTGAGAATAAAAGAGATAAGGGACTAGGAAATGAAGAAAAAGAATTTCCATCTTTATTCAAATTTGAAATAGATCCTAAGTTTAAAACTCAAGATGGAGAAATTTATTGTCGTGTAAGTGTAGATGCTATGGCTAAACTAGGTGGAGCTGAACAAAATGCAAAATTGAAAATAACAGGGTCTAAAGCAAAAGAATGGACTGGATGGGGAGATGACAGCCAATCTAACCCAAGCAACCCAAGCAACCCAAGTAACCCAAGCACTCCAGGATATTCCTTCCAAAACTTAGCTATAGAAAGATCTGCACTAGGATCTGCAATGGCAAGTGCAAGTGCATCTATGAGTAAGGGAGCTGACTCCAACTTAGTAGCAGCTATGGCAAGGGCAGGTGCAATTGCTAATAACCCATACGCATCAAGAGAAGAAATATTAAGTGCTACACAAGCCCTAAATAATGCAGTTATTAACAATAAAGGTAGCATGAATAAGCAAAACAATAATAGTTCTTGGGGCAATAACAACCAAGCTTGGGGGAACAATAACCAAGGCTGGGGCAACAACAACCAAGGCTGGGGCAACAACTCTGGATGGGGAAACAACAATTCTTCATGGGGAAGTTATGGTAACAACAAGCAAGGTTGGAATAACAATTCGTCATGGGGAGTTTATAACAACAACCAAAACAATCAAAACAATCAAAACAACCAAAGCAATAAAAACAATGGACCAGTAACAATCCAATATGAGGTACCTGTAGAAGTTCTTCACGCTTATCAAGATGGATACTCTATGGCAAATGGAGCAATAAACCACATAGCAAGAGTAGAGGAAAGGAATGGTCAATTCAGGTATAGCGTTCAATTTAATCCTCTTGAAAGAGAATTTAATGGACAAAAACTTGTTGGTAATTTAACTCATCTATTTATTCATGATGGTAATAAATATTTAGCAGAACAATCATCTGGAAATGTATGGTCATGGGTTATGAATGGCAAATATGACAAGGTAAATGTCAGCGTTAAAGTTGATGTAATGGATCAAATTGCCGTAAATGAACAAAAGGCAATCCTATCCTTTAACTGGAACAATGCAAGAGAAGTAGGTAGAGTTGGTGGAAACAACAATAACCAAAACCAACAAAATCAAAATCAACAAAATCAACAAAAGCAAGCACCACAAGTAGCACAAAATAACAATGCATCAAATAACTTTACAGACATAAGCGGCCACTGGGCTAAGACTGCAATTGATTATGTTGTAAGCAAGGGATACTTTGCAGGCCTAAGCAATACAGAATTTGGTCCTAACAAATCTATAACAAGGGGACAATTTGTAAGTGTTCTAGGAAGAATGTTAAATGTCAATGTAAATGACTACAAGGATCAAAACTTCAAAGATGTTAAGTCAGGAATGTATTACAGTCCATACATCACATGGGCAAACAAAGTTGGAATAGTATCAGGAGTAGGTCAAGGAAACTTTGCACCTGATAAAGAACTAACAAGAGAAGAAATGGCTGTAATGATGACTAAGTTCTTAAAGGTTTCAGGCAAGAATCTCAATGCCAAAGGCAATACTAATGGCTTTAAAGATGAAGAAAAGATTCAAAGTTGGGCTAAGGATTCTGTAAAGGAAATGGCAAGACTTGGAGTAGTAAGTGGCATGGGCGATGGAAGCTTCGCACCAAAATCTCAATTTACTAGGGCACAAGTTGCACAAGTTCTTTACAACATTGATCATAATTAAGTTTAAAAATTTAAAGGGACTTTTAAATTAAGAGTCCCTTTATATAAAAATGAGGTGTAATATGAAAAAAATTATTTTATCACTATTGTTAGTATTAGTTTTATTACCTAATTCTATTTTTGCTGCAAGTTCATATGAAGTACCAGTAAAATTAGTTAAGTATGGCGAACCAGATAAGGAGTCTATGGGCAACCCTTCTTTAAAGCAAGTTGCTCAAGTTGAAGAAAAAGATGGTAAATTTATTTACAATATTTTTCTAAAGAAGATGGAATTTATGAATATGGAAGGTGAACTTACAAATTTATTTATCTATGATGGCGATAAGGACTCTAAGAGAGTTGAAACTAAGCAAAGCCCTATTAATGGTGAATATATAAAGAAGCACGAGTTTGTAAGAACAAGTCCAAAGGAAGACCAAATTCTTGTTGCAGTTTGGGTTGATGCTATGGATGCTATTGCTGGTGGTGGAAAGGGTTCAGGAGAACAAAAGGCTTACCTAAAGTTTGACTGGGCTAATGCAAAGACCATGGAAGCTAAGGATTCTAAACCTGCAAGCAAAAAGGACCTAAAGTCTGAAAAATCTTTAGCTAAGTCTGAGATTAAAATTTTCGTTTCAGACAAGGAAATCAAACCTGAGACTCCAGCATACATTGAAAATGGAAGGACAATGGTTCCCCTAAGGTTTATCTCTGAGGCTCTTGGCGAAAAGGTTGACTGGAAGGCTGACACAAAAACTGTTATTGTTGGAGATAACAAGGCAAGTCTTGTTATTGGAGATAAGGAAATAAATGCCAATGGAAAGAAAATTGCAATTGATTCTCCAGCAGTAATTAAGGATTCAAGGACTTTTGTTCCACTAAGGGCTATTTCAGAAATTTTAGGTGCAAAGGTAGATTGGGAATCTTCAACAAGAAGTGTAAAGATAAGTAAATAATTTTTATAGATCTCTCATAATAATAATTATTATGGGAGTTTTTTTATGAGGAAATTTTGAGAAAGTATTTTATCCATTAAGAAAGATAAATATTAAAAGGCTGTAACTTTATTTACTTTTAATATATTATGAAATAAATAAAAAAATAAAGATGATATATTTTAACTTTTATAAAATCCAATTAATTTTTGCTAATTTATGGTATTAGAAATATTTTTATAATTAAGAATTATAAAAAAACTATTGACAAAGTTGTTAAAATTATATAATCTAAATATAGTAAATAAATTAAAAATAAATAAATAAAAATACATACATATTTGGAGGTTTGAAGTGAAAAATAAAATTGATAATTTAGAAAAGACAGCTGAAGTTTTAAAAGTAATGGCACATCCCGTTAGGCTTAAAATTATTAAAAATTTAATTGACAATGGTCCGTGTAATGTTGGCTCATTACAAGAGAAATTTAATATACCTCAACCAACAGTTTCATCTCATCTTGGCAAGTTAAAGAGAGCTGGAGTTCTAAATAGCGATAGAAATGGAACTGAAATTTATTATAAAGTTGATAGTAAGTTCATATTGTCTCTTGCAGAAGCAATATTTAATTAATCCCCTTAGCGGGATTTTTTTATGGAGTTTTTATGAAGTTAAATAAAGTCCAACTTGAAGCTGTGACTTCAATAGATAAAGATGTCACTTTAATGGCAGGAGCAGGTACGGGAAAAACTAGAGTCCTTACCAGTAGATTCATAAATATAGTTAAAAATAATCATGATCCAAAGAAAATTTTGGCTATAACTTTTACAAAAAAAGCTGCAGAAGAAATGCTGGGAAGAATTTCTAAGGAGCTTGTAGATGAGAATATCGACTTTGAAGAAAAAAATTTAAATATCATGACTATTCACTCTTTTGCCCTTGAAATTGTAAAAAATTATTCTTATTTAATTGGAATAAATCCAAATTTCTCTATTTTAGATGATGGCAAAGCAGGGGAGATGCTAGAAAATGCTGTCAAAGTATCTTTAAATAATATTACAAGTGAAGAATTTCAAAGATATTTAATTGACTTTAAGACTAATCCCTTTGAGGAGAGAAAAGTATTTAGAGATTTATACTTAGATTTTCGAAATAAAGATTTAGATTTTTCAGATATTTTAAATAAGAGCTTAAATTTTAATAAGTCCAGCAAAAATTCCGATGAATTATTTTTACTTTTAGATGATTTTAGAAAAGTTAGCGGAAGTAAGTTTAAAAATTTTTATGATGAAAACATTGATGAAATTAAAAATACTGAAAGGCTTGATCTTGAAGCCTTAAATTCAATAGAAGAAAATCTTGGTTCCGCAAGTAAGTACGAGGATAAAATTGAAAATATTGTAGATTTAATTCATGACTTAAAGAAAAATCTTGAAATAAAAAATAAGGAATATTACCAAGTTATTATTGAAATTTTAAAAGAACTTGATAAAAATTATTCAAAGGAAAAGAGAGAACTTAAGGCACTGGATTACGACGACATTATCTCTTACACTCATTTGATTCTAAGTGATGATAAATTTAATAAGAGTCTCAAAGAAAGGTATTCATACATATTAGTTGACGAATATCAAGATACAAATGAAATTCAAAATGAAATTATAAATACCTTTGTAGATTCAAACTTATTTATAGTTGGCGACCCAAAACAGTCCATTTATGCCTTTAGAGGGACAGACTTAAAGAGTTATTTTAACTTTTCTAATAAAATAAAGAATCGCGGTATTTCCCTTGTAATGAATAAAAATTATAGAAGTGATGGAAAAATTATTAATTTCATCAATTCCACCTTTGAAAACCTAATTGAGTCCTACGAAGAAATGGACTTCGATTTTGAAAGTGGCGGCGATGTATATAAGTATGACGCTGAAGATAATAATGAAATTGCAGATTTAGTTTTAGACCTATTAAAAAAATTCGAGGAAAAGGAAGTTGCTATTTTATCTAGGAGCAATGCGCAAATTGATGAAATAAGTAGAATCCTATCTCTTAGAAATATTTCCTTTAATAAGGGCGAGAGAAGCTTAGAAGAAATCGAAGTTTTAAAAGTTACGAAAAATATTCTCTCTACAATTTATAGTCCAGAAGATTTTTTAAATACACTTGCTCTTTTTAATTCACCAATTTTAAATTTCAATTTTAAAGATTTAGTTAAAATTTTAAATTTAGGTCTTGATAATGTTTCAGCTCTTCTTGATTTGAAGTGTGATGATGCAAATATAAATAAATTTATAAAATTCCTTAATAAATTAAAGGAAGAATCAAAGCTTCTTCTTTTTGATGAAATGATAGAAGAAATTATGAATTATTTTTATGATTTAAAGACTCTCAAGAAAATTGACTGGGAATATTTGTATAAATTTAAAGAAAGAGCAAGAGATTATTTAGAAGACAAGGATAAAGATTATAGGTCTTTTGAAAAATATATTTTGACTTTGAGCTTTGATGATTTAGAAGAAGGAATAAATCTTTTAACTATACACAAGTCTAAGGGCTTAGAATTTGATGTAGTTATTATATCTCACATGGACAGGGGCAAAAAATTAGGACAAAATAAAAGAATTATAGTTGATAGAGAGCTTGGACTTGCCCTTAAATCTGATTTTTCTGACTACAGGTATAGAACTATTAATGAGAAACTAAGAGCTGTAGATATGGAAGAGGAGAAGAGAGTTTTATATGTTGCTATGACAAGGGCAAAGAAGGAGCTCATCCTCTATGGAAATTATAAGAAATACAAAAGTGATTCCTATTTTGATTTACTAGACAAGAAAATAAAAATTAAGGAATATGAATTATCTGATGAAATTGAAAAAGAAATTTCTGCAAAAAGTTATAGTGAACTTGATTTAGATTATAATTTTGAAAATAGAATTAGAGAATATTACACTGTCACTGATTTTTTAAATTTCAAGAGAAGCCCCATAGATTTCTATAAAAAATATTTTTTAGGAATAGACGAGTACACCTTAGGTCAGGGTAAGATTCAAGTCATGGATCCAAAAAGGCTTGGAAGCATAGTTCACTTATTTGCACAAATTCACAGTAATAAAGATGCTAATAAAGATAATATTGATGAATTTTTAAAAGAAATTTTTGAATATTACGAAGAAGAAATTAATGAGGATAAGTTAAATATTTCAAGAGAACTTTCACTAAACTATCTGGAAATGGAAGAGAAAAATATAATTGATAAGGAATTATTATTTTATTACGACTTGGAGGGATTTTTAGTAAAGGGTTTTATTGACCAGGTGATAAAAATTGACGGAGACTATTATATAGTTGATTTAAAGACTAGCGACATGGACCTAGACTATATAAAGTCATCTTACGAGAATCAATTAATACTTTATTCAGCAATTTATGAAAAATTATATAAAGTTAAAGTAAAATCTGCATATATTTTTGACTTAAGGGGTAAAAAGAAAATAAATATTGAGATTAATGATGAAAAAAATAAGATTATAATGGAAGAATTTTTAAATTATATTAAATTTATTAGATCTCATAGGAACTATAAGGATTATTTAAAATTTTAAGGAGGAATTATGGATTATTCTAAGGACTATCAAAAAAAATTAATTTCAGCTAAAGAAGCTGCAGCTATGGTAAGAGACAATATGTGGATTGACTACGCATGGGCTGGAAGTACACCTGTTGCCTTTGACAAGGCTCTTGCAAATAGGCTTGATGAATTAAATGAAATTTATTTAAGAGGTGGCGTACTTCTTTGGGAACCAGAAGTATTTAAAAAAGACCCTGAAGGACAAAAAGTTGTATGGAATTCTTGGCACGCAGGTGGACCTGATAGAAATAGAATAAACAAGACACCTGGTGGATTTTACGCTCCACTAAGATATTCTGAATTACCTAGATGGTATAGAGAAAACTGTAAAGTTGATATAGCAGTAATTGTTACTCCTCCAATGGATAAACATGGTAACTTCAACTTTGGACTTAATGCATCTCACCTTAGGGCAGTTACAGAAGTTGCTGATAAAGTAATTATTGAAATAAATGAAAATATGCCAACTTGCCTTGGCGGTTTTGAACACGAAATAAATATTAAAGATGTTGACTATATTGTAGAAGGAGAAAATCCAGAAATTGCAGCTCTTCCTAAGGGAAGCTTTGGAGAAGTTGACAAGAAAGTTGCCGAACTAATTGTAGAAGAAATTCCTAATGGAGCAACTCTTCAACTTGGAATTGGTGGAATGCCAAATGCAGTTGGTTCTCTTATTGCAGATTCTGACTTAAAGGACCTTGGTGTTCACACAGAAATGTATGTAGATGCCTTTGTAGATATGGCTAAAAAGGGTAAAATCACTGGAGCAAAGAAAAATTTAGACAGATTTAGACAAGTTTATGGCTTTGCTGCTGGCTCAAAGGATATGTACGAATATTTAAACTTTAATGCAGATGCAATGGCTGCTCCAGTTTCTTATACTAATGATGCTCGTATAATCTCACAAATAGATAATTTTGTTTCAATTAACAATGCCGTTAATATAGATTTATTTGGACAAGTTTCTTCAGAATCTTCTGGATCTCGTCACATCTCAGGAGCAGGCGGACAACTTGACTTTGTACTTGGAGCTTATTTATCTAAGGGTGGTAAATCCTTTATTTGTCTATCTTCTAAATTTATGAACAAGAAGACTGGAAAGGAAGAATCAAGAATTGTTCCAAATTTTGAAACTTTCTCAGCAATTACAGCTGCAAGACCAAACACACACTGGCTTGTAACAGAATATGGAAAGTTCAACTGCAAGGGTAAGTCAACTTGGCAAAGAGCTGAAGGAATAATTAATCTTGCTGCACCAGAATTTAGAGAAGAACTAATTAAAGAAGCAGAAAAAATGAACATTTGGAGAAGAACTAACAAGAAATAATTTGACTTAAATATAATTATTGCCCTCTAGCTTTATAGTTAGAGGGTTTTAATTAATATACAACAAAAATTTCACATAAAACTTAATTATTTATCACAATAGAATTCTATACTTTAGTAAATAACCAAATAAAATAAAAATAAAAACCAATAAAAAATCTTTGCATAAAACAATAAACTATGGTATATTAAAATGTTTTTACTTTTTTTAAATTCTCTGCTATACTAATAATAGGGACAATAGGAGGTAAAATATGTTTAATATTGGCGATAAAATTGTATATCCTATGCACGGAGCAGGCGAAATTGTTGCAATAGAAGAGAGAGAAATCCTTGGTAATGTGCACAAATACTACATAATGAGACTACCTATAAACGAACTTAAAGTTATGGTGCCTGTTAAAAATGCTGAAGAAGTTGGAGTTAGAAAAATTTCTGATTCAAAGACTATGGAAGATGTCCTAGAAACACTTTCTTCAGACAAAGAGATTACTATGCCAAAAAATTGGAATAGAAGATATAGATTTAATTTGGAAAAAATAAAATCTGGCGATTTAACAGAAATAGCCGATGTGATAAAATGTCTAGAAAATTTAGACAGAAAAAAATCTCTTTCAACAGGAGAGAGAAAAATATTGACAGAAGCAAGACAAATCATAATTTCAGAGATGGCTCTTGTTTTTGATAAAAAAGTGGAAGAAATTTCAAAATTAGTTGATCATGCCATTTTTGGTTAAGGAGGGATTTTTATTAGTAAGAACCGAAAAATTGTGTCCAAAATTTTTAAGGTGCTATTCACTTTAATAGGTGCACTATTCGGTATTTTCATCGTGTCTCTATTATCAGACATGAAATTTGTAAAGGGTATTGGAAGCCAAAAAATTGTGACAGTTGTTACTGTCATTATTGTACTTTTATTTGCACTTATATTTTTTATACTTTCACCAAAGGCCTTTAGGACTTTGGAGGATCTTTTGGCTTTTTGGGAAAGAGAAATCCAAACAAAATCTTTTACAGAGGTAATACTGGGTGCTGTGGGACTTATTCTTGGTCTTATAATAGCATTTTTAATTTCACAACCTATTTACAAGATACCAATTCCCTATGTGGGTTCTGTAATTTCAATTTTACTTTATGGTATGCTTGGTTACTTAGGTTTAAATATTGGAATGTCAAACAAGGACACTATTTCAGAAAAAGTTAGAGATTTAACTTCTTTGGCAGCTAAGAGAACAGCAAAGCCAAAGGAAAATATTAAAGCTCGTGAAGGCGTTCCAAAAGTCTTAGATACTTCTGTTATTATAGACGGAAGAATACTTGATATTGCAAAGATAGGTTTTATTGAAGGACCTCTTGTAGTTCCAGTATTTGTATTAGAAGAGCTTCAACACATTGCAGATTCTGCCGATTCCCTAAAGAGAAACAGGGGTAGGCGTGGTCTTGATACTGTAGCAGAAATTCAAGAACTAAAAAATGTTGAAGTTATAATTTATAAGGGAAAAATTGAAGAAATTCCTGAAGTTGATTCAAAACTTTTAAAACTTGCCAGTGATATAGGTGGCAAAATTGTCACAAATGATTACAACTTAAACAAAGTTGCAAAGGTTCAAAACCTAACTGTTTTAAATGTCAATGAACTTGCAAATGCAGTTAAGCCACTTTATCTTCCAGGCGAAGAGATGAAAATTTTACTGGTAAAGGAAGGCAAGGAACAAAATCAAGGTCTTGGCTATCTTGACGACGGTACTATGATTGTCGTTGAAAATGGAAAGGAACTCATTGGCGAAAGTGTAAATGTAATTGTAACAAGTGCACTTCAAACTTCAGCAGGAAAAATGATTTTTGCCAAAATAAAATATTGATTTTAAGAACTCTGTCATGGGCAGAGTTCTTTTATTGATTGAATAAATATAATAATAATTTAATTAGTAAAACTAGTAAAGCGAATGTAAACAAAATAATTATTTGCAAGCTTACAAAGTTTTTTTATTTGACTATACTAAAATTTTATATTATTATTTTAGCATAGATAGGGGGAATAAAAATGAAGCTATTTTTACCCGGTCCTGTGTCAGTTCGCAGTGAAGTTTTAAAACAATTTGAAAAACCTGTTATAGGACACAGAACTAAGGACGCATCAGAAATTCAAAAGTCAATTTTTATAAATATGCAAAAAGTTTTTGGAACTAAGGAATATATTTTAACTTCAACATCATCAGGCACTGGACTTATGGAAGGTGCTATTAAGTCTTGCACAAAGAAGAGGGCTTTGATTTGTTCTTTAGGCTCCTTTGGTGAGCTTTGGCAAAGACTTGGTCTTGAAAATGGAATTGAGACAGACATTTTAAAGGCTGAGCCAGGGGAAGCTACTGATCCAAATAAATTGGAAGATCTTTTAAAGAAAAAGGAATATGATTTTGTTGGGATCACTCACAACGAAACATCATCTGGTATCTTAAATGGCCTTTCTGAACTTAAAGGAGTAATTGAGAAACATCCAGATATTATTTGGGCTCTTGATACAGTAAGTTCAGCTGGAGGTACTCCAATTGATCAGGATAAATATGGAATAGACATTGCTATTACATCTTCGCAAAAGTGTTTAGGTCTTGTGCCAGGTCTTAGCTTTGCATCTTTCTCTGAAAAGGCTGTAGAAAAGGCAAAGACTGTAGAAAACAGAGGTCACTATTTAGACTTACTACTTCTTTATAATTATTCTAAGGAACATGAATACCAATACCCATCAACTCCTGCTATCTCTAATATGGTTGCAGCAGAGTATCAACTTGACTATATAGTAAATGATGAGGGACTTGAAAATAGATTTAAGAGACACTTAGAGATGTCAAATTATTTCAAGGCTTGGGCAAACAAAAATTTTGAAGTTTTTGGCGATGAAAAGTATTTGTCACCAACAATTACTTGTGTAAAAAATACAAAAAATTTAGAATTCAAAAAGTTAAATCAAGAATTTCTTGATAGAGGAATGGTAATTTCCAATGGTTATGGACCTATGGCTGATAAAACTTTCAGAGTTGGACACATGGGTGACACAAGTTTAGATGACATGAGGGAATTTACTAAAGTTTTTGATGAAATTTTAAAAAAGTAAATTGAATAAATGATAAAATATCTTGCTTAAGGCAGGATATTTTTTTGTAGAAATTTTCCTAAAAATTAGATTTATGATTAAGTTTTTGTTACAAATGAAAAAATTCTTTGAGAAAATACTTTTATTCCTTTATACTTTTTATGTAAGCGAGGTTGATGAAATGAATAAAAAAAGAATTAGTCTTGTAATGCTTTTATTTTTAATGACTATTACATCTAATGTCTTTGCAGCCAATAAATTATTATTTAAGGAGCCAATTGCTCCAGGTGTTGTAAGGTACAAGTATGAAGTCTCTAGAGATAAAAAGAATGCACAGACAAATGTAGTTACAGTTGATTTAAATAATCCACATATAAAAATTAATACGGTTGCAGGTGGAGGAACTTATACAAATAAGGCAACTGTTTCTCAAATGGCTGACAGAACTAATGCTGTTGCTCTTGTAAATGGAGATTTCTTTACAATGCAACTACAAGGTGTGCCACTAGGTGCATCTATAATTGATGGAGATATGAAGTCATCTCCTGCAGTTTTAACAGATATTTGGTCCTTTGGAATTGATGAAAATAACACTGCCTTTATTGACAGCACAAAATTTGTAGGAAGCGTAACTGCTCCCAATGGGAAATCTTATCCAATTGATGGACTAAATAAGACCTTCTATTGGTACCAACCATCTAAGGAATATTCTCATGAATCAAAAATTCAAATGTATAATTCTTTCTGGGCTTCAAAATCTAGGGGAGATAAAACTGCTGGCGAAGTTCTTTTATCAGAGGACAATGTAGTTGAGCAAATTGTCTACAGAAAAAATATAGACATGAAAATTCCTGAAGGAAAGAAAATCTTACAAGTTAGCGGTGGCTCTGAAAGATTTATGCGTGCCAATGTAAAAGTTGGCGACAAACTTCAAATTAATACAAACATCGAACCCAATAGAAATTGGAAAATGATGATTGGCGGTCACGCCCTTCTTGTAGAAAATGGTGCTATAAAAAAATACACTAAGGATGTCAATTCAATTGGCGGAGTTAGAGCAAGAACTGCTGTTGGTATTAGCCAAGATGGAAAAACTGTCTACATTGTTTCTGCTGAAGGTAGGACTAATAGATCTCCTGGCCTTTCACTAAATGAGTTGTCTCAGTTTATGTTGGACCTTGGTGCATATAAGGCGATGAATTTAGATGGTGGCGGTTCCACTGCCATGGCAGTTAGAAATTTAGGAGATTTAAAGAGAACAAGAGTTACTAATCCAGAAAGAAATGCTGGCGAAAGAAAAGTTGTCAATGGACTTGGTGTTTTCAACACAACTACTAATACTGGCATAATTTCTGATGTAAAATTCGAAAGTGATTTAAATACAATTGTAGGAGAGCAACTTAATTTAAAATTAAAATCAGGATGGGATGAATTTTTAAATCCAATTGACATAAAAAATAGAACTTATACAGTGACTGATAATTCTAATGGAGCAAATATTTTAAATGGCTTGTCCTATCTTTCTCTTTCACCAGGTAAATATAATTTATCTGTAATTACTGATAAGGGCGAAAATATTAATAAAGAAATTAATGTTGCAGACCTTTCAGCCTACACTAAATTTAATATTGACACAAAAAATAAAATTATCAAAAGAGGAATGACTTTAAGTCTTGATTCTAAGGGCGAATACAATGGCAGAAAAATAAAAATTTCACCAAGAGTTATAAATTATTCCTTTGAAGACATGACAGCAAGTGTGGACCCAAATACTTTTAATATTAATATAGAAGATTATGGAAGAAATCCAAAAATAATTGCTAAGCTTGGCGACAAGACTTCAACTCTATCACTTTATGATGAAAATACAAAGTTAATTAAGATGAAAATTAATGATGTGAACTACAGCATAAATGGCCAAGGCAAAAAAATGGATGCTAAACCTTTTATCAAGAATGATAGAACTTTAGTGCCACTAAGATTTATCGTGGAAGCCATTGGTGGAGAAGTAAATTGGGATAATGACAATAGACTTGTCACTGTCAATAGTAAGGGAAAAACTATTGTGCTACCAATTGATTCAAAAACTATAAAAATCGATGGAAAAGATGTAAATATTGACCAAGCTGCCATAATTAAGGGCGACAGGACTTTCGTGCCAATTAGATTTATTGCAGAAAATTTAGATATGGTTGTTAATTACATTAATGAAAGTCGCATAATTGAAATTTCTTCTTTTGAAGATAAAAAAGTAGAGAATAAGACTGACATGACACCAGCTCTTGATGAAAAAAATGCAGTAAATAACAATTCACAAAAGGGACAAAATAATAAAAAGAATACAAATAATTCTCAAAATGTGAATTCCAATGCAAATGCCAATAAAAATAAAAATGCAAATGCAAATAATTCTAATGCAGAAAAAAATAAGGGAAATGTAAGCACTACCAATAATGCAAAAGAAAATACTACAAATTTATTTAACTAATTTATTTAAGAGAGGTCTCCTTAGGGAGATCTTTTTTTTGCAATAAAAAAGGAACTCCTTTTGAGAGTTCCATTATTAATAAAATTATTTTTCTAAAATCATTTCTCCAATTTTATAGACATCGCCAGCACCCATTGTTACAACTACATCGTCCTTTTTTATATTTTCCTTGATGAATTTTACAATATCATCAAAGCCAGAAATGTAAAAAGCATTGTCTCTGTGGTCTGAAATGGCATCTCTTAAAGTTTTGGAGTGAATGTCGCCATAATCTTTTTCACGAGCAGCATAAATATCTGTGATTATAATTACATCAGACTCGTCAAAGGAATTGGCAAAGGCATCTAATAAAAGCTTAGTCCTTGTGTAAGTGTGAGGTTGAAAAATTGTATAGAGTTTTCCCTTGCAGGCATTTTTAATTGCGTGAATTGATGATTTTATTTCTGTTGGGTGATGAGCATAGTCGTCCATAATTTTTGTGCCCTTGTAATAACCCTTTTCTTCAAGTCTTCTTTCCACACCTTTATAAGATTTAAGTGCAACCACTGCATCTTCAATTGGAATATTATTAACATAAGTTGCAGCAATAGCAGCAAGAGAATTTAAAACATTGTGTCTTCCAAGAACAGAAAGCTCAACATGACATAATTTTTTGCCCTTTAAATATAAATCATAAGTAGGGAAACCATCTTCTGAAAAATCTATATTTTCTGCCCTTAAGTCTGCATTATTTTTTATGCCAAAAGTAAAGACCTTGCAGTTATCAATTGGAAATAGGGTGTCAACATTTTCGTCGTCAACATTTAAAATAACATAATCATCTTGATGTAGATTGTCCACATAACCCTTAAAAGTTCTTATTATGTGGTCGATGTTGTCAAAATAATCTAAGTGGTCTTCGTCAATATTTAAAATAATTTCTGTAGTAGGGAAGTACTTTAAAATATTTGCCTTGTACTCGCAAGCTTCAGTTAAAAATAAATTTTCGTCGCCAATTTTAATGTTTCCGTCAATGTCCTTTAATTGACCGCCAAGCATAATAGTTGGATTTAAGTCTAAATCTTTAATTATTTCAGTTATCATGGAAGTTGTAGTTGTCTTGCCGTGCGTTCCTGAAACTGCAATTGATTTTTTATAATTTTTCATAATTGCGCCTAAAAAAGTTGCCCTATCTACTAAGTCAATTTTTTCTTTAACTGCTTCCATGTATTCTTCGTTGTCAAAGGAAATTGCATCAGTAAAAATTACAAGATCCATGTTTTTAATATGTTCTTTCTTGTGTTCATAGTAAATTGTGGCACCATTTTTTTCTAGTTTTTCAGTGTTAATAGAAGGCATTCTATCGCTTCCATAAACCTTATAGCCCTTATAAAGCATGAGTTCTGCAAGGGCTGACATACTAATGCCGCCAATTCCTATGAAAAATATATTTTTATACTTACTATTATCTATATTAATTTCAAACAATTTACTTCCTCCAATTCTTTTTAATTATAACACAAATTTTTATAAAGAAAGAAATAATAAGGCCCCATTTAAATAAATTATAAAAAATAATTTAATTAATTTATTTATTATGCACCAGAGTTGTGCTATAATATGGTAAAGAAAGAGAGGGATACTTGTATGAACATAACTGATGTAAGACTTCGCAAATTACCAACAGAAGGAAAGCTTAAAGCAATAGTATCTGTAACCTTTAATAATGAATTTGTGCTTCATGATATAAAAATAATAGAAGGAAATGAATCTTTATTTTTAGCAATGCCAAGCAGAAGACTATCTAATGGAGAATACAGAGACATTGCTCACCCTATCAATGCCGAAGCAAGAAAAGAATTGGAAGATGTAATATTCAAAGAATATTATGCAGTAAAAGAAAAATTAGATTCAGAAGAAAGTGAAAAACCTGAAGCAGAAGAAAGAATTGAAGAAGAATAAAAGAGAGCTTTGTGCTCTCTTTTTAATGAAAAAACCCCGAAAACTTTTATAGTTTTGGGGTTAATTTTTTTTGAAATTTATAAATTTTAATCCATTTTGCTTACATGGACAAGTTCGCCATGTCTGTAATAATATTTTGGAAGCCTTCTATTAAAGTGTGTGATAAAGGAAGTTTCGCAGTCGCCAGAAAAGTGACAAATATCTCTAATTTTTATCTCTTCTTCTCCTTGCCTTCCAACTAATACAACTTCGTCGCCAATTTTACAATCCACTCCAGTGGCATCAACCATCATTTGGTCCATACATATTAAGCCAATTTGTTTGCATCTCTTTCCATTAATTAAAACTTCAATTTTTTCTGACAAAATTCTTGGAAAAGCATCGGCATATCCAAGGGGAAGAGTGACAACCTTAGTGTCTTTGTCGCACTTATAAAATCTTTCATAGCCAACAGTTTCGCCAGATTTTACTTCTCTTATAGCTGCAATTTGCGCCTTAATTGAAAGAAATTCCTTTAGTCCAAATTCTTCAGGGAGCTTTTCACTATCTGTATATCCAAATTGTATTATTCCAGGTCTTACCATATTTAAATCGTATTCTCTGTGATATAAAACAGAAGAAGAATTTGCAATATGTTTGTATGTAAATTTGTAGCCAAGATCTTCAATTTCTTTTATAAAATTTGTAAAAGTTGTAAATTGTCTTTTTGTAAATTCTGGATCGGATTCACTGGCAGCAAAGTGAGAAAAAATTCCTTCAACAAAAATATTTTCAAGCTCAAAAATTTTTTTAACTTCTTTTAAGGAATTTTCACCAGGAATAAAACCAATTCGTGACATTCCACTGTCAACGGCAAGGTGAATCTTAGCTTTTTTGCCTAAGTCCCTTGCAAGCTCATCTAATTTTAGAGCATCTTCAAGGGTATAAATAGTTAGGGTGATTTCATTTTTTACTGCATCTTCAAAGAGATGAGCAGGTGTGTAACCAAGAATTAAAATAGAAGTGTCTGGGAACTCTTTTTTAAATCTCAAAGCTTCACTTAAAGTTGCAACACCGTAAAACTTTATGCCAAGTTCCCTTGACACATAGGAAAGGGGAATGGCACCAAGTCTATAGGCGTCACTTTTAACAACGCTCATAATTTCTGTTCCTGGAGTAATTATACTTTTTATTTCTTTAATATTGTTTTCAAAATTATCTAAATTAATTTCAATCCAAGCTGGTCTTGTCAAAAAATCCTTCATCTTATTATCCTTTCAAAAGAGAATTTCTTTTAACATTATAGCACAGTAAATGGCTTTAGAAAATTTTTTGCATAAAAAAACTGCTCCAAGAGCAGTTTAATTTTAATATTCCTTGTCTACAAGTAAAATGTTTAATAATACAGCTACAATAGTTCCACCAGAGATACCTGATGAGAAAAGAGCTGCTATTAAGCTTGGAAGTTTTGCCACTATATCTGGTTTCATAGTTATTCCAATTCCTACACCAATTCCACCAGCGATTATCATAATATTTTTTGTAGAAAATTTTGCCTTGCTAAGAGCTTGCATACCAGAGCCTATAATTGTACCAAACATAAGAATTCCAGCTCCACCAAGAATTGGTGTAGGCATAATGGAAACTAAAGTTGCAAATTTAGGGCATAAACTCATAATAATCAAGATAAAGGAAGAATAAAGAGCGACCTTTTTTGAAGCACACTTAGTAAGTGGAATTAGCCCAACATTTTGGCTGAAGGTTTGAGCTGCACCTGAACCAAAGACTGGAGAGAGCATTGATCCAATGGCATCAGCTCTGACACCACTTGCAATGTCAGCATCAGATAAGTCTACTTCGCATACTGTCCCTAAAGTTTTCATAACTCCTACAGTTTCAATTATTGTTACAAGATAGCCTGCAATAAAGGGAACTACAAATTTTAAATCAAATTTAACTCCAAAGGGAAAAATTTCTGGTATCCTTATCCAAGGAGCTGCTGCAACTTGTGAAAAATCTACAAGATGTAGTGGAATACAAATAATGTAGGAAATAATCATGGCTAAAAAAACTGATGCCGTCGTTACAAAACCTCTGCCATAGTGATTTATAAAAATTATAAGTAGGAAAGTGAAGACAGCAATCCCAATAAAGAGTGGGTCGCCATAATTTTCTGCACCATAACCTCCTCCAACCCAGTCAAAGGCAACGGGCATCATTGTAATTCCAATTAGGGTAATAACAGTACCTGTTACAACTTCTGGGAAAAATCTAAGAAGGGGCTTAATAAAAAAGCTTAAGATCAATTCTAAAAGGGCACCCATTATAGTTGCACCAAAATAACCTGCAAGTCCGCCGCCCATGGTATTAATAACAGCATTGGCAGGTGGCACAAAGCCAAAGTCTGTTCCCATAATTGTTGGAAGCCCTATACCAACCTTGGCGTTGCCCTTAAATATGCCCTTGGTTTGAATAAAAGAACAGATACCAGAGGCAAGTAGGGCAGCAGAGATAAGCACAGAAGTCTCGGCAACATTTGTGCCAGCTATAGCAGCAATACTAAGTGGAACTGCAATAATTCCACTAAAGGCAGTCAAAATATTTTGAAATCCAAGTAGGGAGGATTTTAAAAAATTAGGCTTGTCATCAACTTCGTATTCAAGTTTCATTACATTGTATTCCTTCACAATAAACTCCTTTTTTAATATAATTATAACAAAATGATTTTAGCACATAAGCATTTGTCATACAATAATAGAAAGGAGCAAAAAATGTATTTATTTGTAGCCCTAGGTGGGGCATTGGGTTCTAGTCTCAGATATTTTTTAAGTAACAAGATAAATAGTGGTGGAGATTTTCCCCTTGCCACCCTTATAATTAATGTAGTGGGAGCTTTTTTCCTAGCAATAATTGCCTTTTACGCTGAGAAAAATAAATTGGATCCTAGATTAATTTTATTTTTAAAGGTTGGATTCTGCGGAGGTTTTACTACTTTCTCAACTTTTGCCTTTGAAATATTTAATTTAGAAAAGAATGGGAATTTAAACCTTTCAATTTTTTACGCCTTAATTAGCATAATTTTATCGCTTATAGCAATTTACTTTGCAAGGTTTTTAATACTAGAAAAATTTTAAAATTAGAATTTAAGAAATTTGTAAGAATTTTGTAGACTTTTTTGTAATTATTATTTGCTATTATAATGGCAGAGGAGGGATGTAATGGATAAATACAATATTTTAATTGCTGAGGATGACAAGGAAATTGCAAGGTCAATTGGAATTTATCTAAAAAATGAAAATTTTAATATTTTTTACGCCTATGATGGACTTGAAGCCCTAGAAATTTTTAAAAATGAAAAAATTGACCTCATAATAATGGACCTCATGATGCCAAATTTATCTGGAGAAGAGGCTATTATTAAGCTTAGAGAAATTTCTGTAGTCCCAATAATTATTTTATCTGCAAAATCAGAGGACACTGACAAAATTTTCGGACTAAATATTGGCGCTGATGATTATATTCAAAAGCCCTTCAATCCAATGGAGCTCATAGCTCGTGTTAAGAGCAATTTGAGAAGATTTTATGCCTACGATTTAAAGAATGACAGAAACTTTATAGAGATAGGCAGTGTTAAATTAGATTTATCTCAGAAAATTGCCTATGTTGAAGATAAACCAGTTGCCCTAACATCTATTGAGTTTAAAATTTTGGAGCTACTCATGAGAAATCCCAACAGAGTTTTTTCCATTGAAGAAATTTACGAGAGCGTGTGGAATGAGCCAGCCATGGAGGCAAAGACTGTTACAGTTCACATTAGGCGAATAAGAGAAAAAATCGAAGTAAATCCAAAGAAGCCAATGTACCTAAAGGTACAGTGGGGACTTGGATACAAATTTGAAGATTTGAGGCGAAAATAATGAAAAAAAATTCTTACAAATTATCCAATTATACTTTAATAATTTTAGCAATTTCCCTAGTATCACTTTTGGCAGGATCGTTTTTCTTTTCTAAGAATCCTGATTCATCTTATAAAAGAAATATGACAGAAAATAGGATTTATAACACTCTAAATATGTCAGTAAATGACAATGATGATTTTTATAGTAATTATAAAGAATTTAACTATGCTATAAAGTCTTATAAGTTAAAATATTTTGACAAAAACGGAAATGTTGTTACAGATAGAGGAGTAATAGAAGCTCAAAAGAAAAAAGATGCCCTAAAAGAAAAGGGACTTGACCCAAAACTTTATTTGGATGAAGGCATGATAGACCAACCAGAAATAAAATCTGAATATAAAACTTTTTACCTAACTAATGAATATGAAAAAAACGAATTTGATCCCCTAGAAATTGAAATGGGAAATAATGACTTTTTGATTACTGGTTCGGTAATTGATGATAGTATAGTGATTGATAAAGTTCAAAAAAGTAAAAGACTTATGGATAGTGACTATAATTTTATCGACAAGTCTTTTAAAGGGGCTCTAAATGAAACCTTTAGTAAATTAAATAGTAATAATAATGTTAAAAATCTAAAGTTTGCTTATTACACATCATTAGACGATGAAGTTTTTAAAGATATTGAAAGAGATGTATTTAAGGACCAAGTTTTTGTGCAAATTGGAGTAAGCGTATTAATAGTTGCAATATTATCTCTTCTTCTTGGAATATTTATGAATATGGAAAAAGTTGACGGCAGCGAAAGCTTGAGGAAAGTTTTCAAACTCCCAATAGAACTTGTGATTATTCTATTTGTAATATTTGCTTTTTCTGCTGCAGGAATATCAAGCATGAATCAAATTTACAGTAATTTGTATATTTTCTATTTCTTATATTTAATTGGTCTTGTAATTGTTTCACTAACAGTAAATTATTTGGTAATTTTATTAAAGAGCATATTTAACAAGAATACAGAAAATTATCTTCTTAAAAATTCATTAATTTATAGAATTTTTACTGGTGCTATTTCAGAATTTTCAAATATAGATGAAGAAAATAAAAATATTAAAAATGCAAAAATTAAATTCACTCTAGTTTATTTTGGAATTTGTTTTGTGCTGTTTATAGTATTCCTCTTCTTTGCATCATTATATTCCTCTGCTCTTGAAGGAATAGTAATTCCAATGATATTATTTGGCATATTCATTTATTATATATTGATGAAAAATATAAATGAAGTGGCGAGAATCTCCAGGGAGTCCAGTGAAATTGTTAAGGGAAATTATAAAAAGAACATTGAAAAAAAGGGTGGCCTTTATGATGGCATAGTCGACAACTTTAACAATATTGGAGAGAACCTAGACCTTGCCATTGAAGATGCAGTTAAATCTGAAAGATTAAAGACAGAACTCATTACAAATGTAAGCCACGACTTAAAGACTCCATTGACATCTATAATTAATTATTCTGATCTCTTATCAAAAGATGATAATACAGAAGATGAAGTTAAGGAGTATTCGAAAATAATAAATGAAAAGTCCAACAAGTTAAAGGTCCTAATAGAAGACTTATTTGAAGTTTCAAAGGCGACATCAAATAATATTGAACTAGATAGGCAAGAGCTTGACTTTAATTCTCTTGTTCAACAGTCAATAGGCGAGTGGGAAGATAAAATTAAAGAAAATAATATTGAGATAATTTCAAATCTTCCTGAAGATAAAGTAATGCTTAACATTGATGGACAAAAATTCTCAAGAGTTTTAGACAACTTATTCTCAAATATCTCTAAATATGCCCTAGAAAACTCAAGAGTTTATGTTGATTTAATTGAAGAAGATGGAGTAAAACTAACTATTAAAAATATTTCCAAGTATCCACTTAACATTTCTGCAGAAGAACTTATGGAAAGATTTACTCGTGGAGAAAAGTCAAGGACAACATCAGGCTCAGGGCTTGGACTATCAATAGCCTCATCCTTTGTGAGAGCTCACGGTGCAAGCTTTGACATAGAAATTGACGGAGATTTATTTAAGGTTAGGATAGAATTTTAAAATAAAATTCTATAGGATTTAAAATAATAAGCTTAAAAGGATTTTAAAATACAATGCAGAAGAAAGTTCGGTTGAAAATTATTTCACCGGACTTTTTTCTTTAACTTGACAAAGCTAAAGCGATAGCATATACTCAAGATGAAAATATAAATATTAACAATAATAAAAAAACAAGAGGTGAGAAAATGGAACTATCAAATGGAGAACTTATGGTAATGGAAGTTTTGTGGGACGGTGAGTGTCTAGATGAAAATGGAGAAATCCAAGCCCTAGAATTATCCAAAGTATTAAAGAAAAAATATGACTTGGGCAAGACATCTTGCTACACATTTTTTGGCAGGCTTTTAGAAAAGGGTGCAATAACAAGAAGGTATCCTAAGTACACAATAAAACCCATAGTAACAAGAGAAGAAGCCTTGCAAAAACAAAGGGAAGAAGCCATAGACAAATTATTTCAAGGATCCTTTATAAGTATTTGCAGGACCTTTTTAAAGGACAAAAAAATAAGCGAAGAAGAAGTTCAAGAGATAAAAAATCTTCTTAAAGATTTTGATAAGGAAGAAAAATGAGAATAGGTGTAGCCAGTTCAGTAGTCCTTTATAAAAGTTTAAAGTCAATTATAATATTAATTTTGATTTTACTCTTTAGAAGGAGATTAAACTTAAAAAGCACTAAGGGAGCAAATATTATATTATGGACTCTTCTTTTAGTATATTTAATATTTCCAAAAGATATTTTATTTAGTGTAAAAACCTATGAAGCTTCAAAATTTATAAAGACAATTTTCGCACCCTCAATTCTGATAAATCAAGCAGCAATTTACATAACCGATAAGTTCCCATCAATATCACGATTTAATAGGATAGTGGGATCAAGCTTAGTCATTATCTATACGCTATATCAATTTATAAAATTTAAAAAAGCCTTAAGTAATTCTCTTGAACTAAAGGACAGGACTCATTTAAATAATTCTCTAAAAAAATTTAATATAAAAAGAGAAGTAAAAATTTATATAAATGATGAATTAGACACTCCTATAACTTATGGAATATTTAGACCCAAAATAATTTTACAAAAAAGCATTTTAAAAGACTGGGATTTATTAGACCATGTATTAACTCATGAGCTAGTGCATATAGAAAGATATCATATTTTATTAAGTCACTTAAAAAATTTAATAATATGCCTTTATTGGTACAATCCCTTTTTAATACTTAGCTTACAATATTTTGAGAAAGATATAGAGATAAACTGTGACAAAATAGTTATAGAAAAAATAGGAGATAGCCTAGAAAATAGGAAAAATTATTGCCAGTCAATGCTTAAATTAGTGGAAAGGCAAAATGATAAATTTGTCTTAAATTTAAGCCCAACTAAGGAAAGGATGTTGACCATGAAAAATTGGAAAAAGACGCTGTCAGGAACCTTTACTTTAATATTTTTATTATTCTTGTATATACCAGTATTTACCAATGCCATAGAGGTAGATGAAAATGAAGTAATATCGGATACAGAGGGAATAAAAGAAGTTTATGTAAAGGTAGACAATAGAGTGGAAGAAATAACAGATGAAGAGTATAAAAACTTAGATTTAGATGAAATATTAGTAAATGATGTTGGCGAAAAATATGTAAAGAAAAAAGAAATAATACCAGCCTTTGAACATATAGATTATAAATTTAATTTCCAGTCCTTTTACGAGGAAGATCAAAAGGGCTTTACAATTAAAACAAGTGAGATGCATTCTAAAAAAGGGATAGATTATACTGTGCTTATAGTGGAAAATGGCGAAAAAATATATGAATCAAGATTTAATGAGGGAAAGAATTTAAAAATTAGACTTGATCGTGGATCTAATTATATAGTGACTATATTAAATCAATCAGTAAAACCTATAACTTATAAAATTAATATAAGTTTATGGCGAGAGGATTAAAAAACTTATAAATAATAAAAAATAAAATATTAATTATATTTCAAAGTTAATAGGTAAGAAAGTGTAAACTTATTTATTAATCATTTAAAGGAGATACAAGTTGAGGACAAAACAGCTTTTAATATATATAATAAGTATAATAATATACTTAATTTTAGTTTATTTATTAAATAGACGTACCAATAAAAAAAGATTTATGTATGGAATTTCAATAATAAGTTTAATATTATTTGCTAGTCTTAAATTCTTAGGCAAAAAATATAATATTGACTTTTTAGGTTCTGATAAATTTATAAACAGTTATCTAAATTTAATGTGCATTATAATTAATATACCTATTTTATTTGGTGGATATAAAACTATAGATTTTTATGTTAGTAAGAAAAATTCCAAGAATAATCAAGCTTTTATAATTAAAAGTATATTGATATTACTACTAATATTTTTTGTATATATTAGTTACACATGGTGGGGTATTGTATATTACTTTTTATTTTAAAAATATTATGGGAGAAAGTAGTCAATTTAGCATAACAACAAGTGCAAGAATTCCATAAAGGGAGGTGATATTTTGAAGAAAGTTTTAGCTATTTTTCTTATTTGTTTGTCATTTTTTGCAGGGTTTTTCGTAAATAATACAATTGCAAAAGAGAATCGAGGATTGACAAAAAGTCAAACGGAAAAGTTAATCAATAGAAAAATTTCACAAGATGAGTGGAAAAAAATGACTCGAGATGGCGAATTGGAAATGATCGGCGCTGCCGATGGACCTACGCAAATTTATACTGAATCAAAAAAATAAGAAAATTGAAAAATAAGAAAGTTCGGTGGGAAATCATTGCTCCGGACTTTTTAACGATTTATAAAGATAAAGTATTTTTATATAATAAGGTTGAAAAAACTGTTATGATTGATTAAGAAAAAGGTAAGAAATCGAATAAATAAAACGTCAATTATATAATTTGATAAAGTAATAATAAGCTAATTGCTAAAATAAAAAGGGGGATTTTTCTAATGAATAAAAAAAACTTACTTTTCAAAATTTCAATTGTTCTTAATATTATTCTCTTGTGTTCTACAATTATTTTCCAGCAAAAACTACAAAATCCAGTGGTTCCCCTCTTGAGAGGAACTTATGTGTGTTTTAATAAAGATTTTTATTCATTGTCCTTTGATACTGAGAAAAAGGTCTATTATATCTTTTGTAATGGAAGTCTTATAGAGAAAGGTAATTTTAAAGAAGATGAGGACAAGAGGATATACAAACTAGAGGACAATGACTTTAACAAATATATATTCTTAAATGGAAAGACTTTTTATTTTGCCATATCAGAGGATAAAGTAATTAAATTTGAAAAGGAATCCTATGCAATAACTTTTTACGGAGAATCAAGTGATTTTGAATAAATTTTTTATTTAATAATTAAGTTCATAGATATAAGAAGAGGCGAAATAATGGAATTTATTATTTTTATTTGCTTTATGATTTTGCTTTTAAATTTTAGAGCAAATACGAGAAGGAAAAAATTTAATAAAGATAAAATTTACAACAATCTAAATCCACTTTATTTGTTTTTTGCATTATTTTGCCTTTTAATATGGCTTTACTTTGCTATGAAATTTATGGGCTGTCTATTTGATGTTTTAAGAGATGGCTATAAAATGAACTTTTTTAAATTTTTATTTTCACAAATTAGAGCTATAGTTCTAAAATTTGCAGAAAATAACAATGAAGATATTTCTCACGAATTATTAGCACTACTAATGTCATATGAAAATTTTTTGAAAAGTTGTCTTTTATTAATAATTAGTTTTGTTTTCCTTGATTTAATGATCAAGAGAATTGTAATAAAAGATGAGGAAATTATTTTTAACAATAGAGTTTATAAAATAAAGGATATTGTGGATTTTAAAAATATTAATATTTTTGGTAATAAATATGTTCAATTAAAATTTAAAAAAGATGAAATTTATTTGCCAATTAAGGGCAATGAAAAATTTATTAATTTAATTGACGGAAAAAGTTTAATAAAATAAAAAAATTTATAAAGACAAGAAAGTTCAGTGGAAAATTATTTCACCGGACTTTTTTCTTTGCTCAAATTTATCCTTGTGATAATATATGACTTAGGATGTGATTTTGTGATTTTAAATGAAATTAGAAATATAATGAGAGAAAAAAATATAGATTTTTATATTATCCCATCAAAGGACCCCCATGGATCTGAATACCTACCTGATTACTACAAAGAAAGGGAATTTGTCACAGGCTTTACTGGTTCACAGGGGACTGCTGTCATTACAAGAGATGAGGCATATCTTTGGACTGATGGCAGGTATTTTATACAAGCTGCAAAAGAAATTAAAGAATTTGGCTTTGAACTTCAAAAAGAAGGTCAAGTTGGAGTTTTAAACTACAGTGATTGGATTAGCGAGAATATAAAAGAAGGCATGACTCTTGGTTTAAATGCAGAATATTTTTCTCACCAAATTTTTTCATCTTTGGAAGAGAAATTAAAGGAGAAAAATGTAAAAATTGTTGATGCTGATTTAATTACTGACCTTTGGAAAAATAGGTATCCTCTACCAAGTGAAGATGCTTTTTTGCTTGATGATAAGTATGCAGGAAAGTCTGCAACAGAAAAAGTTTCTGAAATTAGAAAAATTTTAAGGGATAAAAAAGCTGACATGACAATAGTCTCTTCACTTGTGGACATTGCCTGGACTCTTAATATTCGTGGCATGGACATAAAGGATACGCCAGTTCTAATTTCCTTTATGATTATAGAAGCTAAAAAGGTAATTTTATTTACTGACAGAGAAAAGACTAAAAAGATTGAAAGAGAAATTGCAGATTTTGTTGAAGTAAAAAATTACTCAGAATTTTATGCTTATTTAAAATCTTATAAAGATAAAAAAATTTATCTAGATCCAAACTCAATTAACGAAAAAATTTATAAGGGCATCTGCCAAAAAAATGAAATAATTTTTGGCAATAATATTTCAGAAAATTTAAAGGCAATAAAAAATGAAATTGAAATAAAAAATCTTGAAGATACTTATATAAGGGATGGAGCAATTTTATTTAAGTTTATCTATTGGTTAAAGAAAAATGCAAAAAATAAAATTGGCGAATATGATGCAGCTATGATGCTTGACTCTATGCGTGCAGAAGATCCACTTTACATTTCAAATTCCTTTGATACGATTTCTGCCTATGGAAAAAATGCAGCCATGATGCACTACCATGCCAGAGAAGAGGACCAAGCTGTAATTGAGCAAAGGGGATTTTATCTTGTGGATTCAGGTGGGCAATACTATTCTGGTACCACAGACATCACTAGAACCATTGCCATGGGAGAACTAACAGAAGAAGAAATTCACGACTACACAATGACTTTAAAGAGTCACATAGATTTAATGGACGCTGTATTTTTAAAGAGAACTTATGATTTAGCATTAGATGGCATTGCCAGATATGCTTTGTGGCAAGACAGGATGGACTACAAGTGCGGTACAGGTCACGGAATTGGCTTTGTCCTTTCAGTTCACGAAGGACCACACAGAATTTCTCCAAGAGACCCTGCTGTCAGGATGGAGGAAAACATGATTGTATCCAATGAACCTGGTGTCTACAAAGAAAATAAGCATGGCATAAGAATTGAAAACATCATGAGGGTAGTCTTTGACTGCGAAACTCATGACTCAGTATTTAATAGATTTAAGACAATTTCTTTTTGTCCCTTTGAACTTGATGCAATTGATGTAAATTTACTTACAGATAGGCAGATAGAGGTTTTAAATTCTTACCACAGAGAAGTTTTTGATAAGTTAAGTCCACATTTACATGGAGAGGTTTTAGATTATTTAAGAGAAGCAACGAAAGAGGTTAGTAGATAATTGTTAGATTTAAGAGAAAGGCTTGATAAGCTTCCAGATAAACCTGGGGTTTATATAATGAAAAATGAATTAGATGAGATAATTTATGTTGGTAAAGCCAAGTCTCTTAGAAAGAGAGTGAGACAGTACTTTGGCTCTTATGGAAAGTCTTCCAAAAAAGTTGCCAGCATGGTCTCAAAAATTCATGATTTTGAGTATATTATTGTAGAAAATGAAGTGGAGTCCCTTGTCCTTGAGTCCAATTTAATCAAGGACAATCTCCCAAAATACAATATTCTTTTGCGTGACGACAAGCAGTATCCTTACATAAAGGTAAAGGTCAACGAGAGATTTCCTAGAGTCATGAAGACAAGAAGGATTTTAAAGGATGGGGCAAAATATTTTGGGCCCTATCCTGATGTCTTTGCAGTAAATGAATCAATCGAAACCTTTGAGAGACTTTACCCTCTAAGGACCTGCAATTTGAATTTAGAAAATGTTGAAGAAAAAAACTATAGACCTTGTTTAAATTATTACATTGGAAAATGCATGGGACCCTGCATAGGAAATGTAAAAGACGAAGATTACAATGTAATGGTAGATGAAGTTTTAAGTTTTCTTTCAAGTTCTGACAACAAATTAATTGATAAGCTTCATGAAAAAATGATGGATTACTCAAGAAATCTTGACTATGAAAATGCAGCCGACCTTCGCGACAGAATTAAAAATTTAGAATACTTAAAGGAAAGACAACTTATAAGTGACCCTGAAGCTCGCGATGACAAAGACATCATCGCCCTTGCCAAGGGAATAGACGAAGTTCTCATTCAAATTTTCTTTTTCAGAAATGGAAAAATTATTGGCAGAGAGCATTATATGATAAGGGATTACTACAATGACAGCTACGAGGAAATTTTTTCTTCATTTTTAAAACAATTTTATATTGGTGCATCTTATATTCCAAAGGAAATTATTATAGAAGAAAAGCCCATGGATATTAAGGTGCTAGAAGATTGGCTAAGTGAAAAGAGAGGCAATAAAGTTACAATCACTGTTCCAGTAAAGGGCGACAAAAAAGAATTAATTAGGATGGTCAAGAGAAATGCCCTTGACATGATTGAAAAGTATGGCGATAAGTACAAAAAGCGTGCTGAATCAAATAGGTTGGCACTAGAAGAGATAAAAGATTTAATTGGCTTAAATAAAAGACCAAGGCGAATAGAAGCCTATGACATTTCAAATATTTCAGGTGTTGAATCTGTTGGGTCTATGGTTGTATTTGAAGATGGAGATGCAAAAAAGAGTGACTACAGAAAATTTAGAATAAAAAGTGTTATAGGACCAGACGATTATTCCAGTTTAAAGGAAGTCATAGAAAGAAGATTTAAAAGGGGAGTAGAAGAAAAGAAAGAAGATAAAAATTCTTCCTTTTCAAATTTTCCAGACCTTATAATGATGGATGGTGGCAAGGGTCAAGTAAATGCAGCAAAGGAAATTCTCGATAAATTAAAGTTAAATATTGAAATTTGCGGACTTGTCAAAGATGACTTTCACAGAACTCGTGGCATTATTTACAAAAATGAAGAATTTAATGTGGATTTAAATTCTAGAGCCTATAAAATGATTTACAAGATCCAAGAAGAAGCTCACAGGTTTGCAATAAATTATCATAGAAATCTCAGGTCCAAAACAATGTTTAAGTCAGAGCTTGACGATATAAAATTAATAGGACCAAAGCGAAAGGAAAATTTGTTGAAGCACTTTAAATCCATTGACAAAATAAAAAAAGCAAGCATTAAGGAGCTTATGGAAGTTGAATCAATGAACGAAAAAAGTGCAGAGTCACTTTATGAACATTTTAGGAGAGCAAATAATGGGAGTTAAATTAAAATATTTAGTAGAAGAATTAAATTTTGAAATTATTCACAAGTCAACTGATTACAATGAGATAGAAATAAAAAGTAGCGACATAAATAGACCAGGACTTCAACTTTGTGGCTATTATGCAAAATTTGTCAAAGATAGAATACAGCTTATTGGCACACAAGAGTGGCACTATATAAATTCATTGAATGACGAGGAAAAATTTTCAACTTTAGAAAAATTATTTAAGTACAACATACCAGTAGTTGTATTTTCAAGAAATAACATGATTTTTCCTCAAGCAAAATATTTAGCTGAAAAATATAATGTCACTGTAATAAGAAGTTCGGATACTACTTCAAAAATTTTTAGCAAAATAATTTCCTTTGTTGATGTAGCTTTAGCACCAACTACTAGAATGCACGGAGTTTTACTCGACATCTCTGGTATTGGCGTCTTAATAACAGGAAGAAGCGGAA
This sequence comes from uncultured Peptoniphilus sp., assembly GCF_946998875.1. Taxonomy (GTDB): domain Bacteria; phylum Bacillota; class Clostridia; order Tissierellales; family Peptoniphilaceae; genus Peptoniphilus_A. Next base: position 21,405 of record NZ_CAMQAY010000002.1, on the reverse strand, counting down.
TAGGAAAGAGTGAAACAGCTCTTGATTTAATTTCCAATGGAGCAAGGCTCATCTCTGACGATTCAGTAATTATAAAAAATATTGACAAAAAATTAATAGGAAAGTCACCTGATATTACAAAATATTTTATGGAAATTAGGGGAGTAGGAATTATTGACATTCAAAAAATGTTTGGTGTTGGTTTTGTCATGGAAGAAAAGGCAATAGAAATCGTAGTAAACTTAGAAGATTGGGATGAGTCCAAGGAATATGAAAGACTTGGCCTTGACAATATCTATGAAAACATTCTAGGCATAGATGTAGTTAAGTTTGACATACCAGTAAAACCAGGAAGACATACTGCACTTATTATCGAAGTAGCTACAAAAAATTATAAGCAAAAGGAATTGGGTTACAATCCGGCTTCTGCTCTTAACGAGAGAATGTTAAAAAAATTAAAATAAAAATTATAAGAGCACAAGTAAGTGCTCTTTTATTTATTTTTATAAATGATTAACAAAAAATTTACAAAAAAAATATAATTCCACATTATGAAACATCTTTCATAATTCGCTGTTTTCAAATATTTAAAGTCATTTTATTAACAATATTATTGAAATTTTTTAAACAAAGTTCTATAATATAAACAGTATGGTTAGTTTATATTTATATTATTAATAATAGGAGGAAGATATGGCTAAAACATTTAAAACAATGGATGGTAATGAAGCAGCCGCTCACGTCGCTTATGCGTTCTCTGACGTTGCTTGTATTTACCCTATAACTCCGTCATCTCCAATGGCTGAGCACATTGATGCTTGGGCTTCTCATGGAAGAAAAAACATTTTCGGACAAGAAGTATTGGTTAAGGAGTTACAATCAGAAGGAGGAGCTGCTGGAGCTGTTCATGGTGCACTACAAGCTGGTTCACTTACATCAACTTACACAGCGTCTCAAGGTTTATTACTTATGCTACCTAACATGTATAAGATAGCTGGGGAATTACTTCCAGGAGTATTCCATGTTGCAGCTAGAGCATTAGCATCTCACGCACTATCAATCTTTGGTGACCACCAAGACGTTATGGCTGCTAGAGCATCAGGATTTGCACTTCTTGCATCAGGTTCTGTTCAAGAAGCAATGGACTTAGCTGGTGTTGCTCACTTATCTGCAATTAAAGGTAGAGTTCCTTTTGTTCACTTCTTTGATGGATTTAGAACATCTCACGAAGTTCAAAAAATTGAAGTACTTAATTACGACGACCTAGCAAAACTTGTTGATCATGATGCAATTAAAGCTTTTAAAGAAAGAGCTTTAAATCCAAATGGACCACAAGTTAGAGGTACTGCTCAAAACCCTGATATTTACTTCCAAGAAATCGAAGCTTCAAATAAATACTACACAGATATCGTTGGTATTACTGAAGATTACATGAAAGATATTTCTAAATTAACTGGAAGAGAATACAACTTATTTAACTATTATGGAGCTAAAGATGCAACTGATATTATAGTAGCAATGGGCTCTGTAACCGAAACAATCGAAGAAGTTGTAGATTATCTAAATGCAAAGGGAGAAAAGACAGGACTTATTAAAGTTCACCTATACAGACCTTTCTCTATTAAACACTTAATGGAAGCAATTCCTGAAACTGTTGAAAGAATTGCAGTTCTTGATAGAACTAAGGAAAAGGGAGCGGTAGGACAACCTCTTTACTTAGATGTAAGAGATGCCTTCTATGAATCTGACAAAAAACCACTTATTGTTGGTGGTATTTATGGACTAGGTTCTAAAGACACTAACCCAAATGATATTCTTTCTGTATTTGATAATCTTAAAGAAGCTGAACCTAAAAATGACTTCACAATTGGTATCATTGATGATGTAACTCATAAATCACTTCCAATTAAAAAAGAAATCACAACAGAACCTGAAGGAACAATTAGATGTAAATTCTGGGGATTTGGTTCTGACGGTACAGTTGGTGCAAACAAATCAGCGATTAAAATTATTGGTGATAACACTGATATGTATGCTCAAGGATACTTTGACTATGACTCCAAAAAATCTGGTGGAGTTACAATGTCTCACTTGAGATTTGGAAAAAACAGAATCACTTCAACTTACCTATTAACTGAAACTGATTTTATTTCTTGTTCAAAACAATCCTATGTATATTCTTATGACCTATTGAGAGGACTTAAAAAGGGTGGAAAGTTCTTACTAAATACTATTTGGAATGAAGAAGAACTTGAAGAACATCTTCCAGGTTATATGAAGAAATATATTGCAGACAATGAAATTGAATTCTACACAATTAACGCTACAAAAATAGCTGCTGAAGTTGGACTTGGCGGAAGAACTAACATGGTAATGCAAGCTGCATTCTTTAATCTTTCTCAAGTACTTCCAATTGAAGAAGCTGTTAAACTTCTAAAAGAAGCTATTGTAAAAGATTATGGCGCTAAGGGCGACGATATTGTAAAGATGAATTACGCAGCTGTAGATCAAGGAATTGGCGCACTTAAAAAAGTAGAAGTAAAAGATTCTTGGAAAAATGCTGATACTACTAAGGACTTCAAGATCAGTGGAGCACCTGACTTTATCAACAACATTCTTATTCCAATGAATAGACAAGAAGGTAACGATCTTCCAGTTTCTACTTTTGTTGATATGCCTGATGGAACATTCCCATCTGGAACAAGCCGTTACGAAAAGAGAGGTATAGCTGTAAATGTTCCTCACTGGAAGATTGAAAACTGTATCCAATGTAACCAATGTTCACTAGTATGTCCTCACGCTGTTATTAGACCTTTCTTAGTTGACAAAGACGAAAAGGCTAATGCACCTGAAGGATTTGAAACTAAAAAAGCTAATGGCAAGGGACTTGAAGATTATGAATATAGAATTCAAATTTCACCACTAGATTGTACTGGTTGTGGAAACTGTGCTCAAGTATGTCCAGCTAAACAAAAAGCTCTTGTTATGTCACCATTCGAAAATGAAATTGATGTACAAGCTTCTAACTGGGAATATGCTTCTGAACATATTAAATCTAAAGAAGAAAATATTGAGCCAAACAACTTCAAGAACTCTCAATTCCAAACTCCATATCTTGAATTCTCTGGAGCTTGTGCAGGTTGTGGAGAAACTCCATATGTAAAACTTGTTACACAATTATTTGGAGATAGAATGAGTATTGCTAACGCAACTGGTTGTTCATCAATTTGGGGCGGTTCTGCACCATCTATGCCATATTGCACAGATGACTGTGGCAATGGACCATCATGGGCTAACTCATTATTCGAAGATAATGCTGAATACGGTTATGGTATGGCAGTATCTCAAGAACAAACTAGAAATAGAATTGAAAATCTAATGAAAGAATTTGTTGAACTTAATGTAGATAAGGATGCTAATGAAGCATTTAATGCTTGGATTGAAGGTAAAGAAGATTACAAGTCATCTAAGGCTGCAAGTGCTAAAGTTCTAAAAGTTCTTGATAAAAAATTCGGCAACGACAAGGCAGATGAAATCATTGATACTCTAAAAGGTCTTGAAAGATTCCTAATCAAGAAGAGTCAATGGATTATCGGTGGAGACGGTTGGGCATACGACATCGGTTACGGTGGACTTGACCATGTTCTTGCATCTGGTGAAAACATCAATGTTCTTGTTCTTGATACTGAGGTATATTCTAATACAGGTGGCCAAGCTTCTAAGTCAACTCCAACAGCAGCAATTGCACAATTCGCAGCAGCTGGTAAGTTAACTAAAAAGAAAGATTTAGGCCTTATGGCTACAACTTATGGTTATGTATATGTTGCACAAATTGCTCTAGGTGCTGACAAAAATCAAGCATTCAAGGCAATTAAAGAGGCAGAAGCTTATGATGGACCATCACTAGTAATTGCTTACGCACCATGTATCAACCACGGCATTAGAGTAGGTATGGGCTTCTCAGTTGAAGAAGAAAAGAAAGCTGTAGAAACTGGCTATTGGCACCTATACAGATTCAACCCTGAACTTAAGGCTGAAGGAAAGAATCCATTCATCTTAGATTCTAAAGAACCTACAAAACCTTTCAGAGACTTCCTTGATGGAGAAGTTAGATACACTTCACTTAAGAAATTATTCCCTGAAAGAGCTGAAAAACTTTATGAAGTTGCAGAAGAAAATGCTAAAGAAAGATACGCAAGCTATGTAACTCTTTCTGAAGAAGAATAATATAAGAAAGTAACTCAATATATATTTTATAATTATTTGGACTCGCTCAAGGAAACTTGGGCGAGTTTTTTGTGTAAATTTTATTTTATATGTGTTAAACTTTTTATAAGTTGATATTAGACTTATGCCTTAATCATTGATTTTTTTAATTTTTTGATATAATATTAAAATTATTACTGGAGGTCAAAATGAAATTAATTTTTGATATAAATGGTGGAGATAATAAATCCGAAATTATTAAGGGAGCAATCGAAGCTTCTAATGAATTTGATACAGATATTATTCTAGTTGGAAGAGAAGATTTCATAAAAGAAAATCTACAAGAACTAGACTACAATAAAGACAAAGTTGAAATAGTTGATGCAAAGGAAAATATTGAGAACAATGAAGACCCTGCCTTTGCACTTAGACGCAAAAAGGATTCTTCAATTGTCATTGCTATGACTTTATTAAAAGAAAAGAAAGGCGACGCCTTAATTTCTGCAGGAAGTACGGGAGCACTTTTAGCAGGTGGCTTATTTATAGTTGGAAGAATTAAGGGAATAAAAAGAGCAGTTTTACCTATAACTATTCCTGGCATGAAATCAAACACTATGGTAATTGACTCTGGTGCTAATATGGACACAAATCCAGAACTCCTATTAGAGTTCGCAACTCTTGGTGAAGTTTTTCTTAAAGAATATTATAAAATAGATTCTCCAAAGGTTGGTTTATTAAATGTAGGTAGTGAAGAAGGCAAGGGAAACTCTCTTTCTAAAGAAACATATAAGGTCCTTAAAGATAGCAATATAAATTTTTCTGGAAATATTGAAGCAAGAGACATAATGAATAACGATGTTGACCTTCTTGTCTGTGATGGCTTTGATGGAAATATTTTACTAAAGTCAATTGAAGGTGTAGTTGAATTTGCTGTAAAAAATGTTTTAAATAGTATCGAAAAGTCTGAACTTGATAATGAAAGCAAAGGTGCTTTTAGTAAATTTTTAATGACTAAATTTAAAAATTTAGATGCCAAGGAGGTTGGTGGCACAATTCTTTTGGGTATTGACGGAAATATTATAAAGGCTCATGGAAATTCAGATAAAAGAGCAATAAAAAATGCTGCAAAATATGCTATAAGTATAGTAGAATCTAATATAGTTAAAAAAATTAAAGATAAGGTGGAAGGAAAATGAAAGAAAGAATTCTAGAAATTATTGCAGAACAATTTAACATGGATGTAAGTGAACTTACAGAAGATATGAACTTTCAAGATGACTTAAATGCTGATTCAATTGAACTTGTTGAACTAGTTATGACTATTGAAGAAGAATTTGAGACTGAAGTTTCTGAAGAAGATCTGGAAAAATTAAAAACTATTGGCGATGTTATTGACTATGTAGAAGATTTGGATCAGTGATTTCATGCCTATGGATAATCTAAAAAATCTTGAAAAAAAATTAAATTATAATTTTAAAAAGAGAGATCTTTTAGAAAAAGCCTTAACTCACAGCTCTTTTGTCAACGAGAATGATATGAAGAGCTTTGAGAGCAATGAAAGGCTGGAATATCTTGGCGATGCAGTCCTTGGTCTTGTAATTGGAGAATATTTTTATAAAAATTTTCCAGAAGACAATGAAGGCTCCCTAACTAAGATGAGAGCAGAATCTGTAAATGAGAAAGTTTTATTTTTTATTTCCAAAAAGTTAAATCTTGGCGAATACATAAAGTTTGGCAAGGGAGAAATAAAAAGTGGTGGAAAAAATAGAGAGTCCACTTCTGCTGATGCTCTTGAAGCTTTATTTGGAGCAATTTATTTAGATTCGAATTTCAAAAACGTCAAAAAAATTATTTTAGATTTATTTCAAAGTTTTTTAGAAAAGGATGGCTACAAGTTATTTAATATTGATTTCAAAACTAAATTTCAAGAGCTGGTGCAAAAATCTGGCAAAAAAGCTGAATATAAATTAGTTAGAGAAGAAGGTCCCGACAACGACAAGACTTTCTTCACTGAATTATATTTAGATGAAGTTTTAGTTGGAAGTGGAAAGGGAAAAACAAAGAAGGACTCTCAACAAGAGGCTGCCAAGGATGCATTTAAAAGGAGAGGGGAAATTGTCTAAAAGAAATATTATACCAATTTTCATTCCTCACTATGGTTGCCCCAATGATTGTGTTTTTTGTAACCAAAGAAAAATTACGGGAATGTCTACAGATATTTCAAATAGTGATGTGGAAAATACTATTTTGGAATATCTTTCTTATTTTAAAAGAAAGGACATCGTTGAAGTTGCCTTCTATGGCGGAAGTTTTACAGCCATACCTATAGATAAGCAGAGTGAATTTTTAGAAGTTGCCTATAGATATAAGGAAAAAGGCTTAGTAAAATTTATTAGACTCTCCACAAGACCAGATGCCATTGACCATGAAATTTTAAAAAATTTGAAAAAATATGGCGTTGATATAATTGAACTGGGAGTGCAAAGCCTAGATGAAGAGGTTTTAAGGCTTTCCAATAGGGGGCACAATGCAACATCAGTTTATAAGTCTGCAGAAGAAATTAAGGATTATGGATTTTCACTGGGGCTTCAACAAATGGTAGGACTGCCAGGAGATAATATTGACAAGTCTATTTATACAGCAAGGGAATTTGTAAAACTAAAACCCGATTGTGTGAGGATTTATCCAACCCTTGTAATAAAGGAAACTGCTCTTTATAAAAACTTGATAGCTGGAAAGTACAAGGCCTTAGATTTAGAGTCTTCTATTAAATTTGTTGCAGACATACTTGATATTTATTATAAAAATGACATTAATGTAATAAGAGTTGGACTTCAACCAACAGAAAATATAAACTATGATAAAGATGTAGTTGCAGGAGCCTTTCATCCAGCCTACAGGCAGTTAGTTGAGGCATATTATTTTAAGACTGGTATTTTAAATTATTTTAAAAAATCAAAAAATATAAGTCATGAAATTTTAATTTTTGCCATTGGGAAAAATATTTCAAATATTAGCGGGCAAAAATCAATAAATAAAAACGAGATTATAAAAGAATTGGGTATTTCAAAAATAAAATTGATAGAGAAAGATTTAGGAAGTTTTCAAGTTGAAATTCAAGCTAAATTTAGTGAGCTTATGGACATAAGGGATTATTATAGGTGAGTAGATGTTTTTAAAATCCGTTACTATGCAGGGATTTAAGTCCTTTGCAAATAGAACAAAAATTGAATTAGATGAAACTACTACGGCAATAGTGGGTCCCAATGGAAGTGGAAAGAGTAATATTACTGATGCTATTACCTGGGTGCTTGGCGAAACTTCAGTGAAAAATCTTCGTGGAAATAAGATGGAAGATGTAATTTTTTCTGGAACTGATGCCAAAAGACCCTTGGGGCTTGCTGAAGTTACAATTGTCTTTGACAACAGCGACAAATCTCTAAATCTTCCTTATAATGAAGTTTCTGTAACTAGAAGGATGTATAGGTCTCTTGAAAGTGAATTTTTGATAAACAATAAGAAGTGCAGGCTCAAAGACATCAAAGAACTTTTTATGGATACTGGTATTGGAAAAGATGGTTATTCTGTAATTGGACAAGGAAAAATTGAATCTGTTTTAAGTTCAAAGCCAGAGGACAGGAGAAATATTTTTGAAGAGGCTGCAGGGATTTCAAAATACAAGTACAAAAAAGTTCAATCTACTAATAAACTTTTAAAGACAGAAGAGAATTTAGTAAGAATTGAAGATATTTTATCAGAAATAGTTCTTCAAGAAGAAAATCTCAAGGCTCAAGCAGAAAAAGCTGAAGCTTACCTAAAGGATTTTGAAGTTTTAAAGATTAATGACATCAATTTTTCCTGTAAAGAGATAAAAAATAAAGAAGAAGAAATAAAAAAATTGGAAGAGACTTCAGAAAATTTAAAAATAGATTCTGATAAAATTACTCTAGAACGCAATAATTTATATAATGAATTAGAAGCATTAGAAGGTGAAATTTCTAATATTTCTGATAAAAATAATGAAGCCAATGAGAATTTAAATAGCCAAAAAGATGAATATGACAAAATAAATTTAGAACTTAATCTTCAAAGTGAAAAGATAAATTCGCTAAAAAAAGATTCAGAGAGGATTGAATTTGAAAATTTATCTCTCAAAGAAAACATAGTTTTAAATAATAAAAACTTAGAAAATCTTGCTACGGATCAAGAAATGCTTAGACAATCAAAAAATGGAATTCTAAAAAAATTAGAAGACAAGAATAAAATTATTGAAAATCTTGAAGAAGAGTTTAAAAAATTAGAAGAAATTGGCAATTTAAATTTTGAAAATAAAAATAAAATAAAAAATGAAATAGAAAATATTAATTTTAAAAATGAAACCTTAAAGGATATTATTGAAGAAAAAAATAATAGAAAGCTCAGTTTAGAGAAAAGTATTGAAAGTCTAAAAAATAATGAAGCTGAATTTGTGAAAATTATTGATACTGATTCTAAGGAAATAGATAGATTAAATGACTTACTTAAAAAAGAAGAATTAGACTTTCAAAAAACTGAGGAAAAACTAAAAAAACTAGATGAAAATAATAAAAATCTTGAAAATCAGTTGATTTCAAAGAAAAATTCTTTAAATGAAATCTTGGCTAAATTAAAAATACTTGAAAATATGGAGTCAAATTATGAAGGCTACAACAGAACTGTAAAGTCCTTTATGAATTTTTCTTCAAAGCATAATGTCTTTAAAGAGTCATTATTTGGACCAGTTGCAGAAAAGTTTTCCGTAGAGAAAAAATATGAAAGAGCAATTTCAGTGGCTCTAGGTTCCATGGCTCAAAACATAATTGTGTCCTCAACTAAGGAAACATCAGACATGTTAAAAATTCTTGAAGACAATAAAATGGGCAGAGCGACCTTTTTGCCCCTTGATAGAGTTAAGGGAAGCAAGGTAAAAATAAATTCTGAAGATGGGATAATTGGAATAGCCTGTGATTTAATTGAATTTGACGAAGTATTTAGCGGGATTTTTTACAATTTACTTGGAAGAGTTATTATTGCTGATAACTTTAAAAATGCAAGTCGCATATCAAAAAAGCACAAATTAAAAGTTGTAACATTAAAGGGCGAGGTATTTAATCCTTCAGGAGCAATTACTGGCGGAAGCTTAAATAATTTAAGCAGCAGTTTTATTTTGCGTAAAAATGAAATAAATGAACTTCAAAATAAAGCTAAGGAAACTAATACTGAGATAAAAAATCTTAGCCAGGATAAAAGCAAAATAGAAAAAGAAATCTTTGATTTAGAGAATTTTTCAAGAGATTTTACCGAAAGACAAAACTCTTATAAAATGAAAATTTCTGATATTGAAAAAAATATTTATAAAAACAAAAATGACAGAGATTTAAATACAAATTATTTAAGTAAATATGAAAGAGAAAGAGATGAATTAGAAGAAAACATCAAAGTTGACTCTTCAAACTTAGAAAAAAATACTTTAGAAATTGAAAATAAAAATAAACTTTTAGAAGATCTACTTAAAGAAGTGGATAGCGGAGAAAAATTGTCTGAATTATCAAAATCAATTGAAGCTTTAAAGAGTGAAAGAATTGAAATCCAGCTATTGGAGAGAGAAAATCGCGAAAAACTTTTTTATAACAATAGAGAATCTGAAAGAATAAAAAATGAAATTCAAAATATTGAAGAAAAATTGAAGGCTAATAAAATTTCTTTAGAGGACACCAGTCTTAACATTAACAATAAAACAAGCTTTAATGATGAAAATAAAATTAAATTAGAGGACTTATGTTCATCTATTGAAAATTTAAAAATTTCCATTAATGAATTCAAAAGTCTTTTAGAAGAAAAGAATAAAATATTCTTAAATAACAAAGATAAATTAAGTGAATTAAAGGAAAAATCACTAATAATAAACTCTGAAATAGAGAAAATCAATTTAAAAATTGATATGAACAAAGGCAAAATATCTAATGAAAGTATTAGGCTAAACGATGAGTATAACATAGAAGACTTTCACAAATACATTGACGATAATCTCAATGACATCAAGGAAAGTTCAATTAAAAGGCTGAAAAAAAAGGTGAGAGATTATGGAGAAGTTAATCTTTCTTCCATTGAAGAATATAAACTTGTAAAGGAAAGGCTTGACTTCTATAGCTCACAAAGAGACGACTTAATTAAATCAAAGGAAGAAATTAAGTCAATTTTAAGTAAGTTAGACCTTGAAATGAAAAAAATATTCAAAGAAGCCATGGATGAAATCTCAGGGAATTTTGCAGAAATCTTTAAGATTTTATTTAATGGTGGTCGTGCAGAAATAAGCATTGAAGGAGATTTATTAAATTCTGGAATAGAGATTAAGGCTTCTCCTCCAGGCAAGAGACTTCAAGCTCTTTCACTTTTATCAGGTGGAGAAAAATCACTTACTGCTGTGGCACTTTTGTTTGCACTATTAAAATATAGACCTGCTTCTTTTTGTATCCTAGACGAAATAGATGCAGCTCTTGATGATGCCAATATTAAAAGATATGCTGACTACCTTCTAACTTTAGAGGGAATTCAGTTTATTATAATTACTCATAGGAAGCTTACAATGGAAATTGCAAAGACTATGTATGGTGTTACAATGGAAGAAAAGGGAATTAGTAAATTGTACTCTGTAAAGTTAAAGGATTAGGAGAATAAAATGTTTGAATGGTTAAAGGATAAATTTAAGAAAAAAGAAGATGAAGTTAAGGAAGAACTTCAAGAAGTTAAAGAAGAAATTTCTGAAGAAAAAGAAAAAAAAGAAATTGAAGAAATTCATGAAAAGTTAGAAAAAGTTTCAGAAGAAGGAAATCTATCAGAAGAAGATTTAGAAGCTTCTGAAAAAATAGAAGACACTAATGAAAAATTTCAAGCTAAGGAAGTAATTGAAGAAGCAATAGAAAAGAAGACAGAAGAAAAAGATTTAGAAGAAATCCATGAAAAGTTTGAAAAAGTTGAAGAAACTGGAGAATTATCTAAAGAAGAAGTAAAAACTTCAGAAGAAATAGAAGACACTAATGAAGAATTACAAGATAAGGAAGTAATTGAAGAAGAAATAGAAAAAAGTGATTTAGAAGAAAATAGCGAAATTCTCGAAGAAGAGCTTGAAGAAATAACAGAAGAGCCAAAAAAAGCTTCACTTTTTCAAAGACTAAAGGATGGTCTCGACAAAACAAGAAAAGAAGTCGGCATAAAAATCAACACTGTTCTTGGAGCTTATGTAAAAATTGACGATGAGATGTTAGAAGACCTTGAAGATATTTTAGTTTCTGCAGATGTGGGAATGGAAACTACAATGAAGTTAATTGACAATTTGCGAGAAACTATTATAAGAGAAAAGGTTAATGACCCCAAAGAAGTTAAACCTTTATTGTTGCAAGAAGCAAAAAAATTAATGAACCCAGAATTAAACACAAAAATTAATTCAGAGCCACCAGTAATTATTTTGGTAGTGGGAGTTAATGGCGTAGGAAAAACTACAACTATTGGAAAGCTTTCACAAAGGTTTAAAAATGAAAACAAGTCAGTTTTAGTTTGTGCAGCAGATACTTTTAGAGCTGCTGCTATTGACCAATTAAAAGAATGGGGAAATAGGGCAAATGTCGATGTAATTAGTCACGACGAAGGATCTGATCCGGCAGCGGTTGTCTTCGATGCAATTGAAGCTGCAAAGGCAAGAAATACTGATGTATTAATTGTTGATACTGCAGGAAGACTTCACAACAAGTCAAATCTAATGAAGGAACTTGAAAAAATAAATAGAATTATTACTCAAAAATATCCTGAAGCTAATCGCGAAAATTTGTTGGTTCTCGATTCAACAACTGGTCAAAACGCAATTAATCAGGCAAAAACTTTTAAAGAAGTTACAGACATTTCTGCAATTGCTCTTACAAAACTCGATGGAACTGCTAAGGGTGGAGTTGTAATTGCCCTACAATCTGAACTTGGAATACCAATTAAATTAATCGGAGTTGGTGAAGGAATAGAGGATCTTCAAGATTTTAATATTGACACCTTCTTAGAAACAATATTTGGATAAAATTTATTAAATTTTTAAAGTAGGAGAAATCCTACTTTTTTATTGCAATTTTACTTAATAAAAAAAATGATAAAAAAAATAAAAAATTTGTTGACTTATTGGGAAGTATTAGCTACAATAATAAAGGTCAAGTAAAAAGGTTGACCTTGCTAGAAAAATGGTGATAAAAATGAATGAAAAATTTTTTAGGATGAACAGCTTACTTGATTTTTATGGAAATCTTCTATCAGAAAAGCAAAAGAAAGCTGCCTATATGTATTATGTCTATGACTGCACAATAAATGAGATATCATCAGAACTAAGCATCTCAAAGCAAGCAGTCTTTGACAACTTAAAAAGGGCAGAAAATAATTTAGAAGACTTTGAAAAAAAACTTGAACTAATAAAAAATGCTAAAAAAGAAGAAGAGAATAAAGAAATAAAAAGAAAAAAAATTGAAACTATATTAGAAAGTATGGAAAAAGAATCTTTAAATCAAAATAATTTGAAAGTTAAAGAACTTAGAAAAATACTTTTTGACTAGGAGGTGGATTTTTGGTATTCGAAAGTTTATCCGATAAATTGCAAAATACTTTGCAAAGACTAACAGGCAAAGGTAAATTATCCGAAAAAGATATTGACGCAGCTATGCGTGAAGTAAAACTTGCACTTCTTGAGGCTGATGTAAACTTCAAAGTTGTTAAAGACTTTGTAAAGACAGTTAAAGAAAGAGCTTTGGGAAAAGAAGTTTTAGAATCTCTTACTCCAGGCCAACAAGTTATTAAAATTGTTAATGAAGAACTCACAAATTTAATGGGAACTAGTGAAGTTAAAATTGACTTTTCAAAGAAGCCAACTGTTATAATGATGTGTGGTCTTCAAGGTGCAGGTAAAACTACTACAAGTGGTAAGCTTGCCAATAGATTAAAAAAAGATGGAAAAAGGCCTCTTTTAGTTGCTTGTGATGTTTATAGACCAGCAGCGATAAAACAACTTCAAGTTGTTGGGAAGTCTGTTGATACACCTGTCTTTACTATGGGAGATAAAATTTCCCCAGTGGATATATCTAAGGCTGCTCTTGAGCACGCAAAGAAAAATGGAAATGATGTAGTAATCATAGATACAGCTGGTAGACTTCACATTGATGAAAAACTTATGAAGGAGCTTCAAGATATTCACGAGGCACTTGAACCTTCTGAAGTTCTTCTTGTCCTTGATGCAATGACTGGTCAAGATGCAGTAAATGTTGCCGATACTTTTGACGATATGTTAAAGCTAACGGGTGTAATACTTACTAAACTTGATGGTGATGCAAGAGGTGGTGCTGCTCTATCTATTAGATCAGTTACTGATGTTCCTATAAAATTTATTGCCAGCGGAGAAAAGATGGATAATATTGAAGTCTTCCACCCAGACAGAATGGCTTCAAGAATACTTGGCATGGGAGATGTGCTCTCCTTAATTGAAAAAGCACAGTCAGCGGTTGATGATAAAAAGGCAAGAGAACTTGAAGAGAAACTTAGAAAATCAACTTTTACTTTTGAAGATTTCTTGGACCAAATGCAACAAATGAAAAATATGGGTCCCCTAGAAGATATTATAGGAATGATTCCTGGCATGAATAGTAAGGCTCTAAAGGGTATTAGCATGCCTGATAATGAATTTGCAAAAGTTGAAGCAATGATTCTTTCTATGACAAAAAAGGAAAGACAAAAACCTGAAATTATAGATTCTTCCAGAAGGAAGAGAATTGCACAGGGTTCTGGAACTAGTCCAGCAGATGTAAATAAACTTATAAAACAGTTTAAGGACATGAGAAAGATGATGAAACAATTTGGAAACATGTCCAAAAATATGGGAAAGAGAAAATTTAAATTACCTTTTTCCTTTTAACCTAGCTTATATATTTTAATATATAAATTTTATTGTGGAGGTGAATAATTTGGCAGTTAAAATTAGACTTAGAAGAATGGGTACAAAGAAAAAACCCTTTTATAGAATAGTTGTAGCAGACTCTAGAAGTCCTAGAGATGGAAAATTCATCGAGGAGATTGGTTATTACAACCCACTTACAGCTCCTAAGGAAGTTGTTGTAGATTCAGAAAAAGCTAACAACTGGATTAAAAACGGTGCAAAACCTACTGATACAGTTGACAGACTTTTCAGAGAAAATTCAGTATATAACACTGAAAAGAGCTCACAAGTTACAGCAGAAAAAAGTGAATCAGAAGCTACTGAATAACAGTATGTTTGGAGGACCAAAATGGTTGAATTAATTGAATATATTGCTAAATCTTTAGTTGACGACCCTTCTTCAGTTGATGTGACAATGACTAAGAATGATGATTCAATTGATATTACTCTTAAAGTTGCATCAAATGATATGGGAAAAGTTATTGGCAAACAAGGTAGAATTGCCAAGGCAATAAGAGCAATCTTAAAAGCTGTTTCACTAAAAGAAGATGTAAAGGTTAATTTGGAAATTGAAGAATATTAAAGATTCAATTACATGCATTGGTAAAATTATAAATACTCATGGTATTAAGGGTGAACTTAAAGTTGAGCCTTATACTTTTGATAAAAAGAGATTTTCTAAGTTAAAGAGCGTCTTAATTGGCGATGATTTACGAGAATTTTTTATTAAAAAAGTTAGAGTAAATGATTTTGTATATATCACTTTTGAAGGCTTTGAAGATATAAATCTTGTCCTAAGTTTAAAGGGAAGTAAAATTTATATTAAAGATGAAGATAGGTTAGCCTTAAAGGAAGATCAATACTATGTATCTGATATAATTGGAAAAAAAGTCTATGACACTGAAAACAATTATATTGGCGTACTTAAAGATGTAGTGGAGTATCCTGCTAATGATATTTTTATAATTGAAAGTGATGATAAAAGTATTTATCAAATACCTGCAGTTAAGGAATTTATTAAAAAAATAGATTCAACAATAACTATCAAATTAATAGAAGGAATGATTTTGTGAAAATAAGTATTTTAACATTATTTC
The DNA here is from genome assembly GCF_946998875.1 of uncultured Peptoniphilus sp. Classification (GTDB taxonomy): domain Bacteria; phylum Bacillota; class Clostridia; order Tissierellales; family Peptoniphilaceae; genus Peptoniphilus_A. The sequence continues at coordinate 6,150 of NZ_CAMQAY010000002.1, read as the reverse complement.
CCGAATTCATAAATCAGATTAGAGATTTTTCTATTGTTGGAAGGGCTATCGGCGAAGGAAAATTAGAACTTGAAACTGTAGATATAAGAGATTTCGCAATCAATAAATACCTACAAGTTGACGACTATCCCTATGGCGGTGGGCCAGGTATGCTAATGCAAATAAAACCAATAGTAGAGGCAATAGAATCTGTAAAGGATGAAAATTCTAAAGTTTTTTACATGTCACCACAGGGCAAAGTTTTAACTCAGGATAAACTAAAAGAACTTAAAAATGAAGAACACATAATACTTTTAAATGGTCACTACGAAGGTATTGACAATAGAGTCATTGAAAATTATGTAGATGAAGAAATTTCCATTGGTGACTATGTTTTAACTGGTGGAGAGTTGGCATCTATGGTAATTATTGATGGTGTCGCAAGACTAATTGACGGTGTTCTTTCAAGTGATGAATCTTTTAAAGATGAGTCGCACTATAATGGACTTTTGGAACATCCACAGTACACTAGACCAAAAGAATTTAGAGGACTTGAAGTTCCTGACATTCTTTTAAGTGGAGATCATGAAAAAATTAGAAAGTATAGACTTAGAGAGTCTATTAAAAACACTTTACAGAAAAGGCCAGATTTATTAAAAAATAAAAATTTAAATGATGAAGAAAAAGATATATTGAAAGATTTACTGGAAGGAGGTAAAGACAATGGATTATATTAAAGCTATTGAAGATGAACAAATAAATGAAAATTTACCTAAATTTAATGTTGGGGATACTGTAAGTGTTCACTACAAGATTATTGAAGGCGAAAGACAAAGAATTCAAGTTTTTGATGGAACTGTCATAAAGATTCAAGGAAAAAGCTCTAGAAAAACTTTTACAGTAAGAAGAATTTCTTATGGTATTGGTGTTGAAAGAACTTTCCTTCTTAATTCACCTAGAATTGCCGATCTTGTTGTTACAAGAAAAGGTAGCGTTAGACGTGCTAAACTTTACTATCTTAGAGATAGACAAGGTAAGGCTGCAAAAGTTAAAGAAAAAACTAATTACTAAGAGTGGGACTTTAAGTCCTATTTTTAGTATCTTTTATTTTGAGCAAATAAATTAGAGGAGTGATTATATGAAAAAGATTTTTTTTGGAATTTTATTAATTATTATTTTGGCAGCAGGCGCTTTTTTATTTGTTGAAAATAGAGGAACTACTAAAATTTCAACTAAATACGATAAATTTAACTTCATAACAGAAGATAAGGATATCGATAAAGAAGACTTTTCCATTGAAGATGGAATGATTTACCTATCTCTTGACTACATAAAAAAATATCTTGATGAAAATATTTCTTATGATAAAGCAAGTGGAGAAGTAAAGATTAATAACGAACACGCAAATAAAATTTTAAAATTAAATGAATATCAAGCAAAATTCAACAGTGGTACTATAGATTTAAGAGCACCAGTTATTGAAAAAAATGGCAAGATAATGCTTCCAATAGAAGCCTTTATCTACGACTATAATGTAAGCTTGAGATACAATAAAGATATAAGACTTTTACTTTTAGACTATAGAAATAAGGAATATGACTTAACAAAGACAAGTAAAGAAACTTTGTTAAGAGAAGATAATTCTCGCAGAAGTCCAATTATAAAAAAACTTCCTGAAGGGCAAGAATTATTTGTTTATGGTGAAAAAGGTAAGTACTATATTGTTAGAATGCCTGAAGGATATGCTGGCTATGTTTTAAAAAGCGATGTTGACAATAATTTTGAAAAATTCACTTTAGCATCTTCAACAAAAAATGTATCAAAGAGTCCAATTAATTTAACCTGGGACTATACTTATGCTGAACATTCTGATGAAAAAGTTGAGCAAATAAAAGCTATAAAAGGGCTTGATGTAATAATTCCTACTTGGTTTTCCATTAGAAATGGCAATGGAGACATGATTGATAGGGGAAATTTAAATTACATTAAGAAATACAATGATTTAGGAATTGAAGTATGGGCTTATTTGGACAATTCCTTTGACCCAGAGATAACTCATGAGGCTCTATCAAATGAAAATACTCGCAAAAAAATTATCGATAAAACTCTTGAACTTTGTAGAAAATACAATATGAAGGGAATAAACATCGACTTTGAACATACAAAAACAGAAGACAGAGATAATATTACTGCTTTTGTTAGTGAGTTTAGAAAAAGTGCTGGAGAAGATTTTATACTTACAGTTGATGTAACTCCACAAATTTCTTCTGATGTTACTAAAGAACCTTATGACAGAAAAGCTTTGGCAGAAATTTCTGATTATGTAGTTGTCATGGCTTATGACCAACATTGGGGTTCATCTGATGAAGCGGGTTCAGTTGCTCAATATAAATGGGTAGAAGGCAGCATTAATGTTTTATTTAGAAATGTTCCTAATAGAAAAATGATCCTAGGCGTGCCTCTTTATACGAGACTTTGGAAAGATTCAAATGGAAAAGTTACTTCAAAGACAATATCAATGACAGAAGTTGCCAATATAATTGCATCAAAGGGATTAAATCCAACTTGGGATAAAGATTCACAACAAAATTATGTGGAATACCAAGAAAATGGAGCAACTTATAAAATTTGGATAGAGGATGCAAATTCTTTAGAGAAAAAAGTTTCTCTTGTTAACAAATATAATCTAGCAGGTGTTGGATCTTGGAGACTTGGATTTGAGACTCAAAATATTTGGGATATAATTTCAAAAGAATTAGAGAAAACTAACTAAAATATTGACAATTTAAAATATTAAGTATAAAATTAAAGAGTAATTAACTATAATTTTATTAGGATGTGTTTAAGATTTTACCAGATACACATAAAATCGTGGCTAAAATTGTTCACGATAGAATTAAAGAAAAATATAATGTCAATTTAAATTTAGATAAAATGCTTTGGGGCTCCATTGCACCTGATGTTTTGCCTTATTACAAGACAAAAAGACATTACTTTGACGAATCAGGAGATTTTATAGCAAGGGAAATAAGTAAGCTTATTTATTTTTCCAGATACTCCTATTCTGAAGGCAACGAAAGCAAACTATTTATAAATTACATGAGCAAAAAGCTTGGCATAATTATGCATTACCTATGTGATTTTGTCTGTTATCCTCATGCTTATAGAATGACTTTTATTGAAAATTTGAGAAAGCATGTTAGATATGAGCAAGATTTAGCTTTATATGCCAGAGAAAATAAATTTTTAGAAGAAAATTTTAGAAATGTCATTTCATGTGAAGATATAAACTTTTTTGAAAATTCTGATATAAAACTTGAAAAAAAAGTAAAGGCTTACTTGATAAAAGTTATAGAGGAATATAAAGATTCAAATCACAGTTTTGACAATGATTTAAATTTTGCTTTAAATTTATCAACAAATATTTCTATTCTTGTTATTGAATCAATACTTGAATATAATGGAGAATTTGATATACAATTTATTTAAGAAACAAAATTCTTTCACTCTCAGGGGTGAAAGATTTTTATAATTATGGAGGAAAAAGATGAGAAATAATTCTAGCGCTACAAAACTAGACCTTAGAGAAACACAAATTGCAATTAAGTCTGTAAAGGATTACTTTCAAAGAGATTTGGCAAACACTTTAAACTTGCAAAGAGTTTCAGCACCTCTTTTTGTTAGACCTGAAACTGGTCTTAATGACAATTTAAATGGCGAAAAAGCAGTTGATTTTGATTTGAGACAATATGGAATTAATGTTGAAATTGTTCAGTCTCTTGCAAAGTGGAAGAGAAACGCTCTTAAGGAATACAACTTCAATATGTATGAAGGAATTTACGCTGATATGAATGCCATTAGAGCTGAAGAAGAGCTTGATGAAATTCATTCTTCCTATGTTGATCAATGGGACTGGGAAAAAATAATAGATAAAAGTGACAGAAATAAGGAATATCTTTATTTAACTGTTAAGGAAATTTATTCTGTATTTAGAAGATGCGAAGAATATATTAACCAAACTTATCCTTACATTCTTTCAAAAAAATTACCAGATGAAATATTTTTTATAACTTCACAAGAACTTGAAGACTTATATCCAGGAAAGACTTCAAAAGAAAGAGAAAAATTAATTTGCAAGGACAAGGGTGCAGTTTTCATCATGGGAATTGGTGCAGATTTAAATTCAGGAGAACCTCACGACCACAGAAGTCCTGATTATGACGATTGGAATTTAAATGGCGACATCTTATTTTGGGATGAAGTTTTGGGAAATTCTCTAGAAGTTTCTAGTATGGGCATCCGCGTTGATGAAGAATCTTTAAAAACTCAATGTGAACTTGCAAATACCACTGACAGATTTAAGTTAAAATATCATCAAGATGTTTTAAATGCAAAACTTCCTTATACAATAGGTGGAGGTATTGGTCAATCTAGAATTTGTATGTTTTTCCTTGAAAAGAGCCACATAGGAGAAGTACAAGTTGGAGTTTGGGACGAAAAAAGTTTAAACTTTTGTAAAGAAAATAAAATAAAATTATTATAAAATGTAAAAAAATTACAAATTGGATACAAATCCTCCGGAATATATAGTATAATATTTTTATACGAAACCGGAGGATTTTTTTATGGATTTGGCACAAAAATTAAATCAAGAAAATTTTAAAAGCCCTGCCTTTAAAGATATAAAAAAATACCTAATTGCAAATTTCTTGTTTAAGGGTGACTTGGATAGCATAAACATTCTTTTAAATTTATACAATGTTTATGAATCAATTGAAAATATATATCCAAGGTATGTAACTCTTGAAAATTTGAGAAAAGATATAATTAAAATTTATAGGCAAAAGGAAGGAATTGAGCTTATTGCTCGCAATCTTTCTTGCTTAATTCATGATGACATCAATAGATTAGAGCTCTATTTATATTTGGAAGGCTATAGGCTTGGTTTCAACTCTAAGAAACACATTAATTTATTGGAAATAATAACCCTAAAGTATTTAACTATTGATGAACTTTACAACAGGAATAAACTTTTTCAATACGAATTTAAAAATGAAGAAGTTTTGTCTTTTAAGAAGTTAATTTTTAAGGATATTAGAAAAGATAGGCAAATTAGGATTTTTATAAAAAGTACACTTTCAGATGTTAGGAAAAGATTACTTAACGATAAAATAAATAATATTAACAATCATCTTGACATGCAACTTATTTTTAAGAGCGAAGATGACAATGTTAAAATTAAGGAAGTGGATTCCTATTTGACTGAACAGGAAATTGAGACTCTAAACAATAAGATTTCTAAGTTTCTATACATAGATGGCTTTAGGATTTTTAGAAACGGTCTTTGGGATGGAGTTAATGATAGAGTTTTAAAGAGATACAAGTAAGGATAGTTTTATACTATCCTTTTTAAAGTGGTGATGATTTGGTAATAATGGGCATTGACCCTGGAATAGCAATAGTTGGTTATGGAATTTTAGAACTCAAGGGCAATTCTTATAAAGTTTTGGATTATGGTGCCATAACAACTATGGCAAAAGTTCCGCTTCCCGATAGATTAAATTCCATTTATATGGAAATGAATGATTTAATAGAAAAGTATAAGCCTGAAGATATAGCTTTTGAAGAATTATTTTTCAACAAAAATGTTAAGACGGCTATAACTGTTGCCCAGGCTCGTGGTGTTGAAGTTTTATCTGCTAAAAAAAGTGGTGCAGGTTTATATGAGTACACGCCACTTCAAGTTAAGCAAGCACTTGTGGGTTATGGAAGAGCTACAAAGACACAAGTTCAAGAAATGGTTAAGATGATTTTAAATTTAAAGGAAGTTCCAAAACCTGACGATGTGGCAGACGCTCTAGCTGTTGCAATTACTCATGGTAGTTCTATTAAGTTTAAAGAAAGTTTTAGGATGATATAATGATAGAATTTTTAAAGGGAAGGGTACACTCAACTGACAGAGGTTATTTAGTACTTGAAGCCAATGGCATTGGTTATATAGTAAATATGATTTCAAGAGAGCTTCACACTTTTTTTAAAAACGAAGAAGTTTTTATAAATATTAGGCTTGTTCTTAGAGAAGATGCTGCAACTTTATATGGTTTTAAAGACAGTGAAACTAGAAATGCCTTTGACCTATTAACTAGTGTAACGGGAATAGGACCTAAGCTT
>NZ_CAMQAY010000001.1 GCF_946998875.1 uncultured Peptoniphilus sp. | reverse complement strand
CTAAGGCTGAAAAAGTTGAAAAGCCAGTAGAAAAGGTTGAACCAAAAATAGAAGAGGCTAAGACAAAAGTTAATGAGCCTGTAAAAAAGGTTGAGCCAAAAGTAGAAAAGGTTGAAGCCAAGACTGAAGTTAAAAAAGAAACTGCAAAGCCAGTGGAAAAATCTGAAGCGAAAACTGAAAAGGCTCCAGAAAAAACTCAAGCTAAGGCTGAAAAAGTTGAAAAGCCAGTAGAAAAGGTTGAACCAAAAATAGAAGAAGCTAAGGCAAAAGTCAATGAACCTGTAAAAAAAGTTGAGCCTAAGGTAGATGTGGTTGAGCCAAAAGTAGAAGCTAAAGAAGAAGCTGCTAAGCCAGTGAAAAAAGCTGAAGCAAAGGCTGAAAAACCTGCGGAAAAATCTAAAGCAAAAGCTGAAAAGGTTGAACCTAAAATCGAAGAAGCTAAGGCAAAAGTCAATGAAGCTGTGGAAAAAGTTGAGCCTAAGGTTGAAAAAGTTGAAGCTAACCCTGAAGCTAAAGAAAAAACTGAAAAGCCTCTTGAAGAAACTAAAGCAGAAAAAATTATTTCTACTAATGAAAAATACAGCGACATAATAAAATCCCTAAGCGAAAATCCTTGGGAGCTTGCAAGTGAAAAAATAAACATCAAAGTTGAAGACCTTAAAACTAAAAAGCCTTTAGACGAAAACTATTCAGTTGATGATATTAAAAAATCACTTACAAGAGAAAACTTAGCTGAATTTTTAAATTCTGTAAAGACTAATCCAACAATCTTAAAGAGAAAGGACAAGGTCACTTACGAATTTACAATTAAAAACCCAGATGAAATTAAAAAAATTGCTGAAAGGTATTCTCTAAGTCCTTCTATTGTTGAGAAGGCAAGTTCTTTAATCTCTGTTGACAAGGAAAGTGCAAAATTATTAGAAATCACAGATATTTTGACAGAAGGCGAAAAGAGAATTTACTTTGAAACAAAATTTTAGTAAAAAATAAAAGTCATAGGAATATGGCTTTTATTTTTTGCAAATTAAAATTTTTAAAATTTTTTTCTGTAAAAGGCTTATAATTATTACATAAAATTTTTAAATGTCTCAAAAATTTAACAAAAACTTTGAAATAATTTTACTTTTATAGATTAGAATAACAATGAGGAGATTTTATGAATAACAAAGAAAAACTTGAAGAAATCATCGCCTTCTTAAGTGAGAACACGAGATTTAATGAAACAAAAAATTTCATACAACATGGCAACACATCTGTCTACACTCATGTTATTTCTGTTGCAAAAAAATCCATTGAAATTGCAGAAAAATACAATTTGGATGTGGACATGGACTCCATGATAAGGGGCGCCCTTCTTCACGATTATTTCCTATACGATTGGCACGATGGCAAAAGGGAAAGGTGGATTCATGGCTTTACTCATCCAATGAGGGCTTATAAGAATGCAAAGAGTGAATTAAACTTAAATCGCCTTGAGAGAGATATTATAATAAAGCACATGTTCCCTCTAACTATTATTCCGCCAAGGTATTTGGAATCTTGGATTGTAACTTACTCTGACAAATATGTTTCTGCTGTGGAAACTGTTTCGTCAAGATTTGTGAAAGTGGGTTTAGAAAATTTATGAAAATTTCAGAATTATATCTAATATTTTTTATCTACTCCTTTATAGGCTGGTGCTGGGAGAGCTTCCCTTGCTCTACTATTGAGTTAGATAAAATGTATAACAGAGGCTTTCTAATTGGACCAGCCTGCCCCATCTATGGCATTGGCGCAACACTATCATATTTGATGCTTAAAAATTTTGACTCAAGCCTTCATATTTTTATTTACTCTGCCCTTTTATCTTGCACAATTGAGTACATTATAGGATATTTTTTGGAGAGATTTTTTCACCAAAGATGGTGGGACTACAGCGACTATCCCTTCCAAATTAAAAGCAGAGTTTGCCTTTACGGCCTTATAGTTTTTGGCATGGCAAATATAATTATCGTCAAATATTTTACTCCAGTGATGTTATTATTTTTATCAGCTGCTGAAGATAGAATTATTGAGTCACTAGCTTCGATATTTACAATATTTTTCACAATGGACCTTATTTTAACTTTAAATCATTTACTTGGACTTTCTAAAGACTTGGACAAAATTTACTGCAAGCTAAAAAATAAAAGTGAAAACTATTTTAATTATCTAAATGAATCGGAGCGATTGGCAAATCTAAAATTAATGTCTGAATCAAAAAAGTTTAAGATAAAATTTGAAAACTTTAACTCAAACTTAAAGGACAGAGAAGAAAATTTAAAGAGAATTAATTACACAAAAATAAAAGACCTCTTTAGTGATAATTTTTAATAATCACGAGGTCTTTTTTTTATGCAAATTTTTATTTTGTCAAAATTTTTTATCTTCTAACAGTTCCATCTACGGGGTCAATGGTTATGAGGTCACCAGTTTTTATTTTTTTGGTTATATCTTTTACTCCAACTATGGCAGTTTTTCCAAGAGAAATTGCCGCCACAGCTCCATTTGATGTGAAGCCAGCTTCTTCTGTTATAAAGCCAGAAGATTTTTCCATGTAAGGAATCATCCTGCCATCAGTTCCTTGGCATACTATGATGTCCTTTATCTTAAAGTCTCTTTCCAAGTCTTCAATCCCATTTGCCACAAGAGCTCTAGCCTTCTTTTTCTTCTTTCCTATTGGAGTTCCCCTTCCTAAAATTTCTGAAACATTTTCAATTTTTAGAAGGTTAGTTGAACCAGCAATGCCAGCAGGCACTCCTGCAGTAAGGACAACTAAATCTCCAGATTTTATTAAGCCCTTTGACACTGCAACTTCCATTGAAGCGTCAATTAAATTGTCTGTGTCCTTAAAGTTTAAAACTTTAACTGGTGTGATGCCCCAGACAAGGCTAAGCTGATTTTTAACTTTTTCAAAGGGTGTTGATGCAATAATTGGCGTCTCTGGTCTAAATTTTGCAATGGCTCTTGAAGTGTTGCCTGAAGTTGTAGCTGTGATTATGGCCTCTGCTCCAAGGTCTCTTGCAATTACGCAGGCAGATCTTCCTATAGAGTTAGTCATGGATTTTTCCACATCTCTTATTCTATTTTCCAAAATTTCATCGTGGTCAATAGTATTTTCTGTGTACTCCAAAATTTTTCTCATTGTGATGACTGCTTCTAGGGGATATTTTCCGCTGGCAGTTTCGCCAGAAAGCATGACGGCACTTGTCCCGTCAAGAACTGCATTGGCAACATCATTTGTCTCTGCACGAGTTGGTCTTGGATTTCTAATCATGGAGTCAAGCATTTGAGTTGCAGTGATGACAGATTTCCCAACTATATTACACTTTTTTATAATTTCCTTTTGCACTATTGGCACAGCTTCTGTCTCGATTTCAACGCCCAAATCTCCCCTGGCAACCATTATTCCGTCAGAAACTTCTATAATCTCGTCAATTAATTCCACTGCCTTTTGTGATTCAATCTTAGAAATAATTTTTGTGGTGTAGTCCCTCTCTTCTTCAAGAACTTTTCTTATGGCAAGGACATCTTCTCTAGACCTAACAAAAGATGCCGCTATAAAATCTATGTCTTCCTTTATTCCAAACTTTATATCTTCTATATCTCTTTCTGTTAGGGCAGGAAGATTTAAGTTGGCTCCAGGTACATTAACTCCCTTGTGAGATGAAATGGCGCCAGAATTTTCCACTTCTGTTATAATTTCCTCTCCACGAATTTCTTTTACAAGTAACTCCACAAGTCCGTCGTCTATTAAAATTTTGCCGCCCACTTTCACATCCTTGTAAAGCTCTTTGTAGGAGATGCTGGCAATTTTTTCATCGCCAACTAAATCCTTGTTAGTTAAAATAAATTCTTCGCCACTTTGAAGAAGAACTTCTCCATCAATGTCTCCCAGTCTAATTTCTGGTCCCTTGGTGTCAAGCATTATGCCAATGGGTATATCCATTTCCCGTCTTAATTTTTTTATTCTGTCAATTTTTACCTTGTGTTCATGGTGGCTTCCATGAGAAAAATTTAGTCTTGCAACATTTACACCCTCTGTGAATAATTTTCTTAAAACTTCTTCACTTTCACTGGCAGGTCCAATTGTGGCAACAATTTTTGTCTTTTTCATAAATCACCTCATATTGAAACAGTTTTTAGTATGTCTAAAAGATCTTGTCTAAAAACTTTTTTAATCTTAAAAATTTCGTCAAAGTCCATGGATATTGCCTTGCCATCTTTAAAGCCAAGGGCAAGAGACTTAAAAGCCTTAGCTTCTTTTACTGCCAAGTAACCGAGCTCTGATGCCAAAATTCTGTCGAAGATGCTTGGGGCTCCTCCCCTTTGGATGTAGCCAAGGACAGTTACTCTTGTGTCTATGCCTGTAAGCTTTTGAAATTTTTCTGCAAAGTCAAAGGCAGAGCCACAGCCCTCAGCCATTAAAATTATGTGATGCTTTTTGCCCCTGTTCTTGCCCATAATTGCCTTCTCTGCAATTTCATTTATGTCCATGGGAATTTCTGGAACAATTATTGACTCTGCTCCAGAAGAAACTCCAGAATAAAGGGCAATGTCGCCGCAGTCTCTGCCCATTACTTCAACGACATTGGCACGACCATGTGCCTCTGTTGTGTCCCTAATGTGGCTCACTGCTTCAGTTACAGTTTCCACTGCCGTCATAAATCCTATGGTAAAATCTGTGTAGGCAAGGTCGTTGTCAATGGAGCAGGGAATGCCAATGACATTTATGCCGCGGTCTCTCAACATTTTTGCCCCACGAAGGCTTCCGTCGCCTCCAAGGACAATTAAGACATCTATTTCAAAAATTTTAAGGGAATTTATTGCCTTTTCTAGTCCCTCTTCTGTCATAAATCTTTCCGACCTTGAAGTGGATAAAATTGTTCCGCCTCTTTGAATGATGTCGGCAACTGATGACTGAATTAATTTTTCAAACTTGGCATCGATTAAGCCTTCATAGCCTCCGCTTATGCCAAAAACTTCTATTCCTTCGTATATTGAAGTCCTAGTCACTGCTCTTATTGCGGCATTCATGCCTGGAGCATCGCCGCCACTTGTTAAAATTGCAATTCTCATACGCACCTACTTTAAAATAATTTTTTCTCTACTCTTAGTAAAGACTGCCAATTTATCTTGTATCTCTGTAAAGGATGTAGCATCAATCCACAAGTTTGATTCTGTTCCATATGCCCTTCTCGTCTCTTCTTCAAAAAATACTACGGGAGTGCTGCCTTCATATTCTCTTAAAATATTTTTCATTTCTCCAAGCCTTTCATTTTTCATGGAGTCAATGGAAATGTATAACTTGTTTTTTGTAGGCATCTTAATCCTAGATAGGGCATCAACTAAAATTTTTGGCTCCTCAACTTCTGACTCTTGAAAGTGTCCTTCAACGAAGACCACATTTTCGTCTTCAATTAAGTCCTTGTACCTTGAAAAGACATTGGGAAATATTACAAGTTCAATGGTGCCAAAGAGGTCCTCTAGGGCTGCAAAAGCCATCATCTTGTTGTTTTTTGTAATCATAGTTTTTTTAGACTTTAAAATTCCGCCAACTTTTACCTTGCTAGTCCTCAAAAGATTTTCTCTATACTTCTCAAAAATTTGGTTGGTATTAATATTTGTGGACTTCTCAATTATTTCTCTATAGGGGTCAAGGGGATGGCCAGAGATGTACATGCCAATGACTTCCTTTTCCATGTCAAGCTTGTCCTTTTGCCTAAAGTCTTTTAAGACAGGCAAATCTTCGTGAAAGGTTGCCTCTTCAAAGAGAGAAAATTGTCCCAAGACATTGCTCTTTGCAGTGTTAGATGAAGATGAAAGGACTGATTCATAAATGGCAAGGTACTGTGCCCTGTTACCCTCAAAATCATCCATGGCTCCACACCTTATTAGGGACTCAACCGCCCTCTTATTTAAGACAGACTTATCTATGGCATTGATTCTATCGACAAAGTCCTTTAAGGATTTATATTCGCCCTTTTCCCTTCCTTTAACAATTAAATCAATTAAGTTGTCGCCAACATTTTTAACTGCCTTTAGTCCAAAGCGAATTTTATTATCTTCAACAGTAAAATTTTTAAAAGAATAATTTATATTAGGTGGCAAAATTTCTATGCCCAATCTCTTTATCTCTTCGATATAGAGACTTACTTGCTTGATGTCATTGGTGTAAGTTGAAATTTGTGCCGCCATAAATTCTCTTGGATAATAATATTTTAGCCAAGCAGTCCTATAGGCAACTACTGAATAGGCAACGGAGTGAGACTTGTTAAAGGCGTAGTCGGCAAAGTCTATAATCAAATCATAAATTTCGTTGGCAGCCTTTTCGTCAACTCCATTGGCAATGGCACCGCAAACTCCTTCTTTTTCGTTGCCGTAGATAAAGTTCTTTCTTTCCTCTTCCATGACCTTCATCTTTTTCTTGGAAATTGCACGCCTTACTATGTCGGCTCTTCCTAGAGAGTAGCCGCCAATTTGTTGAACAATTTGCATTACCTGTTCTTGGTAAACGATACAACCGTAGGTGGATTTTAGGATTGGCTCAAGCTTTGGATGAAGGTAAGAAATTTTGCTCTTGTCATGCTTTGATGACACAAATTTTGGAATTTGCTTCATTGGTCCCGGCCTAAAGAGGGCATTGGCTGCAACTAAGTCTGAAAATTCGTCAGGCTTTAATTCCTTAAGGAAGGCTCTCATGCCAGAGGATTCAAATTGAAAGACGCCAAGAGTTTCTGATTTTGCAAACATCTTTAATACATCGGGGTCGTTGTAATCAAATTTTTCAAAGGAAATTGTCTTTCCCTCATTTTCTCTTATTAAATTTATTGCGTCTCGAATGACAGTAAGTGTTCTAAGTCCCAAGAAGTCCATCTTTAAAAGACCAAGCTCTTCAAGCTCAATCATATTAAACTGAGTTGCAATAATTTTGTCGTTACGAGTTAGGGGCACATATTCTGTCAGCTCGTCCTTTGAAATGACGACGCCAGCTGCGTGAGTTGATGTGTGTCTTGGAAGTCCCTCAAGCTTTAATGCCATGTCTATTAAAAATCTTGAGTCCTCTTCAGAGTCATAAATTTCCTTAAAGGTTTCAGAAATTTCCAGAGCCTTTTCAAGGGTCATGTTGATAGCCTGTGGCACTTGCTTGGCAATGTAGTCCACCTTGGCATAGGACATGTCAAGAGCACGACCCACATCTCTTAGGGCATTTCTTGCCGCCATTGTTCCAAAGGTTACGATTTGAGCAACATGGGAATCGCCGTACTTTCTATTTACATATTCAATAACTTCTTCACGCCTTTCATAGCAGAAGTCGATGTCAATATCCGGCATGGAAACTCTCTCTGGATTTAAAAATCTTTCGAAGAGGAGGTCAAACTTCAGCGGGTCAACATCTGTTATGCCCAGGCAAAATGAAATAAGGCTGCCTGCTGCTGAACCTCTTCCCGGTCCAACTTGAATTTCGTGTTTTCTGGCGTACCTAATAAAGTCCCAAACTATTAAAAAATAATCCACGAAGCCCATATTTTTTATGGTATTAAATTCAAAATCAAATCTTTCTTTTATCTCATCAGTAACATTTTCGTAGCGAGCATACATTCCATCAAGAGCAAGTTTTTTTAAATAGTCTTCGTGAGTGTAGCCCTCTGGCACAGCAAATTCAGGCAGATGTTGTTCGTGAAATTTTATTTCAACATTACATCTCTTGGCGATTTTTACTGTGTTTTCAAGGGCATCTTTGTTTTCTGGGAAAAGTGCTGCCATTTCATCAGGTGATTTCAAATAAAATTCATCTGATGGAAACTTCATTCTATTTTCTTCGTTAATTGTCTTTCCCGTTTGAATGCAGAGAAGAATATCGTGACTCTTGGCATCCTCTTTATTTAAGTAGTGAACATCATTTGATACAGTAAGTGGAAAATTTAATTCATGAGAAATTTTTACAAGTTCGCGATTTACTCGAGCTTGCTCTGGCATGCCATGGTCTTGAAGTTCCAAGAAAAAATTATTTTCACCAAAGATTTCTCTGTATTCATTGGCAGCAGCTCTTGCAGCCTCTAAATCTCTATCTAAAATAAGTCTTTGCACTTCGCCGCCAAGACAAGCTGATGTGGCAATTACTCCCTTGGCATATTTTTTTAAAACTTCCTTGTCAACTCTAGGCTTGTAATAATATCCATCAACAAAACCCAGAGAGACAATTTTCATAATATTTTTGAAGCCTTCATTGTTCTCTGCCAAAAGTATTAAGTGAAACCTCTTGTTGGTCTTGTCTTTTATAGTCATGTCCTTTTCAGAGACATAAACTTCGCAGCCCAAAATTGGTTTAATGCCCTCATCCTTGCAGGCCTTATAAAAGGCAATGGCACCATACATATTGCCGTGATCAGTTAAAGCCACTGCATCCATGCCAAGCTCTTTAACGCGCTTTGGCAAAAGATTTATTCTCGTTGACCCATCTAATAGGGAGTATTCGCTGTGAAGGTGCAAATGCACAAATTTATTCATAGAATCATCCTTTAATCTATTCTTAAAAAATCGTCCTTAATTTTTAATTCTTCATCCTTTAAATTTATTTAGAAAATTTTAAACTTAAAGGCATATTTAATCCTTCCTATATTTTATCAAAGCCATGAAACAAATAAAAGGAGATGAAAAAAGAGTTTCGACAAAGCAAAACTCTAAAAAGTAAAATATTTATTAAAGATTTATAAATTCTTTTTCAACAATGTGAGCTAATCTCTCAACTGCTTCTTCTTCGTCTGCACCTTCAGCTTCAATGACAATTTCTTCTCCTGAAAAAGCACCTAGAGACATGATGCCAATGATACTCTTTCCATTAACCTTATCGCCATGTGCCTCTAAATTTATGTCAGATGCAAACTTATTTGCCTCTCTAACAAAAAGTGCAGCAGCTCTAGCGTGAAGCCCGTCATTATTATTAAGTACAACTTTTTTATTTGTCATTTCATACACCCCTCAACTTGTTAGCAATTTTTCTAATTTTTTTAAATCTATAATTAACAGTGGACTTTGAGATTTTGGGTTCTAGCGAATTTGCAATATCATTTAAGCTCATTGACCTGTTGTTAAGTCTTAAAATTGCAATAGCTTTAAGCTCCTCATCTAAATTATCTAAACCAATCTCTCTATCGATTATTTTAATGTCTTCAACTTGGTCATAGGAGGACTTCACAGTTTTATTTAAGTTTGCAGTCTCACAATTTACAATTCTGTTGACATTATTTCTCATATCTTTTATAACTCTTATGTTTTCGTACTTTAAAACAGAATTATAAGCTCCAATGAGAGATAGAAAATCTGAAATTTTTTCCGAGTCCTTAATGTAGACTATGTATTTTTCCTTTCTCATAATTATTTTAGAATTAAATCCAAAATCATTAATTACATCCATTAAAAAGTTTGCGTTGGATTCGTTTTCAGAGACAAATTCCAAATGATATCCTTTTTCTGGATTTGTAATGGAGCCTGAACCCATAAAGGCACCGCGGATGTAGGCCTTTTTCTCATTCACAGTTTTTATGAGATCAGTGGGCGCATAATTAATCATAAATACGCTTGCACCCTTTATATATTTTAACTCATCTAGTAACAACCTGCAAGACTCATCTTGAGATATATAGATAATAAATACATTTTTTTTAAGTTGAGTGGACTTTGCATTTTTAACTTCCACTACAAATCCAAAGGACCTTCTCAAAAAAGTAAAGACTCTTCGCGCTACTGACGCATTTTCTGTTATATATTCCATGGAAATTTTGTTGTTTTTAAAATTTAAAACTCCGCACATGGGAGTTATGCCTGCAAGTTCAGATAGAATTATTTCATAACTATCAACTTTTATCTTTGCAACCTCATCCTTAACTTCAGATGAAAAGCTCATGACTTCACCTCGCTACTGAAATCCTTTTACTTTATTATAACAGATTTAAAAATAATTTTTTTATCTTTAGCATTTTTATATAAATTTTAATAAATTTTAAATTTACAAAAGAAAAAACCTGGCTGAAATAATTTTTACATTGTTTCAGCACAGGTTTTAAATTATAAATTAAAATTTTAAATTTTTCAATAATTATTTTGCCTTATTTTCAGTTTTAGCATTTTCTTTTGCTGCTTCTGCAGTTTTGTTTGCAGCCTTAGCATTTTCTTTTGCTGCCTTTTCAGTCTTAGCAGAACCTTCTTTTTCTACTTTACCAAAGTTTTTAAATTCATCTGGAAGTTCAACTTCTTTTGAAGTATTGACATAAGTTTTAATTTTTGCATCTTTTTTAACCTTGTCAATGTATTCTTTGAATTTTTCTTGTTGAAGAGTTTGTTTTATTTCTCCCTTAACTTCCTCAAATTCACGAGGATTTTTTTCATCAAGTTTAATTACATGGTAACCAAATTGAGTTTGAATAGGTTCAGAGATGTCTCCTGCCTTCATCTTTGCAATTTGTTCGTCAAAGGCTTGTACCATTTGACCATTTGTAAATTCTCCAAGAGATCCACCGTTTTTAGCAGAACCAGTGTCCTTTGAATTTTCCTTTGCAACTTTAGCAAAATCTTCTCCCTTTAGGATTTGTTTTCTAAGAACATTAGCTTCCTTTAAATCGTCAACTAAAATGTGAGATGCCTTAGCCTTGTAGTACTTATCTTTGTTGTCTTCATAATATTTTTTAACTTCTTCATCAGTTGGCTCTAGTTCCTTAGTTTTTGCTTGAGTCCACTTTCCAACTAACATTTGGTTTTTCATGTTTTCAAAAACATAATCTTCTGGAAGTCCATTTTGTTTTAAGAAATTTTTAAAGGCTTCTTCTCCACCAAGTTGTGCCTTGATTTCGTCGATTTTCTTGTTAACTTCGTCGTCGCTAACTTCGATTTTTGATTTTGCTGCATCTTGTTTTAAAGCTTCAGTAGTAGTTAAGTCAGTGATGGCTTGTTCTCTTAAAAGTTCGTCAGTAGATTTCTTTCCATCTTGTTTGTTTTTAAGAACATCTTCACCATACATTGATGTAAGTTGGTTAACTCTTGCTGCATAAGATTTGTAGTAATCTTCCATTGGAATATCAACTCCACCAACTGTTGCTGCTACTCCTTCTTTTTTTCCGCTACAAGCAACTAATGTGCCAGCTAGGGCAATAGCTACTGCTAATTTACTAAATTTTTTAAAGTTCATATCTTTCTCCTTATTCATATTTTTAATTAATAACCTTATTATACACTACTTTTTAGATGTTTTTGTGTCCTTTTTGTGTAAATACAAAATTGTCACAAGTTTTTTAAGTTCATCTAATGGATATTTTAATTTATTTAAGACAATTTCATTTTCATCGCCCATGGAATAGGAAATATTTTCAAATTCACTATTCATTTCCATTATGGCTTCAAGGGAAACTTCCCCTTCCACTTTTATCCTGTACTCGCCCTTTCTCTCTGTAATGGATTTTACATTTGCCTTTTGAGCCTTGTTCTTTAATAGTGCAATGTCCATTAAGTTTGAAACTTCATCAGGGAAGTCAGAAAATCTGTCGATTAATTCTTCTACTAAGTCTGAGTAAGCCTCTTCAGTGTCGATGACAGAAATCTTTTTGTAAATTTCAAGCCTTGTCTTGTCGTCTTCAATGTATTCTTTTGGTATAAAGGAATCAAGCTTAAGATCAATTGTAGTGTCAACTTTTTCTTCCACTTCAAGACCCTTTAACTTCATAATTGCATCTTTAAGATACTTCATGTAAAGGTCGTAGCCAATTTTTTCAATATGACCTGACTGTCTTGAGCCTAAAATTGAGCCAGACCCTCTTATCTCAAGGTCTCTCTCTGCAATTTTGTGACCAGACCCAAACTCTGTAAATTCCTTTATAGCTTTAAGCCTCTTTTGTGCAACTTCTGATATAGAAGTTGACCTGTCGTAGGTGAAATAGGCGTAGGCAATTCTTGATGACCTGCCAATTCTACCTCTAAGCTGGTAAAGTTGTGAAAGTCCAAGGCGATTTGAATCGGTAATAATCATTGTATTGGCATTGGGAACATCCATGCCCGTCTCAATAATTGTGGAGCAAACTAAGACATCAATATTTCCCTCTATAAAATCAATCATTGTGTCTTCCAAGGCTTTTTCACTCATCTGACCATTTGCCATGGCAAAAGTCGCCTCTGGCACAAGTTTTCTAAGTTCCAAAAGTTTATTTTCCATATTGGCAACCTTGTTGTATAAAAAGTAAACTTGTCCCCCTCTTTCGATTTCCTTTAAAATTGCCTCGCGAACCATTAAATTGTTATACTCCAAGACATAAGTCTCAACTGGAAATCTCTCCTCAGGTGGCTCGTCAATTACAGACATGTCCCTTATGCCAATCATGGACATTTGTAGGGTCCTTGGTATTGGCGTGGCTGTTAAAGTCAAGGTGTCTACATTTTCCTTTAACATCCTAAGTTTTTCCTTGTGGCGCACTCCAAACCTCTGCTCTTCATCTATTATTAAAAGTCCCAAGTCTTTAAAGTGAACATCCTTTGAAAGAAGTCTGTGAGTGCCAACTATGATGTCGATATTTCCATCTTTAAGTCCTTCAAGATCTGCTTTTTGGTCCTTCTTACTTCTAAATCTGGACAAAAGTCCAACGCCCACTGGGAAATTTTTAAATCTCTCCTTAATTGTGTTGTAGTGTTGTTGGGCAAGGATTGTCGTTGGAACAAGTAGTGCCACTTGTTTGCCATCAAGGATTGCCTTAAAGGCAGCGCGAAGGGCAACTTCAGTCTTGCCATAACCAACATCGGCACAGAGAAGTCTATCCATGGGAAGAGGCTTTTCCATATCCTCTTTTATCTCTTCAGAAGAAGTTAGCTGACCACTTGTCTCTTCGTAGATAAAGGCGTCTTCAAACTCCCTTTGATACTGAGAATCCTTGCTAAAGGCATAGCCCTTGGTGTTTTCACGAGTGGCATAAAGTTTTATCAGCTCATCAGCCATGTCGTCAATGGATTTTTTAGCGTGAGCCTTTTTCTTTTTCCAATCAAGGGAATTTAATTTATTTACCTTTGGCTCTCTCTTGCCCTCTTGCACATACTTATAAATTGAGTCAAGAGATTCAATTGGAAGAAATAATTTGTCCTCGCCGCCATATTCAATGACAATGTAGTCCCTCTGGATGCCAGAGACGGCAAGCCTTGTTGTACCCACATACTTGCCAACGCCATGTGCCTCGTGGACTACAAAGTCGCCAATAGCCAAATCTTCAAAGTTTAAGGATTTTTTCTTAGCAGGCTTATTTTTTTTCTTCTTGGAAAAAGAGCCGTAGATTTCAGAATAATTTATAAAGACTGTTCTTGAATCAGTAAACTCTATGCCATCATTTAAGGCTCCTGTGGTTACAATTAAATTGGCATATTCTTTAAAGCTGCCAAAGTCCTTGGCAAGTTCTGGCGAATAACCAAGCTCTACTAGGTGGTCAAAAAGCCTCTTGGCTCTTTTTTCTGTGGCACCAAGAAGAATTACCTTAAAATCATTTTTTCCATAGTAGTCCAAGTCCTCTTTGAAGAGTTTTATCTTGGACATATAATTTGTCACGCTCTTAACCTTTATGTTTACAATGTCCTTTGGCTTAAAGGACTTAGGTGGCTTTAGGAGGGCGTTAAAAGTTATAAGGCTCTCTTCATTTAACTTGTCTACAAGATCTTTGTAGGAGTAAAAAGTTTTTTCGTGAGCCTTTGTCACTTCTCCATTTTCAATTAAAATGGCAAACTTCTCTCCATTTTGTTGGGCAAGTTCCTCTTCTCTTTCCACAATCCTCGTGGGCTCATCAATTAAGAAGATGTAATCATCTAAGTAATCTAAAAAGGATGACACTTCATCTTCATCAACATAGGGAAGGATTAAGTCCTTGTTTAAAATATTTTCGTCGTTTTCAAGTCTATCAATGCATCTCAAAAACTTTTCATTAAGTCTATCTTTTTCCTTACCAGATAATTTTGTCTTACCAAGGTCTTTTTTGATTTTCTCAGCAATTTTTTTCTTCTCCTGGCTTTTTAAAATCAAATCTTCAATGGGAAAAATATTTATTTCTTCATGCCTTTCAATGGACCTTTGACTTTCAATTTCAAAGCTCCTAATGGAGTCCACTTCATCGTCAAAGAGTTCAATTCTATAGTTTGCATCATAAGTTGCAATGTCAATGATGGAACCTCTTATGGAAAATTGACCTACTCCTTCCACGCTTGGAAATCTTTCGTAGCCCATTTCAATTAGCTTTACTCTCAATTCTTCAAGAGAAATTTGTGATTCAGCTTTAATATTTATCTTGTAGCTTGAAAATATTTCTCTCTTAGAAATTTTTGCAGTAAGGGCATTTAGGGTAGTAACAACAATATCCGCCCTTTTACTAGAGGCTTCAGCCATTGCCTCAAGTCTTTTCTTGGTGTTTTCCTTTGACTTTGAATCCCTCTCGTAAAAGAAGACATCTTTTTCTGGATAGAGCAGGCAATTTGCACTGGAAATACTTGATATATCTTCATAAGTCTTTCTTGCAGTGACCCTATTTTGTGAAATAACACAAACTTTTTTGCCAAGATCATTAAAGGCAGGCGCAAAAAGAGAGAGCACCGCCTCTTCTGAGCCAAAGACAGCAGTGTTCTTTGAATTTTTTATTGAATTATTTACTTCTTTAAAAGATTTTAAATTCTTTACGCTATTTATTAAAAAATCCAAGATTCACCTCAATAAATATTGTTGTTGTAAGAATTCATTGACTTGTCAATGCCCCTTGAAACAGCTTCAATAATTGCATCGGCACAGGCATTTATTGCATATTCAATGTGAGTTTTGTCCTTTGCAGGAAAAGAGGACAGCACAAAATTTGCCAAATCTTCATTGGGGTGTTTTTTGCCAACACCAACCTTAAACCTGGCAAAGTCTTTACTTCCTGTTAAATTTACAATTGACTTTAGTCCATTGTGAGTACCTGCAGAGCCATTTTTCTTAATCTTTAACTGTGCAAACTCAATGTCTATGTCATCTACTACTACTATTAAATCTTCTGGCTTTAATTTATAAAAATTTAAAATTTCAACTATTGACTCGCCAGAATTATTCATAAAAGTATGGGGCTTTAGGAGAATAACCTTCTCTGCCGCTATTCTCCCTTCACCTACAAGCCCCTTAAATTTAATCTTATTAACTTTTATGTTTAATTTATCAGCAAGTGCATCAATAGTTCTAAAGCCAATATTGTGTCTTGTGTCCTCGTACTTTTTGCCGGGATTGCCAAGACCTGCTATTATATACACTAGATCACCTTATTCAAACATTTCACTAACTGATGTTGAAGTGTTAATTCTCTTAATTGCAGATGCAAAAATTGGAGCAACAGAAACAACATCAATTTTATCAATCTTCTTTTCTTCTGGAAGTTCAATTGTATCAGTGATTACAAATTTTTCAAGTGATGAATTTTTTATTCTTTCAATGGCAGGACCAGATAATACGCCATGAGTTGCAGCTCCGTAAACATATTTTGCTCCTCTTTTCTTAAGGGCATCAGCAGCCTTAGTAATAGTTCCTGCAGTGTCTGCAATGTCATCAACTAAAATTACAGACTTGCCATCAACATCACCTATGATATTCATAACTTCAGATACATTTGCCTTTGGTCTTCTCTTTTCAATAATTGCAATTGGAAGGTTTAATTCGTTGGCAAACTTTCTAGTTCTAGTAACTCCACCTAAGTCAGGAGAAACAACAACAAAGTCATCTTCCTTAACAATATCCTTGAAGTATCTTGCAAGATAAGGAATTGCAGTTAAGTGGTCAACAGGAATGTCAAAGTAACCTTGAATTTGTCCTGCGTGAAGGTCCATTGCAACAACTCTGTCTGCTCCAGCCTTAGTCAAAAGGTCTGCAACAAGTTTTGATGTAATAGGTTCTCTTGCCTTAGTCTTTCTATCTTGTCTTGCATATCCATAATAAGGAATAACTGCATTGATTCTTCCAGCAGATGCTCTCTTTAGGGCATCAATTAAAATTAAAAGTTCCATTAAATTTGTGTTTACTGGTGCAGAAGTAGATTGGATGACAAAAACATCCTTGCCTCTTACAGAAATTCCAATATCAATAGAAATTTCACCATCAGAAAAAGTTGAAACAGTGCAAGCGCCCTTTTCAATTCCCAAATTTTCACAAATTTTATCTACAAGACTTATATTAGAATTTCCTGTAAATACAACAATATCTCCATTAACAGTGCTCATTACCATATCCTCCTATTTGACAAATCCTTTTCTTTTAACCCAACCATCTATATTTTTTTGAGGAGCTCTCTCAAGAGAAAGCTGACCCTTCAAAACATCTTTAGTAATTGTGGAACCAGCAGCAATATATGCCTCCTCTTCCACTACAATTGGCGCAACTAAATTTGAATTAGAGCCAATGAAGGCATTGTCGCCAACTTTTGCCCTAAACTTTTCTCTTCCATTGTAATTTACAAAGACAACTCCGCAGCCAATGTTAACTCCACTTCCCACATCGGCATCGCCAATATAGGCAAGGTGACTCATCTTGGAGCCATTTCCCACAGTTGAATTTTTAACTTCAACGAAGTTTCCAATTTTGCAATTTTCTCCAACTTTAGAATTAGGTCTAAGGTGGGCGTAAGGTCCAACAGTAGTTCCCCTTCCAATAGAAGAATCTTCGATTTCAGAGCTTCTTATAATTACATCTTCGCCAATTACAGAATTTTTAATTGTAGAAGAATAAATTTCTGAGCCTTCTTTTATGACAGAGTTTCTGTCAATGCGAGTGCCAGGATAAATCATGACATCTCTGTCAATTTCTGCACCCCATTCAATGTAAGTGGACTTTGGATCAACTATGCCAACGCCTCTTAACATATATTCCTTGTTTATTTTCTTTTGCAAAATTTCTGCCGCAATAGAAAGCTCATATCTTGAGTTTACTCCAAGAATTTCTCTAGTATCTCTTAGCTTAAAGGAATCAACCCTTTTTCCAGCTTCTACTAAAATTCCAAGAGCATCAGTGATATACATTTCATTTGCCGCATTGTCTGTGTCGATTTTTGAAAGGGCAAACTTTAGTGAAGAACCCTTAAAGGCAAAAATTCCTGAATTGATTTCACGAATTAACTTTTGCTTTTCGCTTGCGTCCTTTTCTTCAACAATAGCAACTACATTTGCATTTTCGTCACGAACAATTCTTCCATAATTAGTAGGATCCTTCATGTCAGCAGATAGAACTGTGACATCATTATTTCTCTCTTCGTGAAATTTCAAAAAGCAAGAAATAGTCGAATTAGAAATTATGGGAGTATCGCCATTTAAAATAATAACCGTATCTTCATCTTTTATTTTATCAAGAGCATTTAAAACAGCGTATCCCGTACCGTAAGGCACATCCTCGCCAATGGGCTGCTCAATAAATTCTACGCCTTTATCATCTTTGAAGGCTTGACACACTTTTTCCTTGTTGTGTCCAACAACTACAAGATTCTTTTCAATTTGCGAATGCTTGCAAGAATTTAGGACATAAAAAAGCATGGGTCTTCCAAGAATTTCATGAAGTACCTTTGGTTTTTTGGACTTCATTCTCGTTCCCTCTCCTGCTGCCAGGATAACTGAAACTTTCATAAAACACCTCTTTTTATTTACTTATTACATTATAACTAAGTTGTCCCCTTTTATTCAAGAAAATTTGAGAATTTATTTAGATTATAAGGAGATATATTAAAAGCTGTGCTTTTAGAACTAATATAAAATTTTTTATTTTGAGTTTTGTTTTAAAATATATAATTTCTTTTTTTATTTAAATTTTATTTTTAGGAGGGGGAGCAGGGGCTAGCAATGCCCCTTCTCCCCCTCCTATAACCTCCCCTACAACCCCTTGCCCTGGCAGGGGCCTTTTCTTTACTTCCCATAAGCGGTCGTCAGCCTAAAATTCAAAACTAGGTCGCTTAAACTTTTATAAGCAAACTTTTTTCTTTAAATTAGAAATTTTTTTGACTAACTATCTTTTTTTCATCGCGACCGTCGCGCGAACCTAATCAACTCAAAGTTCGCTTCGCTCCTTTTCGTTGTTAGAGTTCGTCGGTTGAGCGACTGAATTTGCTTCGCAAATTACAATCGCTCATTCACAGTTGAATTTTTTAACAGCTTCCTCCCTTTATGGGATCATCCGACAAGATTTTCATTTTTGCTAAGCTGTCTTCTTCCAGACAAAAAGATAATTAAAATAAAAATTTATTCTTAAACCTTTAGATTTTTTCTATTCGAAAAATATCTTTGGTGGTAATTGTAAATTTGCGGGAGTGCATAAAATAAGCAAAAAAATCGGTTATGCGTTAAAAATTTTCAACTGTTTGAGCTCGAAGAGCGAGTTTTGAAAATTTAGCATGACCGATTTTTTTGGACTTTCAGCGCGTGGGGTTCAAAGGGGGTGGTTTAAGGAGGGGGATACCACCAGGCACAAGCAAGGGGCCTCGCAACGCCCCTTAACCCCCTCCTTAAAATTTTTACTTTGCTTTTCTAAAAAATAAAATTTTTCTTTTCCTTGACAAATAAATTTTAAAATAGTATAGTTGACGCATATTGATGAGGCGATAAAAATGAAAAACTTTAATAACTATAAAAATTTCACAAGCCAAGCATTCTGTTGTTGTTCTATAAAAATTTTATAGAACTTATTTGAATGTGAATCAATATTTTAAAATTTTAAGCAAGAAGATTTTGAGAGTATATGAATTCATATACTCTCTTTTTTTATTTAGTTTTAAGGAGGAAAAAATGACAAATTTATTAGAAACAATTGGCGAATCTAAACTCGTCCAACTAGAAAACATTGGCGGTGGAAAAATTTTTGTAAAGGTGGAAAAATCTAATCCAGCAGGCTCAATTAAAGATAGGACTGCACTTTACATGATAAAGGGCGCCATAGAAGACGGCTCACTTAAAGAAGGAATGGAAATTGTTGAACCTACAAGCGGCAACACCGGCATTGCTATTGCCATGATTGGTCGTGCTCTTGGCTACAAGGTAAATATAGTCATGCCTTCTTCCATGTCCCTTGAAAGAAGAAATTTAATTGCATCCTTTGGCGCAAATTTAATTTTAACTGGCAAAGGCGGAATGCAAGAAGCAGTGGATAAAGCAAAGGAACTTGTTGCCACAGGTAATTATTTTATGCCAAACCAATTTGAAAATAAATACAATGCCCTTGCTCACGAAGAAACTACTGGTCCAGAAATTTATAGGGATTTAAGGGACATTTCTGGTTTTGTAGCAGGAATTGGCACTGGCGGAACAGTGACTGGCATTGGAAGATATTTGAAGTCACAAAATAAAGATATAAAAGTTTGGGGCCTTGAACCTGATGAGTCTCCACTTATTACAAGGGGTGAGGCTGGCGGCCACAAAATCCAAGGCATTGGTGCAAATTTTATTCCAGGTGTTTTGGATCAAAAAATTCTCGACAAAACTATTACAGTAAAATCAGATGAGGCAATTGAAATGGCAAGAAGACTTTCTCGCGAAGAGGGACTTTCAGTGGGAATATCAGCAGGTGCAAATGTCCTTGGCGCATTAAAGATGCAAAAAGAAATTGGCGGCAACATTGTAACAGTTGCTCCTGACACTGCAGAAAGGTATATGTCTACAGACTTATTTAAAAATGACTAATTTTTTTAAAGAACTAAAATCCTATGGGAAATTTATTTTAAGAGAAGATCCCGCTTGCAAAAGCTTGTTTGAAGCCATATTTATGTATCCCATTGTGTCCGCCATGATTAGCCACAGAATTGCCCACTACTTTTATGAAAAAGACCATACCACTCTTGCCCGATGGATTTCCCAAAGGTCTCGCAAAAAAACTGGAATTGAAATTCATCCTGGTGCAAAAATAGGAAAAAATCTCTTCATCGACCACGGCATGGCTGTGGTCATAGGAGAGACTGCAGAAATTGGTGAAAACTGCCACATGTATCACAACATAACTCTTGGTGGAACTGGCAATGAAAAGGAAAAGAAGAGACACCCCACAGTGGGTAACAATGTAATAATAGGAACAGGTGCCACTGTCCTTGGTCCAGTAAAAATTGGTGACGGTGCGAAAATTGGCGCAGGTGCTCTTGTCCTCACAGACATACCTGCAAACTGTACTGCTGTTGGAGTGCCAGCTGAAGTTGTAAAATTTCACGACCCCAGCGAAAATAAATTCCATTAATTATTAGGAGGTAATATGTTTTATATTGGTGCCCACCTTTCCACAGCCAAGGGCTACGCCCACATGGCAGAAGAAGCTCTCTCTATTTCTGCCAACACCTTTCAGTTTTTTTCTAGAAACCCACGTGGTTCCAAGATGAAAAAATTAGATGAAGCTGACATAGAAAAGCTTATGCAAATTGCTGAAGAAAATAATTTTGGTCCCCTTCTAGCTCATGCTCCCTACACACTAAATCCTTGTTCCTCTACTGAAAGTATTAGAGAGTTTGCCAATATAGTCTTGGCAGAAGATTTAGAGAGGCTAAATTATTTTAAAAAGACTTACTACAATTTTCATCCAGGCTCTCACACAGGTCTTGGCGTAGATGCGGCAATAGAAATAATTTCTGCGCAGCTTAATATGGTTCTTAGAGAAGATCAAGATACTATAGTTCTACTTGAAACCATGGCAGGCAAGGGCACAGAAATTGGCTCAAACTTTGAAGAACTTGCAAGAATAATTGAAGGAGTCCATCTAAAAGAAAAAGTCGGCGTCTGCATAGACACTTGTCATGTCCACGAGGCAGGCTATGATATAGTAAATGATTTAGATGGCGTCCTTGATGACTTTGACAAAGTTGTTGGACTTGATAAACTCTATGCTATTCATTTAAATGACAGTAAAAACGAAAGATTTGCCCACAAGGATAGGCACGAAAAAATTGGTCAAGGGAAAATTGGACTGGAAGCTATAGGAAGAATTATAAATCACGAAAAGTTAAGGGACCTTCCCTTTTATCTTGAGACACCAAATGACCTCTCGGGCTATAAAAAAGAAATAGAAGTCTTAAGGTCTCTAAGAAAATAATTTTTATAAATAAATAATTTATAGGTAAACAAAAATCCTACTGACATAGTATTTTCAGTAGGATTTTTATTTAAAACATATTTAGCAATTTAGGTATTAGGTTTTTTAATGAAGAAAAAGTCATAACTAGAACAAATATATAGCTAATTGTCATAGCGATTCTAAGAAATGTTGGCTTTTTATATCCTTCATTTACATCTTCTCTCCATATTAAAAGTGTAACAAATAATCCACCAACTGGTGTAGCAATAGATGTAGCCAAGTTAGCTATGAATATCAACTGTATCGGAGAGCCGTTGAAAGCATAAGCAACTATCATACTAAAAGCAAGAGCTAGCAAACACCCATTTCTTACTAATTTTGATTCTAGACTTACTTCTTTTTGCATACCTGCATTTAATAAAACAATTCCCCTCTGTGTATTACCAATTAATGAAGAGAAGCCTGCACCTAAAAGAGCTGCTCCCATAATATAATTTGCTGCTTTACCCATTATAGGAACTAATAATGCTGCAAGTTGTGCTGGAGCTTTTATTTTTTCACCACTTGGGTGTAATACTATTGCTCCAACTAATATTATAGCACCTGAAATAAGTACTACACTAATTATGTGTACTAAAGCATCGGTAAACATTACTCCGTTAAATAAATCTTCTTTCTTCCATTTTTTTTCTTGTCCAAGATAAGTGTTATATATTCCTGCAGTTATAGCAGCATTTGTTGAAATGAAAGCAAGTGCTGTACTAAAGCTTCCCTTTGGAACTTTAAAACTCGTCATCCCTTCTGCAAAACTTTTTGCATCAGGTCCACCTACCCCTATCAATGTCGCATAAAAAGAAATAATCATTCCCAATATACAAAGTGTGATAACCTTTTCAACCTTGTTATATACATTCTTACTAAAATAGCAATAAATTACTATTGCAACCATTATGGCAGAACCTATTTTCCAATCTATTCCAAATATAAGGTTCATACCTGCACCAGTTCCTGAAATATTTCCCATTGTAAAAAACAAACAGGCTATAAATGTTGCAGTTCCGACAATAAAGGAAGCAACTGGTCCATAATATTTATGAATAGCATGAATTGTAGGTAGCCCTGTTGTTATGGCTAGCCTATTTGTAACCATCATAAATGTTATTCCCATAAAAATTATAGGTATCAAAAGCCAAATTAAATCATAACCGTAATTTCCACCTATCATGGCTGCAGTTGTAACTGCTCCAGGCCCTATAACTATTCCAGTTGCTATAAGTCCAGGTCCAATTCTTTTAACTAGTTCTTTGAAGGGTAGTTTTTTTACATCTTCTCCAATTAGTTTTTTATTATCCATATTTAGCCCCTTTTTTACAAAAAATCCTCTGCTCTGAAAAGAGTCAGAGGACTTTTCAATTCTCTTTATTTTTTAAACTCAGCCATATCAACTTTTTGTAAGCCACTCTTCTTAAGACCATTTGCGATCCAATCTTTTTCTTCTTGATTTAGTGGAAGAACTGGTTTTCTCATAAGTCCACTTGAGAATACTCCCCTTTGTACAAGAGCTTCTTTAAGTCTTGCGTGAGCTTCACCAGATGGTTGACCGCCACCATAAATAGCTTGACTGATTGGATAAATCTTATCAGATGCATCTTGAGCTTCTTTAAGAGTGTGCTTTTCAGGATTCTTAAAGATATCCCATGCTTCACAGATAATTTCAGGAACACATCCTGCGAATCCAATAAGAGCTCCATCTACACCTGTAAACATTGTTACGCATAGAGTTTCGTCGTGACAAGTGATAAGAGATATGTCTGGACATTCTTCTCTAAGAAGTCTAATGTCGTGTTCATAAATTGGTGTAACTCTTGTACCAACTTTAATGCATTTAACATGATCAATTTCTTTACACATTTTAATTAGAGTTTCAACTGGATAGAATGCCTTAGTGAAAGCTGGATATAAGTGGATAATAATATCTATATCTGCTCCTTCTGCTACATCTTTTACAAATTCAAATGGTGCATCCTTATGCATTCCAAATCTTAACCACATGTGTGGTGGCATTAATAAAATTCCGTCAGCTCCTGCTGCCTTAGCATCTTTTGCCATTTGAACAGCGCCGTTTGTGCTTTCACAGTTAATGCCTGATATTATTGTCATAATATCTCCACATTCTTCAGCTGCGATTTCTATAGTTCTAATTCTTTCTTCAGCTGTTAATCCTGTGATTTCACCAGTGTGTCCATTTACAACTAGTCCTTGGATTCCTTTGTTGTAAAAAGTTTTTAGCCATCTTAGATATTCTCTAAATTCTTTTTCATTAATAGTATCGTCATCATTTAGTGGTACAGAAACTGCTGGAAATATAGTTTTAAAAGTTTTTTCTTTAGTCATTTTTATTGCTCCTTAAATTTTTATTTTTGATTTTTACGCTGCAACGTTTTCTAACTAATTTATAACATCTATTCCCAAGTGGGGTCAATGAAATCAAGTGCTTGTACAATATTTTGCATAAATTAAAATTTCTATGCAACATTTTTGCATTAACATAGTAAATCATTATAGTTGCAATAAAAAACAAAAAACTATATTATGTAGTTAAGGATTTGAAGAATGGAGGACCCTATGGCTACATTAAAAGATGTTGCAAAATTAGCGAATGTTGATGTAAGTACTGTTTCTAGAGCTTTAAACAATAGTGGATATGTACACCCTCAAACCAAAAAAAGAATCATGGCTGCTGTAGAAGAATTAAGTTATAAACCTAATTTATTAGTCAAAGGTGTCAAAAAAGGTAAAAGAAAAAGTATTTGCGTAATAATTCCCTCTCTATTTTTATCAATGTTTGGCGAGTTAGTACAACTTATTGAAGAAAAAGCAAGAGATTATGAGTATGAAATAGTAATAATAAATACTAACGATAATCCAGATGTTGAAGAGGCTTCTTTGAAAAAAATAAGAGATAGTTATACAGATGGTCTTTTAATAGTTTCAACTGGTCAAAACAAAAGATTAATAAAAGATATAAATTCATCAGATTTGCCTGTAGTTCAGTTAGTCAGAAATCAAACCGATTTATTGAGCTCAGTTGATGTAAATTACTTTAATTGTGCCCACGAAAGTGTACATTTTTTACATAATTGTGGTTGTGAAAGGATAGCTCTTATTAATGGAATAATGGAAATTAGACCTTTTTCAGAAAGGTATAGGGGATACTTAAAAGCAACCTCTGAATTGATTATGGATGATTTGTCAATAAGTAATAATTTCTACAATATGGATTTTTATAAAACTGGATATGATAAATTTAATGAATTAATTAAAAAATATAAAAATATAGACGGAGTCCTAACTGCAAATGATCTTCAAGCAATGGGAACTCTTCGTGCCGCTAAAGATATGGGCTATTTAATACCAAATGATTTGAAAATTTTAAGCCTTGCTGGCAACTCAATGGGTGAACTTTTAGAAACAAAAATATCTTCAATGGAAATGCCACTTGAACTAATCGCACATAAGTCACTGGAACTTTTAATTAATAAAATTAATTCAAAATCTAATTATTCACAAGTAGAACATGTAACATTTAATACAACTTTAAATATTAGAGAAACAACCTAATAAAAAAATAAACTCGGGGCTTTCCCGAGTTTTTTGCATAAAAAAACTGCCACTAGGGCAGTCTTTTTTTATAATTTTAATTAAATTATTTAACTTCTACAGTTGCGCCAGCTTCTTCAAGTTTAGCTTTGATGTCGTCAGCTTCGTCTTTTGAAACGCCTTCTTTAACTGCTTTAGGTGCTCCGTCAACTACTGCCTTTGCATCTTTAAGTCCAAGTCCTGTAAGGTCTTTAACAACTTTTATAACTTTAACTTTTTCTTGTCCTGCTTCAGTGATGATTACATCAAATTCAGTTTTTTCTTCAGCTGCTGCTGGAGCTGCGCCACCTGCTACTGGAGCTGCTGCTACTGCTGCTGGAGCTGCTGCTGATACTCCGAATTCTTCTTCAAGAGCCTTAACTACTTCTGATAGTTCTAATACTGTAAGTTCTTTAACTTCTTCAATTAATTTTTCTACTTTTTCTGACATTTTATTTCCTCCGTAATTTTAATAATTTTAATTTTTTTGCATATTAATTATGCTGCTTCATTTTCTTTCTTATCAGCGATTTGTGCAATAACTCTTGCAAATCCTGATAGTGTTCCATTTAATACATTAGCAAATCCTTGGATTGGTGCGTTCAAGCCGCCAAGTACTTGTGCAACAAGAACTTCCTTAGATGGTAATTTAGCAAGTGCATCAACTTCAGAAAGTGATAATACCTTTCCGTCAACATAACCTGCTTTAATTTCTAATGCTTCATGACTTTCTGCAAACTCAGATGAAATTTTTGCTGCGGATGCTGGATCTTCCATTCCGAAAGCAATAGCGCTTGGTCCCTTTAAAAATTCTTCAAGACCACTTACTTCTAGTTCTTCAAAGGCACGTCTCATCATTGTGTTTTTATAAACTTTGTAGTCAACATTAGCGTCTCTAAACTTACTTCTAAGTTCAGTTACTTCTTCAACTGTTAAACCTCTGTAGTTTACAAGTACAATTGATTGAGCTCCTTGAATTTTCTCTTTAATTTCATCAACTAGGGCTTGTTTTGATTGTAGTTTTTCTTCTTTCAATTTGTCACCCCCAAAATAAAAAAATCTCACGCCGCCGTGAGATGTGAAAATCAAATAAATCCGAATTTCAAACCTCGGTAGGACTTATGGCATTGCCACCTACTGTCTGCGGCTTAGTAACATTGATATTATATACAGTCTTTGGATCTTTGTCAATGATTATTTGTATTTATTTTTATTTTTTTCTTTCATCTTATCTATTTTTTTATTTCCTCATATTATATAGAATTTTATAAGGTTTATAAAGTTTTTTCTATTTTTATGATTTAAAAATTATTTTAAACTTATTTTTATTATTTTCCCCAGCTCTAAAGCCTTACAAATTTTTCTCATACATCTTTATAAAAAATGTAAGCCCCAAAGTTTTCGGATCTTTTAAGCCTAAAAAACCTCGTCACGCTAATCTTCATTAAAAAAAATAGTGCAAGCTAGGAATTACTTCCTTTCTTACACTATATTTGCTACTAAAAAGTAGCCGAAGCTATTCTTTTTCATATATAAACTTGGAAATCTTCATTTAAAATAAAATTTTAAATGGAAAGATTTGTTTTTTCCACTGCTGGACTAACATTAATCTCAAATTGACCTACTAAAACAGATGATATTGTTGTAGTAACTAGAGAATAAATTATTCTAGCAAGGGGAATATAAGTTAAGGACATTACTAAGACAATTACGTCCATTAGTAAGTAGGCATAAGAAATATTTATCTTGGTCTTATTTGCTACTACAAGAGCCAAGGCGTCGTCTCCACCTGAGGCTCCTCCTTGAGATACTACAAGTCCACAACCTAGTCCAATGCCAATACCTCCAAATATAGCTGCCAAAAATGGATAGCTATAAAGATTAGGAATGATTGGTCCCATAAGGGAAAATATTTTATAGAAGATGGCAAAAAATAATGAAGCCAATAAAGTCTTTCTTAAAAATGCCTTTCCAAAAATATTTATTCCCATAATGATACAAATCACATCCATTATTAAACTTAGAATTGATGGATTTATACCAAAGGTCTTATAAGATAATAAGGCCAGGCCTAGGATTCCACCTTCTGTAATTTGAGATGGAATATGAATATTTACAAGTGTAAATGACTCAATCATAGACCCTAAGATAATATTAATTAGTCCTGTTCTTGTTAATTTAAACCAAGCCAGCTTTTGATTTAGCATTTTAACACCTCCTTAATATTTCGCAATATAAGAAGGGTATCCAACCAACAAAAAAAGACTGCTGTCGGTCGTAAGGATAACCCTTCGTACTTTTGCAATCTCGTGGTGTTGATGCTTTATTATTTGCTGATTTTTTCTTGTAAAAACTCTGAGCGTAATAGTTACTTTTTAGCTTTTTATCTACCACATCAGGCATATAGAAAGCTCTTAATTCGTAAACTTTAGCATCAGATAAAAACTACCTGAAAATTTCGGTAACCACCGTAAAATACTTAAATCAACATTTGATATTATAGCTTTTTATTTTTTTAATTGCAAGTTTTTTTCTTAAAAAAATTAAGATTTCATAAAATTGTCACAAAGTTAATTTTAAAAATTTCTCATAAAAAAGGACTTAAGTTTAAACTTAAGTCCATTAAAAAAACCCCTGCTTCATAAGAAGTTGAGGGGTTTATCTTAGGTGTTTTTATTTTTCCGTTAATTTTTGTCCGTTGATTCTAATTCCAGGACCCATTGTTGAAGCAACTGTTACTGATTTTAAATAACGACCCTTTGCAGATGCTGGTTTTGCTTTTATTATAGCATCTGAAATTGTCTTAAAGTTTTCAGCAAGTTTTTCAACTCCAAAAGAAACTTTTCCGATTGGAACATTAATGATTGCAGCCTTGTCTACTCTGTATTCAACTTTACCTGCTTTAGTTTCTTTTACAGCTTGTTCTACATCAAATGTAACTGTACCTGATTTAGGGTTTGGCATAAGTCCCTTTGGTCCAAGAACTCTACCGATTTTACCAACTACGCCCATCATGTCTGGAGTTGCAATAATTACATCAAAATCAAACCAGTTTTCGTGTTGGATTTTTTCAACTAATTCTTCTCCGCCTGCATAGTCAGCTCCTGCTGCTTCAGCTTCTTTAATTTTTTCTCCCTTTGCAAGAACAAGAACTCTAATTTCTTTACCTGTTCCGTTAGGAAGAACTACTGTACCTCTTACTTGTTGGTCAGCATGTCTTGGATCTACACCAAGTCTTACTGCAAGTTCAACTGTTTCGTCAAAGTTTGCCTTAGCAGTCTTTATAACTAAGTCAAGAGCTTCATTTACATCATATAAATTTGATTTATCTACTAGCTTTGCGCTATCTTGATATTTTTTACCTCTTTTTGGCATATTTACCTCCTTCGTGGTACTTGCGGCCTAGCCTCCCACTTATCTTTCTACTTCTATACCCATACTTCTAGCTGTACCTGCGATCATTTCCATAGCAGCTTCTAAGCTTGCTGCGTTAAGATCAGGCATCTTTGTTTTAGCTATTTCTTCTACTTGAGCCTTTGTCAATTTTCCAACTTTTTTCTTGTTAGGTTCACCACTTGCCTTAGCCATATTAAGAGCTTTCTTAATAAGAACTGCAGCTGGTGGAGTCTTTGTGATAAAAGTGAAAGAACGATCTTGATAAACTGTTAGAACAACAGGGATAATCATACCTGCTTGATCTTGAGTCTTTGCGTTAAATTCCTTTGTGAACTGCATGATGTTTACACCATGTGGTCCTAGTGCAGTACCAACTGGTGGAGCTGGTGTAGCTTTTCCTGCAGGAATTTGTAATTTTACTAATGCTATGACTTTTTTTGCCATTTTATTTCCTCCTTGTGGTAATGCGGGTTTACCCTCCCACACATTTCTTACTCTTTAATAATCTGATTGAAATCCAATTCAACAATTGTATCTCTTCCAAACATTGAGATACATACCTTAACCTTAGCTTTGTCGTAATTGAAGCTGTCGATTTTACCTACCAAATCTTTAAATGGTCCATTAATAACTTTGACAACTTCTCCTACATCGAAGTTATCGAATAACTCTTTGCTATCGGTAACTCCTAGTAGCAACACTTCTTCATCTGTTAGTGGCACAGGCTTTGAAGCTGGTCCAACGAAACCAGTTACTCCTCTTGTGTTTCTCACAAGATACCAAGTTTCGTCGTTCATAATCATGTTGACAAGAACATAAGATGGGAACATCTTTCTTTCTTTTGCCTTGGAAACTCCATCCTTAGTTTCAACATAGTCTTCCATAGGAATTCTAATGTCGAAGATGACATCTTCCATATTGCGATTGTGAACCATAGCTTCCATGTTTGCCTTTACCTTTTTTTCATAACCTGAATAAGTGTGAATTACATACCATTTTGAAGCTTCATTGCTATTAAGTTCTTGTGTATCCAACTAAAACACTCCAATCAATAAATAAAACCAAATAAAAACATTATGATTTTATCATATGCTAATAGTAGTAATGATGACAAAATAACTGCAACAATTACTATTATAGAATACTTGATTATAGTATCCTTAGTTGGCCATACAACTTTTTTGAATTCAGATTTCACACCTCTAAAGTATCTACCTAGACCGCCTTTTTTTTCTTCAGTCTTAGGTGCTGTTTTAGTAGCCATAAATCCTCCTTACTTAGTTTCTTTGTGAGTTGTATGTTCTTTACAGAATTTACAATACTTCTTTAGTTCCAATCTTTCAGTAGTATTTTTCTTGTTTTTATATGTCACATAATTTCTGTTTTTACATTGTGTGCATTCAAGTACTACTCTATCTGCCATAAAAACACCTCCAGTGCTAAAAAAAAGAGCCGCCTTTGGCTCCTTCTAATTTACTAAGTAATACTACCACATAAGTCCCTCTTTGTAAAGCTATTTGTGATAAATTTTCTCTATTTTTTGTGCTTTTAATTATTTTTTTCTCCATCAAAGTTTTTTAAGATTTCACTTATTTCAGCTGAGTCCATAAAATCATAAATTTTCCAGTGACTTGGCAGCAAAAATTTGTAGGGCCCAAGGGAAAATCTCTTATCCATTAAAAGAATTTTTCCTCTGTCATCTTCAGTTCTTATGACGCGTCCCGCCGACTGCACAACCTTTATCATGCCTGGATAAATATAGGCATACTCGTAACCTCTCTTGTACTTTTTTTGGAAATGGCTCTTTAAAATATTTCTTTCATAGGATAGACCAGGTAGACCCACAGTTATTATGGCGACGCCTCTTAATCTTTCTCCAATTAAGTCTATGCCTTCAGAAAAAACTCCACCCATAACTGCAAAGGCCCTTGTGCTAGAAGAAAAAGTAAAATTATTTAAAAATTCTTGACGCTCAATTTCAGTCATGTCCCTATCTTGCTTAACTGCCTCCTGGTCTATATCAAGGTATCTTTCGTAGACACTTTCCATAAAGGAATAGGATGGAAAGAAGAAAAGATAGTTTCCATCATCATTGGAAAAATTTTTCAGATTGTCAATTATTTCATCAATTGAATCTTCTCTATCCCTATAAACTGTGGAGATTTTATTATTTCTAAGAACAAGTAAATTTTCTGGATTAAAGGGGGATTTTATCTTGTAATAGTTTGTCCCTTCACCTGCCCCTAAAAGTTTTCCATAATATTTTATGGGACTTAGGGTTGCTGAGAAAAATACAGAGGACCTTGGAGTCCTCAAAATATTTTCAAAAATTGGCGCAATATCTAAGGATTTTATTTTTACAGAGTCATGGCTTTTTATGGAGACGAAATCTTTGTTGTAGTATTCCAAAATTTTTATGTACTTAAAAAATTTAAAATAAATGTCAAGAGCATCTTCATAGCCCCGGGCTTCCTTGTCCTTGGTCAAGTAGTCATTCATAGAAAAAACTGTCTTTTCCACTTCTCCATTAAAGGCTAAAAATTCATCATAGGAATAAAAAGTTTTTTGGCCGAGTTTTTTAAACTCTTCAAGGGCATTTGTGAGGTGCTTTCTGACAGCCTTCCTCTTCTTGGGAAGAAGGTATAAAAGTTTTTCCAAGTCGCCGATAAAAACTTCTGCCGAGTACATTTCCCTGCCCCTCTCCAAGAGGTTGTGGCTCTCATCAATGAGGAGGGCGAACCTGAGCATGGAGTTTTCAAAAAATCTTTTTAGGTAAACTGTTGGGTCAAAGATGTAATTGTAGTCGCAGACAATGAAGTCAGAGAAGTCCAATAAGTCCAATTGATATTCAAAGGGGCAGACCATGTGAAGCCTTGCAAATTTTTCAATATTTTCCCTAGAAAAATTGTCGCAGGAGTCAAAAATGTCTATTATGGCATCATTGACTCTGTCAAAGTGTCCCTTGGCATAGGGACAATCCTTGGGATTGCAAGAAACTTTGTCATTTAAGCAAATTTTTTCCTTGGCAGTGACAATTACAACCTTTAATTTTAATTTTTTATTTAAAAGTCTTTCCAGGGCATCCTTAGCAGCATTTTTCCCCGTAGACCTTGCCACAAGATAAAAGGCCTTGTCAATTTTATCTTCTCCCATGGCTTTGATTGTGGGGAAAATCGTTGAAATGGACTTGCCAATGCCCGTTGGTGCCTCTACAAATAATTTATTTTCCTCATCAACGGTGTTGTAAACCGCAACAGAAAGCTCTCTCTGTCCCTTTCTGAATTTTTTAAAGGGAAATTTTAATTTTTTTATGGACTCATCCCTCGTGTCCTTCCAGTGGACAATTCTCTTGGAAAACTCCAAATATTCCATTAAAGTTCCCATGAAAAAGTCGCGAAGTTCTCCAAAGGAAAAAGTCTTTTTTATGTTTAAAGTTTCTTCTGTCTCCAGTTGGAAGTAGGTTAGCATGACATTTACCTTGTCAAGTTCATAGTCCTTGGCATAGATATAGGCGTAGCACTTAGCCTGTGCCCAATGCATAATATTTTCTTCCTTTTTAAGCTCTTCTAAGTCCCTTGTAGTTGATTTTATTTCGTCAACTGTGACTTCCTCGGAAACTTCAATGCCATCGGCGCGACCTTCCACAGTGAAATTTATGTCCTCAATTTCTTCAGTGGTCCTCAAAAAAACTTCTGTCAAAAAATCTTTGGAGTATTCCCTTTGCACCTTTTGATGTGCTCTTATGCCCTGGACAGCTCTTTTGTTGGAAAAAAATCTCCTGTCTATGTCGCCAGACCTTTTGACGAATTCTATTAAATTTCTTACGGAGATTTTTACTTCCTTCACGCTAACCCTTCCTTATTTAAAATTATTTCTTAAAAATTATTCCAAATCTAAAAAATCAAGTTGTCTTAAAGCTTCAAACAAAATAATATTTGCAGAATTTGACAAATTTAAACTCCTGCCATAATCCTTTAACATGGGAATTCTTATAGCCATGTCATAGTTTCCAAAAATTAAATCTTCTGGAAGACCTCGAGTTTCTGGTCCAAAGACTATGAAGTCGCCGTCCTTAAACTTTACATCAGAATATTTTCTCTTTGCCTTAGTAGAGGCAAGATAAAAATTGCTATCTGGATATTTTTCCACAAGTTCATCATAGGAATCGTAATAATTTATATCTACAAGGTGCCAATAATCAAGTCCTGCCCTTTTTAGGTGTTTATCGTCAACAGAAAAACCAAGGGGCTTTATAAGATGAAGTCTCGTATGAGTAAGACCGCAAGTCCTTGCAATTGCACCAGTGTTAAAGGGAATTTCTGGCTCATAAAATACTATATTTAACATTTTTTGTCTCCTTCTAAAATTTCTATGGCACATTTAAGTCCGTCAAGGGCAGAAGAAATTATTCCTCCAGAATAACCTGCGCCTTCTCCAATTGGAAATAAATTTTCAACTTTTATGCTTCTATAATTATCTCTCACAATTCTAACTGGCGAAGATGTCCTTGTCTCCACTCCAGTTAGGATTGCGTCGTCACTAGAAAATCCATGGACTCTTTTATCCATTACCCTTAGAGCGTTTTTTATGGCACGATTAATGGATTCTGGATAAATTTCATTTAAGTTGGAAAAGACATAGCCTGGCTTAAAGGTTGGCTTCACCTGACCAAGTTTTTCCGTCACCCTATTTTCCATAAAGTCCTTCACTCTTTGGACAGGTGCCTTGCCCTGACCCATGTCATAGGCTTTTTTTTCAATTTCATTTTGAAAATCCATGCCAGCTAGGTTTCCCTCGCCAAAAATTTTCTCATCAATACTTGCCACTACTGCTGAATTTGAATTGTCGCCAGACCTATCGTGATAGGACATGCCATTTACAACAAGCTCACCTTCTATTGAAGATGAGTTTACCACATAGCCACCTGGGCACATGCAGAAGGTGTAAACAGAATGCGCCTGGTCTTTGTCTGTGACATTTAGCTGATAAGTTGCCGCAGGAAGTTTGTCGGAGACCATGCCGTACTGTGCCATCTCAATATTTTTCCTTAAATGTTCAATTCTAAAGCCTACAGCAAAGGGCTTTTGCTCAAGTAAATTATATTTATCAAGCATAGAAAAAGTATCTCTTGCAGAATTTCCAAGGGCCAAGATGTAGGCATCGGCAGAATAATCTCCCTTGTCTGTTATTATTTTATTTATTTTCCCATCTTCTATGTCAAAATCAATAAGCTTTTCACTAAATTTATAAATTGCACCTTGGCTTTCAATTTCACGCCTCATATTTTTTATGACGTCACGCAAAATATCTGTGCCAATGTGGGGCTTTTGCTCGTAGAGAATATCTTCTGGCGCTCCATTTTCCACGAAGATGTCAAATACATGACAGACCCTCTTGTCCTTTGAGCGAGATGTAAGCTTTCCATCAGAAAAAGTTCCTGCGCCGCCTTCTCCAAATTGCACATTGGAATTTTCGTCAAGCTTTCCCGTCTCGTGAAGTATGTCAATGTCCTTTACTCTTTCATCAACTGGCTTGCCCCTTTCAATTAGAGTTGCCTTAACGCCCTTCTTTGAAAGCAAGTAGGCAGCAAAAAGTCCTGCAGGTCCAGTACCAACTACCACTGCAGTTTTTATATTGTTAAGATTATTAACTTCAAGCTTTTCTTCCTGAAAGTCGTCGATATTATTTTTAAGTCTCTTTAGAATTTTTTTATCTATGTCCTTTAATTCTAAATCCACTAAAACTTGGTAGACGTAATTTATTTCACGCCTAGCATCTAGGGATTTTTTGTAAATTTTGTAGTCAAAGTCCTTTTTATTTAATTCCTTTTCAATTTTCCCTCGCAAAAATTTTTCGTCCTTGTCATAGGGAACTTTAATATTTCTTAAAATAATCATATTTTCACCAAAAACATTATAACACGAAATCTTTCTAGTAAATAAAAATGTGATGAATGTCGCAAGTGAAAACAAAAAAAGAGACTTCACTTAGTCTCTTCTTTTATTTTTGGCAAAATTATTTCAAAAACTGTTCCAATAATTTCACCCTTTTCATTTATATTATCTAAAATTTTTATGTCGCCCCTTAATTTTTCCATTATATTTTTCACAAGGTTTAAGCCAATGCCGTGGCCGCCACTCTTTCGGTTTCTGGACTCATCGACCCTATAAAATAAATCAAAAACTTTATCCTTGTCTTCGCCTGTGATGCCCACGCCAGTATCTCTCACATCTATAAAATAATTTTCTTCATCTTCTCTAAAGTCAAAAAAAAGGCTGCCCCCATTAATGTTATAAAGTATTCCATTTTTGCCAAGGTTAAAGAGGACTCTCTCTAGCAAAATGTCATTGGAATAAATTATTTTATCTTCCAGCTTGGAAAGAATCTTCACATTTTTTTCTTCTGCCAAGTCCTCCAAGTCAAAGGCAACTTCTTCCACTAAGTCTCTTAGGTTAAAATTTCTTAAAACTGCATTTTCCCTGCGATTTAAAAATAAAAGAGACTCAATGATTTTTGAAATTCTGTCTATGTTTTCGTCAAAATTATCTAGTAGGTCTTTTAAGTCCCCATCAGAAACTTTATTTTTCATTAGATAAATTTCAAGTGAAGACTTCATTATGGAAATTGGGGTGTTTAGCTCGTGAGCAATGGCAGATGAAAGGGCCTTTTCCCTGGCATAACTTGAATAAATTTTATCCAGAGACCTTTCAAAGGCAAGGGAAAGTTCCTCAATCTCTTGGGACTCTCCCGGCATATAAATGTTTTCTTCACTTTTTATCTTGTCCACATCGATTTCTTGGACTTTATCTTTTAACAACTTTAATGGCTTTAAAAGTCTTGAAACCAAGACATAATAAACGAGAGACCCAAGGGCAATGGTCCCTGTCATAACCATGAGAGAAAAATTTTTTATCTCTTTCGTTGATTTTAATTTTGAATCTTCAAGGACAATAAAATAATTGTCGCCCTTGTTTTTTTCTTCCTGGACAATTTTCTCGCCAATATCTAAAATTCTCTTTTCTTGATACTTGCCAATAATGTAATTAGATGTTGTAGTCATAATTATAAAAATTAAAATTATGGAAAAAATCAGCTTGAAAACTATAGTATTCTTAATATCTTTAATTTTCTTCATCAATAATGTAGCCCTTTCCAATTTCATTTCTTATAATATTTTTGCCAAGCCTTGCCTTTAGTTTTTTTCTAAGGGCTGACATGTGAACCCTCACAACGTTGGAAAATAAGTCTACCTCGTCATTCCATACATGCTCCATGAGTTCTTCTGTAGTGACATATCTTCCCAAATTGAAAAATAAATATTCCAAGATGCCTGCTTCCTTGGCTGTGAGCCTTAAATTTTCGCCCTCAATGGTAAAAATCCTCTTCCTTGTGTCAAAACTTATGCCACTTGTCTCTATTACTGCATTTTTTATTGTAGTTTGTCTCCTAAGAAGTGACCTAATCCTCGCCTTTAACTCCTCAAAGTGGAAAGGCTTTAGGACATAGTCATTGGCACCCAAATCGAAACCACGCACCCTATCGTCAACATCTGAAAGGGCAGTGAGCATAATAATATTGACTTCCCTGTCCCTCTCTCTAATTTCCCTTAAAATTTCAAAGCCGTCCTTTTTAGGGAGATTGATGTCTAAGATAATGAGGTCGTAATCATTGGTAAAGGCCATAAAGGACCCTTCTTCTCCGTCAAGGGCAGTGTCAACAACATAGCCAGAGTGGACCAAGCCCTCTCTTATAGACTCTAAAAGTTTTTCTTCATCTTCAACAAGTAAAATTTTCATTTTATCCTCTTCCATCTTTCATGGTAAACTTTATAAGTTGGATCTTTTATTTCGCTTTTATCAATTAATTCAAAATCATCAAAGGCAGGAATAAAAGTATCTGCATCTTCCACTACTGTGTCAACTCTTGTAACGATTAACTCGTCAAGTCTCTCCCACAAGAGCTTTACAATTTCTGCGCCGCCAATTACAAAAACTTCCTTGTCCTTATACTTATTCAATATGTCATCAAGTTTTTCTATTGAGTCCACATAGTATAAATCTTTTTTATCCTCTCTATTAGCTCTAGTAAAGACAATAGAAATTCTATTTGGAAGCTGTCTTCCAATGGCGTCTAGTGTGCGTCTACCCATGATAATAATATTATTTGTGGTGTAGTTTTTAAACATTTCTAGGTCATCATCTACAAATAAAATTTGCTCGCCCTTCTTGGCAATGGCATTATTATTGTCAACTAATATTAATAATTTCATCTAATCACCTTTAAAAAAATTCTTAACTTAATCATAGCCTAGAGGAAAAAATATTCAAAGACTTTTATATTTTATTTCAAAAAAATTTTACATAAATATATATAAAGTAAATTTTATCTTGTAATTTTTTTTAATCTTTGCTATACTAATGTTGTTATGGCGACATAGCCAAGTGGTAAGGCACGGGTCTGCAACACCCTTATCACCGGTTCAAATCCGGTTGTCGCCTCCATATAATCTACTGATTTTTATCAGTAGATTTTTTTTTTACAATTTTTTAACTAGCCTATGCTTTCTATTGCTTCTAAAATATTTCCATCGGGATCGTAAAAATAAATTGCCTTGCTCTTTCCAAATCCATAGTCACTTGAGTCAAAGACTTGTGGCTTTGACATCACCCTTACATCCTTCTCAAGTAAATAAGCATAAAATTCTTCAATATCTTCCACTGCAAAGCAAAGTTCTGAAATTGAAGTCTTAAAAAGAGAAGGAATATCACTTTTGACCTCTCCTCTTTCAAACTCTATTAACTCCACATCGGGGCATCCAGCACCTTCCTTTGGACTTAAATAACAAACTTTTGCCCTTATATCTTCTCCATTAAATAACTTGTCTGTGGACTCACCCTCCATGTACATGTGTCCTTTGTAGGAAAGGCCTAGAAGATCTCTATAAAATTTTATGGACCTCTCAAGATCTGTGACAGTAAGACCAATGTGTGCAATGCTTTTTATCATAAAATTCCTCCAGCTTCTATCTTAAAACAAGAATATCAATAAAAAATTTTTTTGTAAAGTTTGACCTTTCTTAAATTTTGAGAAAAAATTCCATTAAAAAAGCAGCCCGCGAGCTGCTAATTTTATTTTTCATTTATAACTTCTATTGCCTTTTTAAGTTGTGTGTCTGTGTCCTTGTAGTCAATTCCAATGCCCTTAATGTCATCTGGAAGGTCAACTTCAATATCTGGCACAATTCCCTTTTTATTTATGGACTTGCCACTTGGAGTAAAGTATTCTGAAGTCGTAAGCTTTAGTCCATCGCCGCCAGGTAGAGACATTACATTTTGCACTACGCCCTTTCCATAAGTTTTCTTGCCAATAATTTTTGCCCTGCCAAGGTCTCTTATGGCTCCTGATAAAATTTCTGATGCAGATGCAGAGCCTTCGTTAACTAGTACAACCATTTTGATGTCATTATACTTGTCGTCTAATTTATAATCTTGAACTATTTCGCCCTTGTTATCTTTTAAAGTTACAAAAGTTGATTTTGGAAGAATTGCATCGCCTATTTCAACTGCAGCATCAACTACTCCGCCAGGGTTTCCCCTCATGTCAAGGATTATGCCCTTAACTCCTTCACTTGTAAGCTCATTTAAAGCCTTTACAAAGT
Source organism: uncultured Peptoniphilus sp. (assembly GCF_946998875.1). Taxonomy (GTDB): domain Bacteria; phylum Bacillota; class Clostridia; order Tissierellales; family Peptoniphilaceae; genus Peptoniphilus_A. Next base: position 230,387 of record NZ_CAMQAY010000001.1, on the reverse strand, counting down.
CCTTTCCAGTTTCTTCATCAAACATAGTTATGCCAATGTAGCCAAGGTCTCCAATTTTATTTTTTAAAATTGAATCGATTTTAATTTCTTCTCTTTTTATTTCAACTTCTTCTGTCTTTAAATTTTTCTTTTTGAGAAGCAAAATCTTAACAGTAGTTCCCTTTTCGCCACGCATCTCCTTTGATGCCTCGTTTATTTTTTCAGCACTAAAGTCCTTGCCGTTGATCTTTAAAATTTTATCTCCCGATTCAACTCCAGCCCTATCTGCTGGTGAACCCTTAATGGGAGAAATGACAGTCACAGTTCCATCTTCGTCAGGCGAAATTATAACTCCAATACCTTGAAACTTTCCCGTAGTGGTTTCAGATAGCTTTGTCATCTCTTCTGCAGTTAGATACTGTGAATAGGGGTCACCTAAACCTGCAACAAGACCCTTTAAAAGACCTGCCTCTAGGTTTTCATCTTTGATATCTTTGTTGTAAAGATAATTTTCTCTCAAATATTTTTCTAAGACTATTACCTTGCCAAAATTTTCATTGGAAGATAGGACTTGTCTTACAGTTATTATTCTCGTAACAAAAGCAGTTGTAATTACTAAAAGTACAACTGCTATGATTTTTAAAAATTTATTATTTTTCATTAAACATATCCCAATGGATTTACAGGTGATCCATTAACCCTCACTTCAAAATGCAAATGTGCTCCCGTTGAAAGACCTGTTGAACCAACAAAGGCAACTACATCACCAGCACTTACAGAATCGCCAACGCCTACATTTAGAGCTGAACAGTGAGCATAGACTGTAACTGTGTCGCCATGATCAACCATTACTACATTTCCATAGCCACTCATTAGCTGTGACATAATAACTGTACCAGACTTGGCAGCAACTATTGGCGTGCCACTTGGTGCAGGAATATCTACTCCTGAGTGAAATTTTGAGTATCCAAGTATTGGGTGCATCCTATATCCAAAAGGAGAGGAAATAGAATAGTGACCAGGTAGGGGCCAAGTGTAGCTTTGTCCATTTCTTGGCGCAGAAGAAACAGTGATGTTGCTGTGGACTCTAGTCGCCCTTCTTGCTCTTGCTGCAGCATCTTCTGCTTTCTTTTGTTCTGCAATTTGTTTTTGAAGTCTCACTATTTCTGCATTCAAACTATCCCAATTTGCTTGAGCTTTTTCAAATTCAGCCTTATATAAGTCTAAGTTTGACTCTAAAACCTTCATGTAATTATTTTTGGCATCTACAGCTGCTTGATAGGATTGTCGTTCATTTACAACGGCAACCCTGCTTGCGGATACCTTAGCCTTATCTATTTGAAGTCTCTCTTCAGTTTGCTTTATTGTGTCAATTTGTTCTTGTATAAACTCAATTAATTCCCTATCAGCTCTTGCTATAGATGAAATGATTTCGTTATTTCTAAGTAGTTCTTCTATGTCTTTTGAATTTAAAAGGACTTCAAGGTAATTTACATTGCCTCTCTTGTACATTTCCCTAAGTCTCATGCGAAGTGCATCAGTATTTTCTGAAAGATTTACCTGAGCTTCTTCTAATTTTTCTTGATTTTCGTCTATATCCTTATTAAGTCTTCCTATTTCACTTTCAAGACTTGAAATCTTTGCAGAAGTAACTTGAATTTTTGCATCAAGATTTTCAATATCTACACTTACTGATTTCTTTTCACTTTCAGTATTAGAAATATTGCTCTTCTCTTTATTAATTTTATTTTTTATTTGCACTTGTTCTTGCTTTTTTTTGTTTTTCTCAATTGTCAGGCTCTTTGAGCTCTTTGCAAGGGCACCTGTGGGCACAGCCATAAGCCCTGCAAGACATAGAGCAAGAAATTTTTTCTTACTATACATTTTTCTCCTTCACCTACACATCTAAAAATTTCTTAGTGGAGAACAAACTTCCAAAGAAGCCTATTCCTACACCAATACATAAAAATATTATATACAAATCCAATCTAATGGACAAGGCGGACACCAAGTCGACGCCAGTCATGTCATATAATTGTGGATTAAGTCTTTCAAATAAAATTTCATAAAGCTTTAGAGTTATAAAGCCAGCTATGCCTGCTCCCAAAGCTCCAAAAATTATTCCATCAATAAGGAAGGGCCCCCTAATATAAGTGTTAGTGGCACCTACATATTTCATTATATTAATTTCTTTTTTTCTGTTGGAAATGGCAATCTTAATTGTATTGTGAATAATAAGTATAGACACAAGGACAAGAATAAGAACAATACCTGCTCCAACTACTTTTACACCATTTTGTACCTTTAGCATTTGTGTGACAAAGTCATAATAATAATTGTGGTCTTCAACTATGGGAAGGTCCTTATACTTGTCTTCAACTTCTTTTCCATAGGAAAGTTCCTTCATCTCAACAGTTACTGATGCAGGTAGAGGATTGCCGCCAGGAATATTTTCTAGAATTTTAGAATTTTCTCCAAAGCTTTCCTTAAATTCCTTTAGGGCCTCATCTCTTGAAACATAGGAAACTTTTTTAACCTTGTCATTGTCGTGAAGCTCATCAATAAAGGCATTTACATCGCTAGGATTGGCATCGTCCTTTAAGAAAAAGACAACTTTATCTAGCTTTTCACCAGTTTGGAAGACAATTCCATTAAGATTTAAAACCATAAGCATTACAACGCCAAAAAGTGTAAGCATTGCAGAAATGGAAATAATGGAAGTGAGAGCCATAGTCTTGTTTCTCCAAAGACCGGAAAAAGATTCTTTCACAACATTAAAGAACTGTCTTATTACTTTCATAATAACCTCCTTCTTTAATATCAGAAACAATCTGTCCCTGATCTAGAGTTACAACTCTCTTGTTAAATTTATCTACGATGTTAACTGCATGAGTAGCCATGATGACAGTCTTGCCATCGTCATTAATATTTTTTAAGGCACTCATAATGTCCCATGCAGTGGATTCATCAAGGTTTCCAGTAGGTTCATCACAGACAAGATAGGGAGCCTTATTTACTATTGCCCTGGCAATAGAAACTCTTTGGGATTCTCCACCAGAAAGTTCAGATGGATAGGCCTTCTTCTTGTCGCTTAAATTTACAAGATCAAGAGCGTAATCAACATTTTCATTTATTTCTTTTTTGGACTCTCCAAGAATTTCTAGGGCAAAAGCCACATTTTCATAGACAGTCTTTTTTTCTAACAATCTGTAATCTTGGAATACTACAGAAATATTTCTCCTAAGTTTGGGTATCATGTATTTAGATAGTTTAGTTATGTCAGTGTCGCCCATGTAAATTTTGCCACGATTAACTTTTTCTTCTCTAATAAGAAGTTTTATCATAGTAGATTTACCGGCACCTGATGGACCAACTAAAAATACAAAATCACCACGAGGTATTTCTATACTCACATTTGAAAGTGCAGTTACACCATTGCTATATTCTTTAAATACATTTTCAAATTTAATCATAATTACACCTTTCTATAATCTTTTATAATTATATTACAAAGTGGTTACAAATGTACAGTGTATTTATTAATTTTATGTGATTTTTCAAATAATATGAATATTTTTAAGGGATTAAAAAAAATTTTTTTAAAAATTTTTTAAAAATATTTTACATTTCAAAAGACTTCGTGTATAATTTTGAAGTAAAAAAGTAATTTATTTAATTGTTATTAAATGTAGGAGGAAATATGCAAAGATACATTGGAACAGTAGTGCGTGGAATTCGTACTCCGATTGTAAAAAGTGGAGACAATCTAGTAGATATTGTCGTTGATTCTCTAGATAAGGCTCTTGAATCAGAAAATATTTCTATGAAAGATAGAGATGTAGTGGCAGTAACTGAATCCTTAGTTGCTAGAGCACAAAATAATTATGTCTCTATAGATGACATAGCTTGTGATATTAATAATAAATACGACGGAGAAATTGGAATAGTATTCCCTATTCTTAGCCGTAACAGATTTTCAACTATCTTAAGAGGAATCGCAAAATCAGGAAAGAAAATCCATTTTCTATTCTCCTACCCTTCTGATGAAGTTGGAAACTCACTAATGGACCCAAATCTTCTTTACGAAGCTAAAATTAATCCTTTCGTGGATGTATTAGAAGAAAAAGATTATAGAAGAATTTTTGGCGAAGTTGTTAAGCACGAATTCACAGGCATTGACTATGTAACTCTTTACAAGGAAATTTGTGGCGGCAACTGTGAAATCCACTTCTCAAATGACCCTAAGACAATTTTAAAATATACAGATGAAGTTCTTGTTGGTTCAACTCACACAAGATTTTCCATTAAGAGACTTCTAAAGGACGAAGGAGCAAAAGTTGTTCTTGGTCTAGACGACATCCTAACAAAATCAATTAATGGCAGTGGTTACAATGAAGAATTCGGTCTACTTGGCTCAAACTTTGCTTCTGAAAGTAAATTAAAATTATTCCCAAGAGATGGCGAAGAATTTGTAAATGCAGTTCAAAAGAAATTGATTGACAAGTACAATAAAGATATTGAAGTAATGATTTACGGCGACGGTGCCTTCAAAGATCCAGTTGGAAAAATTTGGGAACTTGCTGACCCAGTAGTTTCACCTGCCCACACTAAGGGACTTGCTGGTACACCAAGCGAACTTAAGATAAAATACATTGCAGACACTGACCTTAAGGATATGGACACAGAACATGCAACTGCTGCAATGAAAGAAAAAATTTCTCACAAAAATAAAGATTTAGTTGGAACTAATGAAACTCTTGGCACAACACCAAGAAGAATCACTGACCTACTTGGAAGTCTTTGCGACTTGACAAGTGGTTCAGGCGACAAGGGAACTCCAGTAGTTTTAATCCAAGGCTACTTCGACAACTTTGCAAGTGAATAATATTTTAAAAATATGAATTTTTAAGGAGCTTCGGCTCCTTTTTTATTTGCACTTTTGCATAAATTTTAAATATATTTTAAATAAATTTTTAAAAAATGTCCCTTTTCTTTGATAAAACCTTTTCATTGTATTACAATGAAATAAGAGGTGATAGTTATGAAGTTTGATACTATGGGTCTAGACAATGCTCTTTTAAAGAGTTTAAAGGACTACATAGATACTTTTGATAATAAGGAAAACAATATTATAAGTATTCTTCACTACGCTCAAGATATTTTTGGATATCTTCCAAAGGAACTTCAAGTTTACATTGCAAGACTTACAAATCTTCCTGCAAGTAGAATAAATGGAATTGTAACTTTTTATTCCTTCTTCAATGAAAATAAAATGGGCAAATTTAAAGTTGATGTCTGCCTTGGCACTGCTTGTTTTGTTAAGGGCTCAGAAGAAATTATGAAGGCCTTTAAAGATGAACTTAACGTTGATGGCGATGGACTTAGCGAAGATGGTCTCTTTAATGTAAATTCTATTAGATGCGTTGGAGCTTGTGGCATTGGTCCAGTAGTTCGCGTAAACGACAAGATTTATGGTCATGTTGAAGTTAGTGATGTCAAAGAAATTATAAAGGCACACAGAAATGAATTAGCTACAGAAGAAAATTAATTTATAAATTTCAAAGGAGGTAGTTATGGCAAAAATAGATTCCTTGGAAAAACTTATTTCTATAAAAGAATCAAGACATCACCAAACTATTTTAAGAGATATAGGCGACATGCCTGACGATGATGTTATAGAAATTTTTATAACTGGAAATGAAAGAGAAAAATATGCAGAAATAGAAAAAGTTTTTGACGACTTAAAGAGCTTTGTCCGCGAAAAGGGCATGCGAAACTGCAAATTTTTATTTAAAGACGACCCAAACCAAAAAGAAAAGTTTAACATTGAAATAAGATTTAATGTCTGCGCAAATGTCAAGAGCAACTCCCTTGACACTGAAGCCATAAAGGATTTTATTTTAAATGTTGCTTCTGTTAAGAGTCAGACTCTTGAGTACGAAAAAGAGGTGACATATGAATAATTTGAGATTACAAGTACTTATTTGCAAGGGAACGGGCTGCGTCTCTGCAAGAAGTGATTTAATTAAAGAAAATTTTGACAAGGCAATTGAACATTACAAAATCAAAGATGTGGAAGCCATGATAACTGGTTGCTTTGGCTTTTGTGGCGAAGGTCCCATTGTAAAGGTTGAACCCGACAATGTCTTTTACACTCATGTAAAACCTAGCGATGTAAACGAAATTGTGGCGGAACACATTCTTCATGGTAGACCTGTCAAGAGACTTCTCTACAAGAACCCAAAGAATAAGGAGCCAATTTACAATCAAAAGGAAATGAGTTTTTACGGCAAACAAACTCGTGTTGCCTTAAAAAACTGCGGCAAAATTGACCCAGAAAATATTGAGGACTACATATCCTACGACGGCTACCAAGCTCTTTTTAAAGTTTTAACTGAAATGAGCCCGCAAGAAGTTATAGACATAATTAAAGTATCTGGACTTCGCGGTCGTGGCGGCGGAGGTTTTCCTACTGGCATTAAATGGCAAAATACATATAATTCTCCAGGTCATGAAAAATATATTTTCTGCAACGCTGACGAAGGCGACCCTGGTGCCTTTATGGATAGGAGTATTTTGGAAGGCGACCCCAACTCCATTGTTGAGGCTATGACAATTGGCGGCTACGCAACTGGTGCAAACCACGGAGTAGTTTACATCAGGGCTGAATATCCCCTCGCTATTCATAGACTTAAGACTGCAATTTCTCAAGCAAGAGATTATGGCTTCTTAGGAAAAAATATTTTTAATTCTGGTTTTGACTTTGACATTGAAATTAGATACGGTGCTGGTGCCTTTGTCTGCGGCGAAGAAACTGCTCTCATTCACTCTGTGGAAGGCAAGAGAGGCGAACCTACGAGAAAGCCTCCTTTCCCTAGCGTAAAGGGCTATATGGGTAAGCCTACAACTGTAAATAATGTTGAAACCTATGCAAATATTCCAAAGATTATTTTAAAGGGAACTGACTGGTTCACTTCCATGGGAACAGAAAAATCTAAGGGCACAAAGGTCTTTGCCCTAGCTGGCAAAGTAAACAATGTTGGTCTTGTTGAAGTGCCTATGGGCATAACTATTCGTGAAATTGTCTACGACATCGGTGGCGGCATTCCCAATGGCAAGAAGTTTAAGGCAGTGCAAATTGGTGGACCTTCTGGTGGAATGATCACCAAGGAAAATATTGACACTCCAATTGATTATGAAAATTTAAAAGAAATTGGCGCCATGATGGGTTCAGGCGGACTAATTGTCATGGACGAAGACAACGACATGGTTGAGATTGCAAAATTTTATCTTGAATTTACCCAAGACGAATCCTGCGGCAAGTGCACACCTTGTCGACTTGGCACAAAGAGACTTCTTGAAATGCTAAAAAATCTTTTAGATGACAAGGGTTCAGAGGAAGATTTGCAAAAAATCGAAGATCTCTGTCACAACATCATAAACTCAGCTGCCTGTGGACTTGGACAAACTGCACCAAACCCAATTTTATCTACTATGAAATATTTCCCTGATGAATATTTAAAATATGCTAGACACGAAATGAGGAGAGCCTACAAGATAAATAAGGACAAGTGCATTGGCTGTCACAGATGTGCAAGGGAATGCCCTGTTAAGTGCATATCAGGAAAGCCAAAGGAAAAACACGAAATTAATGAGGACAAGTGCATAGCCTGCGGAACTTGCTTTAAGACATGTCCTGTAGGTGCAGTTGTGGAACCTAAATAGAGGTGAATTATGATAAATTGTGTTATTAATGATAAAAACTTGAAAGTTAATGAAGGCACGACAATCTTAGAAGCTGCAAAAGAAATTGGCATCGACATCCCTACACTTTGTCATATGAAGCTTCCTAACTTTAATTATGAAAATAAACCTTCAAGCTGTAGAATTTGTATGGTTGAAGTTGTGGGAAGGCCAAAACTTTGCACAGCTTGCTCTGAAGAAATAACTGAAGGCATGATAGTAAATACTGACACGCCAAGGGCAGTTGAAGCGAGAAAAATTAACCTAGAGCTTCTCCTTTCCAACCACCCTAAGGACTGCCTAGTATGTCCCAAAAATTTAAACTGCGAACTTCAAGCCTTGGCAGAAAAAATGGGCATAAGAGAAATTGCCTACAAGGGCGAGAGAATGCAACATAAGGTGGATGCATCTTCCAACTCCATTTACAGAAATCCAAATAAATGTGTAATGTGCAGAAGATGCGAAACAATGTGTAACGAAGTTCAAACTGTGGGAACACTTAGCGGACTAAATCGTGGTTTCGATGCCATAGTTGCCCCTGCCTTTAACATTCCCCTAAGAGAAAGTTCCTGTACCTTCTGCGGACAATGTGTGGCAGTTTGCCCAACAGGTGCAATAGTAGAAATTGATGCAACGGCAAAAGTTTTTAATGCCATAAAAAATCCAAAGAAGCATGTAGTAGTACAAGTTGCCCCATCAATTAGAGTTGCCATTGGAGAACTCTTTGACATGGAGCCAGGACAAGTTACAACAGGAAAACTTGTCACTGCTCTTAGAAAGCTTGGCTTTGATGTAGTCTTTGACACAGACTTTTCAGCCGACTTGACAGTTATGGAAGAGGCAAGCGAACTTGTTGACAGAATTAAAAACAACAAAACTCTTCCAATTTTGACTTCCTGCTGCCCTGCCTGGGTTAGATTTATAGAAATGAATTATCCTGATATGTTAGACATACCTTCAAGCTGTAAGTCCCCACAAATTATGATGGGCTCCATGGTAAAAACTTATTACGCAAATAAAACAGGCATCCCTGCCAAGGACATTGTCATGGTTTCAGTAATGCCTTGCACAGCAAAGAAGGCTGAAGCAGCAAGATCAGAACTTGGAACAAAGGATATTCGCGATGTGGACTATGTCCTTTCAACTAGAGAGCTTGGAAGAATGATAAAACTTTACGGCATAGACTTTAACGGACTTGAAGAAGGCAAATTTGATAAATTAATGGGCGAATCTTCCGGTGCTGGAACAATTTTTGGCACAACTGGCGGAGTAATTGAAGCAGCCATAAGAACTGCCAGCGAATGGTTAACTGGCGAAGAGCTAGAAAAAATTGAATTTGAAGAATTAAGAGGTCTTAAGGGCATAAGAGGTGCAGAAGTTAAAATTGGCGACTTGAACTTAAAAGTTGGCATAGCTCACGGACTTGGCAACGCCAGAAAATTATTAGATGGAATAAAGAGCAAGAAGTACGACTTCCAAGCCATAGAAATTATGGCTTGCCCTGGCGGCTGCATTGGTGGCGGCGGTCAACCTTACCACCATGGTCACGAAGAAATTCTTTTGAAAAGACAAAGGGCACTTTACGAAATTGACAAAAATAAAAAAATTAGAAAGGCTCATGAAAATCCAATGATAAAAGAAATCTACAAAAATTATCTAGGAAGGCCTTATGGCGAAAGAGCCCACGATTTGCTTCACACATCATATATTCCAAGAGAAAAAATATAATATAATTTTTATAAATAAAAAAGTGGAGGCAATGATATTTTCTCCACTTTTTTCTTGCAAAATAAATATTTAAAAATAAATTTAAACAAAAAAACCGCAACATATGCTGCGGTTTTTAGTCATTTTATTAAGCTTTTCATTTAAGCCCGAGGATTAATACCATCCTCTAAGTTTCATAGCTTTATCGATAGATTGGATAGCGTACATGTAAACTCCTTCTCTAGGAACTACATCATATTCATCACAAACTCCGAATACGCCTTTGATAGCTTTCATCATGTCAGCTTCTTGTTTTTCTTCTACTTCAGCTTCAGTCCAGTACATTCCGTATTGGTTTTGAACCCATTCGTAATAAGAAACAAGAACTCCACCTGAGTTAGTTAAAATGTCTGGAGTTAGAGGAATTCCTCTTTCAGCAAGAACTTTATCTCCTTCTGGAGTAGTAGGTCCGTTAGCTGCTTCACAAACTAATTTAACATTAAGTTTTTGAGCTACATCACCAGTGATTACATTTTCAAGAGCAGCTGGAATTAAGATATCCCATTGACCTGTCCAGAATTCATCTGCAGAAATTTGTTTTGCATCTGGGTAACCGATTAGTGTGTGGTGTTCGTTCTTATATTCAATAAGTTTTTTGAAATCTAGTCCATTTTCATTGTATAGAGCGTAGTTTCCTTCTTTTTTGTCCCATTCAGCTAGAGCGTAAACTTTTCCGCCTTGTCTTTCAATGTTTTTAACTGTGAAAGATCCAACGTTACCGAAACCTTGAACTGCAATCTTAGCGTGTTTGAAATCAATTCCTTCACGTTTAGCAGCTTCTCTAGTTACTACAGCAACACCAAATCCTGTTGCTTCGTTTCTTCCTTCAGATCCACCAAGTCCAACTGGTTTACCTGTGAAAGTTCCAATATCTTGTCTGTCTCCGTTTACTTTGATGTATTCATCAATAAACCAAGACATGATTTGTCCGTTAGTGTTAACGTCTGGTGCTGGAATATCAATTCTTTCTCCAAGGTATTTGTAAAGACCTCTTACCCAACCTCTACAAAGTTGTTCTAATTCTCTGTCAGAAAGTTCTGATGGGTCAACACAAATTCCACCTTTTCCTCCACCGTATGGAAGGCCAAGTGCGCCACCTTTGAAAGTCATCCAAAGTGAAAGAGCCTTAACTTCGTCTAGGCATACATTTGGATGGAATCTAACTCCACCTTTAGCTGGACCAACTGCTGTTGAGTGAGCTGATCTCCAACCTTTGAAAGTTTTAACTGAACCATCATCCATCTTTACTGGGATAGAAATTTCAATTACTCTTTCAGGTTCTTTTAGAATTTCATAAACAGCTGGGTCACAACCTAGCTTGTCACATGCAGCCTTAACTTTTTGTTGAGCTGCTACTAACGGATTTAAAGTATCTGTCATTTTAAAACACTCTCCTTTATGTATAATCATGATAACCATTTCTTACAGCCATAATTATATCAAATAGAAATATTAAGTTCAAGTTGTGGAATTAACTTTAACGAATTGTTTATTTTTGTACTTATAGCTTTAAATTTTAATTTTTTTTGGCAAATAATAATGCAAATCGTAAACAATGGTAAAATTTTTTTTCTTTCTTTCCTTAATTCTAAGTCCCTTTTTATTTCCATTTTCGCCAATAATTTTATCATTTTTTAGGGTAATCATTTTCACTAAATTCATATAAATTCTTTAAAAGAAATTTGCCTTACAATAAGGTTTTTTTAGAATTTTTATTTCATTTTTTACTTAAAATTCTCATGGTTTTAGTGTATCATAGCTTATGAGGTGATTTTATGAACTCAGGTGCAATGAGTTTAAAAAAATGGATTTTTTCTAAAACTTTTCAGAGAAAACTTCTATCAGTAATTGTCTGCACTTTAATAGTATCTTTTTCTATAGTTTACATAATAAAACCAAATTTATTGATATCTGGAGGCTTGACTGGTCTTAGTATTTTGACATCTAATGTAACAGGCATAAGTCTTCCTTTGCTAATATTTATATTAAATATACCAACATCTCTTTTGAGCTTTTTCTTTTTAGATAGAGACTTTACATTTTTCTCTACCCTATCGATTTTGCTCCTATCTATTTTTGCTTCCTTTTATCAAAAAATCTTGCCAGGTTTTTACATTACAAAGGAACCAATCCTTGCCTCAATCTTTGGTGGTCTCTTAAATGGTATTGGCATGGGCATTGCCTTTCGAAACGGAACATCAACGGGAGGTCTTGACATAGTAGCGGCAATTCTTAAAAAGAAATTTAACATCACTATAGGAAGTGTCCTAATGGGCATCAACTTTATAATAGTAAGCTCTCTTGGCTATTTCTTTTCCATAGACAAGGTCCTCTTTACTTTAATCCTTATGTTTATAAACTACAATGTTGTAGATAAAATTCAACTTGGAGTTGGAAAACAAAAGCAAGTCCTTGCCATTTCTGAAAAGAACGAAGAGATTGCAAGAGAAATTTACAAGGAAGTTCACAGAGGTGCAACTTACATCAAGGGAATCACTTCTTACAAAAAGAAGGATGTCAACATTTTGTATGTAGTCTGCTCTTCCAAACAACTTGTTAAGCTTAGACAAATTATAAAAGAGATCGACCCCGATGCCTTTGTCTCCGTCTCTGACACTTCAGAAATTTTGGGCAAGGGCTTTAAAGAGCTTTCAGTTTAAGCTTTATTCAATTTAAAATTTAATTTTCGCGTAAAAAAACCACGGGCTTTAAAATTTAAAACTCGTGGTTTTATTTATTGTATCATTTGTCCTGCTGCAAGATAGATTAAAATCAAGCTCCAGTCGTAAATTATGTGAATGACATAGGTGACGCTTAAATTTTTTGAAAGAACATAGGACATGGATAGACCCGTCCTTATTATTGAAATTATAAGGACTGCTTGAAGCAGGTTAAAATTATAAGTTGAAAGGTGCATTGCGCCGAAGATAACTGATGAAAGAAGAATAGCTAAAGTTGTCTTTAAAATATTATTTTTCGTCTTCATTTTATTTATGACAAACAAAAAGGGAATAATAAAAATAATTTCTTCTGCAATAAATTGAATTGTTGTTGAGACAAAAAAGCTCTTAAAATTATCTGGCGTAAGCACATCAAATATTGGATTGGTAGCACCCTTTATGCCCAGCCTTTCTACTGCAATAGCAGAAATTATAACTGCCACTACAGAAAAGCCAAGACCAATAACAATGTAGCCTAGGTCCTTCATCTTTATGGGCAAAAATATTTTTTTGATAAAATTTTTGTCCACTACTAAAAGTGAAAGTAGACATAAAATACTTATGGCTAGGGCATAGACAATTTCATTTTTTACCTTAAGTGCGTAAAATAAAAGGCTAACTCCATAAAAGGAGCCAACAGAAATTACAAGGGCAAGGAGCCACTTCCAGGTCTTTGCTTCTATCTTAGGGTAGTGTCTTTTCATTTAGCATCAAACTCGATTAAGCCCTTATCTGTCAAAAGATAATTTAATTTTTTGTCGTAATCTTCATGAGGGACTTCTTCTACAATTTGATCAGAATAGCCAATGCCCATTCTTATAGTGTCCACTTTGGCAAAAAATTTGTCGTAGTAGCCTCCGCCGTAGCCAAGTCTATAGCCCTCACTATCAAAGGCAAGACCCGGCGTAATAGTTAAGTCCACATCAAGAACTTCTTCGCCAGACTTTGGCTCAAGGATTCCCATTTTATTTGCCTCTAAGTCTTCTATTCCCTTTACTTCAACTGCAATCATGTCCCTGCCCTTTACAAGTGGCACCAAAAGTTTTTTGCCATCCTTAATTATGTCGTCGATGATTTTTTTTGTGTCAACTTCACTTTTATAGGAAATAAAAACAAAAACAGACTTTGCCTTCTTGTAAATTTCTAAATTTTTAAGATTTTCCCTAATTTTTTTATTTTTTTCATCTCTATCTTGAACTTCTGCTCTAACTTTTGTATATTTTTTTCTAAGTTCTTTTTTATCCATTTAAATCTCCTTATTCTCGCAAATTTCTCTGTAGTCGCAATTTTCGCAAGTGCTAGTGGACGTATAATCCCCTGCTCTTATGCTCTTGGTCATTCTAATTATTTCATCTTCAACATTTTTTAATAGTACAGCCAAGTCTTCAGAGGAAAAATAATTTTTCTTCTTGTCGTCTCTTGGCAAGAGGTCAGAATTTTTTATAACAGTGGCAATCTCTGCCCTTTTCACAGAGCCGTAAGTGGCACTTGCTATTTTCTTACCCACTTTTCTTCTGGCTATAGCATAAAGAGGCATTTGAAAAGATTTTAAATCTTCTATTTCCTTTCTCGTCCTGCCCTTGGACCTCTTGTAGTCAATTAAAATTTCTTGGTCTCCCAAGGCGTCAATTCTGTCGATTCTGCCCTTTACTTTTAGTCCACTGACATCAGTTACAAAGCCCTCTTCAAAATATTTTGGGCTAAAGCCATATTTTTTCTGCTCTTCCAAGTCCTTCTCAATGTAATTCCTTAAGATCTTAAAGGAATTTATGACAGAAATTTTTTCAAGGAAGGACAAATCCTTAAAGTCCCCCAAATTTTCTTCCTGGAGAATTAATTTTTTTAAAGTATTTATATTTAAATCTCTTTCACTCTTAAAATATTTCTCCAAAATGTGGTGGAACTTGTCCCCCTCACTTAAATAATATTTTTCCTCATATTCCTTTTCCAATCTTTCAATTTTATAAACTCTCTCAAAGAGAAATCTCCTTGGACAGTCCTTTAAAATATCAAAATCTGTGACAGAATAATTTCTATCCTTAATTTTTTTGTTGATGCCACTAAGTTCAGCGGCAGAAACCTTGTAGTCTAAATCATGACTCTCATAGTCCAGGTCAAGCTTTGATGTGGTGTAAATTTTTTCGTGATCTTTAATTTTTAAGTCTAAGTCATAAATCAAGGTGTTTAAAAGTTTTGAAAGTCCCTTCTTGTGGTCCTCAATTAAAATAAAAATTTTATCTGATGAAAGCAAATCGTAGACGAGATAGATGTAATCCCGCTTAAAATTGTCCCTTACAAGGCCAATCCTCTCCATGTCCTTTTCCCCTTCCCTATTGTAAAGGAAGTTATTTTTATTTTTTCTCTCAAAATTTTTGTCAAAGCCAATTAAAATTAAATTTTTAAAGTCCCTATAATAGTTTGCAGCATAAGATGCGATTTCTATGCCCTCTAAGTTTTGAACTTCATCAAGTTTTGACTTTTCAAGGTATTTTTTCGTGATCAAGACAAAATCAAAAAGTGAAATCTCCTTGTATAGTGAAGAGAGATTTTTCATCTTAGAAAAATTTTCTTCCATTTTGTCAAGAAATCTCAGATCACGAAGTGCCAAAGTCTCTGGATTTTTTTCTACTTCTTCCCTTATTTTTTCCCTTGCAGACTCTAAATAATTTTCAAAAAATTTGATGTAATAATCTAAAGTCCCAAGGTCATCTATTTTTTCTTTTTGCAAAAAGTCTAGACCAGCAAAAAAATTTTCTGGAGAATCTGTATTTACTTCAAGGCTTTTTACATTTGAAAAGTCTATGTCAGATAAGTTCTTAAAATTGTAGGTCATCAGTGCCTTTTCCAGTGAAATTTCATCTACATCAAGAGGGAAATATATTAGTCTCACTCTTTTTAAGCTGCCTTCTTTATTTTTATTTAAAAAATAGTCCATGAGGATTAAAAATTCGCTTTCAAGAAGGGATTTTTCACTGCTTTTTACATTAAATTCAAGCCCCTCAAAGAATTCCCTGGATTTTATCTTTTCAGCAAGACTTTTTGAGCCACTTAAGATGCCAAGGTCCCCCACCTCCTTGTCCTTTAACAAAAGTTTTAGCTGTGAGAAAAATAAATTGTAAAAATCCTTATCTGATGAAATAATTTTTATATCCTTCTTCTTTAAGTCCTCTTTGTAGTCCAAAAATTCTGACTCCTCTAAAATAAAGCCAAGGTCCTCTAGGCTACTTATAGTGGAAGAAATCAAATCAGATTTTATAAAATTAAAGGGCAGGTCAAGGTAAATATTTTTGTCTGACAGGTCAGCAAGTTTTTCTATAATTTCCTCTTCATTTTTTCTAAATTCCAAAAAGCCAGAGATAATTATGCTGTCGTAGGGACTCTTTTCCACAGAAGAATCCTTTAGTCTTCCGTAAAGGTCGTAGCCTTTATCATCAAAATATGCCTTATAAAGCTCAAAAACTTTAGAAAGCTCCTTAAAAATTTCCCCATCAATTTTTAAAATGTCCTCACTAGACAAATTGTTTTCGCATAGGTCGTCAAAAAAGTCCAAGACAATGTCCACTGTCTCTGGAAAAATTTCCATGTCCCTAAAACTATTTTTCAAAATTTTTGAGAGGATGATGTATTTTAAAATTGAGTCGGGCTTTTTCTTCCTATTCTTTTTACCAATGCCGTCAAAAGTTTCGAATTCCGTCTTTGTTATGTCAATGCCCTTTTTTAGCATATCCCTTATGTAAAAATTTATTGCAGACTGAGAGGGCAAGATGACAAGAGTCTTCTCACCCTTTAAATTTTCAAAATCTAATTTTTCCCTTGGGTTTCTAAAAATTATTTTTTTCATTTAATAAATCACCTAAATTTACGCCGAAAATTTCTTCAGCAATACTTGTCATCTTTTCTCCTGGCAGATAAATAAATTTTTTGCCCCTTAAACTTTCAAGTTTTTCTGAGTCAAAAACTATGGAATAATTGTGGAGGAATTGACTGTCCAGTCCCTTGTCTCTGAAAATTTTATTGACCCCTTCATGACCATACTTTCTGTCGCCAATGATAAAGAGATTTTTTTCCTTTAAGGATGCCCTGATTTGGTGGGTCCTTCCCGTTATCAAATTGACTGAAAGAAGGGAGTAGTCCCCCTTATTTTTTAGGAGGTGAAATTTTGTAATAGACCTCTTGCCCTCATCTTTACCCGATTTTTTCATGACATTATTTGCAGTTTTTACTAAATTTATGTCCACATCAAAATCTTTTTTCACTCTGCCAAAGACAAGAGTCACATAATATTTTTTAATCTGGCGATTTTTTATGGCTTCATTTAAAATTTGCAGAGTCTTTAAATTTTTTGCCCCAATTAAAATCCCAGAAGTGTTTCTATCAAGCCTATTTACAAAGGCAGGTCTAAAGGATTTTTCAAGCCTTGGGCTGTAGTCGCCCCTTGCTATTAAATAGTCCACCATCCTGTCAAGGGCATTGTCCTGGTAAGAACTGCTGTCGTTGTGAGTGAGCATGTTAACTGGTTTTTTTACCAAAATAATATCCTCATCTTCATACAAAATATCTGGCAACTTAGAATTTTTTGACTTCTTAATATCTTTTTTAAATTTATTTATTGTATCCTCTGACAAAAATAATTTAATTTCATCACCATCAGACAAAATATCTTCAGGCTTTGCCTTTTTACCATTTAGGACAATATTTTTCTTTCTCAAATTTTTATATATGAAGGATAGAGGTGCCTTCTCAAAATAAATTTTTAAGAACCTGTCAAGCCTTCTACCCTGGTCATTTTTATTTACAATAATTTCTCGCATAAGATCTCCAAACTTTTCATTTTTTAACTTTACTGTTATAATTATATCAAAACAAGTTGAAAAGAGGTTTATTTTGAAAAATATTAACAGAGGCAAACTCTTTTTTATTAAATTTTTGCAAGTTATCTTGTCAATTTTATTTTTCCTCTTCTTGGTTTTCGTAATCAAGTGGAGAATGGAATGCCTTTATGTAAATTCAATTTCTCATCGCAATGTAAGTATTGGCATAGGCGACGAGTTTTCTAAGACCGTCAACGAAATTTTAGTTGCCACTGGTCTTAGAGAAGAAGAATATGTAAAGCCAATAGTGGTAATTGATGATGATGAAGAAAAAGAAGAGACAGCAGAAAATATGGCGACAAGTAAAATTACTATTCCTGAAGGCACAAATGCCGATGGGCTTGGCAAAATTTTAATGGAAAATGGGCTAATAAAAGATTTAAATGCCTACAAGGCACTAGTAGACGACATGCAAATTGGCGATAAAATTGTTCCTGGCGCTTACGACTTAAGTAAAGAACTAACTGTGCGTGAAGTTCTTGCCATAGTTTCAAACACAAGTCTTCAAAGCTTCAAGATAAACATTGCTGAAGGCGCAAGCCCAGCTGATGTTGCAAATACTTTAATGGAAATTGGCGTAATTAAATCGCCTAATGACTTTATAGCTAGCTGCAATAATCTTGGCGTTACAAAATTTGCTCCAGGAAGTCACGAAATACTCATGCCTTCAAAGGTGGCAAACATAATTAAATCACTGGAAGAAAAATAATCTGTGGGAAACCGCAGATTTTTTTTGAAAAATTTTATTCCTGGCTCTAGTCCATGGATATTATAAGCATTTTGTGATATATTTTAAAAAAGAATGGAGGATATTATGCACAAAAATAGAATTGATAGACTAATAAAAAAAATGGAAGAAAATAATTTGGCTCACATGATAATAAGTGACCCTTATGCAATTTTTTATCTACTTGATAGAAAAATTGAGCCAGGCGAAAGAGCCCTTGCCCTTTACCTTCACAAGGATGGCGACATAAAACTTTTGATAAACGAACTCTTCCCACAAGATGGTGAAATCGGTGCCGACCTAATTTGGTATAACGATGTGGAAGATGGCATTGAAAAGTTGTCAAAATACATCAAGGAAGATGAAGTCATTGGCATTGACAAGTTTTGGTCTGCAAAATTTTTGCTTCGCCTTCAAGAAATTTTCCCTGACAAAAAATATATAAACGGCTCAGACATAGTTGACGCTGTAAGACGCGTTAAGGATGAAGAAGAAATAAGGCTTATGCGTGAATCTTCTGAAATAAATGACAAGGTTATGGAAGAAATAATACCTTGGGTTGTTAAGGGACTAAATGAAAAGGAACTAAGCGCCAAGCTAAAGGAAATTTATAAGGCTCATGGCGTGGAAGAAGTTTCCTTTGAGCCAATTACAGCCTACGGAAGATCAGCTGCTGACCCTCATCACTTTACAGACGATACTTGTGGAAAGCTTGGCGACTGCGTAGTCCTTGACATTGGAGGAATGTATAAAAATTACGCATCAGACATGACTCGCACAGTTTTCATTGGCGAAGTAAGTGACAGGGCTCGTGAAATTTATGAAATAGTAAAGGAAGCCAACCTTCGCGGCATAAAAGCAGCAAAAGCTGGCAACAAGATGTCAGATGTTGATAAGGCCGCAAGGTCCTACATCGAAGAAAAGGGCTATGGCAAATACTTCACTCACAGAACAGGCCACTCCATTGGACTTGAAACACACGAAGCAGGCGATGTATCATCAGTAAACGACAGCATCATAGAAGTTGGACAAATCTTTTCCGTTGAGCCAGGCATTTATCTCTTAGATGAAGGCATTGGCGTCCGCATAGAAGACCTTGTCCTAATAACAGAAGATGGTCCAGAAGTATTAAACCATGTATCAAAGGACTTAAAAGTAGTTCCTATAGAATAAAATTTTTATCCCATTAATAGGTCTCCTATTAATGGGATTTTTTTATAAATCGAAAAAATTATTGCAAGTCTATAAAAATTTTCTAATAAATCCATGACTTTGTAATTTTTTATCTTTTCAAGTACAATGTTATTTATTCCTAATAAAATTTTCAAAAAATGAATTTAAAATAATGGAAGGATTAAAGTGAAAGAAAAAGAAATTACAAATATTGAGAAAAATTTAATGACTGAAGGAAGTATTTGGAAGACAATTCTCATCTTCTCTATACCCTTAATCCTTGGCAACCTCCTTCAACAAACCTACAATACCATTGACTCCATGATAGTTGGAAACTTCGTGGGAAGTAGTGCCTTGGCAGCCGTTGGCTCAAGCACAGCACTAATAAATCTACTTATATCCTTTGCTCAAGGCATAGCTGTGGGATCTGGCATAATAGTTGCCCAGTCCCTTGGCTCTAATGCGAGAAAGGATGTGAGAGTCTCCATCCACACTTCCATGGCTCTTTCCCTAGTCCTTGGCCTTGTGATTTCCATCTTGGGCTACATCTTTGCCCCCTGGCTCTTGGAAAAGATGCAGACGCCAAGTGAAGTCATGCCCGAGTCTATCCAATACCTTCGAGTTTTTTCTCTGGGTCTTGTCTTTAATGTCATCTACAACATGGAGGCTGGCATACTAAATGCTGTTGGAAATTCAAAGCGCTCCCTTTTATACCTTTTTATAGCATCAGCTACAAATGTAGTCCTAGATTTTTTATTCATAAAAAATTTTGCCATGGGCGTAAGAGGTGCAGCCATTGCCACAAACATCAGCCAATTCATTTCAGCCCTACTGGCACTTTTGTTTTTGCTAAGAGTTCCTGAAATCTATAAAGTTCACTTGAAGAAGATAAAAATTCAGGCTGACATGGCACTTCGCATAATAAAAGTTGGCATACCAACAGCAATTCAAGGCACAGTAATATCTCTATCCAATGTAATTATGCAGTCTAGTGTCAATTTCTTTGGTGCCATGCCCATGGCAGGCTTCGGTGCCTTTATAAAAATTGATGGCTTTAACATCCTTCCCATACTAAGCCTAAGCCTTGCCATAACTACCTTTGCAGGGCAAAACTATGGGGCAGGCAAAATCGACAGAGTGAAGAAGGGCATGTGGACTACCCTTCTTATGACTATATTCTACACAATTATCTCTGGCACCATGCTTTATAACTTTGCACCTAGAGTCATCGCCCTCTTTACAAAGGAGCCTGATGTGATTGCGGCAGGAGTTCTCGCCACAAAATTTTTCTGTCCCTTCTACTTTCTTCTTGCCATCCTCCACTCCTTGGCAGGCACAGTGAGAGGCACTGGAAGGACACTTCCACCAATGATAATAATGCTCTTGTCCCTTTGTCTCTTTAGGATTCTCGCCGCAAAATTTGTAATTCCACATTACATGGCAATAGAAAATGTCTACCTCCTCTATCCCATCTCTTGGACTCTTGGCGCAGTCCTCATGGTGGGATACACCCTAAAGGCAGATTGGACAAAATAAATTATATAAGGCAATAAAAAAACATTGTTTGAAATTTACTTCAAGCAATGTTTTTTTTTTGCAAATTTTTATTTATTTTCCTTGAAACCTTCGTAAAGATTTCCTTCTTCTTCGTCAATATACTTTTGCGCATTCATAGCAGCAACTGCACCGTCACCAGCTGCATTTACAACTTGGCGAACAGTCTTCTTTCTAATATCTCCTGCTGCAAAAACGCCAGCCACATTTGTCCTCATCTCTTCGTCAGTTTTGATGTAGCCATCATCTGTTAATTGAAGCTTGCCCTTAAACAATTCTGTCTTAGGAACATAGCCGATGAAGACAAAGATGCCGAAAGGATCATCAGCCTTGATAGATCTTTCCTCGCCAGTCTTAGTGTCCTTTAAAATCATTTCATTGACAATTTTGTCGCCCTTTATTTCCTTAACAGTAGTATTCCAAATAAAATCAATTTTGTCATTCTTAAAGGCCTTTTCTTGAAGCACCTTTGAAGCCCTAAGCTCATCTCTTCTGTGAATGATGTAAACTTTCTTGGCAAAGTTTGTGATAAAAATTGCCTCTTGAACAGCAGAGTCGCCGCCGCCAACAACATAAACAGTTTCATCTTCGTAGAAAGCAGCGTCACAAGTTGAGCAGTAGCTTACGCCACGACCCTTGTATTCTTTTTCACCAGGAGCTCCAATTTCCCTTGGAGAAGCACCTGTTGCAATTATAAGAGCCTTGGCTTCGTAAGAATCCACATGACCCTTGATCTTTTTGACCTTGCCTTCAAGTTCAATGTCTTCAACTTCGTCCATGACAATTTCTGCCCCAAACTTTTTCGCTTGATCAGCCATTCTCTTACCAAGTTCAACGCCATCAATGGAGTCAATCCCTGGATAATTTTCAACATTAGTAGTCTCAGCGATTTGTCCGCCTTCGATTCCCTTTTCTATAATTAAAGTTTTCTTTTTACTTCTAGCAGCATATAGACCTGCAGATAAACCAGCAGGACCTCCGCCGATTATAATAATATCGTACATGCAATCCCTCCAATATAAATATTATACCCAAAAAAATTTTTTTGTATATAATAGAAAGAGGTGATTAAATGGAATTGAAAATGAACTTATCAAATACATACTTTTTGACAATAAATATCTTCGTCATAGTCTTGTCCCTTTTCATGGCATATCTTTTAGCCAAGAAAAAAGAAGGACCAGCAAAAGATGGAGAAGTAGACTTAAAATATTACGAGAAGGGCTACCTCTACAAGGGACCAAACTTTATCTACAACACAATAATAGCCATGATAGTAAAAGTTATTGGCGAAGGACATGTAGAAATCGAAAAAAATTTTTACAAGACAAAAGCTGGCGAAGAAAAAATTTCCTACAGCCTTAAAAATTTAAGGGGAGATGGACTAGATGGTGGTGAAAAAAAACTTTTTGACACCTTATTTTCCTTTGGCGAGGGAGAAATTTCAACTCGCACTTTGGATAAAATGAGAAGGCGAGAGCCCGACAACTACAACAAAAAATTCAACGACTTTATATATTTCTTGGAAGAAGAAATGGTGGCAAAAAAACTTTTTACTAGAGAAAAAAAGACACTAAAAATTTTATTATCCTTTGTAGTCTTTTCCCTTTTATTTTTCGTTGGCATAGTCACAGTCTATAACGAAAAATTCTTTGGCATAATAAGCATAATCTTGGCTCTAGTATTTTACGCAAGGCTAATAGCAAGCTTCTCCAAGATGACAGAGCTTGGCAACAAAAAATATAGAGAACTAGAAAAAGTGGAAGAAAAACTATTGAAGGGCTTGGGAGATGAAGAAGAAGACTTTCTCCTTGCCATTGACTTTGGACTAAAGATGGAAAATATTAGGGCAATTTACGAGAATGTTCTATTTAAGAATCCTTATATAAGAGACTGTCAAATATTCTTCGAAAAGGATTTTTATAAAAGCTTTAAAGTTGCACTAGTAGGAGAGCATTTGTTAGTGAGAAATTAAAGAAAAATTTAAAACCATTAAAAAAGGCAGTCTTATGACTGCCTTAAATTATTTTATTTTGATTCGCCATTTAAAGTTCTGTAACTTATCCATCCAGCTCCAATATTGCACCAAGTTCTTCTATTGGCTCTTCTAGTATCATAGACATAGACAGGGTCTCCCCTGAAAAGGCTAAACTCAACTCCATAGGAAAATCCAGGTCCACTTCTAACATTGGCCCTGCTTGAAGTTACAAATTGGTAAGTGCCAATTAAATTTGATGCCTCTTGATTTTTTAATTTCGCAACTTGAGCTTCTAATTCGTCAGCCCTGGCCTTTTCCTTTGAAGCTTGGCTTTCCTCTTCTGCCTTCTTTTCACTATTTAGCTTCTTCGCATTTATGTCATCTAACAATTTTTTGAAGTCAGCATTTTCTGGGTCAACAGCCAAATAAGAATTAAGTCTATTAATTGCGCTTTCATAATTATTGCTGCTAGTTAGCTGTGAAATTTCAGCCTTAATTGCAGAATAATTCTTCTCTATAAGGGCATCCTTCTTTTCTTTTAACTCATCGTCGTCACTTTCCATGTCCTTTAAATAGGCAAGAGAGGCTTCATAGTCTCTGCCTTCAAACTTTTGATTTGCCTTGTTAAAAGTATCCTTGGCTTCAATATTTTTGTCGATTTTATTAATTTCATCTAAGTATTTTTTGTCTGAAGATTTTTCGTAAAGCTGGCTGAATTTTTCTCTAGCTTCCTTATAGTTTTTGGCTTCTAAATTTGCCCTTGCAGAACTTTCCAATTTGCTAAATTTGTATTTCCCAAAGCCAAAATTAAATAAGAGAGAAAAGACAATTAAGCCCACAATTACAAATCCAAAAACGATACCCTTTTGCTTTGTTCCCATGGAATCATCTTTAAAGGAATTATTTTTTAGGATTTTTTCTTCATCTTCATAGTCATAATCTCTATTTATTTTTTGAGTCTTGGAAAAATCCATGTCCTCCCTCAAAGAGTGACCACATTCCATACAAAATAGGGCGCCCTCTGCATTTTCTTTTCCGCAATTCTTACATCTCATTTAAAAGCCTCCTCACTATTTTTTATTTTTATTTTTATTAGAAATATCTCTTCGAAAAATTTTTAGCTTGTGAATAATTTCTTCGTCGAGAGCAGTAACCTTCTCTTCCTTTAATTTTTTTGCAACATGAAAAACTTTATTTTTTGAATTTAATACTTCAGCTTCAAGTTCTCTTGCAGAAATTCTCGTACCTCCCCGAGACAAAATAATTTGCTGCTCAATGTTGTCACTTGTTGCCACACGCACATTAGTAAGCTTTCCTATCTCGTCAAGTTGCCTCTCAATGTAGTGGTCTGCCGTCTCAAACTCCCTAGTAAAGATTATGTCTATTCCATCTCTCTTATAATTCTTTCCTCCAGATTTTTTCACCAAGTAAGCATCAAAGACAAGTATTATGTGATCTTTGGTGCTGTGAGAAAATTCAACCATAGTATCTATAAGTTCATTTCTCGCATCTTCAAGAGAAATATTTTTTAATTTTATTAAATTTTGCCAAGAATTTATAATATTGTATCCATCTACAAAGAGATAGTTCACATCTCTTTTGTAGCGACTTAAGCGTCTCTTCATTTTTAATCTTATTATCTAAAAATTTCGTACATGACAATTGCAGCTGCAACTGATGCGTTTAGAGAATCAAAGTCAGAGAAATTTGGAATAGTTATGATTTTGTCAGAGTTTTTCAAAATATTTTTTGAAACTCCCTTGCCTTCGTTGCCAATAACTATGGCAACTTTGCCAGAGAAGTCACACTTTCTTATGTCTTCGCCTTCAAGGTCTGTGGCATAAATCCAAAATCCAGCTTCCTTTAAATTTTCTATTGCCTGAGAAATATTTGTAACCTTTGAAACATCGATATCGTAAATTGCACCAGCAGAAGACTTTACCACTGTGTCATTAACTGTAGCTGCCCTTCTATTTGGAAAAATAATTCCATCTACGCCAAAAAAGTTTGAACTTCTTGCTATGGCACCAAAATTGTGGGGGTCCTCAATTTTATCTAAGATAAAAATTTTCGCATTTTCCTTGTCTCTTAGTTTACTTATGAGCTCATCAAGTTCAAGGTATTCAAAATCACTTACAAGAGCCACAACTGCCTGATGGTTTTTTGTACCAGCAAGTTCTTCCAACTTTTCATTGTCGCTAGTAACTGCGGGAACTTTTGCGTCTCTAGCCATGCCAATAATTTTTTTTATGGAACCAGTGGCATTTTTCCCCACATAAATTTTTTCTACTTCTTCATTTTTTAGGGCCTCAATAACTGGACCTCTTCCGTAAATATATTTCATTTTAAATTCTTAAACTTCTCTCTAATTTCTGCTGCCTTGCCACAAGTCATCTTACCTTCTGGGCATGGTCCTGACACGCAAGCTGGTCCTTGATCCTTAAATAAAAGTGGTGCAACTTCCTTTACTTCTCTTAGCATTTCCGTTGCAAGTTCTCTTATTTCCCATTGCGCCCTTTCGCAACATCTCACTGTGAAGAAGTGTCTTAAAGTTCTGACATTCATTGTAACAACAATTTTTGTTTCGCAGGCATTAGGAAAGACATATCTTGCATCTTCTATGGACATTTTTTCCACTGCCTTTTTTGCCTTTTCTTCTTCCATTCCACTTTCGATGAGAGGTCTTGCATTTTCCCTTACAAGAATTTCAACTAATTTGTCGTAATCTTCTTGGTCTCTTTTCATGGCTTCAAGGAAAACTTTCTTGGCCTTTTCATTCTTTTCAATTTGAGGCGGAATAATGTATTCAAAGCTGTCAAGCTTTACATATCTTTGTGATTGTTGTGAGTAAGAAGCAATTCTATGTCTCACTAGTTGATGAGTAAGTGTCCTAGAAACACCTTCAATGGCAAAGGTAAAGCTTACATGTTCCAGTGGTGAAAGGTGGGAAAATGACATAAGTCTATTTAAAAACTTTTCTGTAGATTCTTCAGTCAAATTTTCTGTGATTTCTTCAACACCAACTCTTGAATAGCAAAGTTTTGCAGCTGCAGCAATGGTTTTATCTGGCTCCATTGTGTGCGAAATAATTTTTACCTTCATCTGATCATCTCCTTAAATATTTCTCTAATTCTATTATACCTTTTCAAAAGATAGAGGTAGCCAAAAAGGGCCTCCACTCCAGTTGCAATCCTATAATCTATGGGATCTGCATTTTTAGGAACTGTGTGGGACTTGGCATTTCTCCCTCTCTTAAAAACTTTAATCTCTTCCTCTGTGAGCTTTTCTTCTATTTTTTCAAAAAGTTCTCTCTGTGATTTTGCACGTACAAATCTTATGCTTTCTCTGTGAAGCTTGTTGGGATTTTTCCTGACATCTAAAATTTCACTTCGCACTAAGATTTCAAAGCAGGCATCGCCAATATAGGCAAGGGCAAGGGGGCTTAGTTCCCTAACTTCTGCCTCCCTATAATTTTTAACTTCTAAAAAATTTAAATTCTCTTCCAAGTTGTCCCACTTCTCGTATCTTCTATTTCAATGCCCATTTCCTTAAGCTTGTCTCTTATTTCGTCAGACTTGGCAAAGTCCTTATTCTTTCTAGCAGCATTTCTTTCGGCAATTAGACCTTCAATATCTTCAGAAATTTCTTCTCTTTCACCTTCCATGATGCCCAGTACTTTTGTAAGTTTTTTCAAAAGTTCAAGAGTCTTTTCTAACATCTCCTTGGAATTACTTTCATCAAGGTTTAAGTTTATATCCTTAACTAAGTCAAAAATTGCAGTAATGGCATCAGCTGTATTTAAGTCGTCATCCATGGCATTTTCAAACTTTTCAATGTGTTTGTCAAAGGATTTATATAATTTTTCTTCTTCATCATTGATTTTATCTACACTAGACTTTTCTATTGCATCTTCAAGTTTATATTTTGCGTTATAAAGTCTCTTGCTGGAATTTTTAGTTTGCTCCATAACTTCTCTTGAGAAATTAATTGGTGAACGGTATTGAGTAGTCAAAAGGAAAAATCTCAAGACTTCAAGGTCAAATTCATCTGCAATTTCTCTTACTGTAAAGAAGTTGCCCTTGGACTTAGACATTTTTTCGTTGTCAACGGTAATCATGCCGTTGTGTAGCCAATAATTTGCAAAGGGAACGCCATTGCAAGTTTCTGATTGTGCAATTTCATTTTCGTGATGAGGGAATTGTAAGTCTTCTCCACCTGTGTGAATGTCAATGTTATCGCCAATTAATGTCTTTGCCATGACAGAACATTCAATGTGCCAGCCAGGTCTACCTTCTCCCCAAGGTGCTTTCCAGAAGGGTTCCCCTTCCTTTTTATTTTTCCAAAGGGCAAAGTCACTTGGATTCTTTTTGTTGTCGTTTATGTCAACTCTGTGACCAGAAATTAAATCTTCAATATTTTTCTTAGAAAGCTTGCCATAGTCCTTGGCATAATTAATATCAAAGTAAACATCTCCATTGGAAACATATGCTGCGCCCTTATCTATTAAAGTCTTGATAAAGGAAATAATTTCATCTATGTGCTCTGTTGCTCTAGGATTTAGAGTTTCATAATCGTAAAGGTGAAGACCATTGGCATCTTTTTTAAACTCCTTGATGTATCTTTCAGCAATATCAGATACTTTTACACCTTCGTCATTTGCCTTATTTATCATCTTGTCGTCAATGTCAGTGAAGTTCACAACAAATTTTACCTTCATTCCCTTGTAAGTAAAATATCTTCTAAGGGTGTCGAAGACAACAAGGGGTCTAGCATTGCCAACATGAATAAAGTTATAAACAGTTGGACCACAATTGTAAATTCCAACTTCGCCTTCTTTAATTGGCACAAATTCTTCCTTTGTTCTACTTAGAGTATTGTATAATTTCATAAATCCTCCTATAAAAAAACGTCTCCTGTGAGACGATTATATACCTTTGAAAAATTTTTCGTAGTAATCAAGTCCTATAAAAGTTTTGTCTTCAATCATTTTTCTTATCTTACTTGGGTCTGCAAGGTCAACATCCATGACTTCTTCCTCTTGCAGTTTAATCTCATCAAGGGAAATATTTTTGCGAACTAAAAAAATATAAAAAATTGTATTTCTCTCTGTAATTATTCTCTTTAGATGAAGCTCATCTTCGCTTATGTCTATGCCAAGTTCTTCCTTGAACTCACGCACCATCCCTTCCTTTGGCGTTTCTCTTGATATAACAGAACCACCAGCAGAACAGTACCACATGCCAGCAAAGGATTTTTTATCGAGAGCCCTTCTTTGGATTATAAAATTTCCATCCTCACGCAAAATCCATCCTTCAACAATAATATGGTATTCATCATTTTTTAGACGCTCGCCCTTTCTTATGGCGCGCCTCTTCCATTTTCCCTTTTTATCATATACATCCCAATATTCCACGACAAAACTCCTTATTGTTATTTTACACCATTTATCAAGTTTTTAAAAGATTATGAGGACTTTATTTAAGTAAAATATTATCCATAAAAAATTATCCTGAAAAAAATTTAAGCCTAACAATTTTTATCAGTTAAAAATATTTTTCCATAAAAATTTTTTTAAGCAATAAAAAACTCTTCGCTGCAAAATTTTTTACAGTAAAGAGTTTAATTTTATTTTAGCGACCGCCACCGCCGCCGCCTCCGAAGGATCCACCTCCACCTCCAACAGAAGTTGCGCCACCAAAACCTGCACTATTAAAGCCAGTTGCAGCTTGGTAAGAATTATTGATTTCCTTTGAAAACTTTCTTGAAGTCATTATGTGAGTGTTGTAGAGGGCATAATTATTAATATAAGCCGGGTAGGCTGACGCTCCTCTTGCAAATTCTTCATCTAAGAAAAATATTGATGAATAAATTAAAAAGTCCTGCCACTTTTCAAATTCAACTTCATCTGTAACTTGGTCTTTATAGTCTTTCAAATAATTTTTGAATTTTATGAGATTTTCCCATAGGGCTTTTCCTTTTTCAGTGACTCTAAGTTCTGTTCCAGTTTTCTTGGAGAATAAAAATCTCTTTTCGTATTTGTAATTTTCTAAATATCCTCCAGCCTTTAGGGCTTCAATAGATTTATCTTCAAATTCATCGTAATAATTTTCCATGTCCTCCTTGTTTGCCTTTACATATTTTTTGAAGTCCTTGGCTGTCATGTAGTCCTTGCCATTATATTCATTGGCTCCAGCAATCATATCAAAAAGTTCTTCTTCAAGGGGACCCATATTTTCTGGTCTAGAAATAATTTTTATTTTATTTTTAGAAAAAATTTCATCATCTTCTATAAATTCAATGGCTCCATTTAGACTCCACTTTAAGATAAAGGCGTTGATGTAATTTCCCACTAAGTCACTTATCACTAAATAGGATTGACTGATGAAAAATGCCAAATCTTCAAGGGGACCATGGTAAGGCAAGTCCTTATAATATTCTCCCTTTAAGTCTTTTATACTTGCAAGTTCTTTTTTATTTTCAATTCTCTTTTTACTAAAGCCCAGGGCAATCAAACGCCCTACAAAATAAATTATGCCGAGAACAGCTAAGCCAACTGTGCCAAGAGCTGCCTTTTCTCCTGTTGACATTGGCTTTTGGTAAGCTTCCCCTTCTCTATTTTCCCAATCAGAACCCTTGGCAGCTATGTTTGCATAATCTTCAAAATTTTTGTCAATCTTATAGGCAGTATTAAAATAACCCTTTGGGAATTTTAGCATCACCGTTGCATAGTCAACAAAGCCTGATGAAGTCATGAGGATTTCTCCATCAACATTATGAATTTCACCTTCCATGCCAAAGCCCCACATTTTTACATCCTTAAAGGGCTCAAAGCCCCTAATTTTTATTTGTACGCTTTTAGGTTTTGGGTCAAAATTTTCTCCCACGAATTTAAAAAACAACATGTCGCTGTCTTTAAGTCCCACTACAAGAGGATTTATCTTATAGGACAAGTTATATGTATTGTCACCAAACTTGCTAATGCCCCAAGTTAGCTCCACTTGGTCATCCTTGTCAATTCTTCCATAGTGATATGCCTTGTCCTCAAAGCTGGCATCAATATTCCAGGGCATGAGTTCAGTAAAATCTCTTCCAAGAGCATTAACAGAAAAATCTTCAATTTTAATACCCTGCAAATTGTTTATGGCCTTATATCTCTCTGTGTAATCTTCCTCGTCTTCATCAATTTTCCATACTTCTTTAACTTCTCCTATGCCCTTTTTATCTATACTTACATCAAGGTTCATTTCTTTAAAATCTTCTGCAAATACAAAAACTGGCGTCATTAAAAGTAAAAGTGTCAAAGCAAAAATTTTTCTAAGTTTCATAAAAACCTCCTGTTTTTTTTATACCCAAAATAATTATTTTCATAAAAAATAAGTTTTTAAGGAAATTTTATAAATTCAAAAATTTTTTTAATTGAAAAAAAGAAGCTGCCTCAATGGCAACTTCTCAAAGTATTTTATAATTCTTTTAAATATTTATTTAATAATTTGTAGGAAGCTTCTTCATCTACGGTAGAAATTAGTCCAGCTGATGATAAAATATATTTTTTATCTAAATAATATTTTATATTCCTATTGATTAAATATTTATCGTCTAAATCCTCTATTGCTTGGAGAATTTTTTTCGGCTCATTAGAATTAATAAGCGATCCACCAGTTCCGATAAACATTTCAGCAGGTCTCAAATCTTTTCCGTATTGCTCGTAAATCGTCCTAGTAGGAGTCTTAACTTTTTTTATGTGACCAATATGTCTCATAAGTGAAGTGTGAGTAGCAATATAGCAAAGGACATTGTCAAAGAATAAATCTTTGTCATTGTCTGGAATATAATTTGTGTGATTGAATCGATACTCCGTCTTTTCCCTTGCATCCTTTATGCCAAATTTTAGGAAGGGCTCTTCACCTACTGACTCGTAAAGAGCAGTGGCTGAATACCTCATGCCCATGTCGCCTTCCACAGTTCTCTTTTCAAAGGGCTCATCAATGGGAGGTGAAATTACATTTTCTTCTCCATAATAAGTCTTGCCAATGGAATGGATGTCTGTAGTTGCTCCACCAATATCCACAGATAAAATAACTTTATCTAAATGTTTTGCATAGACAGACATTGCCTTTTGAACTGCAACTGGCGTTGGCAAAAGAATTTCAAAATTCTTACTCAATAAATCAATACCCTTAGCGTGAGCAATTGTCCTTATAAAAAGGTCGCCAATTGTCTTTCTAAGTGGTCTGTAATTTATAGTGTTAGTAGTTGGCATGACATTTTCTGTGAAGTCACAAGGAACATTATTTTTTTTAAATATTTCCCTGATTTCTTCATGAGTGTCAATATTTCCTGCCACAACAACGGGTGTCTTAAGGCTACCCTTTGCAAGTTTTTTTGCATTAAAGATAATATTATCTTTGTTGCCGTGATTAGTTCCACCACATAAAACTATTATATCGGCACCAGAATTTTTAATTTCATCTACTTGCTCATCTGTGAGTTCATAGGAATACACCTTTAAAATTCTGGCACCACTAGATAGTGACGCAAGCCTTGCAGCGTCAGTAGTAAGATTCTTTGAAAAACCTATTGCTACAACTTTTAGTCCTCCTGATGCTGAAGAGCAACCTAAAACTTTGTCATATTTGACATCAGTAACTTCCCTTAATTTTTTATAGGCATTGTTAAAGCCTTCTCTAACATCAGTTTCTACAGTGGTGTAGCTTGATGCACTACCTAGAATTTCATTTTTGTCAGTATCCACTAAATTAAGTTTAGTATAAGTTGACCCAACATCGACTAAAAGGTAAATCATGCTAATTTTTCATCTACAACTTTCATGATTTCAGCGTGATTTTTTTCTACAATTTTTCTTGTAGCAGCCATTTTATCTTCAAGTTCATGTCTGTAGTCTTGGTCTTTAAGTGAGTTTAGGTTGATGATTACATTTAAGAAAGCCCCATTAACTGCAGCTTCAATATTTAATAGAGCAACTGCAACATCAGTGATGGCATTTGAATTTCCCTTTTCAGCAAGTTCCCTTGCAAAGTCATAAAGTTCTGTAACCTTCATACCAAGTCCAAGAGGTACTTCAATTGCATTTCTGTAACCTTCTTGAATTTTTGCTGATCTTATTTTCTTTTCTTCTTCAGTTTCCTTTGGAAGTTGCATAGCATCCATAACTCCGTTAAAAGAGCTAGCGTCTTTGTCAATTCCATCAACAAATTCTTTTTTGTATTTTACAAGTTCAGCATGGATTTCTTCCATTCTTTCAGAAACGTCCATATATTTTTTCTTTCCAATAGTTAAACCTGCAACCATTGCAAGAAGTGAAGCTGCCATTGATGCATTAAGTGCAGCAATGGATCCACCTCCTGGTGCTGGTGAATTTGAAGCAGTTTCGTCTGCGAATTCTACTATAGTTAAATCTTTAAGCATTTTTCCTCCTAGAATAATCCAGTAATAACTCCGTCATTATCAATGTCCATCTTGTTAGCAGCTGGTACTTTTGGAAGTCCTGGCATAACCATGATGTTAGAAGTTTGAACAACAATAAATCCTGCTCCTGCTGAAACTCTTACATCTTGAATTTCAATGTCAAAGTCAGTAGGTGCTCCCATTATATTCTTGTCATCTGTAAATGAGAATTGTGTTTTTGCAACACAGATAGGAAGTTTGTCAAGTCCAAGTTCTTCAAGTTTTTTAACTTGTTTTTTAGCAGCTGTAGTAAATTTAGCTTGTCTACCTCTGTAAATTTCAGTAACGATAGTGTTTACTTTATCAGTAATGCTGTCATTTTCATCGTATAGAGGTTTGAAGTTAGCTGAATCTTCATCAATTAATTCAACAACTTGTTTAGCTAAATCTTCTGCACCTTCGCCACCCTTTGCGAAACATTCACAAAGAGAAATTCTTACTCCAAGTTCTTTGCAAAGTTCTTCTAATTTTGCAATTTCAGCTTCAGTATCGTCAGCGAATCTGTTGATTGCAATAATAGCTGGAACACCGAATTTTTTGATGTTTTCAACGTGACGTCTTAAGTTAGCAAATCCCTTTTCAAGAGCTTCAACATTTTCTGTCTTTAATTCTTTTTTATCTACTCCACCGTGCATTTTAAGAGCTTTAATTGTAGCAACAATTACTACTGCATCTGGAGCAAGGCCAGCCATTCTACATTTAATGTCCATGAATTTTTCTGCACCAAGGTCAGCACCGAAACCTGCTTCTGTAACAGCGTAATCGCTAGTGTTTAGAGCAAGTT
This sequence comes from uncultured Peptoniphilus sp., assembly GCF_946998875.1. Classification (GTDB taxonomy): domain Bacteria; phylum Bacillota; class Clostridia; order Tissierellales; family Peptoniphilaceae; genus Peptoniphilus_A. Next base: position 197,626 of record NZ_CAMQAY010000001.1, on the reverse strand, counting down.
TTGTAGCTAAAATTGAGTTACATCCATGAGCAATATTTGCGAAAGGTCCACCGTGAATAAAGGCAGGTGTATTTTCAAGTGTTTGTACTAGGTTTGGTTTTAATGCATCTTTAAGAAGCATAGCAACTGCACCTTGGATTTCAAGATCGGCTACTGTAACAGGTTCGTTATCTAGGTTGTAGCCAATAATCATTTTAGCAATTCTATTTTTTAAGTCTTCAATATTTTCAGAAAGACATAGAACAGCCATGATTTCAGATGCAACAGTAATCATGAAGTGGTCTTCTCTAGGGAAGCCATCAGCTTTTTTACCAAGAGAAATAACAACATTTCTTAGAGATCTGTCGTTCATATCAAGAACTCTCTTCCAAGTAATTTGTCTACAGTCAATTCTTAGAGCATTTCCTTGGTGAATGTGGTTATCTATACAAGCTGAAATAAGGTTATTTGCAGCTGTCATTGCGTGAAGGTCTCCAGTAAAGTGAAGATTGATATCTTCCATTGGAACTACTTGTGAGTATCCACCACCTGCAGCTCCACCCTTAACACCAAAAACTGGTCCAAGAGATGGTTCACGAAGTGCAACTGCAGATTTTTTGCCAATTCTATTAAGGCCTTGAGTAAGTCCAATAGAAACTGTTGATTTACCTTCACCAGCTGGTGTAGGTGAAATTGCAGAAACTAAAATTAGTTTTCCATATTCATTTTTTTCATCAATTTTTTTGATTGCATCCCAAGAAATTTTTGCTTTATATTTTCCGTAGTTTTCAAGATCATCTTTTTCAAGACCAATCTTTGCAGCAACTTCTTCAATAGGAAGCATTGTAGCTTCATCAGCTATTTGTATATCTGTTTTAAATGCCATATATTTAATTACTCCTCAATTAATAATGTTTCAAGAACTTGTTCTGATTTTAAGCCTTCGATTTGCATATAATAAGCTGCTGAATCTACTAGGGCTTGAAGTGGAAGAAGTCCAATAAGTTCAGTATTTACAACTGTAACACCATATCTCTTAGCTTCTGATTTGATCATTTCAAGAGCTTGGTAAATTGCAGTTTTTTCGAAGTTTACAAGGTTCATTGATACTTGAGTTTGACCTTTTTCTTCAAGTTCAAGACCAATGGCCTTAACAAATCTAAGTCCTCCACCAATGTGACGAACTTTTTTAGCAATTGTATCAGCAACACTTAAGTCGCTTGTGTTTAAGTTAACATTAAATGCAATAAGGTGGAATCTAGCTGCAACAGCAGTAGCTCCTGATTTAACATTCATTTCTTGAGGACCAAAGTCTGGTTTCCATTCAGGTTCTTTGATTTTGTCAAAGAATCCTTCATATTGTCCTTTTCTTACTTTTGCAAGATTCTTTCTTGCCGGAGTGGAAGCTGCATCTTCATATAGATAAACAGGAATTCCCATATCACCAATTGCCTTACCAACTTTTTTAGCATATTCAACACATTCTTCAGTAGTACATTCAGTTACTGGAACGAAAGGTACAACGTCAACAGCTCCCATTCTTGGGTGAGCTCCCTTGTGTTTTGACATGTCGATTATTTCAGTTGCAACTTTTACAGATTCAATAACTGCATTAATAACTGCTTCTGGTTCACCAATTACTTCAACAACAAGTCTGTTGTGGTCAGCATCTGGTTGATAATCGATTAATTTAATGTTTTCTTTTGCTCTAAAGCATTCAGTGATTTGTTCAACTTTCTTTAGGTCTCTACCTTCAGAATAGTTAGGAATACACATTACTCTTTTCAATTGATTTCCTCCTATAGGTTATCTAATACTTTTTTCTTACCGATATATTATATAATATTTAAACTAAATATTAAAGTTCTACTACTTTTTCAACTTCTTCAAGAAGTTTTCCGCTTGTAATTAATTCTTGAGCTTTTTCAAGTTCTTCGTACATTTCAATCTTCTTATCTTCTTCGATAAAGTCTACTTGATTTCTAATTACATCGTGAGCAACTTTAGTACCTTTTCCTAGTTGATATTTGTTGTCTTCCATTTCCATTCTGAAGTCAAGAGCTTGAGCAGCTATCATAAGTTCAGTAGTTAAAATTCTTGCAGTGTTTTTAACAACTTCTCTAACTTTTCTTGAAGCCCAGTTACCCATAGATACGAAGTCTTCTTGGTTTTCACAAGATGTTATTGAGTCAACACTTGCTGGGTGAGATAGTGTTTTATTTTCAGATGCTAAAGCGGCTGCAGCATATTGAGTGATCATAAATCCAGAGTTAAGTCCTGGGTGTTTAACTAAGAATGAAGGCATTCCAGAAAGTGTAGTGTTAACCATTCTTTCAATTCTTCTTTCAGAAACATTACCAAGTTCAGCAACAGCAATTGCTAAGAAGTCAAATGGTTGTGCCATTAATTCTCCGTGGAAGTTACCACCAGAAATTACTTTACCATCATGAGTGATGATTGGGTTATCAGTTGCAGAGTTAAGTTCGATTTCAACTTTTTCTTTAACATATTCAAGAGTATCCTTAGAAGCTCCGTGAATTTGTGGCATACATCTGAATGTGTAAGCATCTTGAACTCTAAGTTCAGCAGTGTGAGTTACATAAGTTGAACCTTCAAGAATATTTCTTAAGTTTTCAGCAGTCTTTAGTGAACCTGCGTGTGGTCTAATTGTGTGAAGTTCTTCCCAGAATGCGTCAATGATTCCTCTTGAAGATTCACAAGCCATAGCTCCTGCGATATCAGCGATCTTAGAAAGTTTAAGTGCATCATAAAGTGCAAGTGCTCCAGTTGCAGTAAGAACTGTAGTACCATTAATTAGTGCAAGACCTTCTTTAGCTGCAAGTGCAATTGGTTTAAGTCCTGCTTTTTCCATAGCAACTTTTCCTTGAAGAAGTTCGCCTTCATAGAAAGCTTTTCCAAGTCCAAGCATTGGAAGAACCATATGTGCAAGTGGTGCTAAGTCTCCAGATGCTCCAAGAGATCCCTTTTCTGGAATAAATGGAACAACATTTCTATTTAACATTTCAAGAAGTAATTCAATAGTAGAAAGTCTGATTCCAGAAACTCCCTTTAATAATGAGTTAATTCTAATAAGCATAACTGCTCTTGTTTCGTCTTCAGGAAGTGGGTTGCCAAATCCAGAAGCGTGAGTTCTAATGATGTTTTCTTGAAGTTGAGCTGAATCTTCTTTAGAGATACTTACTCTTGATAGAGAACCAAATCCTGTGTTGATTCCGTAAACTACTCTTTCTTCTTCAACAATTTCTTCAACGTATTGTCTTGATTTTTCTACATCAGCAATTGCCTTTTCGTCGATTACTGCCTCTACATGATTTCTTGTTACTGCTACTAACTCTTCAAGAGTTAGGTCGTTACCTGTTAATACTACTTTGTTCATAATTGTACTCCCTTTCCTTTAATTGATTACATTTTACTTACTAATTCAAAAGAAAATATAAAGATGAAAAATTATGTCATCCTTTGAAAAGTAGTTCCTAAAAATTTACCAGCACTTGCTAAACTTTAATTGTTTGCAAATGTTTTCTACAATGATTCTATTCCAAATATAAATTATTGTCAATAATTTTCAATGAAATTAAACTCTTTTACTAAAAAAAGTACAATATTTTATCTCTTTTTTTTAGTAATTTGATCCTCTGATTTCGTGTTTTAAACAAAACTTAGTCTACATAATTGGTAATCCTTCCTTTTTGTAAAAAATTATAATAAATACTTTTAAAAAAATTACATCATTTATATTAATCTATGTATTTTACATATTTGCATCTTAGAAAAAATTATTCAAATAAAAAATGACTTAGTCCCCTAAGTCATAAAATTCATCTTAATCTTTTTTTATTAATCCAAAAACTATCAAGCCAAGAGAAAGAATAAAGGCAATCATTAGGCCTATGTCGTCCTTCAAATAATCAACTAAATAATTTTTATAAGAGGATGTAACCTTTAAATCTAAAAGCGGCATGAAATGTAAAAATATTATTAATAAAACAGTCAAGATCACGCCAGTTATAATATACTTGTCTCTAGATTTCATTTATTTGCTCCTTTCTTACAATTAAATAAGCTCCCACAACTTTTTTTGCACTGCCCTTCCTTGTCTCCCCATCCCTATTAAGAATTTTAAAGTCATAAGAATTAATTTCAGGGTAAAGGCTGGCAGTTGCAAAAGTTTTTCCTTCAACTTTTATATCAAGATTTAAATCAATTAAAATCTCTCTTTTTACATCGAAGCCCAAGGCATTGGAAATTATTTTTTCATCAATGGGCAGGTCTGCCATATAATCATTTTTAAATTTTTTCTCTCCAATTTTTATAGTGACTTTTTCATCTTCCTTGTTGTCATATATTGACTGATAATGTTCTCCACTAAACTCTACTACATTTTTAACTTCTGAAATATCTTCAATCATGTAGTCTTCTTTATTTTTTACCTCTTGCTTAATATAAGCTTCATCTTCAAAAAATTTTATGTGCTTTATTTCTGAAATTTCGGAGCCTAGGCTTTCCTCAATTTGTTTTTTCTCTTCATTAGGCACATCTTCTATTTCAAAATTTTTCTTGTCCTCACTTTTTTCCCCACTGTAATTTTTTTGATCTTCACTTGAAATTACCTGATCCTTATTATGTGAATTATAGGTCCTAAGTCCAGCATAGATGAAAAGTAAAAATATTATGGCAAGAAAAATAATTGTCTTCTTAAGTGATGACTTCATCAAACACTCTCCTTAAAAGAATTATATCAGCTGAAAAAAATTTTTTCCATGAAAAAACTGCAAGAAAAAATGACTTAGTCACCTAAGCCATTTTCATCTAGTATTTACAAAAATTATTTAAAGCACCTTTGCCAAAAAGTTTTGTGTTCTTTCGTTCTTAGGATTGCCGAAAACTTCTTCTGGACTTCCCTCTTCTACAATGTAGCCACCGTCCATGAATAAAATTCTGTCGCCAACTTCTCTTGCAAATCCCATTTCGTGAGTTACGACAACCATTGTCATGCCTTCCTTGGCAAGGTCCTTCATTATATCTAAAACTTCTCCTACCATTTCTGGGTCAAGGGCAGATGTTGGTTCGTCAAAGAGCATTACCTTTGGATTCATGGCAAGGGCTCTAGCTATGGCAATTCTTTGTTTTTGTCCACCTGATAGGGACTTTGGATAAGAATCTCTCTTGTCTGGGAGTCCAACTCTTTCTAAAAGTTCCATTGCTTTTTTTTCTGCCTGATCTTTTTCCATTTTCTTCACAAGAGTTGGAGCAAGTGTAATGTTATCTATGATGTTTAAGTTGTTGAAGAGGTTAAAGGATTGAAATACCATGCCCATTTCTTCACGAACTTTATTTATGTCAATGTCCTTTGAAGTGATCTCTTCATCATCTACAAAAATTTTGCCACTCGTTGGCTCTTCTAAAAGATTTAAGCATCTTAAAAAAGTTGATTTGCCTGAACCCGATGGTCCAATGACAACTACTACTTCCCCGTCTTTTATTTCTTGATTTATTCCCTTTAGGACTTCAAGTTCTCCAAAGGATTTAGTCAAATTTTCTACCTTAATCATTTGCAAGTCTCCTTTCTAGAAGTCCCAAAGCCTTTGAAAGGCTAAAGGTCATAATAAAATAAATTACAGCTACAAATATGAAGGGTTTTACTAGCTGATAAGTACCTGAAGAAATAGTTTTTCCAGCATACATGAGTTCTCCAACTCCAACTGTATAGGTAATTGAAGATTCCTTTATAAGTGTAATAAATTCATTTACAAGAGCGGGGAGTATATTTTTTATTGCTTGTGGCATAATTACCTTAGCCATGGCTTGCTTTTTATTAAGTCCAAGAGATCTTGCAGCTTCCATTTGTCCAGGGTCAACTGAAGATATACCTGACCTAATAATTTCTGCAACATAGGCTGCTGAGTTAAGACTTATTGAAAGTGCACACAAAAACATTGGGGCAGTCAAAATTGTAAATTGTTCTGGTATTATTTTTTTTAGTCCAAAATAAACAATCATTATTTGCACAAGCATTGGTGTACCTCTCACCACTTCGATGTAAATACTTGAAATTATATTTAGTAATTTTATTTTTGATGTCTTCATTAGAGCAAGTAAAAGTCCAATAGTAAAACCTAAAAGGACACCAATTATTGATAGTTCAACAGTGGTCACGGCTCCATTTAAATAGGTTGGAAGATATTTACTTGCGAAGGCAAATTGTTTCGATATGATTCCCATATTATTCCTTTCTAGTTTATCTAATTTAGAAAATAAAAATTCCCCACATAATGTAGGGAATATTTAATTACTATTTGTTAGCTTCTTTGTTAGATAGTTCAATATACTCATCAAACCATTTTTCTACTTGGCCTGAATCTTTTAATCCTTTAATAACTTCATTAACAGCTTTTGTTAAATCGTCATTTCCTTTTTTAATTGCTACTGCAAATCCACTTTCATCTGGGATTCCTAAATTGTCTATTATAACAAGTCCATCTGTTATTGATGCAAATTGCTTTGCTGGAAGTTCAGATAGGAAAGCTGCATCAATTGATTTGTTCTTTAATTGCTCAATGATTACATTGTTAAGATCAAATCCCTTGCATTTATCTCCAAATTTTTCAGTTGCAAATTTTTGTTGAAGTGAACCAAGTTGTGTACCAATAATTTTTCCTTGAAGGTCATCAAAAGTTTTATACTTATCTTTATTTTCTTCAGTAACTAGTAGTACTTGTGCCCCTTTTGAATATTCATCAGAGAAGTCAACTTGTTTCTTTCTTTCATCGTCAGCACCCATGCCTGCAAGAACCATGTCAACATCGCCTGCATTTAGAGAAGCAAGAAGTCCTTCGAAGGCCATATTCTTAACTTCAAGTTCAACTCCAAGAGAATCGGCAATGGATTTTGCAATTGCAAGGTCAATACCTGTAAATTCTTCCTTGCCATTTTGGAAGGATGTCCATTCCATTGGTGGAAAGTCTGCTGAAGTTCCAAGAACTATTTTGCCCTTTTCCTTTATGGCATCAATAGTTGGTCCAGTAGTTTTTATTTCAAATTTAACTGCTTCCTTTGCTTCTTCCTTTGCATCATCTTTTTTCCCACAGCCAAATAAAAATAAGGCTGCCATTGCTATAATTGCAATATTAAAAATCTTCTTTTTCATAATACCCTCCTAGTTCCTTGTAAATAGTACTTCCATGTCTTCTTTAATTTTGAAAAACATTATAACGCAAAATTAATTGAATTTCAACGATTTTTATCACTTTATTTAATTAAAATTCTAAAAGATCTCCTGCTGGAATGCTCTCTATAGTCTCTTGAGTTTTTGTCTCTTCTTTTTGCTCAATTGAAGGTTTTTCTTCCACAACTTGTTTAGCTTCTTCCTTCTTAGCTCTTGAATATTGGTAAACTCCCCAGGATTCAAGTTCATTGTCTGTCCCTATCCACACTGGTGAACCCACAGACATATTTGGAAATACATAATTTTCCACATCATAATTAAATAGTCTAATGCAGCCGTTGGAATAGTAGCCACCAATTTGATGAGGCTTAATATTTCCATGGATGCCGTAACCACTTGCTCCAGGAAGTCTTAGTCCCATCCATCTTTCCCCAAGAGGATTGTTGGGATCGTCTGCTTTTGCTGGTTTGTATTTGCCATTCATTCCGCCCCAGGCAGGATTTTTGTGCATATTTTGAATTTTTCCCTTTGCAGATGGAGTTGGTGTGGCATTGGTACCTAGTGTCACTGGATACTTGCCAATAGACTGATTTCCTTTATACATAGTGAGGGTTCTTCTGGACTTGTTTACCACAATCCATTTTCCCTTACTTGGTGGATTTGTCACCATGTCGTAAACTTCATAATTTTCAGTGTGTAGGGCCTCGTTAGTCTTGCCGTTTAGAGTTCCAGTCACTGGCAAATTCATGCGAGCCTGCCATCTTTTGATTTCATCTCTTTTTTCAACGCCGCTTTTATTCATAAAATTATTTTCTCTGACAAAGCCCTTGGCAAAAACAAAATTTGGCAAGAGACTTGCAGCTAAAATAAAAATTCCAATTTTTTTAATTTTCTTCAAATTAATCCTCCAATTTATCCTTTAAAAATTCTCCTGTGTAAGAATTTTTGCACTTAACAATTTCTTCAGGAGTGCCAGTGAAAAGAACCTCTCCTCCACCGTCGCCGCCTTCAGGTCCTAAATCTATTATATAATCGGCACACTTTATGACATCTAAGTTGTGCTCAATAGTTATAACAGTGTTGCCTCTATCTACTAGCTCTTCCAAAACCTTTATGAGTTTATTTACATCTTCGGAGTGAAGTCCAGTTGTAGGCTCATCTAAAATATAGAGAGTCCTGCCCGTTGCCCTCTTAGAAAGTTCTGTGGCAAGTTTAATTCTCTGTGCCTCTCCTCCTGATAAAAGGGTAGAAGATTGTCCAAGTTTGATGTAGGACAAGCCAACATCTCTTAGGGTTTCAAGTTTTCTCAAAACTCTCTCGTGATTTTGAAAAAAGTCAATGGCCTCTTCCACTGTCATGTCTAGGACATCGTAAATATTTTTGCCCTTGAATTTAACTTCAAGAGTTTCACGATTGTATCTCTTACCATGGCAAACTTCGCAAGGCACATAGACATCAGACAAGAAGTGCATTTCAACTTTTAAAATTCCATCGCCCTTGCAGGCTTCACACCTTCCGCCCTTTACATTAAAGGAAAATCTTCCCTTCTTGTAGCCACGCATTTTTGCCTCGTTAGTAGATGCAAATATATCTCTTATTATATCAAAAGCACCAGTATATGTGGCAGGATTTGATCTTGGAGTTCTTCCAATTGGCGATTGGTCAATATCCACAATTTTGTCAATATTTTCTAGTCCTTCTACTCTTTTATGCTTGCCAGGTTTTATTCTCGATTTATTTATTTTTTGTGCAAGACTTTTATATAAAATTTCATTTACTAGAGAGGACTTACCTGAACCAGAAACACCAGTTACGCAGATAAAGTCGCCTAGAGGAAATTCTACATCAATATTTTTTAAATTATTTTCACTGGCCCCTATGACCTTTATTGACTTGCCATTGGACTTTCTTCTTTCCTTTGGCACTTCAATTTTCTTTCTGCCACTTAAATAGGCACCAGTAATTGATTCAGGAACCTTCATAATTTCTTCAGCAGTCCCCTGTGCAACAATCCTTCCACCATTTACACCAGCAAGGGGTCCAATGTCTACAATTTGGTCTGCTGCAAACATTGTGTCTTCATCGTGTTCAACTACGATTAGAGTATTTCCTATGTCAGTTAAATTTCTCAGCGATTCCAAAAGTTTTGCATTGTCTCTTTGATGAAGTCCAATGCTGGGCTCGTCTAAGACATAAATTACACCCACAAGCTGTGAGCCAATTTGTGTGGCAAGTCTAATTCTCTGTGCTTCTCCACCAGAAAGAGTTCCTGCCATTCTTGATAGAGAAAGGTACTCTAAACCTACATTTACCAAAAATTCAAGACGAGATTTTATTTCCTTTAAAAGCTCTTCGGCTATAATCATTTCATTTTTTGTGAACTCTAAATTTTTGAAAAATTCCAAAGACTTATCTATGGAAAGTTCTGTCAGCTCAAAAATATTTAGACCGCCAACTTTTATGGCAAGAGAAGAATCTTTAAGCCTTGAACCGTGACATTTTGGACAGGGAACTTCTTCCATAAATTCGTCAATTTTATCAAGCATTTTGTCTGAGCTGGACTCAGTATATCTTCTCTTTAAATTTTTTAAAATTCCCTCAAAGCCACCAGAGTACTTTTTTTCTCCAGAGAAGAAGGAGTTAAAGGAAAAACTCAATCTGCCCTTGTAACCCTCAAAAATTGCCTTCATAAATTCTTCTGGCGCATTTTTAATTGGCTCTTTGGTGCTAAACTTAAATTTCTTTGCAATTTCAGAAATTATTTCATAATAATAAGTTCCCTTAGAATTTGAGTAGCAGGCAATTGCTCCCTCGTCTATGGAAAGTTCCTTATTTGGAATTACTAAGTCCCTGGAAACTTCCTTGGAGAAGCCTAGTCCCTTACACTCATGGCAGGCGCCAAGAGGTGAGTTAAAGGAAAAGGACCTTGGCGTAACTTCTTCTATTATAATATTGCAGTGAGGGCAGGCAAATTTTGTTGAAAATATTAAATCTTCACCATCAATAACATTTACCTTAGCAATACCGTCACTTAAATTTGTGGCAATTTCAAGAGAGTCTGCCAGCCTTGATTCAATTTTTTCCTTTACAATAATTCTGTCAACGGCAATGTCTATGTCGTGATTTTTATTTTTGTCTAGTTCTATTTCTTCTGAAATGTCATGCATTTCTCCGTCAACAGAAACTCTTAAAAAGCCTTCTTTTTTTATTTTTTCAAAAACTTTTTTGTGTTGACCCTTCCTGTGCCTTACTACTGGAGAAAGAATTTGAATTCTAGTTCTCTCTTCCAGTTTCATAACTTCATCAACCATTTGATCAATTGTGTAGGAAGAAATTTCCTTGCCACATTCTGGGCAAAAGGCATGACCAACTCTTGCATATAAGAGTCTTAGGTAGTCATAAATTTCTGTAACTGTGCCCACTGTTGACCTTGGGTTTTTTGATGTAGTCTTTTGGTCAATGGAAATTGAAGGACTCATGCCTTCGATGTAGTCCACCTCTGGTTTATCCATTTGTCCCAAAAATTGTCTGGCATAGGAAGACAAACTTTCAACATATCTCCTTTGACCTTCGGCATAAATTGTGTCAAAGGCAAGAGATGACTTTCCTGAACCAGAAAGTCCAGTGAAAACTACAAATTTATTTCTAGGGATTTTTAAATCAACATTTTTTAAATTGTTGACTCTGGCTCCCTTTACTATTATTTCATCTTTCAATATAACACCTCTTTATAAAAGGGCAGATTTTTTCTTCTCTCTTAAGTCCTTTATCTTATCTCTAATTTCAGCAGCCTTTTCAAAGTCAAGTTCCTCTGCTGCCCTGTACATTTCAGGTTTTAGAGCATCAATCATTTCATTTATTTCATCTTTTGTAAATTCATTTTCTGTATCTACAAGTTCTTTAAAGTCAAGGCTGTCTTCTGCAGCAATGGCAGTGTTAATGACTTCGCGCACACCCTTGACTATTGTCTTTGGAGTGATGCCATGCTCTTTATTGTAGGCTTCTTGAATTTTTCTTCTCCTAGAAGTTTCATCAAGAGCAACTTGCATTGACGGAGTTATTGTATCGGCATACATTATAACCTTTCCTTCAGCATTTCTCGCAGCACGACCTGCAGTTTGGATAAGTGATGTCACAGAACGAAGGAAGCCTTCCTTGTCTGCATCAAGTATGCAAACTCTTGAAACTTCTGGAAGGTCAAGACCCTCTCTCAAAAGATTAATGCCAACGAGAACATCTACCTCTCCAAGACGCAAGTCTCTTATAATTTTCATTCTCTCCAAGGTATCAACATCAGAGTGCATGTAGGTTACTTTATACCCAATTTCCTTTAAATGTCTTGATAAATCTTCAGACATTCTCTTAGTAAGAGTTGTGATTAAAACTCTTTCCCCTCTATCAATAGCTCCATTTATTTCATTTATTATATCGTCAATTTGATTTTTTATTGGTCTAACTTCTATTATTGGGTCCAGAAGTCCCGTAGGCCTAATAATTTGCTCAACTTGTTGCTCTGTATGCTCAAGTTCATAGGGACCTGGCGTTGCAGAAACATAGACGCATTGATTCATCATTTCTTCAAACTCATTAAACCTTAGTGGTCTGTTGTCAAGGGCAGAAGGAAGTCTAAATCCATATTCAACTAAGGTTTCCTTACGAGATCTGTCGCCGTTAAACATTCCCCTAATTTGTGGAATTGTTTGGTGAGATTCATCTATTATAGTTAGAAAATCCTTGGGAAAATAATCTATTAAGGTGTAGGGTCTTGAGCCTGGCGCTCTGCCAGATAAGTGTCTTGAATAATTTTCTATGCCAGAGCAAAAGCCCATTTCAGAAAGCATTTCTAAATCGTATCTCGTCCTTTGCTCCAGCCTTTGTGCTTCCAAAAGTTTCTCTTGGTCCTTTAAGACCTTTAGCCTTTCTTCAAGTTCTTCTTCTATGGTTACTATTGCCCTCTTCACCTTTTCTTCTGAAGTTGCAAAGTGAGATGCCGGGGTGATGTAGGCGTGATTTAAGTAATGTAGAACCTCCCCAGTCAAGGCATTTACTTCTGTGATTATATCTATTTCGTCGCCAAAAAATTCTACGCGAATGGAATTTTCAGAAGAAGATGCAGGGAAAATTTCCAAAATATCTCCACGAACCCTAAAAGTTCCACGCTTAAATTCATAATCATTTCTCACATATTGGATGTCTACAAGTTTACTCATGACATCATTTCTATCTCTTATCATGCCAGGTCTAAGTGAAATGGCAAGCTTTTCGTAGTCAATTGGGTCTCCCAAGCCATAGATGCAGGAAACTGATGCTACAATTATTACATCCTTTCTCTCAAAGAGAGCCATAGTTGCAGAGTGGCGAAGCTTATCTATTTCATCATTTATTGAAGAATCCTTCTCTATAAAAGTGTCCGTCCCAGGCACATAGGCCTCTGGTTGATAATAATCGTAGTAAGACACAAAAAATTCCACTGCATTTTCTGGGAAAAATTCCTTTAACTCAGAGCAAAGTTGGTAGGCAAGAGTCTTGTTGTGAGCAATGACAAGAGTTGGCTTTTGTACTCTCTCTATTACATTTGCCATGGTAAAGGTCTTGCCAGAGCCTGTTACACCTAAAAGATTTTGGTGCTTGTAGCCCTTTTTTATGCCTTCAGCTAACTTATCAATTGCCTGAGGTTGGTCGCCAGTAGGCTTGTAGTCTGAATGAATTTTAAATTTCACTTAATCACCTTCTAAAAAGCAAAAATATTGGAGTCAGTCCTCTTTTCTGTTCCGCCAATATATACATCGTCTTTCTTTAAAATAATTTGTCCTCGTCCCATGTTTTTAAAATCACTTATTAGCTTTACATGGTGTCCTCTTTTCTTTAGACCATTAATTATATCATCATCAAAATCACATTCAAGTTCGATGTTTTTGTCGCCAGTCCACATAAGTCTCGGTGCATCAAGAGCTGCCTGTGGATTTAAATTAAAGTCAAGCATATTCATGAGGACCTGGACATGAGCTTGCGGCTGCATAAAGGCTCCCATTATTCCAAAAGCTCCAAGGGCCTCGCCATTTTTTGTCATAAAGCCAGGAATTATTGTGTGGTAGGGAAGCTTTCCTCCTGCAAGAGAATTTGCCAGCCCCTCTTCAAAATAAAAGTTTTCAACTCTGTTGTTAAGTGCAATTCCAGTCCCTGGCACAACAATTCCTGAGCCAAAACCAGCATAGTTTGACTGAATCATGGAAACCATGTTGCCATACTTATCTGCTGTGGCAAAATAAACTGTGTCTGAAGATTTTATAGAATAAGATTTTGGCATTTCAGCAAAATCTTTTACCTCAGCCCTTCTCTTTTCAGCATAGTCTTCTGACAAAAGCTCCTCAATTTTTATCTTCATTGAATCAGGATCTGCCACAAAGGTCTTTGCATCAGTTAAGGATAATTTTATGGCTTCAATAATTTTATGAATAGTTCCTATGTCAGCTCTATCTTTTATTTCCATTTTATTTAAAATATTTAGTGCCATTAAGACAGAAATGCCGTGACCATTAGGTGGTATCTCCCAAATGTCAACGCCTCTGTAATTTGTTGAAATCGGCTCAACATACTTTGGAGTAAAATTCTTTAAATCATCTGCATTTAAAAATCCGCCAAGCCTTTCTACTTCATTAGAAATTTTTTCTGCCAGCCTACCCTTATAGAAAGACTGACCCCTGGTGTCACGAATTTCTTTTAGAGTCTCTGCCATGTCCTTGCAGGAAAAAACTTCTCCCGCTCTCGGCGCTTTTCCATTTATTGAAAAAGTATTAAAAAACTCATTAAATTCCTCGCGATTAAAATTTTTATACTTATCTAGGCTTTCCCCCCAAAGTTTTGCAATTTGTGGTGTCACTGGGAAGCCCTCTTCTGCATAGGAAATTGCAGGCTCAAAAATTTTATCAAGGCTCATTGTGGCAAAGTCTTCATGAACTTTCATGGCGCCGCCAATAAGTCCCGGCGTATTAATTACATTTACACCACAAGAAGGCATTTTGTCATAGCCCTTTTTCTTTAAGGCTTCTATGGAAATAGATTTTGGACTTCTTCCACTGGCATTAATGCCATAAAGCTTGCCTTCAAAATATATGAGAGCAAACATATCTGAGCCAAGGCCATTGCCTGTTGGTTCAACAACAGATAGAGTCATAGAAACAGCAAGGGCAGCATCAATTGCATTGCCCCCTTCAAGCAAAATTTTTGCTCCAGCACTTGTTGCATAGGGTGAAGAAGTTGCCACCATTCCCTTTTTCCCAAAGATGGTCATTCTTGTAGAAGGATAGGGATATTTATTGTAATCAAAATTCATTTAATCATCCTCAAATTTATAAAAAATTATTTTTTTCCTATTTCTAAAAACATTTCATTAAAAACTTTATCAACTAAAGATAATTCTATAATTAAAAGGCAAATAATTCAACTTTTAGTGACTCTATAGAAAAATATTTGCCAGCTGAAAAATTTTATTGGCTATCAAAAATTTTTCTTGAAAATTTTCTTTAAAGTAAAATTTCAAAAATTCTCAAATAAAAAAAGAGAAACTTCAAATTGAAGTCTCTCTTAAAATTAAAATTATTATTTTTTACGAGCAATTCTTTTGGAAATTTTCATTTCTTTTTTAAATCTCTTGAGATCTTGTTTATATTCCCAAGCATCGTAAATTTTTATTTTTTTATTGTGCTTTTTAGCCACTTCAAAAACTTTTTCTTTTGAATCTTCATCAAAGAAAAATCTTTTAGTTATATCTCCCTTTGTGAAATATAAAAGTGTTAACTTTGGCTCTTCGGCTTTTTTTTCATAGGTAATAGCTTCAATCTCTGACCAATCCCACACATTATAGGTGTGAGTTACTTTCATGTCAGTGTACATTTCAAGCCCCTTGGAACTTACTGCCACATATTTCTTAGATAATAAAGACAATAATAATAAAAGTGCAAGAATTAAAGTAAGCTTATACCTTGTTATTATACCTAAAATAATCAAAATAGAAGTGATTACGTAGGCATATTTTTCAGAAAACTTTTTTCTAGGATTCACATATACGTATTTAATTGCTTCGCTGTCATCATCCCAAGGTAATTTTATATCTGACACATAATCACTTCTTTCTAATTTCTTTTAATTTTTAATTTTTAATTTTATTTCTTAATTAATTAAGCATTAACCTTTGGTGCTTTACCTTCAGCTCTTAATCTTTCAAGGTTAGCAAGAGCACGTTCGTGTGCTTCTTCAGGAGCGCCGGCAACTTTCTTCATCTTAGTTTTACCAAATACATTTGTGTAAGCTCCGTCAGCCCAGAATATATTTCTGCCCATTAATGCTGTTACACATGCATAAATTGGGTTTAGTAAGTTTACGAAAGCAAATGGGAAGTATACAAATGGATTCATTCCAAGTACACCAGATTGGTAAGCTCCACAAGCTGTCCATGGGAACATACAAGCCCAAAGTGTACCAGCATCTTCAAGTGTTCTTGAAAGCATATTTCTTGCAAGACCAAGTTCATCATACTTAGTATCATATAGAGGAGCAGGAACACCGATTCCTAGGAATTGATCACACATTGCTGCGTCACAGAATATTGATGTAAGCATTGTAGCGAAAACAAGTCCGCCAACAGAGTTGATTTTGTGTTTGATGTTTCCAAAAATTCTTTCAACAGAACCACATTTTTCAAGAGCACCACCAAAGGATACTGCAAGTAAAATTAAGTTAACTGTCCACATTTGATGGTCCATACCACCTTTAGCAAGAGCCTTATCTACAAATTCGTTTCCAGTTTCAACAGATGGTCCATAGTGAAGAATATTAAAGATGTCAGCAAGATTATGTTGACCTTGGAAAATAACTGCAAATAATACACCAGTTGCTACTGAAATAAGAACTCCAGGAAGTCCAGGAACTCTTAAGATACATACTACTACTATAACTACGATAGGTAGAAGTACAAGTGGGTTAAGGTTAAAGTTTGCTGCGATTGCATCTTCAATACCTTGTGCAATTGTAGGGTCATAGTTTACTACATTAATTCTTGATCCAAGAATTGCATAAATAACAAGTGAAATTAAAAATACTGGACCTGTTGTAGAAACCATTGCTGTTACGTGGTCAAATAGACCAGTTCCAGATACACCAGCTGCTAGGTTTGTAGTATCAGATAGTGGAGAGAATTTATCTCCAACATATGCTCCAGAAATTACCATACCTGCTGTTAGTGCAGGGCTAATTCCAAGACCAACACCTATTGTCATAAAAGCGATACCAATTGTACCTGTTGCTGTCCAAGATGAACCACATGCAAGTGATACAACTGCAATAAGCATACAACCTACTGGCAAGAATAATTGTGGTGTAAGTAATTTTAATCCGTAATAAATAACTGCTGGGATAGTTCCTGAAATCATGAAAGATGAAATCAATAGACCTACTGTAAGTAAAATTAAAATTGCTTCAAGAGTAGCTGTAAGTCTTTCGATTATACCTTCCAACATGTCAGAAAAACTGTGTCCACAAATTCCACCAACTATACATGCAATAGTAATTGCAACAACTAGTGGCATATGAGCTGCGTCATATTTTCCATCACTGAAGTTGAAAACATAAACCATTAGACAAACCATTGCGATTATTGGCAAAAACGCTTCAATAATGCTAGGCACTCTAACAGTCCTTTGACCGTCGTTCTTCATATAATTACCTCCTAAACTTTTCATTTAGCATATTAATTTTGCATAAAAAATTTTAATATGCACGCCAAACAATTTAATAAGAATTTTGTATGGCTGAAAATGTTTTCTAAGTAAATTCTAACCTAGATTAAGCTACAAGTCAATGAAATAATTAAAAAAATGGCAAAATTTCAATAAAAAATACAATCCGTTAGTATCGTTTCATGCTAACATATTACTATGCACTACAGTCTTTCTTGTGTAAAATTGTTTTAAAAAAATTCTCTAACTCTTCTATTAACAGCATTAAATCATTGTTTATCTATAGAAATATTTTTAAAAAATTATTTTTTAGGCAAAATTTTATTTTTTATAAAAGAAAAAGTGCAAATGAACTTCACCTGCACTTATCTTAAATTATTAAATTAAAAACATTATTTAACTAGTTTTCTATCTTCAACTACAAGTTCTCCATCTATATAAACTTGCTTACATAGGTTTGTTGCGAAGAAGTAAAGTGTGTAGTCAATGTTATGAGCATCAAAAATTGTAATGTTTGCCCTCTTGCCCTTGTCAAAGGAGCCCATAGTCTTTGCTCTGTCAACTGAGTAAGCAGCGTTAATAGTTACTGCGTTAAATACTTCAATTGGAGTTAATTTCATTTCAAGACAACCAAGTTGCATAATGAATTGAAGATTTGCTGTTGGACAAGATCCAGGGTTTGAATCTGTACAAAGTGTAATAGCCATTCCCTTGTCAAGCATTTTCCTTGCAGGAGCATAAGTGTCAAGCATTAGGGAAAATGTTGTTCCTGGAAGCAAGTTCCCAATTACATTTGCCTTTGCTAGAGTTTCAATTTCACCTTCATCTACTACCATTAAATGTTCTGCAGAAACTGCTCCAACCTTTGCAGCAACATCTACGCCACCAATGTTTTCAATTTCATCAGAGTGGATTCTTAATTTAAAGCCTTGTTTTTTAGCTGCTTCAAGGATTCTTTCTGATTGTTTAGCAGTGAATACTCCCTTTTCGCAGAAAACATCACAAAATTCTGCCAAGTTTCTCTTGGCAACTTCTGGCATCATGTCAATTACTATGTCAACATATTCATCTGAATTGTCCTTATATTTTTCGTGAATTACATGAGCTGCCATAAAAGTTCTAATAAGTTCTGTTGGAAAATCTTTATTTAGTTTTTCAAGAACTTCAAGTTCCTTAAGTTCAGTTTCAAGAGTAATTCCATAACCACTTTTTGCTTCAACAGCTGTTACACCGTGAACAAGCATGTGTTCCAATAAGTCTCTAGTCTTATTATAAAGTTCATCAAAGCTTGCAGATTCAGTTGCCTTTAGTGTGGAAAGGATTCCTCCACCTGCTGCAAGAATATCAAGATATTCCATGCCATTAAGCTTCATTGCAAATTCATTTTCACGACTTCCGCCATATACTAAGTGAGTGTGAGCGTCAATAAGACCTGGTGTTGCAACCTTTCCTTTTAGGTCAACTAATTCTGTCTCGTCGTCTTTTAAATTTTCGTATCCCTTGCCTTCGCCAACTTCTAAAATCTTTCCATCTTTAATAGCGATGTAAGCATTTTCTAAGATGTCGGCTTCATTCATTTCTTCACCTCTTAATGGTCTACCAATGTCCTTTGGTGAAAAAACTTGTTCAAGATTAATTAATATTTTATCCGCTTTCATAATTCCTCCTTTTATATGTCCTTATCTTAACACAAATCTTATACCCATTAAATAATAAATTATTTTTTCTATTTTTATAGCAAAAAATTTCATAGGATATTTATTCTATTTTATAGGATTTATAATGGATAAATTTTTTCATATTCTAGCAAAATTTTTATAAATTAAATCCTATATATTAATCTGCTTTCTTAATTTGAAAACGATTCATTTCTTTAATTTATCATGGTAAAGAAATCAACAGATAGTCCATTATTGCTGATAACAGCAATAATCGCAAGATTTTCACTTTTTATATGAAATTTTAAAATTTTTTTAAATTTTTAGGAAATTAATTTCCCTTTGTATTTACTTTTTAAATATTTTAATTTATAATGGACAGTAAATGGAGGTTGATAAAAGTGATTAATAATCATAACGCAGATGTTCAAAAGATTATGAAGGTACAAATCAAAAACTTACCAGAAAAAAAATCTTTTGAACAAGGAATTAGAAGAGCTCCTGATAGAGGATTTAGACTTTCAAAGGACCAAACTAAGGTTGCCCTTAGAAATGCTCTAAGATATATCCCAGAAGAATATCATGAAGAATTAATTCCTGAATTTTTAGAAGAACTTACAACTAGAGGAAGAATCTACGGATACAGATTCAGACCAGAAGGAAGAATTTACGGTAAACCAATTGATGAATACAAAGGAAATTGCTTAGCTGGAAAAGCTTTCCAAGTAATGATTGACAACAACTTAGACTTTGAAGTTGCTCTTTATCCATATGAACTTGTTACTTATGGAGAAACTGGTTCAGTTTGTCACGACTGGATGCAATACAACTTAATCAAACAATATCTTGAAATCATGCACGATGACGAAACTCTTGTAATGGAATCTGGTCACCCACTTGGACTATTTAAGTCAAGAAAAAATTCTCCAAGAGTTATTATCACTAACGGACTTATGGTTGGTGAATACGATAACCTTGAAGACTGGGAAATCGCAGAAGAAATGGGAGTTGCTAACTACGGACAAATGACTGCTGGTGGTTGGATGTACATTGGACCACAAGGTATTGTTCACGGAACTTACAACACTATTCTTAACGCTGGTAGATTAAAACTTGGTCTTAGCGAAAAAGATAACTTAGCTGGAAAATTATTCGTTTCATCAGGACTTGGTGGAATGTCTGGTGCTCAAGGTAAGGCTGGAGACATCGCAGGCGCTGTTTCTATTATTGCTGAAGTTGATATTTCAAGAATTGAAACTAGACTTGAACAAGGATGGATTAAGAAACTTGCTGAAACTCCTGAAGAAGCAGTTAAACTTGCTCAAGACGCTCTTGCAAAGAAAGAAGCTCTTTCAATTGCTTTCCACGGAAACATTGTTGATCTTCTTCACTACATGGACAAGAACGATGTTCACATTGACCTACTTTCTGACCAAACTTCTTGCCACAATGCATACAATGGCGGATACTGTCCAGTAGGAATCACTTTCGAAGAAAGAACTGAACTATTAAGAACTGACATCAAGAAATTCCATGAATTAGTTGACAAAACTCTTAGAGAACACTTTGAAGTTATTAAGAACCTTACTGCTAAGGGAACTTACTTCTTCGACTATGGTAACTCTTTCTTAAAGGCTATTTACGATGCTGGAGTTAAAGAAGTTTCTAAGAACGGTAAAGACGACAAAGACGGATTCATTTGGCCTTCTTATGTAGAAGACATCATGGGACCACTTCTATTTGACTATGGATATGGACCATTCAGATGGGTTTGCCTAAGTGGTAAACACGAAGACTTAATTGCAACTGACCACGCTGCAATGGAATGTATAGATAAAGACAGAAGATACCAAGATATGGATAACTATATCTGGATCAGAGACGCTGAAAAGAACCAATTAGTAGTTGGAACTCAAGCAAGAATTCTTTACCAAGATGCTAAGGGTAGAGTTGACATTGCTCTTAAATTCAACGAACTTGTTAGAGAAGGAAAGATTGGTCCTGTTATGATGGGTCGTGACCACCACGATGTATCTGGTACAGACTCTCCATTTAGAGAAACTTCTAACATCAAAGACGGTTCTAATGTAATGGCTGACATGGCTACTCAATGTTTCGCAGGTAACTGTGCAAGAGGTATGTCTCTTGTTGCTCTTCACAACGGTGGTGGAGTTGGTATTGGTAAATCAATCAACGGTGGATTTGGTCTAGTACTTGACGGATCTGAAATGGTTGACGAAATCATCAAACTTTCACTTACTTGGGACGTTATGAGTGGTGTTGCTAGACGTAACTGGGCTAGAAATGATCACGCTATCGAAGTAACTAAAGAATTTAACGAAGACAGCGAATACGGACACATTACAATTCCTTATCTTGTAAAAGATGAACTAATTGATAATGCTGTTGATTCACTTAATATCGACTAATAAATAATCTTAAATTGCCCTACAGGAAACTGTGGGGCTTTTTTATGCCCTCATTCTTTTTTTACAATTAATAAAAGTCGTGACCTCATGGTATAATTTACTTATAAAGAGGTGCAGAATGAAAAATTATTATTTCAAGGAAAAATTTTTTAAAATTACAGACCACTACCCTATATTAGACGACGATGAAAATCCTGCCTACTATGTGGACCAAGACTTTACTTTTTTAGGCTATAAGTCAAGTCTTTCTGATGCAAATAAAAATACCATCCTTGACATTGACAAAGAAATTCTCAGTCTCTTTCAAAAATTTAATGTAAATTTTACTGACGGAAGATATATGAGAGTTGAATCAAAACTTAGCCTTTTAAAAAGAAAAATTGACGTAGACTATGATGGCGAGATTTTAAATTTGCAAGGCAGTTTTTGGGACATGAATTTTGACATTTATAAGGGCTCTGACTTAATTGGCGAAATTGAAAAAACTTTATTTGCCATGACTGACACTTATAGGCTAACAGTTCACGACGATAATTATAGAGAAGCCCTCCTTGCCCTTACCCTTTGCCTAAATAATATTAAGGACACTGCTAAAGCAAGATCTAATTCTGCTGGCTAAAAAATATAAATCTGCTAAAAATTAAATTCTAGCAGATTTTTTTATATTATAAATTTTTTAATTTATCTATTATTTCTCTCACATTTTTTTCTACTTCATCTTCCCTCACTGAAAAGATGGCTCTTGACATGCAAAGACCATCTAAGTCTAGCCCCATGAAAAAGTCTAACTTATCCTTACTTATTCCTCCTATGGGAAAGACTGGAATTAAGAGAGCCTCTCTAATTTCTTTAAAGCTTTCTAGTGTAATCCTTGAGGCATCTTTCTTGGTTTCTGTTTCAAAAAAAGCTCCCGTCCCAATATAAGATGCTCCCATATTTTCTGCCTCAATGCCAAGCTTTACAGTTTTTGCCGTTGCACCAATTATTTCATCTCTTCCCAAGACTTCTCTTGCCCGAGAAATTTTTTCATCCTCTTGACCAAGATGAAGTGCAGTGCCATATTTTTTCGCAAGCTTTAAGTTGTCATTTAAGATAAAAAGGCACTTACCATCAATTTCACTTTTTATATTTAAGATTTTTTCTCCAAGTACATCTTCATCTGCAAACTTGTCTCTAAGCTGATAAATTCTCATTCCAGCCTTAACTGCATTTTTTATTTTCCATAAATCATCGCCTTCAGAAATCCCATATAAAATTGGCTTAATAAATTTAGTTGAAGGAGATAAAATTTCAATCTCTCCACTTATTTCATCTATGCCTTGCATTTTACTTATAATATCTTGGGCATTTACTCCCTTATCTCTTATGACATTTTTACCAAGCTGCCTTAAAAATATTGCAGCAAGAGCACAGGCTTTTAAATTTGACATGGGTGCAGCCAAAAGAGAAGTTATCATGGCAGATTCCATGTCTCCTAAGCCAGTGATTTTTTTTAAATTTTCATCGCCACCAGGAATTGAAATCAATAAATGAGAGTTTACTATCACTTCATATTTGCCGCTAACTACAACTGTAGCTTTACTTTTTTCTTGGAGTTCTAAGGCAATATCTATAAAATCTTCTAGAGATAAATTATCATCTTTTGAATCCACGCCAGTAAAGGTCTTGCCCCTTGCCAAGTAATTAATTTCATTAAAATTTCCTCTTATGACATTAAATTTAAAATTACTGATAAGGTCTTTTGCCAAGTCTTTTCTTAGGCTACTAGAAGCAACTCCAACTGGGTCAAAGACCAGAGGAATATTATTTTTCTCTGCAACTTTTGCAGAAATTTTAATTGCTTCAATTTTATCTTCATTTAACATTCCCATATTCAAGAGCAGGGCAGAAGATTTTTTTGTAATTTCAGCAACTTCCTTGGAATACTCTGCCATCATTGGGCTTGCCCCAAGAGATAAAACTAAGTCAGCAAGTCTAGCTCTTGTAACACTATTTGAAATAATATGTACTAAGGGAGACTTGTCCCTTAGATTTTTTAAATTTGCCTTAATTTTCATTTTTATCACTCAAATTATACATGTGATATAGGGGTCCCCTGCCCCTTCCTATATCAAATCCATAAGCTATGGCACCACTTAAATATTTTTTTGCAGCTACAAGTGCATCATAAAGACTTTTTCCCTTTGCAAGTTCACAAGCTAGAGCACTGGATAGGGTGCAACCTGTGCCATGGGTATTTTTGTTGTCTATGTTTTTTCCCTCTATTACAAAGAGCCCATCTCTTCCACAAAGCACATCATCCTTTGAGTCTTTTAGATGACCTCCCTTTATTAGAAAGGCTACTTTATATTTGTTATATAAAAATTCTGCTACTTCCTTCATCTCTTCAAGGCTTTCAATTTTTTTGCCGTAAATAATCCCAGCTTCAATGAGATTCGGGGTGATTAAAGTTGCCTTCTTAAATAAAATTTCCTTCATCTTCTCAAGTGTCTCATCAGGCACAAGAGTAAAGCCGCTAGTTGATGTAATAACTGGGTCTAAAACTATGGGCAGATCCTTAAAATATTTTTCAGCTACTTCTGATATAATTTCTACTTGTCCTGGACTTGCCACCATGCCAATTTTTACAGCATGGGGCATAATATCTTGGCAAATTGACAAAAGCTGACCCTTAAGCATTTCCTCACTTATAGGTGAGGATGCTTGAACTCCCATAGTATTTTGTGCAGTTATTGCTGTAATGGCAGTCATGCCATAAAACTTATAAGAAGTTATGGTTTTTAAGTCGGCTTGGATACCTGCGCCACCGCTAGAGTCAGACCCAGCTATGCTTAAAATCTTTTTAATTTCCATGTTTATTTCCTTCTAAATTAAGATAATCATTAAGACCTGTCTTTTTAAGGCTCAAAATAATTATTGTAGCTATTATTGAACCGCCAAGGGTACTTACAGAAAAAGGAATAATTAGTCCAAAAAATGCCATTTCCTTTCCAAGTATAAACTTGGCAACTGGATAAGCTAATAGGGCACCTATAACTCCTGTTCCAAAAACTTCACCCAAAAAGGCAAGGGAAAGCTTTCTTGTCTTGTAATATAAGATGCCCGCTAAAAAGGCACCAACCATTGAACCAGGAAAGGCCATTAAAGAACCTGTGCCTGATAAATTTCTAATAAGTGAAATGCAAAAGGCAACAAGGACTGAATAGAGAGGTCCCAATATTACTGCAGAAAGTACATTTACCATGTGCTGAATTGGATAACACTTTGATAGTCCCACTGGAAAATTTACAAAGGAAAAAACAACGCCAAGGGCAACAAAAAGAGCTGCCACAGTTAACTTCTTAGTATTAGATTTCATATTTACCTCCTAGAGAGTGCTGACATAAAAACTAAAACTATTCCCTACGTTGGCATTATCCAAATCAGGTAACGGTCGAAATTAACAATTTCCTCTCAGCCTGTCAACAAGCTCCCTTTTTTATTTAATTAAATTTTTACACTGAACTAAATTTATTTAATTTTTAATATTAGTTCACTTAGATTAAGCTTCTATTTTAATATCTTTGCCTTCAAGTATTAAATTCATATTTTTTGCAGAGCACATTGAGCCGCACATTGTGCAGGTATTTTCTTCTTCAGGCATGGATGAATCTCTGTACTTTCTTGGTTTAACCTTATCAAGAGCAAGGTCAAACATTCCTTCCCAGTCAATTTTTTGGCGTCTCTTGCTCATTTCTAAATCCCAATTTCTTGCGTCCTTTAATTTATTAATGTCACCTGCATGAGCTGCAATTTTGCAAGCTACAATTCCTTCGCGAACATCTTCTACATTTGGGAGTCTCAAATGTTCAGCAGGCGTTACATAACACAAGAAATCTGCACCATGAGCTGCTGCAATTGCACCGCCAATTGCCGATGTAATATGGTCATAACCAGGTGCCACATCTGTAACAAGAGGTCCCAAGACATAGAAAGGTGCCTTGTGACAAAGTTTCTTTTGAAGTTTGACATTCATTTCAATATCACCAATTGGTACATGACCAGGCCCTTCAATAATTACTTGCACATCCTTCTCCCAAGCTCTCTTTGTAAGCTCGCCAAGTGTAATAAGTTCTGAAATTTGTGCAGGGTCTGTGGCATCATGAATGCCACCAGGTCTCAGAGAATCTCCAAGAGAAAGAGTCACATCATATTCTCTTAAAATATCTAAGAGCTCATCATAATATTGGTAAAAGGGATTTTCTCTGTCATTCATCATCATCCAACCAAAGAGTAGAGAGCCACCACGAGATACAATTTCATTTACACGCCTATTCCTCATAAATATTTCAGCATTTGCTCTATTTATGCCTGCGTGAATTGTCACAAAGTCCACTCCATTTTCGGCATGATTTCTAACTACATCTAAAAATTCCTTTGCCTTTATGTAAGAAAGTCCCTTGTCCAAAAATCCCACTGCATCATACATGGGCACTGTGCCTATCATGGCTGTAGATTTTTCAATTAATTTTTTCCTAAATTCTTGAGTCTTGCCATAATTTGATAAATCCATTATGGCTTCTGCACCCATTTTTAGTGCCATGTCAACTTTTTCCATTTCCATGTCAATGTCATTTAAGTCCTTGGAAATTCCTAAGTTTACATTTATCTTGGTCCTAAGTCCTGTGCCAATGCCTTCAGGTGAAATTGATTTGTGATTTTTGTTTTTTGGAATGACAATTTCGCCACAAGCCATTTTCTCCAGGAGATACTGGCAAGATACATTTTCCTTTTTTGCCACAATTTTCATCTCTTCTGTGACAAAACCATGTTTTGCTGCTTCCATTTGAGTAGCATATTTCATATAAAAAAACCTCCTATAAAATTATAGGAGTAATCTTACTTTTCCCTGCCAAGGCATTATCCTAGCAGGTAAGATGGTCGAGTCTTAACTCCTCTCAGCAAATTGCTCCCATAAGTTTATTTATTCATTTATTGATTTTATAATATAAAATCTTTTAAAACAAGAAAAAATATAATACTAATTCATAAAATTTTTAAATCTCTTTAATAGAGATAAGAAATTTTTATTTCTTAATATTTTATAATTGATTCTACCCTTGTGCCTTTTAACATTTCTCGTCCCTTTAAATCTTCTAGTTCCACTAAGAAAATTAAAGAGGAAACTTTTCCTTCTAGCTTTTCCACAAGATTTACAGAGGCCTTGGCAGTGCCACCAGTGGCAAGAAGGTCGTCTACTATTACAACTTTTTCGCCAGGCTCTATGGCATCCCTATGAATTTCAATTGAGTCTTCGCCATATTCAAGCTCATAGGATTCTCTTTCCTTATCACAAGGAAGCTTGCCTGGTTTTCTCACTGGAACAAAGCCCTTGTTAAGTTTATAGGCAAGGGCTGAGGCAAAAATAAATCCCCTTGCTTCAATGCCAATTATCTTGTCTACATCCTCATCAATTTTTTCTGCCATTTGGTCTACAGCTTTTTTGAAGGCATCCTTGTTCTTTAAGAGAGTAGTAATGTCTCTAAAGATGACTCCTTCCTTTGGATAATCTTTAATTGCGCGAATTGTATTTTTTAATTCCATAACTTCCTCCATTCCCTTATAGTATAACATCTTTAATAAACAACTAAAACTTTTATTATCACTCTTTTAATGATATAATATGTTAAATTTTTCTATTTATTCACGAGGTGTTAAATGAATAAAAATAATATAAAAAAATATGACAGAGAAATAAGAAAGGCAAATTTTTCTGAAGCTCTTTTTACCTTTCTCTCTCTAGTTTTAATTATGTTCATAAGTATTATTAAGTACGGTGAAAGTCCCCATATCCCTATGCTAATCGGGGTCTTAATAGCTTCCCTTGTCGCCCTAAAAATTGGCTACTCCTGGAAATTTATTGAGAACTCAATGATAAAGGGAATTTCACAAGCCATGCAGTCCATAATAATTCTCGCCATCATTGGAGTTTTAATTGGCGTTTGGATTTTAGCTGGCGTTGTGCCAACTATGATTTACTACGGACTTATGATTTTAAAACCATCAATTTTTCTTGTGGCAACAGTTTTAATCACTTCAATAACTTCTCTTGCTACGGGAACAAGTTGGGGTACTGCTGGCACTATGGGTATTGCCCTTATGGGCATAGCAAGTGGTCTTGGCATACCTGCACCAATAACAGCAGGGGCAGTTTTATCTGGCGCTTACTTTGGCGACAAGATGAGTCCCCTATCTGATACAACAAACCTTGCACCGGCAATGGCAGGCACTGATGTCTTCACTCACATCAAGGCAATGTTAAAACCTACAATTATTACTTATGTCTTGACCCTACTCATCTTTGGATTTTTCTCAATGAAATACAGGGGAAGCTCTGCAGACTTGTCTAGCGTAACTATTATTACTGAAGGCTTAAAAAATAATTTTAATATTTCTCCAGTTCTTTTGATTCCGCCACTTATTGTAATACTTTCTATTGCAAAAAAAGTTCCTGCAGTGCCTGGCATAAGCCTTGGCATAATTGCAGCTGCCATTATGGGACCAATTTATCAAAAAGTAAATTTTGGCGACATATTATCTGCTGCCCTAAATGGTTTTGTATCAGAAACTGGCGTTGAGTCAGTGGATAAACTTTTAACTACTGGCGGACTTAACAACATGATGTCTTCCATTTCTCTTACTATTATTGCCATGATGTTTGGTGGAATTGCAGAAGAGACTGGAATACTTGAAGCAATCGTAAAAAAATTCCTTGGCAAGGTAAAGTCCACTGTTGGTCTTGTCGCTGCCACAATTCTCACTTGCTTTTTCACAAATGCAACTATGCCTGAGCAGTACATCTCCATAGTTGTCCCAGGCAGAATGTTTAAAAATGAATATAGAGATAGAAATCTAGATCCAAAACTTTTGTCCTCAACGCTTGAATCAGGTGGAACAGTTACATCAGCTATGATTCCTTGGAACACTTGTGGTGCTTATATGACATCAGTCCTTGGAGTTTCCACTGTCCACTACTTACCATTTTTGTTCTTTAATCTCCTCATGCCTCTTGTACAAATAATAGTTACAGCTCTTGATTCAAAAAAATTTAAGCTAGACCAAGATAAAGATGCTTTCACCAATTGAAAAACCACCTCTTTTTGGTATAATGTTTAGTGGAATAAAAAAAGAGGTGCAATATGTATAAAGATATAATAAGTGGACTTACAAATTCTGCAAATACGAAGAAAAATTTACTTGAAGGCTCTTTCTTTAGGTACATGGTTGCTTCCATACTTGCAGGATTTTTTATTGGCGTGGGCATGCTCATAATGACTCTATCAGCAAGTGTCTTTTCTCCACTGCCCATCCCTGTCGTAAAATTTATTAACGGCTTTGTCTTCTCCCTTGCCCTATCCTTTGTGGTCTTTGCAGGTGGAGAGCTCTTCACAGGAAATGTCCTTGTGACAAGTGTGGGAAGGCTTAATAAAAAAATTGACACTGGAACGCTTTTAAAAATTTTAATTTTTTCCTATCTTGGAAATATTCTGGGCTCAGTTTTAATTTCATTTTTATTTAAAATGACTGGCGTTTCCCCAGAGTATAACGAAGCTTTATTAAAACTTGTCACTGGAAAGACGAGCTTTGACTTTATTTCTTTGCTTTTCAAGGGAATTATGTGTAACATTTTAGTCTGCCTTGCAGTTTTAATTTGCTCAAGAAAAATTTCTGATTCAGCAAAATTGATTTTAATTTTTTGGTGCATACTTGCCTTTGTAAGCCTTGGCTTCGAGCATAGTGTTGCAAATATGACTTGCTTTGCATTGGCAAAAATGTTAAACCCAGACTTTACTTTTGCCCTAATTCTTAAAAATTTAATACCTGTAACTATTGGAAATATTATTGGTGGCGTCTTAGTTGCCCTAACTTATAATATTATAGCTTCAGAAAATTAAAAGAGACGAGGTCAAAGAGCCTCGTCTTATTTTTTTCTCAAACTTACTATTAACTTGTAAATAAAAAATGTAAGGACCATGACAAATACTGTCACTATAAAAAGTCCAACTATATAATTGGGAAAGACATTTTTTATAGTAGCAAGGGCGGATCCCTCATAGGGCTCCTCTATAAAATAATAATTTGCATTAAGCTTTTTATTTAGTATTTTTATTATTGGAAGTGTAACAAGAATAAAAATCACTGGATAAATAATGTCTCTTAGCTTTGGCAGGTATTCCTTTGAAATCACAATATAGATTGGATAAAAAGAATTTATCCCGTGGATTATCCAAGAAATTATTGCCACATAGGAATATTTATTTACTTGGTCCCAACCTGGCGTAAAAAGACTTAAAATTGCAGCTGGCATAAATAAATAGTAAAGACATGACTTAATAATTTTGCTGTCATAGAAGGCATCCACTGCCATAAACTGCGACCCGATTAGGCAGAGGTGAAAGGGCAAGTAGGAAGAGTCGTAATGCCCGTCAATTAAAACTGCTATAAGCCTAATAATTTCTAGGCTAATTGGCAGGAGGGCAATAACTTTTCTAAATTTTTTACTTTTTTTCCAGGGCTTATATAAGAAAAGTCCAAATATAAAAATAATAAATAGCCATATAAAATGGTAGGCTCCATAAAATTTAAAGCCAACTTGGCCATAATCTAAATCCCAAAAATTTCTCATCTCTAATTAAAATCCTTTATCTTTTTTCTTCAAATATTTTAACATAGAAACTTTAAAAAGAAATTAAAAAAATTTTTTATCTGTAAAAATTATTTTAAAAATTTTTTCCGCTAATTTCAATTTCGCCCACAATAAAAAGTGTAAAGCTTCCCTTGGCAACTAATTTGTCGCCCTTCTTTGCCAAGACTTCTATTATCTCTGTGCTTTTGCCTGAGTGAATTATCTTTGTTGTGGAGTAAATTTCTTCTCCAAGTTTTACGCTGGAAATAAAGTTCACACTAGAGTCTAAGGTCACGCCCTTTCTGCCCATGGCAATGGAAAGGCAGCCTGCTGCTGTGTCCATCAATGCAAAAATTTCTGCTCCATGAAGAATGTTATAGGCATTAAACTGATTTTTCTCTGGCTTCATCTTTAAAACTAAGTTGTCGCCCTCTAATTTAACTAATTTAATATGGCTTCTCTTTACATATTCATCTTCTTCAAATAATTTTTTAAAATTAATTTTCTCCATTTCTCCCCCTATTAAAAAAAGAAAGCTGTCTAATATTTAAGTCCACTAAATTGGAAACAGTGATGCCAATGAGCCTTAGCTTTTCGCCCTCATAGGCCTCAAAAAATATTTCCAGGCTCTTATTAAAAATATCTTCTTCCTCAAAAATGGCTGCGTCATAGGTTCTGGACCTGGTCTTAAGCTTAAAATTTTCATTTTTCATCTTTAAAGTCAAGGTGTAGCCAGAAATTTCCTTTATAATTAAATCTTCTGACACTTCTCTGGCAAAGTCCTTTAAGTAATTTATGAGCTTATCTTTATTTTTTGTGGCTTCAAAGGTTGACTCTGTGCCAAGACTTTTCCTCACAGCATTTGGCGTCACTTCTCTCTTGTCAATGCCCCTGATTCTATAATAAATTTCTTCGCCACTTTTTTTAAACATGTCCACCAAAAAATCGTAGGACAGGTTGTAAAGGTCCTCAACCTTATTTATGCCAATATTTCTAAGTTTTTTCTCAGACTTGCTGCCAATGCCGTGAATCTTTCTTATGTCCAGGGGAAATAAAATCTCTGGCATGTCGGACTCTCTTATAATCATAACTCCCCTTGGCTTATTCCAGTCGCTTGAAAGTTTTGCCAAAAATTTGTTGTAGCTAAGACCTACACTAACGCTTAGCCCTGTTTTTTCATAGACATCTTTTTGAAGATCATAGACAATACTTTCATCGTAGCCAAGTCCCGTCAGGTCGAGATAGGATTCATCAATGGAAACTTTTTCGATTTTATTTGTATATTTCTTTAATACGTCAAAAACTTCCCGAGACTTTTCTAGGTACCTTTCCCTTCTCATGGGCTTGATGATCAGATGGTCACAGAGATTTTTCGCCATATACATGGGCATGGCAGAGTGGATGCCATAATTTCTCGCAATATAATTAGCCGTAGTGACAACTCCATGATTGGACCTGCCACCTACGACTACTGGCTTTCCTATTATGCTCCTATCGTCAAGCTCTTCTACTGATGCGTAAAAGGCGTCTATATCAACATGTATAATAATTCCCATAAATATCACGACTTTAGTATATCACAAGAGCTTTTTATAAAGAAGAGAATTTGATATAATTCTAGAGAGGTGAGATTTTGAAAAGAAAAGTTGCGCTCTACGATTTTGACAAAACTGTGGTGAATTGCGAGTCCATAGTTGAGCTTTATAAATATGCCTACAAAAATAAAAAAATAAATATTTTTAAAAATCTTTGGAAATTAGCTGTGGCTTACATAAAATCAAAGGTAAATTCTGATTTTGAAATTATGAAAAATCAGATGGTCTCTATTATAAAATATTTGACAGAAGATGACCTCCAAGACTTTGTGACAAACTATCTCTATCCAAAATTTTTCTTTAAGGAATTTGAAGATGGATTTTCTTCATATGACGAGGACACCATAAAAATCCTCTGCTCTGCCTCTGCCACAAATTATTTAATTTATGTGGGCGAATTGTTTTCTTTTGATTATATTATTGGAACAGACTTAGACGACGACTATAAATTATGTCGCGGCAACAACAAAAAGGATGTCAAGGTAAAAAATATTGAAGAAATTTTAAAAAGAGATGGCTATGAAATTGACTACGAAAATTCCCTTGCCTACTCCGACTCCTACAAGGACGACAAGTATATGCTTCGCATGGTAAAAAATAGGTTTTTAATTAATTCAGGAGTAAATAAGAGAGGCTATATAAATTTATCTTGGCATACAAATAAATAAATTCAAAAAAATAAACTGAGGTCGCCCTCAGTTTTTTTAATTCAAGAAAAATTTCTTTCAGCTCTTAAATTCCTAAAATATATTTTTCAATTAATTCAGCAATTTCGTCATAGGATTTTTCTCCAATGAACTCGTAAACTTTTTCGCCATCCTTGTAGAAGGAAACTCGCGGTAATTGAAAGATTTCATTTTTCTCTGCAAAGTCCTTATTTTTGTCCAAATCCATATAATAGCAAGAGACTTCTCTAAATTCTTCTTCAAGAAGAACTTGCATAACTTCCATAAGTGGCTCGCAGTGAGAACATCTCTCTGCACCAAAGATGACAAGAGCCGCCTTTTGATTTTTTATCGTATCATCGAAGTGATTTTCTGTCACATATTTTATTACAGATTCATTTCTCTTAATTACCTTTTTATTTTCTTCAAGGTCAATTACTGACTCAGACTCTTGTGAAAGTGGGTCAATGTCATTATTTAGTGAACTTCTATTTACATTAGTAACCTCCACAGATTTGAAGCTCCCTGCACCCCTTAACTTGTAGTAGGATGCATCTTCAATCTCTTCAATTTCATTTTCACTTTCATCTACGCCTAGATAATCGTAAGGATACCTATAAACTCTGTAGATCATATTGTTTTTCAAAAGATTTTCCGTAGTAGTCCTGTAAGGGCAAGTCCACTGCCAAACTATTTCCTTGGAGTGAGTAATCTCTAATACAAGACCTTCTGTGGCAAGAGTTATTAGGGTGTTGCCATTGGGAAGTCTTTGAAGGTTTCCACCATAGGGCGAATAAAATTTGTAGCCATTCATTGGAATAGAAAAACCAAAATCCCTAGGATCCACTGACCAGTTAACTGACAGAGTCACTGGATTTATTTCAAGAATTCTTGAATAATTTCTCACGAAGGGAAGAAGACCCGATGGAGATGTTAGGGTTGGTGAACCGTAGCCACATCTTCCGCCATTGTCAAAAATTAAAAGATTTCCCTCGCCCTTTAAGCCCTTGGGAATAATACTTGCAAAGGCAGAGCCAACTACAGGGTCAACCTTTTTGAAGTCAGAAAAATTTGGTCCCAGCTTGTAGCAAATGCGTGACCTCTTTTTGTCGATTATGCCAATAATATTGGCAGCTCTCGCCGTAAATAAAATATTATCTGGGTGAAAGCGTGGATCTCCTTGGTCATACCACTTGTTTTCGCCAATTGTTGAAATTGATGTAACATCTAAATAATTTCCAAGAGGCCTCTCTGTCATTCTCAGGTTTGGATTTCTGTAGAGAACATTTTTCGCCTCTTCAGAAAATCCCAGCTGGTCAAAGTGCTCGCTAAAGGAAAATTTCCAAACAATATTTCCCTCTTCGTCCACTTCTAAAATCACATCATCAAGTAAAGTCTTATCAGAAATTCTGCTGTCCTTAATTGCATCGTGAACCAGTAGGAGAGTCTTGCCCCCTTCAACAATTTTTTCACCAGGATAATAGTAGCCAAGAGAGTTACCCTCTCTTTGGAAGTCAGAGTGAGCCCTAGCCATCCACTTTGGCCTGTAGCCCCTGTCCTCTGTAAACTTAAACTTGTCGAAGTCAAATTGAATTTTGCCCTCCTTGTCAAACTCAATGAGTTTAATACCATCGCTGACGCCAAAATCTGATGACCTAAAGGAAGAAATACTCATAATATTTTTGTTTGGCAGCATCTTGGCAGGCATTGGGTTTACAGAATACCTTTTGAGCTCTGTGCCGTCCATTTTTGTTATAAGAGCACCGTCCTTTGCCGTTGAAATTAAATTTATGCCATTGTAGGCCTTTTCTCTATTGTAGACTACAGTTCCCCTTGGATAGACTCTCATAATACACCTCTATTTCTAATGTACTTTTCTGCATAAACTGTTGCCACTGCACCATCATTTGCCGCTGTGACAATTTGTCTAAGGGGCTTCTCTCTTATGTCTCCTGCAGCAAAAATTCCTTCCACAGATGTCCTCATGCAGTCATCAGTTTTTATAAAGCCAAAACTATCTACTTCCACAAGGTCTTTAACAAAGTCGGAGTTGGGACTCATGCCAGCAAAGATAAAAATCCCATCAGAAGTTACCCTAGTGCTTCTCTTGTCAGATAAATTTAAAATATCAAGACTGTTAACTCTTTCGTCACCATAAATTCCCTGGAGTTTTGAGTGCCAAGTGTAAGAAACTTTTGGATTCTTTTTTATTCTCTCAACTTCAAGTTCATTTCCGTCAAAATTTCCCTCATCGTGAATAATAATCATGTTAATGGAGTTGGCAAAATTGGAGAGATAATCTGCTTCCTCTAAAGCAAGGTCCCCTGAACCTAAAATATGTATGTCCTTGTCCTTAAAATAATCAGCATCACAAGTTGAGCAGTAGGACACGCCACGACCAGCAAATTCCGTTTCACCAGGCACATTTATCATCTTGGCATAAGTTCCTGTAGCAATAATAATTGCCTTAGAAAAAAATTCCTTTCGCCTTGCAGTAGTAAGCTTAAATCCATCATCAACTTTTTCGATTTTAGAAACAGTACCATAAATAAAATTATTAGTCTTAAAATTTTCAGCTTGCTTTTTAAACTCATTAATAAGATCTCTTCCCGAAATTTCCTTAAAGCCAGGATAGTTGATAATTTTTGGCGTGTCGTTAACCCTTCCGCCAAAGGAAAACTTCTCTATGACAAGAGTATTTAAAAGAGACCTGCCAGCATAAATAGCAGCACTTAAACCAGCTGCCCCTGCACCAATAATAATCAAATCATAATTTTTCATCTAATCACCTCAAATAGAATCCACAGGATTTTGTGGAGCCTTTTTAATAATCTTAAACTTGCCATCATGATATTCAGCAATGTTAAACTCGGCGTTGCGCCTTACCCTATTTACCCAAAAATTTTCCATGGGCACATTTTCCATAATAGAATACATGGCAACAATAGTAACTCCATGAGTGACAATTAAAATATTTTTGTCAAGCTCAGGATAAACAGCATACTCAAAAAATTTCTCAACTCGCCTCTTTAGGTCGTAGAGACTTTCACCATCAATTCTATTGTATTTGTGAGGATTGTCAAAATAAAGACTGTGAAGCCACCTGTCCTTTCTTCTAACATCCTTAATATTTTTGCCAGACCAATAACCCACATCTATTTCACGAAGAAGAGAAGTCTTGATAATCTTTCTATTGGGACAAATGAGTTTTGCAGTGTCATAGGCACGGCCAAGATCAGATGAATAAACTCTATCAAAGTGAATGTCCTTACACTTTTCGCGAAGAATCACACCCATTTCAATGCCTTCTTCAGTAAGTGGCGAATCATCTTGCCCTTGAATAATTCCAGCCCTGTTCCATTCAGTCTCCCCATGTCTTGTAAAATAAATCCTCATACTTCCCTCACAATCTATATGCACAATCTATATAAAAAATTTCATTCCTACTAATATTATATATTATAAGAAAAAACAATTAAAGTATGAAAAGCTTTGTCAAAAAAACCACTGGCACAAGTCCAGTGGAATTTATATATTTTTATCTTTCTTCTAAGTCCTTTGAAAGGGCTCTTGCTTCACTTATTATTTCTCTTGGGTAGTTTAGGTTGTCTAAGATTGCAATGGCGTTACGGCTTGTGGCTGGTCCTTCCTTTAATAGGTAGTCGAATTTTATGTCGCCCTCTTCTATTTTTTCTTCAAAGTGCATATTTTTGTATAAATCTTTTAACAAAATTGTAAGTTCAATGTCGTGTGTTGCTGCCACTACATGGTTATTCCTTGCCAAATATTTTAGAGTTGCAGTGGCTGCTGCTATTCTATCAATGGTGTTTGTCCCCCTAAATATTTCGTCAAGCAAAATTATTTTTTCTTCTCCATCTTCTATCATATCTCCTATTGCCTTGGACTCTGCCATAAAATAGGATAGGTTTTCCATTATTGAGTCAGATATGTCAATGGCTGATCTTAATTTCATTGGCTTTATCTCAAATTTTTCGCCAAAGAATATTCCAAAGCTTAAGGCAAAGACTGCATTGATGCCAATTGTCCTAAGATAAGTTGACTTTCCTGATGCATTTGAGCCTGTAAGGATCATTGATTTTTCTAAATCTAAATCATTTGCTACTGGGTCCTTTAAGAGTGGAGTGTATAAGTTTTTGCCAGAAATTTTTTCTCCAAAGTCTGCAAAGTTTGTGCCATAGGCCTTTGTGATTGAAATAATTCCAATTTGGCAGTCGATTTTTCCCAGCAAGTAGTAAAGTCTAAAGATTTCTTCTCCATATTTTTTGAAATATTTTTGTGCCTTGGAAAAACTCCTGGCTTCTGATAAAAATAATACATTCTTGTAAGTTTCAGCGAAGTCCATCTCTGCATTGCCCGTCAAAAAACCAAAGGATTTTAAAGTTTTCTTTAGGGGCCCAAGTTCTCTTAAAATATTTTCCACTTCTTGGAGTTCTTCTGTGAAGACTTTGTTTTTATTTTTCGTCAAGCTTTCTGATACAAATAAAATACTTTTAAGCCTTACTAGGCTTTCCAATTTCCCCAAAGTTATTTCATTAAATTTTTTGTAAATAAAAGTGTTGACTCCAAGGAGAGCAAAGATAAATAGGACTGCCTTGGCCCTTAAGAAAATAAAGAGAAGAATAATATAAAGTGCAGTGAAAGAAAAAATTTTCGCCGCAATCTCAAGTTCTCTATCTACTTTAACTTCTTCTTCAATAAGATTTAGGACATCTTCCTTGAAAAATCCAATCTTTCCCAGTTGAAACTGCATGTCTAGAAGCTCGTCTTCACTATCAGCGTAAAGCTTTATGTTATTCTGAGTCTTTTTGATTTTGTCCTTATTTAAAATTAAATCTCTCAGCCTATAATAAAAATACTCGAGACCCATCCTTGTCATGTTATGGTTCATCTTCTCGATGATTTTGTCGAAATTTAAATCAGCTGCTGTTATTTCACTTAAATTTCCCCCAAGTCTTTTATGTATGCAGTCGATTTTTCCCTTGAATTTTTTTGAGTGAATATTGCCGAAGTTTTTTCTTATTTCAACTCGCAAAATTCTTTCATTTTTTATTTTCACATAGTAATTGTATAAAAAAATTACTCCAGTAAAAGCTAATAATAAAATAATTGGTGCGTAATAGTCCTTCATGTCATCCTCCTCTTAATCTCTTTCATTATTTTATTACAAATATATTGTCATTACAATGAATAAAGGCTGCAAAAAAACTGCCCACATTGTGAGCAGCCTTAAAAAATTATTTTATTTCTTTTTGTATTTTACAGCACTAATAAAGGATGCAAAAACAAGTATCCCAAAATATGGCATTAAAGTCTTTAAAAAATCTAGTTCCTTTCTTTCATAAAGATAATACAAAAAGACACCTGTCATAAAAGTTGTTATTGCAAAAAAGAGATACTCAATAAATTTAAAAAACTTTTGCTTTTTCATCTTATTTCATCCTCCCCTATTAAGTGCTTAAGTATTATTAAAGCTTAAATATTATGTAAAAGGCTGTTCATTTTACTAAAAACAAACAGCCCTAAAAATTTATTTAATTATTTACAGTTTGGAAATAATTCGTCAAAGTTTTTAAGAATTACATGTCCAATGTCGTCTTGAGCGTCGATAGTTGATCCACCAATGTGTGGTGTTACATAAAGTCTATCAAGTTCAAATAATTTGTTTTCTACTGGAACATCTTGAGTGTCAAGTCCGCCAGAGCCAAGTTCGTTAGAAAGTGTATCTAAGTTTGCTCCACCTAGTTTGCCATTTTTGATGTAGTCATATAGGTCATCTTCGTTAACAATTCCGCCACGAGCAGCATTTATTATGCAAGCTCCGTCTTTCATCTTTTCAAATTCTTCTTTAGCAAATAAGTCCTTAGTGTCAGGAGTTAGTGGCATGTGAAGAGTTACGATGTCAGATTCTTTTACAAGAGTATCGAAATCAACAAGTTTAGCATAGTCAACTTTGATGTCTTCTGGTTTTAAGAATGGGTCATAAGCAAGAACGCTCATGTGGAATACATTAGCTATTTCGCCAACTCTTCTACCAATTGCGCCAAAACCACAAATTCCTAGAGTCTTATTTCTAAGTTCTCTACCAATCCATCTATATTTGTTCCAAATTCCAGATTTAACTTCGTTTTGAGCTTGTACAGAGTTTCTGTAAAGGTCTAACATTTTTGCAAAAACAAGTTCAGCAACTGCGTTTGCATTTTGTCCTGGAGAGTTTTTAACTGGAATATTTTTTTCCTTTGCATATTCAAGGTCAATGTGGTTAGTTCCTGTTGAACCAACGAAAATTGCCTTTAAGTTTTTAGCAGCATCAAGAACTTCCTTGTTGATGAATGGGTCAACTCTCATGAATAAGAAATCATAAGGTTCAATAATTTCTGCTAATTTTTCAGAAGTTGGAAGCATAACTTTATCAAGTTCAATACCTCTTTCTTCAAGTCCCTTGTCAATTACATCTGACATATAATCTACCATTAACGCTTTCATTTACATCCTCCTTAAATTTTTATGTACTTCGTTACATTTATATTTTAGTTGAAATAAGATTCTTTTTCAAGTTCATTTGTATCCTTAATATAATTAACACTTTTCTTTAAAAAAGCCCTTGGAAAACTATTCTATATTTACTTAAAGTTAATAGTTCTCTCAAAGGCATCTCATTGTTTATATAAAAATTTCTATTTAATTTTATATATTTAGGTAAAACCTAAGTAGTCCCAAGATAAAAAGGTGGACTGGATAAAATAAATAATTAAATAATTTATTTTGCTTTCCCTTTTCGCCATTATACATTATAGTTAAACCAAAACCCAGTATTGACCAAACTTCTTTAATAATACTTAAATAGGCAAGGACTGCTGAAGTAATAGGTCTATTATAAAATATATAAAAAAAGAAAGCTGTAAGTATTGCGTGGAAATCATAATCACCTGACACAAAAGTGCTTGCAAAGTACATTACAATTAAAAGTGGAATTGAAATAAGAAGCCACCACTTGCCAATTTTATCCTCAAATTTATTTCTAAATTCGTCTAAGACCCATATAAAAATTAATGATAGGGCAAGAGAAAATAGAACATTATTTAATCTAAATTCTAAAAAAACTTTTGAAGAAAACATGTCATAGGGTACTTCAGAAATCACTGCAAATAAAAGTAAATTTAGTAAATATTTCTTCCTACTGTGAGTCTTAAAAAATCCTTCCACAACAAAAAAGGAAAAGAGTGGAAAGGCAATGCGGCCCAAGACATCAAAAACTGTAGAAATCTTTGATAGAGTGCTTCCCACTTCAAGGTAGGGTAAAATTATGCCCTTGTTTATGTGGTCAATTAGCATAGAAATAAAGGCAATATACTTTAACTGTGCCCCATTTAGGACTTGAATCTTTTTTAATTTTTCATTATTAAATCTTTCCATACTTTACTCCAATTTTTTTGCGAAATTATTTTACTATAAAATTTATTAAGTGACAAAGAAAATCTTAGCTTCTCTTAAAATTTTCTTTCAAATCTTCATATTCTCTCATAATGTTTTCTATTATATCTCTTACGCTTTCAATTTTATTTAAATACTCATAGCCTTCGCCTGCCATGACAGATCCCCAGTCTACATCGCCATCTCTTACAGCCTTCTTGCCAGAGCCTGCTGCGTACTTTTCAAATTCTTCTTGGTCGAAATTATTTATTTCGATCTCCAAAAGTTTTTCAGCCAATTTATTTTTGTAGCCCCTAATTGGATGTGGTCTTGTAATTCCAGTTACAATTGTGTCCCTATCCGTTGCCTCAATTAAAACTTTTTTGAAATTTTCGTGGACTGGTGCTTCCTTTGACACCAAAAATCTCGTGCCCATTTGCACACCACTTGCTCCCAAAATTTCTGCAGCTAAGATGTGTCTTGCCGTGTAAATGCCACCAGCAGAGATCACAGGAATTTTTACTGAGTCACATATTTCTGGCAGAGCGGGAAAAGTGTTTAGCTTCCCAATATGTCCACCTGCCTCTGCCCCTTCAAAGACACAGGCAAGGGCACCAAGGCTCTCAACTTTTTGCGCCATTTTTTTATTTGCAATTATAGGAATTACCTTTAAACCCTTTTCTAGCCAGTAGTCAAAATACTTCTCAGGATTGCCTGCGCCGCAAGTTATAATCTTTACTCCCTCTTCCACAACAATTTTATTGAGCTCATCAATTTGTGGATGAATCATTACCATATTTACGCCAAAGGCTTTATCTGTCATCCTTTTTATTTTTCTAATTTCAGATCTAACGACCTCTGGACTAAAGCCACCTGTTGCTATCATGCCAAGACCACCAGCTTCTGAAACTGCACCAGCAAGATCTGCAGTAGAAATATTTGCCATGGCTCCCTGAAAAATTGGATACTTAATATTTAGAAGTTCAGTTATTTTCATTTTTTCCTCCAAAATTTATTTTTAAATTTTTTATGATTTTATTTACTAATTTTATATTTTATTCTTACCCCAAAAGCTTATTTCATCACTTTATCCAACTTTTTCTCTTATAAACCGTTTTCAGATTTATAGTTTTGTATAAATATAATACAATTTCCCGCCCTAATATCCTTTTTATTTAATTGACATTTAATATTACTTATTGTAATATAAAACTATCAGATAAACATTTTCATAAAATTTTAGTTTATTTGAATAAGGTCAAGGAGGATTATTATGACTAAGAAAAAATTTATGACGCTAATCATGCTTATTGCTTTGGTTACAGTTACTTTAACTGCTTGTGGCGGTGGAGGAAACAAAAAAGAAGAACCTGCTAACGCTACTAAAACCGAAGAAGGCGCAAAGAAAGAAGAAAGCAAAGAAGCTACTGGCGACATCAAAGCTGAAGGCCTAATGGAAACTAAGGGCGGATTCATGTCAGTTGCTACAGGTGGTACTGGTGGTACATATTATCCACTAGGTGGAGCACTATCTAACATTCTTAACAATGCAGGTGTAAATTACACAGCTACTGCACAAGCTACTGGTGCTTCTAAAGAAAATGTTGAACTTATTACTAAGGGAGACGCAGAAATCGCATTTATTCAAAACGACGTTGCTTACTACGCAGTAAATGGTACTGATACTTTCGAAGGACAAAAGAAACCTTCTCTAAGAGGTCTATGCTGTCTATATCCTGAAATCGTACAAATAGTTGCTTC
Source organism: uncultured Peptoniphilus sp. (assembly GCF_946998875.1). GTDB lineage: Bacteria > Bacillota > Clostridia > Tissierellales > Peptoniphilaceae > Peptoniphilus_A. The sequence continues at coordinate 156,523 of NZ_CAMQAY010000001.1, read as the reverse complement.
TGATGAATCAGGAATCAAAACTATTGACGACTTAAAGGGCAAGAGAGTTGCTGTTGGTGCTCCAGGTTCTGGTGTTGAAGTTAACGTAAAACAAATTCTTGATATTCACGGAATCACTTATAAGGATTTAGGAAAAGTTGACTACTTATCTTTCGCAGAAGCTGCTGACCAAATTAAATCTGGTCAAATTGATGCAACATTCTTAACTGCAGCAATTCCATCTTCAGCTATTACTGAACTAGCAACTACTCACAATGTTCACCTAGTTCCAATTGCAGAAGATAAAGCTCAAGCTTTAATTGAAAAATATCCATTCTATGTTAACCTACACATTACTCCTACAGAATACAAGGGACAAGACAAAGAAATCTCTGTAGTAGCTGTACAATCAATGCTAGCTGTTGACGAAAAAATGCCTGAAGAAGATGCATACAATATCGTTAAACTTTTATTTGAAAACCTTGATACAATGAAAGAATCTCACGCAAGAGGTGGCGACATTGCTCTTGATAAGGCTCTTGACGGTATGAGTATTCAAGTTCACCCAGGTGCACAAAAATATTTCGACGAAGTTAAAAAATAATGAATGGTAGAAATAAAGAGGGCATTGGAAAGAAGTTATTCTTTCCAATTCTCTTTATTATAATAGTTTTTTTTATTTTATCCTTTGTGAAAATAGACGCAATAATTATAAAATCTTACTTTGATGGTGATCTATTAAAGATTTGTCAGTTAAAGGATAAGGAAAGGTTCGGCATAGTCTATACCCATTCCGTTGAAAGGTCAGAGACTAGCGAATGGTATGAAGTTCGCGATGGAAAATTAATCCTAATGGAACAAAGATATCGCGACCAAGGTGCAGGTCTTCCTGTAAATTTAATATACAAGTTTAAATACGCTGATGACGGTAGCTTTTGTCTCTATGATATGAATGTTCCCTTTGAAACTGTTATTTATAGAACTGGAGCTGTCATAGCAAATCACAAACTTGTTATTAATGGAAAGACTACTCCCTTTTTAGAATTTTCTGAACCTAGAGAAGCTTTAGAGTTTTCTACTGAACACATCTCACTTTTACAATACGCACTAAGGAGGTGCCAAATTGAGCGAAGATAAGAAATTAAATGAAAATTTAGAATCTGAAGAAATAAAAACTGAAGATTCAAAAATAGATTCAAAAGATTCTTCTTCTGAGCCTAGCTTTGCTAAGGCAGCTGAAGAACTTGGAACTATGGATGTTAACGAATTAATGGAGCAATATGACCTTGAAACTAGTAAACTTCGTAAGTTAACTGGCAAGGTTGCTTTATTTATTACAATCGTTGCAATTTTAATGTCTGCTTTCCATTTATTTACAGCATGGCATGGTACACTTTTAGCTATGAAGCAAAGATCTCTTCACTTAATCTTTGCCTTTACTCTTGGATTTGCACTTTATCCAGGATTTAAAAAGTCATCAAGGGATAAAATTGATATCACTGATTGGCTTCTTATTATTTTATCAGTTGGTGTTTGGGGCTACATATTCTTTAATGTAGAGGCAATTGCCCTTAAAGGTGGTCAAATGTCCACAACTGACATGGTACTTGGTGTTCTTTCAGTTCTTCTTACTCTTGAAGTTACAAGAAGAGTTGTAGGACCTGAACTTCCTATAGTTACCATAGTATTCCTACTATTTGCTTACTTCGGCAGACACTTGCCAGGTATATTTGCACACAGAGGATTTAACGTAACAAGAATTGTTTCACATATGTATATGACTACTGAAGGTATTATGGGTACACCTCTTGGAGTATCTTCTACTTTCGTATTTATGTTTATACTATTTGGTTCCTTCCTAGACAAAACTGGTGTTGGTGAATTCTTTATAGACTTTGCTTACGCTTTAACTGGTTCTACAAGATCAGGTCCAGCTATGACATCAGTTCTTTCTTCAGGACTTATGGGTTCAATTTCAGGTTCATCTGTAGCTAACACAGTTACTACTGGTGCCTTTACAATTCCACTAATGAAATCAGTTGGTTACAAACCTCATTATGCAGGTGCCGTAGAAGCTACTGCATCTACTGGTGGACAAATCATGCCTCCAGTAATGGGTGCTGCTGCCTTTATCATGGCAGACTTCACTGGTTTCCCTTACATTTCAATTGTTAAGGCTGCCATTATCCCAGCTGTTCTATACTATATAGCTGTTGGTACAATGGTTCACTTGGAAGCTTGTAAACTTGGACTTAAAGGTATGCCTAGAGAAACACTTCCAAAGGTTTCAAATATTTTGAAAAAACAAGGTTATTTAACTCTACCTCTTATTGCAATCATCTTCATGTTGGTTAAACAATATCCACCAACAATGGCTGCTTTAACTGGTATAGTAATTGGCGTTATTGTTGCCATGACAGCATCTATTATTAAAAAAGATAATTCCTTTACTCCTAAAGATATTCTTGGAGCAATGGAAGCAGGTGCTAAGGGTGCCGTTGGTGTAGCTTGTGCCTGTGCTTGTGCTGGTATGATAGTAGGTGTTGTAACACTTACTGGTTTCGGTTTAAAGATTGCAGAAGTAATTGTTCAAATAGCTCAAGGTAGACTTATCCCTACACTACTTCTTACAATGATATCTTCAATTATCCTTGGCATGGGACTTCCAACTACTGCAAAATACATCGTACTTGCAACAATGGCTGTTCCAGCAATAACAAAACTTGGTGTAAACTTAATGTCAGCCCACCTATTTATCCTATACTTTGGTGTAGTTGCCGACGTTACTCCTCCAGTAGCCCTAGCTGCTTACGCAGGAGCAGGTATCGCAGGTGCAAACTCAATGAAGACTGGTTTCCAAGCCTTTAAGCTTGCCATAGGCGCCTTTATAATACCTTACATCTTTGTAATAAATCCACACTTAATAATGGTAGATTCCATAGTAGGAACAACAGTAAATTGGCTTCCAATAACAGCTGCACTTCCAACAATTGTAACTGCTCTTATTGGTACAGTTTGCTTGGCTGGTACTGTAGAATCTTATCTATTTGGAAAACTAAGAATATGGCAAAGAGTTATACTTCTTTTAGCTGCTTTTGCACTACTTGATCCAAAACTTCTTACTGATGTAATTGGACTTGCTGCTCTAGCATTTATATTTGTAACTCAAAAAATATTAAATAAGAATAAACCAGCAGCTGCTGCTTAATCTTAATTAATAAAATAATTTTAAAATTTTTAAATATCTGTTGGGGAGTAAATCTCTAACAGATATTTTTTTGCAAAAAAATTGCACCTATAGTCTTGTGCAAACTTAAAATAAGTTAGCATGAAAATATAAGTGCAAAAAATTTTTATTTAAAATTTATTGTAGATTAGCATAAAAAAAGGAGCCCCATGGACTCCCTTTATCTTAATTCTTTAATCTATCCTCTTATCCTCTTACTCTTTCATTTTCTTTGTCATAGAAAACTCTGTCGCATAATTTTGCCTTTAGGCTTTCTGCTTTACTTTTAATTTCAACTTCTTTTCCTTCCACTGCACATTCTTTTTCAATTAAGCAGTAGCCAATGAACTTTTCAAGAGTATAGCCGTAAGTGAATTTAGTAACCTTGCCAATTTCCTTGCCATCACAAAGAACTGGGTCTCCTGCTTCAACTTGACCTTCTTCTAAAAGTTCAAAGCCGAAAAGATCTCTCTTAATATTTCCCTTTGCCTTTAGAAGTTCATCCTTGCCAATGAAGTCACTGTCCCAGTGAACTGTCCATCCATAGCCAACTTCAAGAGGATTTGTGCCTTCAAGGTCGCTCATTAATACATATCCCTTTTCACCAGGAAGTGAGCCAATAATTACATCAGTTGTAATATTAACTAAGCCAAATTCCTTGCCGCACTCTTTTATTTTTTCTTCAAGAACTTCCTTCTTGCCGCTTTCAACATAAAGTTCATAGCCAAGTTCGCCTGTGAAGCCTGACCTTGCAACCATAATGTCTAAGTCGCCAACAGTGTTATCTTCAATAGTAAAGAACTTCATAGAAGAAACATCCTTGTCCACAATTTTATTCACAAGATCTCTTGACTTTGGACCTTGGACTGCAAACATAGTTAATTTTGAAGTGATGTCCTTGTAGTCTATGTCGCAGCCGTCCTTAAACTTGTCAAACCACTTAATCATCTTGTCAATGTATAAAGTTGAAATCAAATACTTGTCATCTTCCAACCTAAAAACAATAACATCGTCAATAATTTTTCCCTCTTCATTTAGCATTGTAGTGTAAAGTGCGTGACCCTTTTTCATATTTTTTATGTCATTTACAAAAACTTTGTCTAAAAAAGTTGCTGCATCCTTACCTTTGACATCTAAAACTTGGTGAGTGAAATCATAATAACCAACGCCATTTCTAACAGCTTCGTGTTCTTTTCTTCTTAATACATCATTTTTCATAAAATCACTTTCCTTTATCACGTTATAAAAATAAATCTCTCACCCCTAATATACCCTCAAAAGTTTTTTAAAAACAAAAAGCACAAGACATACATCTTGCACTTTCTCTATCAAGGATTTATTTTATGAAATATTATTTAACTTTTTGTTTAATTGATTTTCTTAGTGTTAATGCTATTGAAATTACAGCAATTAATATAAATACAAGTGATATTGGTTTTTGTATAAATATCATCCAATCCCCTTTATTTTGCATAAGAGCCTGTCTTAAATTTAATTCTGTCATTCCACCTAATATAAATCCAATAATTAGTGGTGTGGTAGGAATCCCAAACTTTTTAAAAGCGAATCCCATTAAGCCAAAAAGAAATACGCAAATAACATCAAATAATGTAAAGTTTGCACAGTAAGCTCCTAAAACACAACAAACTAAAACCAATGGTAATAATATATACTTTGGAATATCTAATAATTTTACAAAAATTCGAAGCCCAGCTCTTTCAAAGACTAACATAAATACATTTGCTACTAGTAAAGCGATAAATATACCATACACATATTTACCACTTTTGTCAAAAATTAGTGGTCCAGGTGAAATTCCATGAATTGTAAGTCCACCTAGAAATACTGCTGTTGCAACATTACCTGGTATACCCATTGTAATTAATGGAATTAATGATCCTCCGATTACTGCATTATTTGAAGTTTCAGATGCTATTATACCTCTAATATTACCTTTACCATACGTTTCTGGGTTTTTTGAACTATTCTTTTCAGCTGTATAGGCTAATATACTGGCTGTCGATCCACCTATACCCGGTAAAATACCAATACCTAATCCTATTAAAGCTGATCTTAAAATGTTTAACCAGTTTTCTGATAGCTCTTTTAAAGTGATTCCAAACCCTTTTAGGTTATATGGAGTTTTTTCAGCTTTTATTACAATTGAATTTCTATTAAACCCAGCCAAAATAATGTCTGTTACTGCATAAACTCCGATTAGTATTACAACTGTCTCGAATCCTCCGTAAAGCTTTGTTATTCCAAAAGTAAATCTTCTAACCCCATCAATTGGTGCTATTCCAACAAGAGAAAGAACTAATCCAAATAATCCAGACAATACACCTTTAATCAAAGAATCCCCTGATAAACTTGCAATTATTGTAAGGGAAAAAACTGCTATTGCAAAGTATTCAACAGATGTGAATAATAATGTTACCTTAGAAAGTCCAGGTGAAATGAACATTAATGCAAATATACTTAAAAGACCACCTATAAATGAAACTAAAATCCCTGTGCCAAGCGCCTTTCCTGCTTGACCATTTTCCGCCATTGGAGCACCATCAAAAAGAGTTGCTATGGATGACGGTGTCCCCGGTATCTTAAGTAAAATGGCTGAAATCAATCCACCTGAAATTCCTCCTAAATATAAACCTACTAATAAAGAAATCCCATTCATGGGTTCCATTCCAAAAGACATAGGCAAAAATAACACTAATGCCATTGTTGCTGATAAACCAGGAATTGCCCCAAATACTATCCCTATAATGACGCCAATTAATATTAACATTAGTGTAAAGGGATTAAAAATCATCGTCATTGCTTCTAATACCAAAGTTTTTCCCCCTTTCAAAAACCAAATAATCCTTTTGGTAAAGGCATATTAATTAATCTAGTAAACACATAATATACAAATATTGGAAATAAAATAGAAATAGCTACAAAGATAGGAATATTTCTTTTCTCTTTTGGTGATAAAATTAATATTTGGATAAATAAATATAGAGATGTTCCTATAAGGAATCCTACTTTTTGATATAGAACGGAATAAATCCCAATCAACACAATGGTAGATAATCCTCCAAAAAAATCTCCTTTTTCTTTAACCTCTTCTTCTTGTTCTTTATCTTTCCTCAAGTTAATAAATAAATTTATTACCGAAAGTATTATAATTACAACCGCAATTACTTTAGGAAAATAACCCGAACCAAGTTCATTTTTCATAAGAGGCTTTATATTCATAGCTTGTAAGTATATGAATATACCTACAAGCATAAATAAAATTGAAATTATTATTTCTCTAACTCTTTTTGTCATACTTCATCTCCCGATTATTTTATGCCAAATAAATCTTTTAGTCTTTGTACCTCTAATTTATCTTCTTCAATTGAAGTCTTCCCATCCCTATATAGAGATTTAGCATAATATTTTTCTAATGTGCTTTTAAACTCTTCTGATTCAGTAACTTTTTTAATTGACTCTGATAATTTATCAACAATAGCTTGATCTGTTCCCTTCGGAAATCTAACCTCATAAATTTTAGGCATTACTACATCATAACCTTGTTCTTTTAAAGTTGGAAATTCTTCTAATCCTTTTAATCTTTCATCAGAACAAACACCAAGAACTACAAAATCACCTTTTTCTACATAATCAGCAACATTCATGAAATTTACCACTATAATGTCACATTGATCTTGGATGAATGAAGTCAATCTTTCAGATGTACTGGACCCAACATCTATTTTGTCTAATTCTATCCCCATAGTTTTTTCCATTTGAGTTGCAACCGCATGAGTCGCACCATAGTATGTGCTAGAATATCTAAGCTTTCCAGGATTTTCTTTCGCCCAAGCTATCATTTTATCTAATGAATCCCATTCGCTTCCTTTTTTTGCTAATAAAGTATAGGTATCATCTTCAGCAACAGATGCTACTGTTTCAAAATCATCTAAAAATGAAAATTCATTTGCGTTAGCTGCTTCTTGAGATAGCGAAGCCCCAGTATGGTTGAATAACATAGTATTTCCATCTGGCTTCGCATCTAATACACTTGATGCCCCAACTACTCCTGCCGCACCTGTAGTATTAACTACTACAAAATTTTGATTTAATTCTTTTTGCAATTGTAATGCCATTTGTCTAGCATAAGTATCAGTGTCTCCTCCTGCACCATATGGTACAACTACTGTGACAGTATCTGTTGGCCAGTTGACTCCTTCTTCACTGCTTGCTGTATCTTTACCTTTGTCATTACTACAACCTACTAGTAGTGCACATGTTAATGCTACTAAAGTTAATATTGTACTGAATTTCTTTTTCATAATATCCTCCATATTAATATTTATAAAAATCATCAATGATTTCGTATTCTTTTTCTTTTAATAATTTATTTACCCAATCTCTATTTGACTCATTATTTTTAGCTTTTTCTAATTTTGCTTCATCTTTCTTTTTAAACTCTTTTGCTTCTTCTAAAACTTTTTCCGAATCTTTATTTGGAATAACTATTACTCCATCTGGATCTGCTAGAATTATGTCTCCGGGATTTACTGATACACCTCCACAGGCAATTGGTACATTAATTTCTCCTGGTCCTTCTTTATAGGGTCCTCCCGGTGTCGTACCAGTACAATATACTGGAAAATCCCATTTACCAATTTCATCAATATCTCTTATTGGCCCATCTAATATTATTCCTGCAACTTTTTTTACTTCAAAAAGATAAGCCATCATAATTTCACCCATTAGCGCTCTTGTAGTATCTTCCTCATTTGATACTACGAGTACATCTCCTTCTTGGCAGATATTTAATGCTGCATGAAGTGTCAAATTATCCCCAGCTCTACATTTGACTGTTAGTGCAGGTCCACACATCATTTGTAATTTTGGTTTGGTTACTAATTTAATTCTAGGATTCATTGCAGAATTTCTCCCCATTACATCACATGTATTTGATGCTGGAATTTCTTTAAATTCCTCAATTAACTTTTTATCTGGTAAAATCCTCTTTAAATAAATTCTCTTTCCAACTGACATATTAATTTTCAACTCCTTTTAAAACACTTACTACATCTTTCCATGTTTTATTATCTTTTTCAGCAACTTTTGAAAAATCATAATTGGCTAAAATTTCTAGCTTTTTCTTTGTGGCTTCACTCATAAGTGAATCTAAATTTTTGTCTTCAAGCATTTCTATACTTCCGCCAATTTCAAATGCACGTCTCTTAGCATGAATAGCTGAACCCGTAGAAATTCTATTTAGGTGACTCATAAAACTAATTCCATCTAAACTGTCACTAATTGAATTTAGAACAAAATCTGAAACTCCATAGCTATCAGAAGCCATAACAAGTTCAATCATTAATGCAGATATGCCTTTCATAAAAATGCTTCTTATTAGTTTTATTGAAGTTGCAGAGCCAGGTTTCTCATTTACATAAGTAATATTCATTCCATATTTTTCAAAATCTTCAATAAATTTTTTTGCTTTTTCACCACTAACATAAAATGGAACTTTATGTTTTAGCTTTGGTAGTGAGCCTAACATTGAAGCGTCAATATATGAAACATTATTTTTATCTAAAATATTTTTGCATTTATCTTTTATTGCTGGCGAACTTGCACTCACATCAACATAAGTACAAGTATCTTTTATATAGTTACTTATTTCTTTGCAAGCATCTAAGGCTACGAAGGCTGGGACAGCAACAAATACATAATCTATATCGTCAAAAAAACCTTCATAAGAATCTGTTACTTTCATATTTAGTTCATTTGATCTCTTTTTTATTAAAGAATTGCACTCATCATTGAAAACATTTACATCAAATGCTTTCATTTTTTTTAATCCTTCACTACTCAATCCTTTTGCTAAACTGTAGGAAGCTTCACCAAATCCTACAAATCCTATATTCATACTTTACCTTCCTCCAATTGTTTTTTCTTTAAATTTATGATAACATTTACCTATATTAAAGACAATTTTGATTTTTTTCATTTTTTGACAAGTTTTTCTTGTGGAGGTAATTATGAATTTTTTAAGTTTATATTATTTTGTGGAGTTATCTAAGGATTTGCATTTTACAAAAACTGCTGAAAGACTATATATATCGCAACAAACCTTGAGCAATAACATAAAATCTCTTGAGAGTTATTACAATGTAAAGTTGATAAATAGAAAGCCAAGAGTTACATTGACCTATGCAGGAGAAAGACTTTTAGCTTTTGCAAAAGAGGTTTTATTAAAAAACAGAGACCTTGAAGATATGTTTTCAGATATAAACGAAGAATTATCTGGTTCTCTAAAATTTGGTGCAAGTATATCTAGAGCAACAATATCTCTTCCAAAAATTTTCCCAGTATTTACAAAAAAATATCCAAATGTACAAATAAAATATATTGATGATATTTCAAAAAATTTGGAACCATTGATTGTTAACAATGAGCTTGATTTTGCCATAGTAATAAGCGAAAGACCAGGACTAAATATTAAATCCTTAAAATTAATGGACGATCAAATCTATCTTTGTGTAACGAATAAATTATTAAAGGAATATTATCCTAATGATTATGAATATTTAAAAGAGAAGTCCAAAAAAGGAGCTTCTGTTGAAGATTTTAAAGAACTTCCTTTTTCTATGATGTCAAATCGTTTGGGAAACAAAATAGAAAGCTTTTTTATTGAAAAAGAAATTGTGCCTAAAATAAATTTTTCCAGTACATACTCACAACTTATTCTTCCCTTTTGTTCAAACTCTCTTTCAGCTTGTTTTGTAAGCCATGCCACTCTAATCTGTTTAAAAGAAGATGTAACAAATGATATGAATTTATTTCCACTCTTTCACGAAGGAGAAGCTGTCCGCAGACCAATTACACTGATAACACAAAAAGATAGATATATGAACTCTTATTCCAAATTTTTTCAATCATTGATAGTGGATCACTTCAATGATATTAAAAATATAGACTTACAGAAATGTCTATTTAATACAAAAAAAAAGCTAAGAAATTAAATAAATCATTTTAAAATTTCTTAGCTTTTTAGTTAAAAAATTACTTATTATTTGTCTCTATTTACAACGTGAGAAATATTTTCTCCTTTAACAAATTTGTTCAAATCATCAACAAGCATAGGTATAATAATATCACTTATATCGGCCGTTCCACCTCCAATGTGTGGTGTAACTATTATATTTGGATTTTTCAAAAGTTCATTATCTTTGTCTAAAGGCTCATTTTCAACAACATCTAAGCCAACACCAAGTAATTTGCCTGAATTAACCGCTTCTAGCAAAGCATTGTCATCAATTAGTCCACCTCTTGATGTGTTTATTATTATTGAGCCTTTTTTCATCATATCAAATTCATGTTTGCCTATCAAATGTCGATTATATTCTGTCAACGGAACATGTAAAGTTAAAATGTCAGAAGTTTTTAATATTTCATCAAAATCTTTATACTCTAAATTATATTCCCTTTCTTTTTCTTCGCTTAACCTATATTCATCATAGTATTGCGTCCTAGCTCCAAAAACTTGAGCATACTTAGCTACTCTTCTTCCGATATTTCCTGCTCCAATAATACCTAAAGTCTTATTATTTAATGAATAAGATTCATTTATAAATGTGTTTTTACTCCATATTCCATTTTTAAGACATTCCTGATGAGATAATAATTTTCTTCCAACTGCAAGCATTAGCATTATTGTTAATTCTGCAACAGAATAAGCATTCGCTCCAGGAGTATTAGTCACTATGATTCCTTTTTTGCTTGCATAATCCACATCGACGGAATCATAGCCCGCTCCCCATCGCATAATAATTTTTAAATTTTTATTATTATCTATAATTTTTCTAGGTGCTTTAAAAACTCTTAATATAAGAATGTCAGCATCTTTCATTGAATTATATTCTTCTTCATTTTCTACTTTCACAAAATCAAAAAAATCTCTATTTAATGTAGTTTTAAATCTTTCAAAGGTACCTTGTGGATATTTACCTGCTAAAACAACTTTGTATTTCAAACTGATTTCTCCTTTTTTAATAGTTATAATTCTTCTCCATAAAATCAATTAGACTCTACTTATTCTTAAAAATAGCATTGAATAAACTTTTTCTTTCCAGCATAATAATATCAGTTTATATTTATAAAATCTAACAGACTTTTTATAGCTTTTTAACAATATTTATTTGTCATTAAATACTTTTTGCTCTATGAGATATTTATATAAATATTTAAATAAAAACCTTGTAATCAAAATGTTTTAAACTAGTCTAAAATAACTTTTAAAAACAAAAAGCACAAGACATATATCTTGCGCTTTCTTAATAAGTTTAGCTTTTAAGTTTTTTATATTGCCTTTACTGAAAGAAAAGCCTATTTTTATTCCTCTATTAAAAATCCAAGTTCCTTTAAGACAAGTTCAATTTCTTCAATTACTTCTTCATTTTCACTAACAACTGTGTGGAAGTGAACTCCACCAGTAAGTACATCTAAGGGCTTTGACTTTTCTTTCTTCATTTTTTCTAAAAATATTTTTACATCTCGCCTAGAGGAGCAGTTTAAATCCTTTTTTATTTCTCCATAAACCTTGTGGTGAACTATTACATCTTTCACTCTTCCGCCAAGGTCTACAATGGCATTTAATTCTTTATTTATATCTTTATCGCTGTGTTTAACTTTGAAAACTTTTTGAGTTCTCTCTTCGTTTATATAGTAACCCCTATTAGTTGAAACAATATTCTTTCCACTAGCTCGAAGTATGGCTATATCTTGCACTATTACTTGCCTAGTTACATCAAATTTTTCTGCCAACTTTTCTCCTGATATTGGCTTCTGATTGTCATATAAAAATTTTAATAGGTCATCTCTTCGTGTTTTTGGTTCCTTCATATCTTCCTCAATAGATTTTTAAATTTTTCATGGATAAGTCTAGGACTCCTGCCTGGTAAGTTATGGCACCAGATGAAATATAATCAATGTCTAAATTTTTATAGTCACTAATATTTTCAAGACTAATATTTCCTGAGCACTCGATTATTGCCCTCTTATCAATAAGCTTAGTGGCTTCTTTTATTTCTTCTATATTCATGTTGTCTAACATAATTATATCAGCTTTAGCTTCTAATGCTTCTTTCACTTCATCTAAATTTTCTACTTCAACTTCAATTTTTTTGACAAAGGGATTTAGGCTTCTTACTTTTTCTATGGCATTTTTTATTCCACCAGCAGCGTCTATGTGATTGTCCTTTATCATAATTCCGTCAGATAAATTATATCTGTGATTGTAGGCGCCGCCAAGAGTTACTGCATATTTTTCCAAAATTCTCATACCTGGTGTAGTCTTTCTAGTGTCTAAAATTTTTACAGAGTCACTATTAAGGGAAGCTACCATTTTTTTAGTATAAGTGGCAATACCGCTCATCCTTTGCAAATAATTTAGGGCAGTCCTTTCGCCTTCTAAGATTGCCCTGGCTTTTGCCCTTATTGTCCCCACTAAGTCAGAATTATTTACCTCATCGCCATCAGAAAAATTAAATTCAAAAGTTGCATCTTCATCTAATATTTCAAAGACTCGCTTAAATACATCAAGACCTGCAATAATTCCCCTATCCTTTGAGATTAAACTTACTTCTCCCTTTTCATCTTTTAAAATTGCATCTGTAGTGATGTCGCCACTAGTCATGTCTTCTCTTAGAGCAGAAATAATATACTTATCAATTACTATTGGCTTTAGCTCTCTCATCTTCTTTTATCCTTTCAAAAATAATAACTCGATTTTTTTCTTTATCAATCTTTCCAGCATTAATTTGAAAATCTATTTTTCTATCTTCAAGTTTATTTTCATTTAAGTAATCTGCCAAAAGTCTTCCAAAAACTACACACTCTAAAAGTGAGTTGCAGGCAAGTCTATTGGAGCCATGAATACCAACATTTCCTGCTTCTCCAACTGCGAAGAGTCCCTCTATATTAGTCCTTCCCTTAATATCACATTCTATGCCGCCCATAGTGTAGTGTTGACATGGAACAACGGGAATATTTTCATATCTTGCATCTATTTTTCTATCTTTTAATTCCTTAAATATCATTGGAAATCTCTTTGGAATTTTGTCTTCACCTAGAGGTTTCATGGACAAGTATTCAAAGTCTACCTTTTCTTTTTTCATTTCCCTTAATATTGCCTTTGCCACAATATCTCTAGGCTTCATTTCGTCGGTGAATCTCTCCTTTTTGTGGTTTAATAAGAGAGCGCCCTCACCTCTTGCAGATTCAGAAATCAAAAATTGTCTCTCTGCCCCTTCTTCATATAGGGAAGTTGGATGAAACTGAATGTAGGAAATATCCTTTAACTTGACGCCATTTTTTATAGCCATGGCATATCCATCGCCACATATATGAGAAAAATTTGTGCTCCTATCAAAAAGTCCACCTAGTCCACCAGTTGCAAGAACAACATTTGTAGAAATAAAAATTTTATCTAAAGACCTTGCGCCATAGCACTTGCCCTTATTTACAATTAAATCAACAATAGGAGTGTCTTCAAATATTTCTATATTAGCTCTTTCCCTAAGCCTTTTATAAAGGACATCTAAAATCCCCTTGCCAATTTCATCATCTATGTGAAGACCTCTGGCTATAGAATGACCGCCTTCTCTTGCATATTCAAAGTCTCCATTCTTCCTTGTAAATTCAACTCCAAGGTCAAGTAAAAAATTTATTGCAGCTTGGGACATATCTACCATTTTTTCCACAGCTTGCAAATTATTTTTGTAGTGACCTGCCTTTAATGTGTCTTCAATAAAAGTTTTTCTGTCAGACTTATCCTTGAGGACATTTATGCCACCTTGAGCCAGATATGAATTTGAATCTTCTAACTTTTTCTTAGTTACTAGAGCAATTTTATAATTTTTACTTAACTCTAAGGCTGTGCTAACGCCTGCTAGTCCAGAGCCAATTATTAAAATATCATATTTTTTCATCTTAAGCACCTAGCTCCAACATTCTCTTTAGAGGAATTAAAGCTTTCTCTCTAATTTCTTTATCTACCTCAACTTGATTTTCATTGTTTTCAATTACCCTAATGACTTTATCAATATTTAATTTTTTCATGTCATTACAAATTGGACTTTTTCTCAATTTTCTAAAATTAATATTTGGATATTTTTTCTTTAGCTCAGTAAAAATTCCTTCCTCTGTAACAACTAGTACATCGTCATATTTTCCAGCTTCTTTAATAATAGCCTTTGTAGAACCTATAAAGTCAGCAAGGTCTAAGACTTCTTTTCTACATTCAGGATGAGCTAAAATTTTTACCTTGCCCTTAAAAGATCTAACATCATCAAGGTCAATTTCATCGTGAACTGGGCAGTAACCATCATTTAAAATAATATTTTTATCAGGTAACGATTTTTTTATGTAGTCGCCAAGATTTTTATCTGGAACAAAAAATATATTTTTTCCTTTAATTGATTTACAATTTTTGCAGCATTTGAAGATGTTACACAAATATCTGAATAAGCTTTAATTTCAGCAGTGGAGTTTATATATGTTACAACTGCTAAATCATCATACTTTGCTCTCATCTCTTTAATTTTTTCTACACTTACCATGTGTGCCATAGGACAATCTGCTCCAAGATCTGGCATCAATACATTTTTGCTTGGATTTAAAATTTTTACACTTTCGCCCATGAAGTAAACCCCAGCCATGACTATTGTCTTTTCCTTTAACTCAGTTGCCTTTTGAGCTAGGAAAAAAGAATCTCCTATGTAATCAGCTATAGCTTGTATATCCTCATTTATATAATAATGAGCAAGAATAACTGCATCCTTTTCTTCCTTTAATTTTTTTAAGAATTCCACTTTTTCATCAAAGTTTAACTTTTCTAAATTTTCCAATTTTATCCAATCTCCTAATAAATTTTAAATAAAATTATATTACAAATAAGATGATGAGACAAGCCAAGTGTATATACACTTGTAAGGTAAAGTGACCTCTTTATTTTTTAATTTACTATAAATTTAAAGGCAAAAATTTTCTTTTTAATTTTTATCAGTCCTTTTATAATTGAAGTTAAAAAAAGACCGAAGATTTTATCCTTCGGTCAAATTTTATTCATTTGATTTTAGGGCATCAAGGGCGTTTATCTTCTTTATCCTAAAGTGGAATATTACCATTATAAAAGTGTTTATAAGGGCTGTTATTACGCCTGCCAGTATAAAAGGCCTTGCCGTCAAATCTTCTGGCAGCATTGCCATAAAGGGCACAACTATTTGCAAGACTGAGTAGTGCAAAATTTTTCCAACGACCAGCCCTATTAATATTCCAATTAGGGCAAGGATATAAGTTTCCTTGTAAATGTAAGATGTAGTCTCCCTTGGATAAAAGCCCAAAACTTTTATAGTTGAGACTTCTCTTATTCTCTCTTCAATGTTTATATTTGTAAGGTTATATAATACTACCACTTCCAAAATTGTTGTCACAATTAAAATTATTATTTCAACCTTTGTTATTGAGAATAAAAATTTATTTAATACATCATTTAGGTCGCCTATATTTGTAATGTTAAAGACTGCCTTGTTTTCTATTGTGGTCTTTGTAAAACTGTCCTTGTCAAAATTTTGAGGCACCTTTATTAAGTCTGTGTTTGGCACAAAGTCTGAGCCTGTTACTTTTTCAAAATAGTCTTTATCCATGTAGACATTGTGTCCAATGTAAAATTCTGTAATGCCTGATACTTCCACTTCAAATTCATTGCCATAGACATCGCGAAGTTCAAGTGGATCCCCAACCTTTATCTTTTTAAGTTTTGATAATTTTTCTGTTATTATTACGCCATTATTGGAAAGCTCAAGCTCTTCGCCACTGTCCTTGTCCCTAAGAGCTACATAATTTTTAAAGTCTTCCTTGTCCTCTGGCACAATTACATTTACATTTTGGTCGATCTCATGGTAATCTACTGTGAATAATTCTTCATAGGTCTTTGTGTACTCTAAATTTTTACCGTCAATTGCCTTTCTGTAATCTCTATAGGCATCTTCGTCAAATTTGCTGTCGTATAATACCGAAAGGTCGTATTTTAAAATTTCTTTAAACTGCAAAGTTTCTACATCTTTTACTGATTCTGATATTCCAAAGCCCAAAACAAGCAGTGCCGCGCAGCCCATGACGCCAACTACTGTCATGAACATTCTCTTCTTTGACAAGAATAAATTTCTCGCCGTTACCTTTGATAAAAAGCTCATCCTGTTCCAAATGAAAGGAATTTTTTCCAGCATTATTCTGTTGCCCTTGGAAGGTGCTTTCCCACGAAGAAGGTAGGCTGTCTTTTCCTTTAAGTTTTTATTGACAGTGATTATTGCCGCCACTGTTGTAA
Organism: uncultured Peptoniphilus sp.; assembly: GCF_946998875.1. Classification (GTDB taxonomy): domain Bacteria; phylum Bacillota; class Clostridia; order Tissierellales; family Peptoniphilaceae; genus Peptoniphilus_A. The sequence goes on along the minus strand of NZ_CAMQAY010000001.1, from coordinate 139,943 downwards.
ACATAAATCCAATGGCTATGGCAAAAATTATTCTAAGTGGAAAGGCATTTATAATTAAATGGTCTTCAAAAATTGTCTTAGTTGAGTAGGCATTGCCAATGATGTAAGTCAATAAATAAGACCCAGTTATGGCGCCAAGTGTGCCGCCAATTATTGATGCCAGTGTGCCATATAGGAAAAATTTTCTTCCAATTTCTCTATTTGTATAGCCCAGAGCCTTGTAGGTTCCAATTACAAGTCTATTTTCGTCAACCATCCTAGTCATAGTTGTGAAGCAAACTAAAAGTGCTATGGCAAAGAAAAATATTGGAAAGATAAAGGATAGGCCGTCAACTCTCTTTGCGTAGTCCAAATAAGTGTTAATGTCACCTGAAAGATGTCTAGGCGTAATTTTATAGCGAGGTTGTTTTATTAGGCTTAAGTACTTCCTTCCGTCAGCAATTTTTTCTCTTGCGTCAGAAATTTTTTCTTCAGCCTCCTTGGACTTGTCGCTGTATTCTCTTTCGCCTTTTTTTAAGTCTTTTTCTGCCTTGTAGAGCTTGCCCTTGGCATCATTTAACTTGTTCTTGCCAGTCTTTAGCTCTTTATCAAGTCTTTCTTCTCCTCTTTGTAGCTCATCAGTGCCAGACAAATACTTTTCCTTGGCTCTGGATAATTTTTCTCTGCCCTCTACATATTCGTCGTACTTTTCCTCATACTCCTTCTTGCCACTTTCGTAATCGGCACTTCCCTGGTCAAGCTTTTCTTGGGAGTCATCAAGTTTCTTCTTTGCCTTATTAAGTTCTTCCTTGGCGTCTTGAAGTTTCCTCTTGTTCTTTTCTATTTCATCCTTATTTTTTGCGTACTCCGCTTCGCCCTTTTCAGCTTCAGCAATTCCCTCTTCAAGTTGCTTTTTACCCTCTTCAAGTTGCGTCTTACTTGCATCAAGAGTCGCCCTTGCTGCTACAAGTTTTTTCTCGCTTTCATTTATTTTTTCAATGCCAGCCTTGCCTTCTTTTACCTTGGCTTTTAAGTCATCTAAGCTACCAGTGATTCCTCCTGGCACTTCCTTATTTATTTCCTCAAGAGCCTTGTCAATTTCAGCTTTGGAATTATTTAAAAACTCTAGCTTTTTATTTAGGGCTTCCTTATTTTTTTGAAGTTCTGCCTTTTGACCCTCTAAGCCTTGAATTTTAGCCTCAAGTTTTATTCTGTCCTCATCTGATAAATTTGGATCCTTGAGGGCCGCATTTGTACTTGCAATTTCAGCCTCAACTTGCCCAAGTCCCCCGTCAACTTGGTCTAACTGTGCCTTTGTACTTGCAATTTCACTTTCAATAGTGGGAAGTTTGTTTAAAATTTCACTGGCTGTGTCCAAAATTTTATCCAGGGCATAAATTTTTTCAACAGCATCTTCATAGGAAGTGGCTCCCATTTTACTTACAAGCTCCTCTTTGCCTGCTTCAAGCTGCTTTTTGCCACTGTCGTATTCTCTTTCGCCATCTTCATATTTTTTCATTCCTTCAGCCAGTTTCGCCTTGGATTCTTCAATTTTTTGCCAGCCATCGTCTAATTTTTTTCTGCCTTCAAGGAGCTTATCTTCCCCTTCTTTTAGTGCCTTTTCTGATGCTTCAGCTTGGCCAAGTCCTTTTTGGTACTTTTCCTTGCCTTCAGCCAGCTTTTCCCTTCCAGAATTTAACTCATTTTTGGAATCTTCAAGTTTTTTCTTGCCTTCGCTTAACTTTTCGTAGCCGTCAATGAGTTTTCTCTCGCCATCGTCAATTTCCACAGAAGCCTTGTAAAGTTTGTCTCTGTTTTTTGAAATTTCGGACTCTGCATCACTTTTTTCCTTGTTGTACTTGTCTAGACCCTCTTTGTAGTCCTTCTTTCCCTTATTTAAGTCCTTACGACCCTTAAGGAGTTTATCCTTTGCATCAGTGAGCTTGTCCTCTGCGTCAGTAATTTTGTCTTCGGCATCAACTATCTTGCCCGAAATTTCATCTTGCATGGATAAAAGTCTTTCCTTAGGTCTGTTTTTTAAATCAATCTTTAGGGCGCGAGACTTCTTGTCCATGTAGTCCACATATTCCTTGTCAGAAGTCATAAGATCCTCTGTTCCCAAAAATTTTAGCTTGGCAAGAGTTGGCTCACCAGAGAAATTTCCATCATCAATATAGGCGAAGTAAGAAATTTTTCCATAACCCCTTTCAGAATAAGTTCCGTTCTTGTCTTGAATGAAGTCCAGAGAATTGGCAAAGCCCACAACCTTGTAGGAAAGCCTCTTTAAATCATTGTCATCATCGTTGTCATTGTCCTCTTTAAAGGAGATCATGTCGCCAATTTTTTTGCCTTCCCTTTTCATTCTTATATCAAGGACAATTTCATCAGGGCTCTTTATACTTCTTCCCTCAACAATTTCGGGCTTAGAAATTTCATAGGGCATATTAAGAAGCTTTATGACTATAGAATCTCCCTCTAGGAAGGCATCCTTGTCATAGCCGTATTCAAGCTCAGAGATATCCTCCTGGTCCTCTATAATACTTCTATCTACATCTTCAAGACCAATGGGCACAGAAATTTTTATATCCTCTTGATTAAGTTTTTTTATCTTATTATCAATGGTGTTTCTCATAACTTGGCCTGTAGAGAGCAAGCCAATTAATACAAAAACACCTAGAAAGACAATTATTAAAATAGATATAAATCTCGAAAGAGAATTTTTTATCTCTCTAAAATTATCTTTATCAAAAGCTTTCACCCTGCACCTACCATTCTATTTCCATAATATCCCTTGGGTTTTTATTTATAATAATATCCTTAACTTTGGCATCAGAAATTTCAATTAATCTATCTGCAGAATTTTTTATTGCAGAATTGTGGGTAATTAAAACTACTGTAGTGTCTGTAGTCCTAGTTAAATCTTGCAAGAGTTTTAAAATTTGCTTGCCTGTGTGATAGTCAAGAGCTCCCGTAGGTTCATCGCAAAGGAGAAGCTTAGGATTCTTTGCAATTGCACGAGCAATGGAAACTCTCTGCTGTTCTCCACCAGATAATTGTGATGGAAAGTTGTCCATTCTCTCGCCAAGTCCTACAGATTTTAAAACCTCCACTGGGTCCTTTGCCTTTTTTACAATTTGTGTGGCAAGCTCTACATTTTCAAGAGCCGTCAAGTTTGGTATGAGATTGTAAAATTGAAAGACAAAGCCCATGTCATACCTTCTGTAATCTGTCAGTTCTTTCTCGCTAAAGGAGGCAATGTTTTTGCCATCCACTAAGAGTTCGCCACCAGAAGCAGTGTCCATGCCGCCAAGAATATTTAAAAAAGTTGACTTGCCAGCACCAGACGCGCCTAGAATTATTGCAAATTCATTTTTTTCTATTTCAAAATTTAATTTATCATTAGCCATTACAGATCTCTCGCCAATGTTGTAGACCTTGGAAAGATTTTTAACTTCAATAAAAGACATAATATCACCTGATGCTATTATATCAAAATCTAACTATTTTAACATTTAAAAAAACGCCCTTGACTGAGCGTTCTTTAACTAATTTTATTACATTTACTTGAAAAATATTCCAACTATTTTATCATCCTTATTAAAACTTACCCTAAAAAGGACATCCTTCTTTTCATACTTGACCTTTTGTAAGATAGTAGAATAAATTGTTCCTGAATTTTTATCCTCTTCATAGATCCCCTTAGCATCACCGAATTCTACAAATTTCCCATTTTCATCAAGATTTTTATAGGCTTCTTCCAAAATTTCTTTTTTAAATCCCAGTGATTTCTCTGTTAAATCAATAAATTCATCTGTTTTTCTCTCATTGACTAAACTTATGGCAGCTTGAGATTTTTTTTGATACTTATTAAAATCCTCATCTGACATTTTTTTAGTCTTAGAACCGCAGGCAACCAAAAGTAAAACAATAGCTGTTAAAGTTAAAATTTTAAATTTTTTCATTTCTATTCCCTCCTAAATTAATTTTAAAAATGAAAATTAAGATAAATATACAAAGCAAAGTCCAACTTCCGTACAAAATCAAATTACTAAATCCAAAAATATTCTTTAAAACTATAAAATAATCAAAAAAACCATGTAAAAAAATCGCTAGAATTAAATATCTGTATTTTTCCATTCTATTAAATCCAAGCCATATTAATAAAGTCATACCAATATGAAAAATCACCGCTAACAATCTTTCATATAATCCTAAAAAAATATCAGACCTAGTCATTAGGTTTAGACTGCTAGAACTCACAATAAGAACAAATATTACTTCTATAAGTCCATGACCTAACCCAAAAATAATTGCATCTGACTTGCTATTACTTTCTTTTAAAAACTTATCCTTAAAAATAAATCTTCCACCCTCTTCAAAAAGTCCAGCACTCAGGGTGATTAAAAATCCATATAATAATGGATAAAGACTCTGAAAGTTGTTGAGCCATAAGTTGTTGTTTAATAATTTCAAAAGAGGTAATCGAAGGCATAGCTGTGACAATACAAAACATATCATTCCTAGCAAAAATAATTTTAAGAATTTTTTCACAATTAAAACCCCTTTCTATTTAGATTATTGTCTAAATAGAATTTTATCATCATTGTTTTGCTATGTCAATAAAATTCCTTTGATTTTAAATACAAAATAAAAACGCCCTTGACTGAGCGTTCTTCGAATAATTTTATATTTTAAAAATTTTAATACATTGTAGCTTGGCGAAGTTTTTTGTCCACTTCTTTTTTCTTCATAGTCTCTCTCTTGTCCCAAAGTTTTTTACCCTTTGCCTTGGCAATTAAGACCTTTACCTTTCCACGAGATAGATAAACCTTTAGGGGAATAATTGTGTAGCCTTCTTGGGTCTTAACTTTTTCCAAACGGAAAATTTCATTTTTATGCATCAATAATTTTCTCTTCCTCATGGGGTCAACATTATATATATTTCCCTGCTCGTAGGGAGAAATGTGCATGCCATAGACAAAAATTTCTCCCTTATTTATGTCGCAGTAGGAATCTTTTATGTTAACCTGCCCTGCTCTAATTGACTTTACTTCTGTACCAAAAAGTTCTATGCCAGCTTCATAAGTGTCCTCGATAAAATAAAGATGGCTTGCCTTTTTGTTATTTGCAATTGCACTATCTTTTTCTTTACTCATCTTCATCACCTACTAATTTAAAATCAATATTTCCCATATTTAAGTCCACACTTACAACTTCAATCTCTACTTGGTCGCCTATGTGAAATTCATTTTTTGTATCATAGTCCACAGCCTTGTAGTGGTCCAGGTCAAATTCGTAGTAGCCATCCATGGACCTGTAGCTTACAAGACCTTCGATTAAGTTGTCTAGTTCCACAAAAATTCCAAAACTTGTAATGCTAGAGACTCTACCATTGTATCTTTCTCCAAGGCGCTCTGACATGTATTCTGCCATTTTTATGTCATCTACTTGTCTTTCTGCATCTTGAGCAATTTTTTCTGTCCTTGATACTTGCTCTGCAATTTCTGGCAAGATGGTCTTTAAATTTTTTATTTCGCCGCCAGAAAGTTTGCCCTTTAGGTATTTCTTTATAATTCTGTGAATTGTCAAATCTGCATATCTTCTTATGGGAGAAGTGAAATGTGAATAATAATCAAAGGCTAGACCAAAGTGAATGTCATTTATTTCAGAATACCTTGCCTTTGTCATGGAGCGAAGGGTCATAGTCGAGATAAACATCTCTTCCTTAGAGCCCTTTGCCTTTTCAAGAACCTTTTGTACATCTTTTGGCTGAACTTTTTCATCGAAATTTATCATGTAACCAAGAGGTCTTAGGTAGGTATTAAGTTCAGAAATTTTTTCTTCCTTAGGTCTTTCGTGGATTCTATATAAGAAAGAAATGTGTTTGAAAAAATATTCCCTTGCCACGCAGACATTGGCTGTAAGCATAAAGTCTTCAATGAGTTTGTTGGCTGACCTTCTATCTCTCTTGTGAATATTTTGTGGCCAACCTTTATCGTCAACTTCAATTACAACTTCTGGTATGTCAAAGTCAATGGCGCCGCCCTCTTCTCTCTTCTTTTGCAAAATTTTTGAGAGTTCATACATCTTGTCTAAAGTTTTTTCCAGCCCCACTATAGATTCGTGATGAATTCCCTTTTCCAAGTAGTCAGACACATTTTCATAGACAAGCCTTTTACTTGAATTTATAACAGATTCACAGATGTCATAATTTACCACATCGCCCTCTTTATTTATCTCTGCCATAACTGATAGGGTAAGCCTATCTACGCCCTCATTAAGGGAGCATATGCCATTGGAAAGTTCAAAGGGTAGCATTGGTATTACCTTGTTTAACAAATAGACTGAGTTGCCCCTCTTGAAAGCCTCCTCGTCAAGGGCGCCAAACTCTTCTACATAGTGAGCCACATCGGCAATGTGAACGCCTAAAAGGTAATTGCCCTTCTTAGAAATTTCAAGAGAAACGGCATCGTCAAAGTCCTTTGAATCTGCCCCATCAATAGTAAAAGTAAGTAACTCTCTAAAGTCCCGCCTTCCCTTTATATCATCAGCAGAAACCTCTTGTGGCAGGCTCTTTGCCTCAGCTAGGGCTGCCCTGTTAAATTCCATGGGAAGGTCAAGACCTGCTGCCACAGACATTATGTCCACATGAGGATCATCAGGATAACCTAAAATTTCTAGGACGCGTCCTTCTGGTTTTTTATTTGCCTCTGGCCACTTCTCGATTTTTACGACTACCTTTTGACCATTTCTTGCTCCATTAATTTTTTTCTTTGGAATGTAGATGTCCATTGCCATTTTGCTCTCGTCAGTGATTACAAAACCGAAGTCTCTCTTGTCTTGAAAGATGCCCACAAATTTTGTGTTCACCCTCTTTACTATGGCAAGGACCTTTCCCTCAGGCTTGTCGCCAAAGGAATCTTTATATCTTCTCACAATGACCTGGTCGCCATTTAGTGCGAAGTTTAAATTATTTTTTGATATATAAATGTCTTCGTCAAGATTTTCAGTAATCAAAAATCCAAAACCCTTGGCATTTGTTTGAAGCTTTCCATAAAAGAATTTGTCATTGTCTACAAATCTATATTTTTTTCTGTTGTCTTCAAAAATAAGTCCCTCATTTTCTAGTTCTTCAATTATTTTCAAAAACTGCTTCTTCTCTTTATTTTTAATTTTAAATAATTTAAGGAGTTCCTCTTTTGACCTAGGTGTTGTCTTTTCGATAATTTCTAAAATCTTTTCTCTAATCATTAAATCTTTGCTCCATAACTTGTCATATTAAATAAGTTTGAATCGATGGAATAGCTGTTTTCTGCCCTTTCGCTGTATCTTTCATGACCAAGTTCAATTAATCTTGTGATTAAATCCTTAATCTTTAAGCCCTCAACTTCATAGAGGTAAAAGGCAATGGAACCTGGAAGTGTGTTGATTTCATTTACATAAGCCACATCGCCGTCAACTAAAAAGTCAATTCTTGCAACGCCTGCTCCGTCAATTGCCCTAAAACTTTTCTTAGCAAGGTCCTTAATTTCTTTTTCAAGTTCTGGTGTGAGCTCAGCTGGAAGCTTTTTGTTTTGATGCTTTTGTGAAGATTTTGCTCCCTTTGAGCCAGAAACATACTTGTCTTCATACTTTAAAAGATCTTTAAAGCCAAGAGGTTCTTCTGCTGCAGAAACTTTTAAATCATCTTCATAACCTAGGACTGCCACATTTATTTCTCTTGGGTTTACCACTGCTTCTTCCACGATTAATTTTCTGTCGTAATGGGCAGCAACTTCAAGAGCCTTTGAAAGGTCAAGAGCATTTTCCACTCTTGAAATTCCAATAGAGGAACCTAAATTTGCTGGCTTTACAAATAGAGGATATTTCAAATCCTTGCACTTTTCAACAATATTTTGTAAATTTTTGAGCTCATCTTTGTAAAAATACTTGTATTTTGTCATGGGAATATTTTCTGATTCAAAAACTTTTCTCATTACAACCTTGTCCATTCCCACAGCAGCAGACATTACGCCACAGCCAGTGTAAGGCATGCCCATAAGTTCAAAAAGTCCTTGAGTACATCCATCTTCGCCAAATGTTCCATGAAGGGCAAAAAATATTGCGTCAATTTTTTGGTAAACTTCTACAGAATCATATTCTGCCTTAAATAATTTCTTGTCATTGTGTTTCACGCAGTAAAGATTTCTGTCGCCATAAATTGGCTTAAAGAAAACTTCAACTCCATCATGAAAGTCCTGGTTCTTGTAGGCTTTAAAGTTTTTTAAACTTTCGCCAGATAGAAATTTGCCGCTCTTTGTAATATAAATTGGAATAGGATTGTACTTAGTCTTATCCATATTTTCAATAATTTGCATTCCTGTTATAACAGAAACTTCGTGTTCAACGGATCTGCCTCCGAAGATTACTCCTATATTTTCCATTTTTTCACTCCTCATTGTAGTTGTCAGGTAGGTCATTTTCAAAGAGAACGACATCTCCCGGCAAGGAAATCTTTGCTAAAACTTCAGTAGCTTCTGCTAGTGAAGACACTCTATAAATATTATCTTCATTAAAATTTTTATTTTTTAAGCCCTGGTAAATTGGCATAGTTCTCTTTTTTCCAACTAAAATTGGAAAATCTATGACATCTGCCATGACTTCGCCTATTTTTCTATTTTCTTCTTCTTCCATGTCGCCAAGTTCAACCATGCCTGGTGTAATAATAATTTTTCTGTGGTCCTTAAACTCTCTTAGTACATCAAGAGCTGCCCTAAAGCCTACTGGATTTGAATTAAAGGCATCATCAATTATTATTGTGCCATTACTTGATGGTATAAGTGAAAGCCTGTGTTCCACTGGCTCAACTTTTTTTATGCCCCTTTGAATTTCTTTTAGGCTAAGTCCAAGGACATGAGCTGCTGTTGCCGCCGCAAGTAGGTTTGAAATATTGTGGACTCCAAGAAGCCTAGTTTCGCATTTTATTTCTCCCACATCTTTAATGTGTAGGGTAAATTCGGAGCCTTCCTCATTTACTTTTATTTCATGGGCGTAGACATCTAGCTTGTCAAAATCCTTTGTGCCGTACCTGTAAGTTTTCTTTTTAGTCTTGTCTGCAAGGGACTTTACATAGTCGTTGTCGTAGTTAAAAATTGCAATTCCATCTTCAGGCAAGTCCTCGATTAACTCGTACTTAGTCTTTTGAATGTTTTCAATAGTCTTAAAGAGGTGCATGTGAGTTGGTCCAATAGCTGTTATTATGCCAATGTCTGGTTGGACAAGCTGTGCCACTTCGTGAATTTCTCCTGGCAGCTTGGCGCCAAGCTCTGCAATAAAAACTTGTCTGTCACTTTCAAGCTCGTTATTTATAATCTTTGAAAGGCCCATAGGTGTGTTAAAAGAAGATGGTGTGTTCTTAACCCTTAGTCCCTCAGATAAAATTGTGTCAGAAATAAATTTTACAGAAGTCTTTCCAAAGGAACCCGTTATGCCAAGGACCTTTAAGCCCTTTTCTTTTTTAAATTTTTTTATTTTTTCTTGGGCAGAAGTATAAAAGCCCATATTTATTTTATCTTCAGTAGGCTTTGCCCACTTATTAGACAAAATCAAAAGTCTATATTGGAAAAAATATGTCAAAAAGGAAAGGATGATTGTCGCAAGACCTGAAATGACATAAGACTTTGTCATATCAAATAGGACCAGTGAAATAATTACTATAATTATAAAAGTAATGTCATTTACTCTTTTGTGCTTATTTAAAAGTCTCTTTGCCCTGTCAGTCCAAACTATGGGAGTCTTTTGATTTTTCTCAAGCTTATAGACTAACTTATTCATCTTTTCCTTGTTGTTTTTTAAAAATATTTTGTATTCATCATTGTCGTAGCCCTCTAATTGAAGCATATGAATTGGAAAATTGCTCCTAATTAGGGAATAATATAGTGCCAGGCAAATAACTACAAAATCTATTAAGTAAATTGGTAATCTCGCCAAAAAATATTCCATGTAAATCTCCTAATCTAAAAATGAATTAATAACTGCGCTAAATTGCGAAAACTTGTCTAGGTAAGAATAGTGACCTGCATCTTCTAAGACCACAAGTCCAGAATTTTTTATCTCTTCTTCAAAAATCTTTGCCATGTAAAGTGGCGTTGCCTCGTCCTTATCTCCCCAAATGAGAAGGGTCTCTGCCTCAATATTTTTAAACTCTTCTCTCGTTGATTCATTTACAACTTTTACAAAGCACTTGCGCATAATTCCATCTGCTGCCTGATAATCGTCAGAGCCGTGATTTTTGTAAAACTTTTCCAAGGCTTTCTCATTACCCCCATGAGTAAGCATATATAATTTTTTTGCCGCCTTAAAGGAGTAGACCTTGGTGTAATAAGAAAGCTTTCTCTTGGGAAGAACTCCCGATGCATCAATTATTACAAGCTTGTCTATTAAGTCCTTATTTCTGGCACCTAAAATAGTTAATGTCTTGCCACCAAAGGAGTGACCGATAAAGGTCGCCCTTTTTATATTAAACTTATCCAAAAATTTTAAGAGAAATTCATAATAATCGTAGGTCCCCATGACTTCTTTTGGGTTTTCAGAGTCGCCAAAGCCTGGTCCATCATAGGCATAAACTGTATAGGATTCTGGTATGGCATTAAAAATCGGCATAATTGATTCAATATATGCGCCCCAGCCGTGGAGAATGACAGCAACTTTTTCGCCGCCCTCTCTCTTTATATATGCAGTTTTTATTCCATCTATATCAATAAAATTTTTATTTACTTTCATCTTCATCTTCTTCTATAAAAATTATGGAGCCTTCATCTTTCTTTAAATTATTTTCTTTTCCAGAAGCTTTTTCCATGAAAAGACCAGAAAAGTTATCTTCGCCTAAATTTTTATCCAAATCTTTTTTAGAATCACTTGTAAAAATAAGACTAGAACTATCCTTTGTATCAAGACCCATTTTTAGAGAAGAGATCCTTGCACTGTGCCTTTCAATTTCTCTTAAGGTCTCATCAACATCAAGATCTGACTGAATGCCCTTTAAAAGACTATACTCATGGCGACCAAGAGCTTCAAAAAGTTCAGATAATTTTCTATCTTCATTCAAAATTTCGTACTTTAGCCTTGCCATCTTCTTAATTTCCTGTGACTCACTAACGATTTTTTTCTTCAAATAATTTAAATTTTCCATAATTTCATCTACATTGCCATCGAGACTGTCAAAAAATCCCACAATATCACCTCGAATCTATGTTATTATATCAAAAAATGGCTGTTTTTTAAATACTGCCCTTGTTTTCTTTGCCATTAATTGGGTAAATCTATTTTGGAGGGATATTATGGAAAAATTAACACTTTATGTAGGAACTACTTGCCCATTTTGTAAAAAAGTTGAATCCTTTATGGAAGATAAGGGCATTGACTCTGTAGAAATAAAAAATATCGACAAGGACAAAGAAGCTCGTGAATATTTAATTGAAAAGGGTGGCAAAAAACAAGTGCCATGTCTATTTATTGGCGACAAGCCACTTTACGAATCACTGGACATTATTAAATATTTAAAGGAAAATCTAGCATAATATTTATTTAACGAAAAAAAGACAGGGAGACTTTAAAAGTTTTCTCTGTCTTTTTTATTTCTTCTCTTGTATTTATTTTTCTTTCTCTTTTTTCGCGATAGCAAAATATTTTTGCTTTTAGAAATATTGTAAGTATTTAAAAGTAAATTTAGACCGCTGCATAGAATTAAAATCTTTATGATAAATACCTTTGGAATAAAATAATTAGTCATGAAAACAAAGCTAATTATTGTAAAAATATCCACAAAATATTCCAGATACATTACCTTAGAGACAAGGGTGTTTTCTGAAAGTTTTAAATTGTCGCTAAGCACATTTATAAAAAATAAAAACATTATAAAGGTGTAAGTGACAATGGAAATATTTATGCTGGCAGTGATTATATAAGTCTGAAGCATAAAATACATTGAAAAAGTCACTAGATGTAGCGCAACTTCATACTTTTCAATTTTAAAATCCTTATTCTCGTAAAGATTATCTATGTCCCAATCCTCTCTAAGTGCCTTTAAAATTTTTGTAGTCTTGATTTTTTCACAAATCCATGAAGGCAGTAGACTCAAGACAAAAATGCTAATGACTAGAGTCTTTAGTAGGTCAAATAAATTTGCACTGATAAACCTCGTGAAGTAATTAATAATAAATAAAATTATTCCAATTAGGGCTGAAAGAGAAAGCATCTTCAAAAAAGCGATAAAAATTTCATAATTTTTGCCACTTAAAAGAAAGTTTCCGCCTTCAGTATAGGCACTGGCAAATTCGTAGGGATTACCCATTTTATTTAATTCTTTTTTTATGTCATCTTCCCTATAAATTTCGGGAAGTCTATCTTTCAAAATTTCTAAAAAATCATCCCTAGCATCCTTTTGCTTGTCATAGGGAATGTATCTTTGCAAATAATAAATATATCTATCGACGAGTTCATGTTCATTTAATTTCATAAAATCATCCTCATATATATTATAAAGTAAATAAAAGTTCTTTTAAATGGTCCAGCTTTATTTTTTTTAATTTTATAATTTCTTAGATTTTTAATTTAGCTGAAAATTTTGTCAAATTTTTTATAAAACTCCAACAAATTTTTAAAAAAATAAAAATTTTTGCAATAAAAAAAGTCCTGTTGCCAGGACCTTAATTAGTCAAGTACATATACTTTTACATTTCTTCTGCCAAACCTATTAGCCTCAGCGTTTGAATTGTAAAATAAATCAATTCTGTTGCCCTTAATTGCTCCGCCAGTATCTTCTGCTGTTGCATATCCATAACTTGCGAAACCGTCCATTGATTCGATATAAAGTTTTGAGCCAAGAGGAATTACTCTAGGGTCAACTGCAACTGCGCCAACTCTTGCACGAGTTCCCATGGCAGTTTTTGAACCAGCTGTTGGGTCATAAGCAGTAGCTTGCATTACTATTACTCTCTTTGCATTTTTCCCATTAGGAGCTTGTGTACCTTTTTTAGTTCCTACTTCTACTACTTCTTTAACTGGATCCTTTGTGATTTCACTTTTTAAAACTTCAGTTGTTTCAAGAACTCCATTTACATAAGTGTTCTTTAGGCTTTCAGTCTTTTGTCCTACTTCGCCCTTAGTAATTACCTTTTTTTCTCCTTCAAACATGTCATTATTTTCGCGACTTTCTGTTTCAAAGGGAATTTCAATTTTGTTATCAAGATTTTCTACAACAACTCTATCAATTTTAACTTCCATTCCTTCTTTTGCAATTTCATCAAGAGGAAGAGAAACTCTATCAAGTTTGTTTAACTTGATATTTAAGTTGTCAAGTACATCAGCTACTGTGTAGCCACTTGCTTCAGCTATAAGAGTCTTGTTGCCATCCTTGATGTGATAAGACTTTGGAGAAGATATAGTAATCTTCATATCCTTTTCAATTTCTTTATCAATACTTGGACTTACAAGGTCCTTATTTTTAAGTACGATGCCTTCTTTTTTCAAGAAGTCGCCTACAGTCTTTTCATATGTAAAAACTGTCTTTGTCTTTCCATTAATATTTAATTCAACATCATTTCCTAGAGCTGTGCTAAAACCCATTGTAAGTACAGACACAAAAACTAGGACGATTAAAATAAATTTCGCATTTTTAAAAATGTTTTTTCTATTCAAATACATTACCTCCATATTGCGTTACAAAGTTGTAAATTTTGTTACAATTTTGTAACTTCTTCTAACCTCATAAAAGTATAATAGAAAAAACTTGATTTGTCAATTTTTTGTAACTAATTTGTAATTCTTGTTCTGATTCCTAATATTTAGCCATTTGTAAATTTATATTATTTGTATATATTTTCTTACAAAAATAAAAAAAGCGCTAAAGCTTGAAATTTAGAGCTTGAAAAAGAAATATTACATTTGTGTTACAAATGAAATTTACTTTTTTATCCTTTTTTTATAAAAAATCCTTAAATTTTCCCTTTTTTATGAGAAAATTTTTTCCTTTTGTTATGCTTTATAAAACTCTTGAACATTATTTGTACAAAATTTCATTGAGTCTATAGGCTTATTCTTTCCACAAACCTTCTCGCCATTTTTGCAGTAAAACCCCAAATGATTTGTCCCTTGTAATCGTAAAATAAAACTTCTTCCTTTCCCCTTTTGAACTTATAATTCTCACCATTTGGGATCAAGTGGTAGGGGAAGTCCTCGCTTCTATTGACCTTTAAATTTATGGTGTAGGACTTTGGCTCAGTTTCCATAAAAAACCTTAGTGGAACTGTAAAAATACTTTCCACTTCTGCCTTTGATGGACTGATTTCGAAAAAATCTTTTTTAATTTCTCCAATGAAGGTGTAGATAATTGCAGCATAGGGATTAACCAAAAAATCGCCCTCTGAATAGATTTCTAGGTCATTTTCTTCTATTAAAAGTTCTTCGCAAGTTTCTCTAAGAGCAGCATCCCAGGGAGTCTCATTTTTTTCTATACGACCTCCTGGAAAGGAAATTTCTCCAGGTTGATTTCTAAGAGTTAAGGCTCTCTTCTCAAACAAAAGGTGAATTTCTCCCTTTCTCTTTATTAGAGGAATCATAACAGCAAATCTATTTTTCACATCTACAGGCATGGGACTTTTCTTCTGAAGTTTAGCTTTAATTTTCATTAAGTCAAAATCAGCATTAAAATCCATTTTCCAATTCCCTCATTAGTTCATCTACTGTATAAATTTTAAATCTGTCCACTTTCTTTTTCTCTGCCTCATTTTCCAGAAGCTTGTAGAGAAGTTCGTCGTATCCAAAAGTTTCTGGCAATTCTAATTCCCCTGCAATCTTTGGAGCATACTCTTCAAATATATTTCTAAGAATCTTATTGTCACTTTCATCAACTTTATCCTTTAAAATCTTATAAATGTACTTTAAACTCTCCTCTTCCTCAATGGGCATAATATAATAGTCATCGCCAACTAAGCCCTTGACTGCCCTAAAGGCGTCAAAGTATCCATTTTTTATTAGCTCATCAGCTTTTTCTGTATCAAAGCCAAGAGATGAGCCCAGTCTTTTATTGGGCTTAATAACATATTTTGCACGCTCAATATTTTTTAGAGGAAGCTCAGAAAGCCTCACAAGGACAATGTCCATGTCGTCATCAATCATTTCCATGGGAGCTGGTGATGCAAAGCCTCCGTCTATAAAATATTTGCCGTGAAGTGGCTTTAACTTAAAGAAGGGAAGATAGCATGAGGCAATGATATAATCCTTTAAAAGTCCCTTCTCTATATCTTTTTTAAAAAGTTTTTCAACTTTTAAGTCTGACACATTTACTGTGCAAATTCCAAAATCAATGTCTGAATTTCTAAGCTTATCCTCGTCAATAAATTGGTCCACAAGTCTAAAAAGTGGATAGGGAGACCTTGTAAGTTCAGGAATTTTTATGTCGTGACTTCTAAGTTTATCGACGATTTTCGTCAAAAGGTCCTCGTCTTCTTCTGCATTTTTAAGTTCATTGTCAAAGGAAGAGAAATCTAAACTTTTCCAAGCTTTAAAACACTCATAGGCGTCACCTTGAGAGAACATGGCACCGTTAAAAGCGCCAATGCTTGTACCAACAATTTTTGAAAAATTAAATCCCATTTCCATTAGGGCAAAGTAGGCTCCAACTTGGTAAGCGCCCTTTGCTCCACCACCTTCAAGAACTAAAGCCCACTCTTTCATTTTACACTTCCAAGTTCAGATGTGCAGTGTGGACATCTAGTAGCATCAATGGCAATAGTTGACTTGCAGAAAGGACATACCTTTTCTGTAGGCTCCACTTCTTTTTCTTCCTTTTTGAATTTGTCAGTAACCTTTGAAATTTGTTTTATCATAACAAAAATTACAAAGGCTATTATCAAAAAGTCAAAAACAGATTGCAAAAATATACCGTATTTAACTTCAGCTGTGCCAACAGTTACACTTAAATCTGAGAAGTTTACTCCGCCAAGAATTATACCAATAAGTGGCATCAAAATATTTTCTACAAGGCTTGAAACGATTTTACCAAAAGCTCCCCCTATGATGACACCAACAGCCATGTCCATGACATTGCCCTTGGCAATAAATTCCTTAAACTCTTCCATAAATCCCTTCATCTCTAACCTCCTAATTATTAATTTATTACAAATATTAGATACCCAGCCTTTAAATAAAAAAACCTATTAATGTAACTTAATAGGTATAAATTCGCTTTTAAATTTGTTTCAATATTATCTTATTCTTATCAATTAACTCCATTGCATAATCGTCAACTCTATAGGCTTCGTGATAATAAATGGCACAGATTCCTGCTTGTATAAGTGCCTTTGTGCAGTTAAGACATGGAAAATGTGTCACATAAGCCTTGGCGCCCTTGACAGAAATTCCTTCCTTTGCACAGTATAAGAGGGCATTCATTTCTGCGTGGATAGTTGCTATGCAGTGTCCATCGCGCATTGTATGCCCTACTTCGTCGCAGTGAGGGTTTCCCGTTACTGATCCGTTATAGCCTGTTGAAATTATTCTGTTGTCAGAATTTACTAAAACGCAGCCCACAAAGGCCCTATCGCAAGTAGATCTCGTTGCTACCATTTCAGTTATTTCCATAAAATATTCGTCCCAAGATTTTCTCATTTTGCCTCCTTTGCAAGCTTGTCTACAAGTTCGTTGTACTTGACGCCAGTATGTGCCTCAACTTTTATAAACTGCACTTGAAGCCTATCCTTAATGTCGTCGTAAAATTTTTTATAGGCTATGGTTCCCTCTTTATTTGTCTTCCAAAAGCCAAGAGCCCATGACCTTATGCCTTCGTAATCGTAATGAAGATAAATTTTTCTCTTACCAATAGACTCTGCGTATTCCATGGCACACATGGCGCCCTTTATTTCTCCAGAAACATTTCTCATGTCTGAATCCTTAAAAAATCTCTTGGAAAAGGAATATTCCTCCTCATTATTATACATATATACCCCATATGAATGACTCTTATCAGAATTTCTATAAGAACCGTCAACATAAACTATGAGTTCATCTTTTTCTGCCTGGTCTTTTTTTTCTTCTTCAACTTCCTTTATAAAGGCCTCTGCATCTTTTAAGCTAGAGAATTTTTTAAAGCTTGCTCCCTTAAAGCCCATGGTCTCTTTTTTGCATTCGTCCCAAGTTTTATATATGCCAGGATTTCTCCCAACTCTAACTGCGTAATAATTCATATTCACCTCAAAATTTTGTCATTTGTCAACTTTGTCTACTTATTATATAATTAGAAGTAATTAGAAGTCTAGACTTTGGAGGTAAAAATGAATAGAGAACAATTTGATAGAATGAAAAATGGCAAAGGCTTTATAGCTGCTCTTGACCAATCAGGTGGCTCAACACCTAAGGCACTTTTAAATTATGGGGTTACAGAAGACAAGTATTCCAACGATGAAGAAATGTTTAAGCTCGTTCACGAAATGAGAAAGAGAATTATAACAAACGAAGCTTTCATATCTGATAGAATTTTGGCTGCAATTTTATTTAAGGTTACAATGAATTCAAAAGTAGGCGACAAGTACACTGGTGACTACCTTTGGGAAGAAAAGGGCATAGTTCCAATCCTAAAAATTGACGAAGGTCTTGACGCCGAAAAAGACGGCGCTCAACTTATGAAGCCTTTCAAGCACCTTGACGAACTTCTTGCAAATGCCAAAGAAAGAAATATTTTTGGAACTAAGATGCGTTCTGTTGTAAAGGAACTTAATGAAGAGTCAATTAAAAAAGTTGTTGAACAACAATTTGACTACGCAAA
The DNA here is from genome assembly GCF_946998875.1 of uncultured Peptoniphilus sp. Taxonomy (GTDB): domain Bacteria; phylum Bacillota; class Clostridia; order Tissierellales; family Peptoniphilaceae; genus Peptoniphilus_A. The sequence goes on along the minus strand of NZ_CAMQAY010000001.1, from coordinate 122,164 downwards.
GAAAATTTCTGCAGCAGGATTTGTTCCTATTATTGAACCAGAAGTTGACATCCACGCTAAGGATAAGGCTGCTATCGAAGAAGTCCTTAAAAAATATTTAATTGAAGGACTAAAAAAACTTGGCAAGGAAAATTATGTAATGTTTAAGTTGACTCTTCCAGAAAAAGAAAATCTTTACGAAGATTTATATGACTTTGACCAAACTGTTAGGGTTGTTGCCCTATCTGGCGGCTACTCAAGAGAAGAAGCTAACGAAAAACTTAGAAAAAATAGGGGCGTAATTGCATCTTATTCAAGAGCCTTAACTGAAGGACTTAATGTAAATCAAAGTGACGAAGAATTTACAAAGATGCTTGACGACTCTATAGAAAAAAATTATTCAGCTTCAGTTGAAAAATAAATAAAGACGAAAAGATCTCCTTTATTGGAGATTTTTTTATTGGAAAATTAAAAAAAACCAAAGATTTTTTCCCTTAAAAATTTATTTATTGGGAAACTTCTATTATTGACTTTGATAAATCGGTAATGTAAACTATTTCTTAGATAATACATATTATCTTGGAGTTCTGACCGCTCATCAAGAAAGAAATTTTTAAAATTTTGATAACCGGGGTTCTCTATAGGATACTGTCCGCTAGTCGACTTTTGTCGATGACCGGGGTTCCTCTATAACTTTTTTATTTTTATATGGAGGTTTTTTATGAAAAAGTATCAATTAGATGTACCTACACCACATTCCTACACTTATGTTACAAAGAATATTCCAAATGTAACTGTGGAACAAAGAGAAAGAGCTCTTAAGGCTACTCACTACAATGAATTTGCTTTCCCTGCAGGAATGTTAACTATCGATATGTTATCTGACTCAGGAACTACTGCCATGACAGATGTTCAATGGTCTGCAATGTTTTTGGGTGATGAATCCTATGGTAGAAACAAGGGCTACTATGTCCTACTAGATACCTTTAGAGATGTCTTCGAAAGAGGCGACGATCAAAAGAGAATTATTGACCTTGTAAGAACTGACTGCACTGATGTTGAAAAAATGATGAATGAAGTTTACCTTTGTGAATATGAAGGTGGACTATTTAACGGTGGCTCCGCTCAAATGGAAAGACCTAATACTTTTATCATCCAACAAGGCCGTGCAGCTGAATCTGTTTTATTTGAACTTGTTAGAAATATTTTAAATGGAAGAGAACCTGGAAAGACTTATACAATTCCTTCTAATGGACACTTTGACACAACTGAAGGAAACATCAAGCAAATGGGCTCTATCCCAAGAAACTTATACAATAAAGAACTTTTGTGGGAAGTTCCTGAAAATGGTCACTATGAAAAGAATCCATTTAAGGGCAACATGGACACAGAAAAGTTGGAAGAATTAATTGAAAAATTAGGACCAGAAAATGTTCCTCTAATTTATACAACTATTACTAACAACACAGTTTGTGGTCAACCAGTTTCCATGGCTAACATGAGAGAATGTTCAAGAATTGCTCACAAATACGAAATTCCTTACATGTTTGATGCTGCAAGATGGGCAGAAAATGCTTACTTCATAAAAGTTAATGAAGATGGCTATGCTGACAAATCAATCCCAGAAATCGCTAAGGAAATGTTCTCTTATTGCGACGGTTTTACTGCATCTCTTAAAAAAGACGGACACGCAAACATGGGTGGCGTTCTTGCCTTTAGAGATAAGGGCTTATTCTGGAAGAAATTCTCTGACTTTAACGAAGACGGATCAGTTAAAACTGATGTTGGAATTCTTTTAAAGGTTAAACAAATTTCTTCCTACGGCAACGACTCCTACGGTGGAATGAGTGGTAGAGATATTATGGCACTTGCTGCTGGCCTTTATGAAGCAGCAAAGTTTGATTATCTTGATGCCCGTGTTAAACAATGCGAATACCTTGCACAAGGCTTCTACAAGGCTGGCGTAAAGGGCGTTGTACTTCCTGCTGGTGGTCACGGTGTTTACATCAACATGGACGAATTTTTCGACAACAAGAGAGGACCAGAAACTTTTGCTGGTCAAGGTTTCTCTGTTGAATTAATTAGACGCTATGGAATTAGAACTGCAGAACTAGGCAACTATTCAATGGAATATGACCTAAAGACTCCAGAACAACAAGCTGAAGTAGCCAATGTAGTTCGTTTCGCAGTAAACAGAAGTCAACTTTCAAAGGAACACATGGATTATGTTATTGCAGCTGTAAAGGCTCTTTACGAAGATCGTGCAACTATTCCTAATATTAGAATAGTAAAAGGCAAGAACCTTCCAATGCGTCACTTCCACGCTTTCCTTGAAACTTATGAACCTTCTGAAGATGAAAAATAAGTTTTAATTTTTTAATTTAATATTAAGAAAAGCCCCTTGCAAGAGGGGCTACCCTATTAAGGAGAATGACTATGGATAATAACTTAAAAGCTCGTGATGGTTTTAAAAGTAAATGGGGTTTTATACTTGCTTGTATAGGCTCTGCAGTTGGTATGGGTAATATTTGGAGATTCCCTATAATGGTTTCTACCTATGGTGGAATGACTTTTTTAATTCCATATATAATATTTGTAACTCTTATAGGTTCTACTGGCGTAATTTCTGAAATGGCACTGGGAAGATCTGCTGAAGCTGGTCCAGTTGGCGCCTTTGGAAAATGCACGGAATTAAGATGGAATAATAGAAAACTTGGCGAAATAATTGGACTTATACCAGTAGTAGGCTCCCTTGCCCTAGCAATAGGTTACACTTGTGTAATGGCTTGGATTTTTAAGTACACTTTCCTTTCATTATCAGGCGGACTTTATGCTATGGGTCAAGACATGGATGTAATTGACGGAACTTTTGGACAAACAGCCTCTGCCTTTGGCGCAAATATTTGGGTCATTGTAGCAATTATTGCAAGCTTTGTCATCATGGTAATGGGCGTATCTGGCGGAATTGAAAAGGCAAACAAAATTATGATGCCTGTCCTCTTTGTTTTATTTGTAGGACTTGCAATTTACATCTTCACCCTTCCAGGTGCAGCTAATGGATATAAATACATCTTTACAGTAAACCCAGAAGGATTAAAGGATCCAAAAGTTTGGATTTTTGCCTTTGGACAAGCCTTTTTCTCCCTATCAGTTGCCGGAAATGGAACAGTAATTTACGGCTCCTATTTACCTAAAAACGAAAGCATTCCATCCTCTGCAAGAAATGTTGCAGTCTTTGATACTCTTGCAGCTCTACTTGCAGCCTTTGTAATTATCCCTGCCATGGCAACAGCAAATGCACCTCTTGATACTGGTGGTCCTGGATTAATGTTTATTTACCTAGTAAATGTATTTAATGGCATGGCTGTAGGAAGAGTCATTGGTATTATTTTCTACATCTGTGTGCTCTTCGCAGGCGTATCTTCAATAATAAATCTTTACGAAGCACCAGTTGCCTATTTGCAAGAACAATTTAATTTTTCAAGACCAATTGCAACAACAACTATTCATGTAATTGGTTGTATTGTAGCTATATTTATTCAAGCTATAGTAGGCGGTTGGATGGATGTAGTTTCCATTTACATCTGCCCACTTGGAGCAGCCCTTGCAGGCATAATGTTCCTATGGGTTGCAGGAAAAGATTATGTAATCCCTGCAGTTAGTCAAGGTCATAGAAAAGAAATCGGCGGATGGTATTATCCACTTGCAAAATATGTATATGTAACAGCTGCCATAATCGCCCTAATAGCAGGCGCAAAATTTGGCGGTATCGGTTGATATAATATAAAAAAAATAAGTGTTGGCATTTTTGCCAGCACTTTTTTTGACCTACAATTTATTTTATATTCTCTAAAATAAAATTTCTAAATTAAAAAAAAGTTCTTGTATGTTTTTTTGTGTGATATTATGTTATTAAGGTAAAGTATAGTTTGTGAGTTTAGGAGGCAAGATTATGAAAAAGAAATATCTCATTATTTTATTGACACTTCCCTTAATTTTTAGTGGCTGTAAAAAAACAAATAGCGAAAGTGGAAATTCTAGTGAAGAAGCACCGAAAAATTCTACTCAAAGTGAACAAGTCCAAGCAGAAGACACTTCAGCTAAAGAAAATCAAGATAATCAAATTGAAGAAAAGTATAATATTGTGGCACTAACTAAAAATATTTCTATTATTTTAAAGGAAATTGACTATGAAAATGTTGGTGGAGTTGTAGAAGAAGCAAAGGACCTTTATCCAGATGCAAAAATTGTTGGAAGCGAAAAAAATCCAAATACAGATGTAATCTTTGAAGTCTATCCAGATTTAATTCTTACAGATTCCAAAAACCACAGTGATATTTTATCAAAAATGGATGATTATAATTTTAAGAAACAATGTCGCTCTATGACTAACCCTCTTTCTTCTGCACCTAGTTTAGAAGAATATATTTACGCTTTCTGCAAGGAAATAGATTATCCTAAGTATAGTGAAGAAAACCCTATACCAGAAGATTTGCTAAATAAGATAGAAAAAGAATTAAATCAATAAAAAATTAAGCTCTGGGTCAGCTTATGATCCAGAGCTTTCTCTTTAAAAATTATCCTTTTTCTTTCTAAATTGGATAAATTCATCTAAGTCCCTTGCCAAGAAGAAGGGATTTATTTTTTTCTCCTTGCCTATAGTTGATGGAAGAGTGATCTTATCTTCTTCACGCAGTTTTTTTACTCTATCATATTCACTGTCTAGGTCTTCATTTGAAATGACAGACCTTGCAAATTCTAAGTTGGCAAGAGAATATTCATGAGCGGGATAAACATAAGTGTTTTCATCTAAGTCCTTTAATTTATTTAGTCCTTCATAGGCTTTTTTGTAGTCCTTAGTAAAGACCCTGCCGCAGCCAGCAAGAAAAAGGGCATCGCCGCAAAATAATTTGTCTTCCACTAAATAAGAGATGTGGTCTTCTGTGTGTCCTCCAGTTAAAATGACTTTAAAAATTTCACCAAGAATTTCAAATTCATCGCCGTCTTTTAAAGTTATGTCGTTATATTCTTTTGTTTCAAGTGGTCCGTAGACTTTCGCACCATATTTATCCTTAAGTTCTTTAACTCCTCCCACATGGTCCATGTGCTTGTGAGTTAAAAGAATGTAGTCAAGTTTTTTATCCTTTAAATAATCTATGACAGGGCCAGCGTCGCCAGGGTCCACAACAAGGACTTTTCCATTTTTTTCCATAGCCCAGATATAATTGTCATTAAAAGCTTTAATATAGTTAATAAACATATTCCACCTCATAATATTATTACTCTTGTTGTGAAGATTTAAACGTGAGGAGTGACTTTGTTTTGCTTTAAAAATTTGTTATTTTGATGGATAAGATTTTTCATCAGGTCATGCGTCGCTATCGCTTGGCTTCAGTGTAAAGATAAAATAAAAGACAGCCGCTTTTTGTGACTGTCTTTGTTTAGGTTGTTTTCTGATTTACAATCCGACTCACTCGACAATGCTCCCTGTTCGGTCGCATCGTCTTCGTTCGCTGGATAAGATTTTTCATCAGCTCCTGCGTCGCTAACGCTCGCATTCGTAGTGAAGACATTTAAAAAGACAGCCGCTTTTTGTGACTGTCTTTGTTTAGGTTTTTTCTTTATTTACAATCCGACTCACTCGACAATGCTCCCTATTCGGTCGCATCGTCTTCGTTCGCTGGATAAGATTTTTCATCAGCTCCTGCATCGCTAACGCTCGCATTCGCTGTGAAAACCAGAAAAACCGAGACTCGTCTCGGTTTTTCTTATCATTACATCATTCCCATGCCTGGATTCATTGGAGGCATTGCTGGTGCTTCTTCTTTTATGTTTGCTACTGCTGCTTCTGTTGTCAAAATCATTGATGCTACGCTTGCTGCGTTTTGTAGGGCTGATCTTGTTACCTTTGTTGGGTCCACTATTCCAGCCTTTTTCATGTCTACATATTCTGACCTATATGCGTCAAAGCCAATGCCAGCTTCTTTTGTCTTTACATGTTCTACTATTACTGAACCTTCTAGTCCTGCGTTTTCTGCTATTTGTCTTAGTGGTTCTTCTAATGCCTTAAGGATTATATTTGCGCCAGTTTTTTCGTCTCCTTCTAATTCCTCAACTACTTTTGCTACTGCATCTATTGAGTCGATTAGTACTGTTCCGCCACCAGCTACAATTCCTTCTTCTACTGCTGCTCTTGTTGCTGCAAGGGCATCTTCGATTCTTAGCTTTCTTTCTTTAAGTTCAACTTCTGTTGCTGCTCCTACTTGGATTACTGCAACTCCGCCAGAAAGTTTTGCAAGTCTTTCTTGTAATTTTTCCTTGTCAAATTCTGAATCTGATTCTTCTATTTGATTTTTAATGTGGGAAATTCTATTTTCTAGTTCAGATTTTTCCCCTGCGCCATTTACTATAACTGTAAGGTCTTTTTCTACTCTAACCTTTGATGCGGATCCAAGCATTTCAATAGTTGCATCCTTAAGGTCTTGACCTAGGTCAGATGAAACAACTTGTCCGCCAGTTAAGATTGCTATATCTTGTAGCATATCTTTTCTTCTGTCGCCATAGCCTGGAGCCTTTACTCCAACTACATTTAGTGTTCCTCTTAGGGAGTTTACAACTAGTGTTGCTAGTGCTTCGCCGTCAATGTCATCTGCTATGACTAAAAGTGGTTTTGATGCTTGAAGCACTTGTTCAAGTAGTGGCAAAATTTCTTGTATATTTGAAATCTTTTTGTCTGTAATTAAAATGTATGGGTCTTCTAATTCTGCAACCATTTTGTCAGAATCTGTCACCATGTATGGAGAAAGGTATCCTCTGTCAAATTGCATACCTTCAACTACATCAAGACTTGTCCCCATGGATTTTGATTCTTCGACAGTGATTACGCCGTCGTTGCCAACTTTTTCCATTGCTTCAGAGATTAGCTTTCCAACTTGTTCATTGGCAGCTGAAATTGATGCAACTTGCTCGATTGCTTCCTTAGAAGAAACTTCTGTAGAGAAGTTTTTGATTTCTTCAACAGTTTTTTCCACTGCCTTAGCAATTCCCTTTTGTAGAACCATTGGGTTTGCGCCTGCTGCAAGGTTTCTCATTCCTTCTCTAATAATTGCTTGAGCAAGAAGAGTAGCTGTAGTTGTACCGTCACCTGCAACATCATTGGTCTTTGTAGCAACTTCCTTTAAAAGTTGTGCGCCCATGTTTTCAAATTTATCTTCACATTCAATTTCTCTTGCAATTGTAACACCATCATTTGTAATAAGTGGTGTGCCATATTCCTTGTCTAAAATTACATTTCTACCCTTAGGTCCAAGTGTAACCTTAACTGTATCTGCAAGAGTATTTATTCCTTTTATTAAGCCCTTTCTAGCATCTTCTGAGAATTTAATTTCCTTTGCCATGTTATCACTCCTTATTCAATAACTGCCAAGATGTCTTGGAATTTTATAATTGTGTACTTTTCCTTGTCAAGTTCGATGTCATTTCCTGCATATTTTGAGAAAATAACCTTGTCTCCAACTTTTACAAGACCCTTCATGTCTTCATCTGTATCTAACTTATTTCCTGTTGCAACAACTTCTGCAATATTTGATTCTTCCTTGGCTGATGATGGAAGAACTATGCCTGAAGCAGTTGTTTCTTCTTTTTCAATTTTCTTGATGACGATTTTATCGTCAAGTGGTCTAAGTTTCATCTATATTAACCTCCTTATATTTAGCACTCACTAATGTCTTCTGCTAATACATATATGATAATACATTGGAAAAATTTTTTCAAGGGATAAAAGTAATAAAATATTGTAAAATTTTCTTTAAGTAATTTGCGGAGAGAATTTTTTAAAATTCTTCTTAAAATTTTTGAATAAAAAATTATTCGTGATTTTTTGGCATGAAAAATTTATTAACATCTATGCCCTCAAGCTCAAGAAGCTTTAACTTTCTAACAAGCCCTCCTGCATAGCCAGTAAGAGATCCACTTGTCCCAACAACCCTGTGGCAAGGGATGATTAGAGAAATAGGATTAGCCCCCACTGCACCGCCTACTGCCTGAGAAGACATTCTCTCATACTTTTTACTTGCCATAAGTTTATTTGCTATGTCTTTATAGGTAAGAGTCTCGCCATAGGGAATCTCTAGTAAAATTTTCCACACATCTCTTCTAAATTCTGTGCCTCTTAAATTTATTTTAGGAGTGAAATTTGGCTCTAGGCCAGAAAAATATATATTAAGCCACTTTTTTGTCTCTTCTAAAATTTTATTTTCGCAAATTTTATTATTTTCTATTTCTGACTTATTATTAAATTTTTCTACTCCATTAAAAACTTCTTTCTCATTAAAATTTTTTACCTCTTCATCCTTTATAAGGTCATGAAATTCTTTTTGCCCTTCAAAGTAAAGTCCAAGAAGAGTGTCCTTATCAAAAAGGATTAAAATTTTCCCCAATGGTGAATCGTAAATACTTCTATAAAGCATAGAACCTCCAAAAGTATAAAAAAAAGGAAACCCCATTGGATTTCCTTATACTAATTCTATAATTGAAATTTCTGCACCGTCTCCACGTCTTGGACCCATCTTCAATACTCTAGTGTATCCACCATTTCTATCTGCATACTTTTCAGCGTATTCGTTAAATAATTTTGTAACAACATCTTCTGAATAAATATATGCTAAAGCTTGTCTTCTTGCGTGAAGGTCGCCTCTTTTTCCAAGTGTAATCATACGATCAGCAATCTTTTGAACTTCCTTAGCTCTTGTGTGAGTAGTTTTGATTCTACCTTCACGCAAAAGAGAAGTAACAAGGTTTCTAAGCATTGCCTTTCTATGACTTGAATTACGGCCAAGTTTTCTGTTTTTTGCCATAATGTCCTCCTTAATCTTCTTCAGCTTTGAGGCCAAATCCTAATTCTTCAAGTTTTTCAGTTACTTCTAGTAGGGATTTTCTACCAAGATTTCTAACCTTCATCATTTCACTTTCAGTCTTATTAGTAAGTTCCTCAACGCTGTTTATTCCAGCTCTCTTTAGGCAGTTAAAAGATCTAACAGATAGATCTAATTCTTCAACTGTCATTTCGAGAACTTTTTCTTTTTGATCCTCTTCTTTTTCAACCATCAAATTTATTTCACTGACATGTTCTTTAAGGCCAATGAAGAGTTCAAGATGTTCTGTCAAGATTTTTGCTGCAAGAGATGTAGCTTCATCAGCTTTCATAGAGCCATCTGTTGTAACTTCAAGGATTAGTCTATCATAATCAGTTCTTTGTCCCACTCTCGTGTTTTCAACTTTCCAGTTTACTTTTTCCACAGGAGTGAAGTTAGAATCCATTGGAATAATTCCAATTTCAGTTATTTCATCCTTTTTAAGTTCAGAAGGTTCATAGCCTCTTCCCTTTTCAACCATCATTTCAAGATAAAAATCAGCATCTTCATTTAGAGTAGCTATATGTTGATCTGGATTTATAATAGTTACATGAGGTTGAAGTTCAATGTCAGAGGCTTTAATTTCTCCCTTGCCCTTCTTTTCTATAATAAGTTTTACAGGTTCATCTTCAGTCATCTTTAAAACTATAGATTTAATGTTTAAAACTATTTCAGGTACATCTTCCAATACCCCTGGAATTGTATCAAATTCATGTTCAACGCCGCGTATATTTATGAAAGATACAGCTGCGCCTGGTAGAGAGGAAAGTAGCACTCTTCTTAAGGAATTTCCAATAGTGATACCAAATCCAGCTTCTAGAGGTTCAACGACAAATTTGCCATATAAACCTGACTCATCTAATTCTTCAATACTAATTCTAGGTTTTTCAATTTCAATCATGGGTACCCTCCTTCTCGATAAATAGCTTAGACTCTTCTACGTTTTGGTGGTCTACATCCATTGTGAGGAATTGGAGTAACATCTTTAATCATAGTTACTTCAAGACCTGATGCTTGAAGAGATCTAATTGCAGCTTCTCTTCCTGAACCTGGACCCTTTACATATACATCAACGCTTTTTAATCCATGTTCTTTAGCCTTTTCAGCTGCTTCTTGTGCTGCTTCTTGTGCTGCAAAAGGAGTTGACTTTCTTGAACCTCTAAATCCAAGTTGTCCAGCACTTGCCCAAGATATAACATTACCGTTAATATCAGTAAGAGTAACCATAGTGTTGTTAAATGTTGAAGCTATGTGAGCTTCGCCCTTTTCAATATTTTTACGAACACGTCTTCTTGAACGTGTAACTTTTTGTTTTTTAGCCATTAAAGTCCCCCCTTACTTACTTTTACTAACAAGTTTCTTAGGACCTTTTCTTGTCCTAGCATTAGTCTTGGTTTTTTGTCCTCTTACAGGAAGACCCATTTTATGCCTTCTTCCACGATAACAGTTGATTTCACGAAGTCTCTTGATGCTCATTGCAACATCACGACGCAAATCACCTTCTACGTGGTATTTATCTATTTCATCTCTGATTTTAGCAAGTTCAGCTTCTGTCAAATCTTTAACTCTTGTATCAAAATCAACACCTGCAGCAGTTAAAATTGCTTGAGATCTAGGTTTTCCAATACCATAAATATAAGTGAGTCCGATTTCAACTCTCTTTTCTCTAGGTAAATCTACACCGGAAATTCTAGCCATAATTACCTCCCTTATCCCTGTCTTTGTTTATGTTTCGGATTTTCACAGATTACCATTACTTTTCCGTTTCTCTTAATTATTTTGCACTTTTCGCACATCTTTTTTACAGATGGTCTTACTTTCATTTAAATGCCTCCTAACCTTAGGATTATTTCTTTCTCCAAGTTATTCTTCCTCTTGTAAGATCATAAGGTGAAAGCTCAACTGTCACCTTATCACCAGGAAGAATTCTAATATAATTCATTCTCAATTTACCTGAAATATGAGCAAGTATGATATGTCCGTTTTCAAGTTCTACCTTGAAATGAGTATTTGGAAGAGCGTCTACAACAACGCCTTCAACTTCAATTACATCTTCTTTAGCCATATTATTAAGGATCCTCCTTTAGCTATAAGGTAATAGTTTCTTCCTAATATAAGAATCATTAAGATCTTTATTATCAAGATCAATAATGTCCTTATATATATAAAGATGTTTTACCTTTTTTTTCTTTGGTCGATCTAGCTTTCTCAGTTTTCCATCTACAAGATAAAGGTAGTCTTTGTCAATAATCTCAGTGATTACAAAAACTTTTCCCTCATCTCTACCTTTTTTGGATCTTACAACTTGTCCCTTAAAAAGACTAAATGTATTATCCATGAACTATTCGAGACCATTAACTATATCTTCAAATACCTTGTCAATATCCTTAGCACCGTCGATGTCTACAAGGAGATTTTGTGCCCTGTAGTAATCAATAAGAGGTGCAGTTTGATCAAAGTAAACTGAAATTCTAGTTTTTACAGTTTCTTCAGTATCGTCATCTCTTTGAATAAGCTTAGTGCCATCCTTATCACAAATTCCTTCTTCCTTTGGAGGATTGAATTTAACATGATAAGTCATTCCACAAGTTTTACAAACTCGTCTTCCAACAGCTCTTTCTATTAAAATTTCAGGGTCAACTGAAATATTAATAACCTTAGTTAATTTGTCATTGTTCTTGTCTAAAATAGAGTCAAGACTAACAGCTTGAGCCACAGTTCTTGGAAAACCATCTAATAGAAATCCTTCTTTAGCATCAGCCTTGTTAAGTCTATCTTCAACAAGGGCGATTACAAGATCATCAGGAACTAAAAGACCCTTGTCCATATAAGACTTAGCTTCTTTACCAAGTTCTGTATTGTTCTTAATATTTTCTCTAAAGATATCTCCAGTTGAAATGTGTGGAATATTGTATCTTTCAACAATATATTCAGCTTGTGTGCCTTTGCCGGCCCCTGGAGGTCCTAATATAACTAATTTCATAATTGCCTCCTATTTATTCTTTAAGAAACCACGATAATTTCTCATGATTAATTGTTGTTCTAGCACTCTATGAATTTCAAGTACAACACCAACTACGATGATAATTGATGTACCACCATAATTAAATTGTAGACCTGAAATAAGTGTTAGTATAGTTGGAAGAACTGCAAGTATAGAAAGTGCAATTGCTCCCGGCATAACCAATCTATTTAAAGTTCTGCCTAAATAATCACTTGTAGGTTTTCCTGGTCTAATACCACTAATAAAACCACCATTAGCTTGAAGGTTTTTAGAATATTCAACAGTGTTGAATTGGATTGTAGTGTAGAAGAATGTGAAGAATACAATAAGAATAACAGTAAATATTATATAAATCACAGCTCCAGGTCCTCCAGCAGGAGTTAACCATTTTTGAATCCAAACCCTAGTTGATTCACTTGTAAACATAGCAATAGTTGCTGGAATAGCAAGAAGTGAGTTTGCAAAGATAATTGGCATAACACCAGTCATCAAAACCTTAATAGGAATATGAGTAGCTTGTCCGCCATACATCTTTCTTCCTACAACTCTCTTCGCATATTGCACAGGGATTCGTCTCTCACCTTCCGTAAGTGTTACTACAAATACAACAATTGCAATAGCAATTATTACAAATAGCACTAAGAAGATTGGGCTAGATTTGCCTGCCTTTACAAGAGCAATAGATTGAGCTATATCAATTGGGAATCTTGAAACAATACCTGCAAAAATTAAAATTGAAATACCATTTCCGATTCCATGTTCAGTTATTTGTTCACCTATCCAAACAAGTATAGAAGTACCTGCTACTATTGATAGGATTATAGTTGTGTATTCAATAGCACTTGTAGCATTGATAGCTTTTCTAAAGAAACCAAAAGTATAACCAATTGCTTGAACAAGAGCTATGGCAGTAGAAAGATATCTAGTATATTTAGCTATTGCCTTTCTACCAGTTTCCCCTTCCTTTGCAAGAGATTCCAATGAAGGAATGGCAATTGTCAAAAGTTGAAGAATGATTGATGCAGTAACATATGGATAAATGTTAGCAGCAAAAATTGTAAAACGTCTAAAGTTACCCCCTGCCATTAAATCTAGGAAGGAGAAAATTGATCCGCCTGCTCCACTCATAAGTTGTGAAATAACTTGTGAGTTCATATAAGGAACGGCAATGTGTGATCCAAGTCTATAAAGTAGAAGCATGAATAAAGTGAATAACATCTTCTTACGAATTGATTCAACCTTCCATGCACTCTTAAAAGTGGATAGCATTAAATCACCTCGGCCTTTCCTCCGCAAGCCTCAATTTTTTCTTTAGCAGATTTTGAGAAATGCTGAGCTTTTACAGTAAGTTTAACATTTAATTCACCATCTCCCAAAATTCTAATTCCGTCTTTAGCTTTACCAGCTTTGATAAATTTATTTTCTATTAAGAATTCAGGAGTGATTTCAGTTCCTTCTTCAAATACATTAAGATCTGCTACGTTAATAACCGCATATTCTTTCTTGAAGATGTTAGTAAATCCTCTCTTTGGAAGACGTCTAAATAGTGGCATTTGTCCACCTTCAAATCCAGGTCTTACTCCTCCGCCACTTCTAGCATTTTGTCCCTTGTGACCCTTGCCAGATGTTTTGCCAGTACCGGAACCTATTCCACGACCTACTCTTTTTCTAGCTTTAACTCCGCCGCCTTCATTAGGTCTTAAGTCATGTAACTTCATTAGGTACACCTCCTTATTCTACTACTTCGATCATATAATCGACTTGCTTTAACATACCTCTGATTTGAGGTGTATCATTTTTTTCAACAACTTGGTTTAACTTAGTAAATCCAAGTGCTTTTATTGTTTTTCTGTGTTTAGGTACTTTGCCGATAGGACTTTTAACAAGTTTAATTTTAATTGTAGACATGATTTTCCTCCTATCCTAAAATTTCATCCGCTGATTTATTTCTAAGTCTAGCAACAGATTCAACAGTTTTAAGTTGTCTTAAACCATCAATAGTTGCATTAACTGTGTTTCTTGGATTGTTTGTACCAATATTTTTAGTACGAATATCTGTAATACCTGCAAGTTCACAAACAGCACGAACTGCACCGCCTGCGATAACTCCTGTACCTTCTCTTGCTGGTTTTAAGAAAACTCTACCTGCACCATAAATTCCAGTTACTTGATGAGGAATAGAAGTATTTAGTAGGTTTACTTTAATAAGATGTTTTTTAGCATCTTGTGTTGCTTTTCTTATAGCTTCAGGAACTTCAAGAGCTTTACCTGTACCTACACCAACGTGTCCGTTTTTGTCGCCAACTACTACAAGAGCTGAGAATCTAAAGTTTCTACCACCCTTAACTACTTTGGCAACTCTGTTTATAGATACAACTCTTTCTTCAAGATCAAGTTCTGCCGCATTTATTAATGAACGCTCCATTACTTCCTCCTTCTTAGAATTTTAGTCCAGCTTCTCTAGCTGCTTCAGCAAGTGCTTTGATTTTTCCGTGATATACATAACCACTTCTATCAAAAACAACTTCTTCAATGCCCTTTTCTTTTGCCTTATTAGCAATAGAAGTGCCAACAGCCTTTGCCGCTTCAATATTTCCAGTGTTTTCTATATTTAATGACTTATCAAGAGTTGATGCACTTAATAAAGTGTTACCAGCCTCATCATCAATAATTTGAGCATAAATATGCTTTGATGATCTGTAAACTGAAAGTCTTGGTCTCATAGCAGTACCGGAGATATGATTTCTAAGTCTTTTGTGTCTTTTTATTCTGTTTTCATTTTTATTAATCTTTTTTAACACTTAAATTCTCCTCCCTTACTTACCAGTCTTACCAACTTTACGCCTTACATGTTCATCAGTGTATCTGATACCTTTACCCTTATATGGTTCAGGTTCTCTGAAGCTTCTAATGAAAGCAGCATAAGCGCCAACTTGTTGTTTGTCATTGCCCTTTACGATAATTGAGTTTGGAGCAGGAACTTCTACTTCAATACCTTCAGGATCTTCAAGATCAAGAGGATGTGAGAAGCCTAAGTTAAGAGAAAGAATTTTTCCCTTCTTAGCAGCTCTGTATCCAGTTCCGATTATTTCAAGAGATTTTGAATAACCTTCTGTAACGCCAATTATCATATTGTAGATTAGAGTTCTAGTTAAACCGTGAAGTGCCTTAATTTTTTTAATTTCATTTGGTCTTTCTACAGTGAGAACTCCGTCATTTAATTCTATTTTTAAATCTTTATCGAAAGATTGTGTTAGTTCACCCTTTGGTCCCTTAACAGTAACTGTTTGACCGTCAATTTTAACATCAACGCCCTTTGGGATTTCAATAGGTTTTTTGCCAATTCTTGACATTTTTCACCTCCAAATTACCAAACGTAGCAGATTACCTCTCCGCCAACTTTATCTTGTCTTGCTTTTTTATCTGTAATTATTCCCTTAGATGTAGAGATAATTGCAATTCCTAGTCCTCCAAGAACTTTAGGAACATCTTCGCACTTAACATAAACTCTAAGTCCCGGTTTAGATATTCTCTTTAATCCAGAGATAACTTTTTCTCCGTCAAGAGAATATTTAAGATCAATCTTGATCATTCCTTGTTTGTCGTCTTCAACAACATCATATCCTTTAATATAGCCCTCATCAAGAAGAATTTGAGCAATTTCTTTTTTGATTTTTGAGCAAGGAATATCAACAGATTTGTGTCTTGCATTATTTGCATTTCTAATTCTTGATAGCATATCTGCAATTGGGTCTGTCATCATATCAGTTTGCCTCCTTTCATCTAAGGCTTTTACCAGCTAGCTTTTCTTACGCCAGGAATTTGTCCCTTGTACGCAAGTTCTCTAAAGCATATTCTACATATTCCGTATTTTTGTAAAACAGAATGTGGTCTTCCACAAATTTTACATCTAGTATATTCACGAGAAGAATACTTTTGTTTCCTCTTTTGTTTTGCAATCATTGATTTTTTTGCCACAATGTACCTCCTTAAGCCTTAGCAAAAGGCATTCCCATTTTATCTAGGAATTCTTTAGCTTCTTCATCAGTATTAGCAGTAGTTACAATAATGATGTCCATTCCTCTAATAGCGTCAACCTTATCATATTCAATTTCAGGGAAGATAAGTTGTTCTTTAAGACCAAGGGCATAGTTTCCTCTACCATCAAAAGCAGTAGGTTTAACACCTCTAAAGTCTCTTACTCTTGGAAGAGCAACATTCACTAATTTATCTAAGAATTCATACATTCTTTGACCTCTTAGAGTAACTTTAACACCAACATTTTGTCCTGCACGAAGTTTAAAGTTGGCAATTGATTTTCTTGCTTTAGTAACAACAGCCTTTTGACCAGCTATAGTAGTAAGTTCTTCTACTGCTGATTCAAGAGCCTTGTGGTTATCCTTAGCTTCACCAAGACCAATGTTAATAGTGATTTTTTCAAGTTTCGGTACTTCCATAACATTTCTATAGTTGAAACGTTCCATTAGGTGGCCCACAACTTCTGTCTTATATTTTTCTTGTAATCTTGAAGTCATTATTCTACCCCCTATTTAATGTTCTTTCCGCTAGACTTTGCATATCTAACTTTTTTTCCGTCTTCAAATTTATAACCAATTCTTGTAGCCTTTCCTGATGCACTGTCAAAGTACATAACATTAGATACGTGAATTGGAGCTTCCATTTTTTCTATTCCACCTGGGTTTTGAGGTCCTCTAGGTTTAATGTGTTTAGTAACAATATTTACCTTTTCAACAACTACTAAATCTTTTTTAGGAATTGTTCTTAGGACTTTACCAGTTTTGCCTTTATCTTTTCCGGCTATAACTTTTACGATGTCATCTTTTTTAATTTTCATATTACACCTCCAAATTATAGTACTTCCGGAGCTAGAGAAATAATCTTCATAAAGTTTCCAGCTCTTAGTTCTCTAGTTACAGGTCCAAAAATACGAGTGCCAACAGGGCTTCTATCATCTTTAATTACAACAGCAGCATTATCATCGAAGCTAATGTAAGATCCGTCTTTTCTGCTGATACCCTTGTTTGTTCTAACAATAACTGCTTTTACAACAGCGCCTTTTTTGACAACGCCACCGGGTGTTGCATTCTTTACAGAACACACTACAATATCTCCGATAGAAGCTGTCTTTCTATTAGTTCCACCAAGGACTTTAATTACAGATAGTTCTCTTGCACCTGAATTGTCAGCAACACGCAATCTTGTTTCTTGTTGAATCATGTTATTCTCCTTTCAAGTTAAAATTATTGAGCCTTTTCAATAATTTCTACAAGTCTCCATCTTTTATCTTTACTTAGTGGTCTAGTTTCCATAAGTTTTACGCGATCACCAATACCACATTCATTATTTTCATCATGAGCCTTGAATTTAGTAGTCTTCTTAAATCTCTTTTTGTAAATTGGATGAGTTTTTAAAGTTTCAGTTTGAACTACAATAGTCTTATCCATTTTATCGCTTACTACAATTCCTGTTATAGTTTTTCTTGAATTTCTTTCCATGAGATTAAGCCTCCTTTCCAACTTCAAGTTCACGTTCTCTAATGATCGTTTTAACTCTTGCTATATCTCTTTTAACACTTTTAATACTTGATGGATTGTCAAGTTGACCAGTGGCCAATCTGAATCTCAAATTAAAAAGTTCATTTTTAAGTTCAATAACTTTGTTATTTAAATCTTCGCTTGACATCTTGCGAATTTCATTAGCCTTCATTTGAGTCACCATCCTTATCTTTCATAACGAATTTAGTTCTCACAGGGAGTTTCATAGATGCAAGTCTCATTGCTTCTCTTGCAACATCTTCAGAAACACCGCCCATTTCAAATAAAATTCTTCCTGGCTTAACTACTGCAACCCAATACTCTGGAGCACCTTTACCGGAACCCATACGAGTTTCAGCAGGTTTTTCAGTAACAGGTTTGTCTGGGAAAATCTTAATCCAGATATTTCCACCTCTACGAATATATCTTGTCATAGCACGACGTGCTGCTTCTATTTGATTTGAAGTTATCCAACAAGGTTCTAAAGCTTTTATACCATATTCGCCGTATGCAAGCTCATTACCACGCATAGCCTTGCCCTTCATTCTGCCTCTGTGAACTTTACGATATTTTACTCTCTTAGGCATCAACATGACTATTCCTCCCTTCTTTAAGACTCTTTATTTTTATTGTCTCTTCTATTATTTCTATTAAAATTATTGTTTCTATTATCGCGTCTCTTGCGATTTCTGTTATCTCTATTGTCTCTATTATCTCTAGGTTTTCTTCTTGAATCTTCTTTTAGTTCAGGAAGAACTTCGCCCTTATAAAGCCAAACTTTAACGCCAAGCTTACCATAAGTAGTATCAGCTTCAGCGAAACCGTAGTCGATATCAGCTCTTAATGTTTGAAGAGGAATAGTTCCTTCAGAATAACCTTCAGTTCTTGCCATATCAGCTCCACCAAGACGGCCTGATACAGAAGTCTTAATACCAAGAGCTCCTTGACGCATAGTTCTTTGAATTGCTTGTTTCATTGCACGTCTAAATGCAACTCTTCTTTCAAGAGATTCAGCAATAGCTTCTGCAACGATTTGTGCGTCTAAATCTTGGTTTTTAATTTCTTCAACATTTATTACAACAGATTTATTTGTTAGCTTTTCAATTTCAGCTCTAAGTTCTTCAACTCCAGCGCCACCACGACCAATTACCATACCTGGTTTAGCTGTGTGAATTGAAACTTTAACTCTGTTAGCAGCTCTTTCGATTTCAATTTTTGAAATACCTGCAGTATAGAGTTTTTTCTTAACATATTTTCTAATATTGTTGTCTTCAACTAAAAGATCGGCAAAATTTTTCTTGTCTGCATACCATTTTGAATCCCAATCTTTGATTACTCCAACACGAAGTCCATGTGGGTTTACTTTTTGGCCCATTCTCTACCTCCTTACTCTCTTTCTGCTACTACAACGCCAATGTGACTTGATCTTTTAAGGATTGGATAAGCCATACCCTTAGCCTTAGGACGAAATCTCTTCATAGTAGGTCCGTCATTAGCGTATGCTTTCTTCACATAAAGATCGCTTCTGTCTAAATTAAGGTTGTTTTCAGCATTAGCTACAGCTGATTTTAGTACCTTATAGAGTTCATGAGCTCCCCTCTTATTAGTAAACTTTAAAATAGAGAGGGCCTCATCAACGCTTTTGCCGCGTATTTCAGCGCAAATATAATTCACCTTAAGAGGTGATATTCTTACATATTTTGCAATTGCTTGTGCTTGCATTTTAACCCTCCTTATTTAACTGTTGTGCTCTTTTCGCTCTTGCCACCGTGGCCTCTATATGTTCTTGTTGGAACAAATTCACCTAATTTATGTCCTACCATGTCTTCAGTAATATATACTGGCACATGTTTTCTGCCGTCATGAACAGCAATTGTGTGTGAAACAAATTCAGGGAAAATAGTTGAGCGACGAGACCAAGTTTTAATTACTTTCTTTTCATTTTTTTCATTAAGCTCGTCAACCTTCTTTAGAAGGTGTTCATCAGCAAATGGTCCTTTTTTTATTGATCTACTCATTATACCCTCCGATTACTTAGTTCTTCTTCTTACTATATACATATCAGATTTTTTAGATTTCTTTCTAGTCTTAAGTCCTAGAGCTTTCTTGCCCCAAGGAGTCATTGGTGAAGGTCTACCTACTGGAGTTCTACCTTCCCCACCACCATGAGGGTGATCAACAGGGTTCATTGCAGATCCTCTAACATGAGGTCTATTTCCAAGATATCTGCTCTTACCTGCCTTACCTAGTGTGATAAGTTCATGAGAAATATTTCCAACTTGTCCAATAGTTGCCTTACATCTTTGATTTAGTAATCTAAATTCACCTGAAGGAAGTCTAAGTTGAGCATATTTTCCTTCTTTTGCCATAAGTTGAGCTGATGATCCAGCAGATCTTGCAATTTGACCGCCCTTACCAGGAGTCATTTCGATGTTGTGAACTGTAGTACCAACTGGAATGTCAGCAAGCATTAGTGCATTACCAACTTTAATATCTGCGTCTGATCCAGATTCGATTACATCGCCAACTTTAAGTCCGTTTGGTTGAAGGATGTATCTCTTTTCACCATCAGCGTAAGATAAAAGTGCAATGTAAGCAGTTCTATATGGATCATATTCAATAGCTTTTACTCTTGCAGGAATATTATCTTTATCTCTTTTTAAATCTATAATTCTATATTTTCTCTTAACTCCGCCGCCTCTGTGTCTACTAGTAATTCTACCTTGTGAATTTCTACCGGCAGTTTTGCTCATGCTAACTAAAAGAGATTTTTCAGGTGTAGTCTTTGTAATCTCTTCAAATGTAGCAACAGTCATCTTTCTACGGGCAGGAGTTGTAGGTTTAAATCCTCTAATCGCCATTTTAATACCTCCTACTTATCAAATAGAATCAAAAAATTCTATTGGTTCTGAGTCATCAGTAAGTTTAACTATAGCCTTTTTCCATGAAGGACGTCTTCCTTGATGAACTCCTTGTCTTTTTAATTTTCCACGCATATTCATTGTATATACTTTTTCAACCTTAACGCCGAAGATTTCTTCAACAGCTGCTCTGATTTCAGGTTTAGTGGCATCCTTTGGCACTTCAAAAGTGTATTTCTTGTCTGCCATCATGTCCATACTTTGTTCAGTAACTAAAGGTCTTTTAATAATGTCAAATTTATTCATCAGTTAAAAACCTCCTCAACAACATCAAGTGCAGCCTTAGTGATAATTAAGTTATCGTATTTCAATAAATCATAAACATTAATATCAGTAGCTCTTGATGTCTTTACACCAGCGATATTTTTTGCAGCTCTTTGAACATCTTTTTCGTCGTCATTAACAACTACAAGAGCCTTTCCTTCTGCCTTAATATCCTTTAAGATGTTGGCGAAAATCTTTGTCTTTGGTTCTTCCATAGTTAATTTGTCAACAAGGATTATTTCACCATCTTGTAATTTTGTAGTAAGAACTGATCTAAGAGCAGCTCTTCTAGCTTTCTTAGGAGTTGTGTAAGAGTAATCTCTTGGTTTCTTAGCGAAAACAACTCCGCCACCTCTCCATTGAGGTGATCTAATGGAACCTTGTCTTGCACGACCAGTTCCCTTTTGTCTCCAAGGTTTTCTTCCGCCGCCACGCACTTCAGCACGAGTCTTAGCAGAGTGAGTACCTTGTCTTTTATTAGCCAAAATATTTTTAACAACTAAATAAACAGCATGAGTGCTTACAGGAGCATCAAATAGCCCTTCATTTAGTTCGACTTCTTCAACAGGATTTCCCTTAATGTCAATCATTTGAATTTTAGGCATTTCTTTACCTCCCTATCTTATTTAGCCATTTTAGTAGTGCTTTTAATTCTAACAGTTCCCTTCTTAGGTCCTGGAATAGCACCCTTAACTAAAATTAAATTTTTATCTGTATCTATTCTAACAATTTCAAGGTTTTGAACAGTAACTCTTTCGTTACCCATTTTACCAGCCATTCTGTGGTTCTTGAATACTTTTCCTGGATAAGAAGCAGCACCCATACCACCTGGCATTCTGTGGAATTTAGAACCGTGAGTTTCTCTACCACGACCGAAGTTGTGACGTTTAATAAGACCAGCAGTTCCTTTACCCTTTGAAGTTCCAACAACATCAATGTGTTCTCCAACTTCAAATAAATCTACCTTTATTTCATCTCCAAGGTTATAAGATTCAACTTCATCAGTTCTGAATTCAGAAAGATGTTTTCTATATCCTACGCCTGCCTTGTCGAAATGTCCCTTCTCAGGTTTGTTAAGTTTCTTTTCCTTAACTTCATGTGTTGCAACTTGGATAGCATTATAGCCATCACTTTCAATAGTTTTCTTTTGCACAACAACATTTGGTTCTACTTCAATAACTGAGACAGGAGTGACAATACCCTCTTCATCGATAATTTGGGTCATGCCAATTTTTTTACCTACTAAATATTTCATGTTGCACCTCCTAATATTTACAGCGGACTTCTAAGTTAGAAGTCATATAAAGCAAAGTTTTAAAGTTTAATTTCTATATCTACACCAGCTGGTAGATTTAACTTCATAAGTGAATCTACAGTTTTTTGTGTAGGATTTAGTATATCAATTAGACGCTTGTGAGTTCTTTGCTCAAATTGTTCTCTTGAATCCTTATACTTGTGTACAGCTCTTATAATTGTGATGATTTCCTTTTCTGTTGGAAGAGGAATTGGTCCAGAAACTTCTGCACCGCTCTTTTTAGCAGCATCAACAATTCTTAGTGCTGAATTATCAAGTAATTCGTGATCATAAGCTTTAAGTTTAATTCTGATTTTTTGTTTGCCTTTGTTAGACATATTTACCTCCTATTCGCTAAAGCCTTACTTGCGAATGGGGTTATCGATAAACGCACCCTTGTGTATCAATGGGTCCGTCTGAAAAAAATAACCCGCGCCCAAGTCCAGCTTGGACTTCTCCGTCATAATTACCTCGAAACTCCTTTTTTTCGGCAAAGTTTCAAGCAACTTATGACTTCATCGCAACATTCTTTTTTAAACGCTCTGGTATTATATAACAAATAAAGCCACTTGTAAAGGGAAAATACACATTTTTTTAAAAATTTTTTAGAAAAATTTTATTTTTCTCCTAGACAAATTTTTTCCATATAAAAATAAATAATTTTGCTAGAAAAATTTCCTTTGACAAAAATTTTTACAAATATTTTTTATTTTTTTCTAATATATAAGATATTTTTTCTATTATATAAGATTTTTTTCTATTATATATAAAGATTCTTAGAAAATTTTTTATGAAAAATATAGACTTTAAAAATCCAAGACAAGAAAAAAAGAAGTAGGTCGCCCATACTTCTTTTTAATAGAAACTTCAATTTCCCTTAGTCATTAAATAATTGTAGGCACCAAGGGCTGCTGTAGCACCTGATCCCTCTGCAATTACAATTTGTTTGAAGGCTGAGTTAGTGCAGTCCCCTGCCCCATAAATTCCTTCAACATTTGTTGCTCCAAATTCATCTACAATTATTTCGCCGCGAGGATTCTTTTCAACAAGGTCAAGCCATTCAGTCATTGGCACAAGACCAACTTGGATAAAGCATCCGTCAGTGGCTTCTTCTATAACTTGTCCAGAGACCCTGTCCTTGTAGGTGATTTTTTCAAGAAACTTTTCCCCACTTAGGGCTTGAGTTTCTGCATTAGTAACTATTTTTACATTTTTAAATTCCCTAAGCTTGTCTTGGAGAAGCTTATCTGCCTTTAATTCAGGCAAAAATTCTAGGACTAGGACTTCTCTTGCTATGCTGGCAAGGTCTATGGCTGCTTCTATGCCAGAGTTTCCTCCACCAATTACTGTAACCTTCTTGCCCCTAAATAGGGGACCATCACAGTGAGTACAGTAGGCCACGCCCTTGTTCCTAAATTCAATTTCTCCAGGAATGCCAATGAGCCTCCACTTAGCACCTGTAGCTATAACAATAGTCCTTGCGAAGAGATTTCCTTTATCTGTTAGGATCTTTAACTTCTCGTCTCTCTCTATGCTTGTAACTGATAGTCCTTCAATGACTTCTACCTTGTACTTGTCAAGATGTGCCTTGACATCCTCCATATACTTGGGCCCCTCTGTGTAGGCTATGCCCGTAATATTTTCTATGGCAAGAGTTTCCTTTACTTGACCGCCAAATTCCTCGGCTACAAGGGCAGTCCTTATCCCCTTTCTCGCTGCATAGATGGCTGCTGTCGCCCCACCAGGGCCTCCACCTATTACCAGGCAGTCATAAATAGGTTTTTCTTCAAGCCTTAGGTCAACTTCTTCCTTCTTTATCTTATTTAAGATTTCATTTAAGGAAATTTTTCCACTGTTAAAGACTTCTCCATTTACATAAGTTGTTGGCACTGCAAGTACACCAAGGTCTTCAACATAGTCAGTGAAGACAGACCCGTCAACCATTGTGTGGGAGATCTTTGGATTTAGGACTGCCATAATATTTAGGGACTGAACTACTTCAGGGCAGTTGTGGCAAGATAGGCTGACCATGGTTTCGAAATTCATTTCATCCTCTATTGCCATAATTCTTTCCCTAGTCTTGTCATCAATCTTTGGTGGGCGACCCCCAACTTGTAGGATGGCAAGTATGAAGGACTCAAACTCGTGTCCAAGGGGTATGCCCGCGAAATTGATTCCACTACTACTATCTGATGAAAGGCTAAAGCTTGGCTTAAACTTTAGGTCCCCCTCCTTTATTTTTATTTTGTCAGAAAGTCCCCCTAGCTCATCTAAGAACTTTTTTAAGTCCCTTGAATTTTCTGTATCATCAAGGTCTACTGAAATTACAACTTCCCTTTCAAGAAGCTTAAAATATTCAGCAACCTGATTTTTTAAATTTTGATCTAACATTAGATCTTGCCAACTAGGTCTAGTCCTGGAGTCAAAGTCTTGCCAGATTGCTTCCATTTTGCTGGACATACTTGGCCAGGATTGTTTCTTACAAATTGTCCTGCGCGAATCTTGTCAATAACTTGACTTGCATCACGGCCAATGCCATCTGCATTGATTTCCAAAGTTTGGATCACACCATCTGGATCAATTATAAAAGTAGCCCTTTGTGCAAGACCTGCTTCTTCATCAAGTACATCAAAGTCCCTTGCAATTGACTTGTGGGGGTCAGCCAGCATTGTGAACTCAAGCTTACTAATAGCTTCAGAGTGGTCATGCCATGCCTTGTGAACGAAGTGAGTGTCAGTTGACATAGAGTAAACTTCAGCTCCAAGTTCCTTTAACTTTCCATATTGTTCTTGCATGTCTTCAAGTTCAGTTGGACATACAAAAGTAAAATCAGCAGGGTAGAACATTAAAACTGTCCACTTGCCTTCAAGGTCCTTGTTAGAAACCTCTACAAACTCTTCCTTGCTAGGGGCATAGCCCATAGTTTTAAACTCAGGTATTTTCTTTCCTATTTGTGACATATTGTCCTCCTTATATTTTTAAAGTTTATTTGATATTCTCTATCAATTTATCTATACCCGCAAAAACCTGGGATTTTTAAATATATAATCTTTTTAATCTTAAATTCCCCTGTATAATAAAAAAAGAAGTATGACCTCCATACTTCTCTTCCACTATATTTTCTATTTTAAATTTTCATCTTCTATGCCAAGAGGAATTATACTCTCGTAATCTTTGCCGTCCACAGAAATTTTTTCTATCTTCACCTCAACAGAAAAAGATTTTTTTAAATTCTCTCCATTTAAAACTTCTCTAGTCTCTCCAAACTTATAAGTCTTGTCGTAATTTAATAGAAGACATTTGTTGGAAATTTTTAGGGCGTGCTCTGGATAGTGGGTGTTCATGACAATAATCACTCCACTTTCAGAAAGTTTTTTTATTAAATCTAAAATAATAATTTGGTTTTTGTAGTCAAGACCGCTTTCTGGCTCGTCTAAAATAATCATTTTTGGCTCCTTGACAAGGCTTCTGGCTATTAAAAGCATTTGAAGTTCTCCGCCACTCATTTCATTGGCAAGCTTGTCTGCGAGATGGTCTATCCCTATCATCTTCATGACTTCCCTCGCCCTCTCAATTTCTTTTTGGCTAGGTCTTTCAAAAATATTTAAAGATGAAGTCGACCCAAAGAGGACCATTTCAAGTCCAGTGTAGGAAAAGGAAAAATTTCTCTTTTGTGGGATGTAGGAAATTTTTGACCAGACTTCTCTTTCCTTCATTGAAGAAATATTTTTCCCATCAATAAAAGTTTCGCCACTGGTCCAAGGAAGAAGTCCCATCAAACATTTTATGAGAGTTGTCTTTCCCACTCCATTTGGTCCAAGAACTGAAAGGACATCACCCTCCTCTAGAGAAAAATTTATGTCCTTTAAAATATAATCTGTTTTTTTAAATTTAAAAAATCCTTTGGAAACTTCTAATTTCATTTAAATATTCCTCCAGACCTTCTCATGAGCATTATAAAAATTGGTGCTCCAATAATTGCAGTAAGAATTGAAATTGGAAGCTCAATTACAGAAACTGTCCTTGACAGGGCTTCAATTAGGGCCATAAATCCTGCGCCAAAGCTTATGCCAAAGGGCAGAGTGTATAGATTATTTGCCCCAATGAGCATCCTAACAAGATGAGGAATGATAAGGCCAATCCAACCAATTTGTCCGCAAATTGATACGCTAGATGCAGTGATTATTGTTGAGGCCAGTATAAAAATAAATCTAGTCCTCTTAACATTTAAACCAAGAGACCTTGCCTCCTCTTCTGATAGAGAAAGGAGATTTAAGCTCCATCTCATTTTATAAATTACAAAAATTGAAATTAAAATGAGGGGCCCTGCCAAGACTAAATTCTTGTAAGAGGTCCTGCCAAAGGAACCCATTAGCCAATAAGTAATTTGTGGCAGCTTGTCCATGGGGTCGGCTGTGTACTTTAATAGGGAGCTAAAGGCATTGGCAAGAGAAGATACAATAATCCCAGCCAAGACTAACATGACAATGGAGGCCTCATCTCGCCTTACAAGATTTATGGTGATAAAAATTGAAATAAGGCCAGTTAAAAGTGCAATAACTTGAATGCCCATAGTGCCAAGGGAAAGTAAAATCCCAATAATTGCCCCAAGGCTTGATGCACTTGTAACTCCCAAAATATCTGGTGTCGCCAATGGATTTGAAAAGAGAGCTTGAAAGGCAATGCCTGCCACAGTAAGACCTGCGCCCACTATTAGGGCAGTGAGAATCCTTGGCAGCCTTATCTTAAAAATTAAGGACTCCATCATAGGGTCCAAGTCTCTTCTTAATATGTAATTTTTAAATAAATTTATTATTTCAGAAATATTTACCTTCATCCTGCCCATAGAAAGTGCAAGGACTGCACAGACTATGGGAAGAATGAATAAAATAAGATACACAGAGAGACGGAGTTTCCCGTCATCTCTAGTGCAATATTTTTTTATCATATATTAAACATGTCCTCGATTTGCTCATCAGTAAGTTCATAATTATACCATTTTTGGTAGTAGTCTTTAATAACTTTCTTCAAGTCGTAGTCCTTAAAGGCATCTGGATAAGTTTCGCTTGCAAGCCATGCAAGAACAAGTGGCGCGTCTGGGTTTGGTGTAAGCCAGTTCCACATGCCAAGCTTTGAGTTGTAAACTCTCTTGTCCTTAACAGATTTTAAGTTAGAAAAATCAAAACCCTCTACAGAATTGTTGTAGACATCTTCTGTCTTAATATTTAAAAGACCAGGTCCGTCAAGATAAAATACATCTGGATTCCAAGAATAAATTTGTTCCACATTTACCTTTGCATAGCCCTTTGCTTCTTCTGCCACATTTTTTACCTTTAGTCTCTTTAGCCAAAAGTCGCCAAAAGTTCCCTTGCCGGCAACAATTGGAGTGCCTTCTTGATACTTCCAAAGGATCATGCCGCTTGGTCTTTTTTCATCAGGAACCTTTGCAATTCTTTCTTCAACATCTTTTACAATTTCATTTCCAGCTGCCAAGAAATTATCCATCTTTCCCTTTTCATTAAAGACATCTTCAAGAAGCTTTAGCCACTCTCCATACCTATTTATTGGGTCAGCTGGAGTGTCTGCCCCCATAGTTACAAAGCCAATACATGGCACGCCAGTCTTTGATAATTTTTCGTATCTGTCTTGGTTTTTTGCATTGTAGAAAATTACATCTGGCTTTAACTTCATAATTTCTTCCACATTTAAATCTGATTGACCCTTAACTGTGTTAGTAGCATCTAAAAGTTCTGGTGCCATGTCCTTTAAAACTGTATTTGAAATTACTTGTTTAAGAGAACCAGCATAGCCCACGATGTAAGGAGCCTTGCCTTCATTGTATGCCATATAAGTTGAAAGAATTGGCACTTGGTCAATTACAATCTTTTCAATTTTATTTGGCACCTCAACTTCGTGACCTGCGTGGTCCACTATCTTGTGGCTTCCAGCCTCATCTTTTGTAGCAACTTTTTCTTCTGTAGAAACATTTTTTGCTTCCGTATTTTTTTCTGTGGCATCTTTTTTACCGCATCCACCTAAAATTCCTGCAAACATTGTAAAAATTAAAAGCAGGCTTAGGAATTTTTTAAACTTTAAATTTTTCATTTTTTCTTCCTTTCTATTAAATTAATTATTTGAAAATAAATAATCCTTACTCTTTATTATAATACACTTAAAAGATTTTATATGTAATTTCTGAAAGATATTTTGAGTATCTTAACCTTTTAAAAAATATCTCCTTGTAGATTTTATAAATTTGCATAAAAAAGGGCCATTTGAAACCTAGTATGTTTTGCAAAAACAAACTATAGGAATCAAATGACCTAGGTCATTCTAAAAATAGGAGGAATTTCAAAATCTAGTTTACCTAAAAGTAAAATATATGATTACCAAATGTTTTAAGACAAATATTCCAACCTAGTCATTTATAAACCATGATTAATAGATGGGAATTTAAGCTTTACTCCTTATTAATCAATGGACAATATCAGAAGCATTTTGTACTTAGTCTTTGCCCTTACACTGTGCTCAATGTTTTTTGGAAATACTAATTGTTCTCCCACCTTAATTTCATAGCTTTTATCTCCAACACTTAAAATAGCTTCTCCTTCTAAAGGTATTACCAAAGCATCCCCAGGAGCACTATGTGGGCTGAGCCCTTCTCCCTTGTCAAATGCCATTACCATAATTTTCAAATTTTCTTTTGAAACTATATCTATATTTGAAATAGCTCCATCAACATATGAAATAGAATCCTTTAAGTTGATTATTTCTCCCTTTATTAAATTTTCCATTTTATACTCCTTTCCTGAAATTGTTACTTCTATTAAAAAAGAATCCTCTATTGCAAAAATATTAAATAAAGTCTTGGGATTAAAGGCAATACAGTCTCCCTTACCTATAGAAATATCATTAAATTTTAATTTGCCTTCTAACAAAAAATATATTTTTCCTTCATCATAAAATTCTCCACTTATATCACTTCCCCTAGAAAGGGAAAATAATATAAGGGTGTGATCTTTCCCATCTGAAATCTTTTTTGAAATTGTGTGTAAATCTTTTAAAACAATCATTTCTTCAAATGTCATCTTTTTATTCTTTGCAATATTTTTCATTTTCACCTACTATACTTATTGGTAGAATATTTTTATAATACCTTTCTCCAACTTTTATATTGTTAATTTCTACATTTACAGAAAAAGCTTCCCTTATGTTTTTCTTATTTAAAATATCTCCAGTATTTCCATACTTGTATTTTTTGTCATAGGTAAGAAGCAAGCTTTTGTTCGAAATACTCAAGGCATGCTCTGGGTAATGAGTGTTTAATATTACAATTACCCCTTGCTCACCTAAGTTTTTTAAAAGTTCAAGGATTATAAGTTGATTCTTAAAGTCCAGACCACTTTCTGGTTCGTCTAAAATTAAAATCCTTGGATTTCCCAAAAGACTTCTTGCAATTAGAACCATTTGTAGCTCTCCACCACTCATTTTATTACAATCTTTATTTGCCAAATGACCTATCCCAATTTTATCCATTATTTCTTGGGCCTTCTCCATGTCACCTTTGTTTGGCACTTCAAATAAATTTAAGTTTTTTGCCACACCCAAAAGAACCATCTCAATACCAGTGTAAGAAAATGCAAAATATCTTTTTTGTGGAATGTAAGAAATTTTATTCCAAATTTCCCTATCCTTCATCTTTTTAATATCTTCACCATTAATAAGGGTAGTCCCACTTGACCATTTTAACAATCCCATAATACATTTTATTAAGCTTGTCTTTCCAACACCATTAGGTCCAAGTATAGAAAGAACATCAGAATCTATTAACTCAAAATTTACATCCTCAAGCAAAGAGGTAGACTTGTTATAATAGAAAAATCCATTCTTAACTTTTAAATTCATCTAAACTTGCCCCCTGTCTGTCTAAGCAAAACAATAAATATTGGTGCACCAATAATTGCCGTTAATATTGAAATCGGAAGTTCAATTACAGATATTGTCCTTGACAAGGCCTCAATAATCACCATTAGGCCAGCACCTATGCTAATTCCAAAGGGCAGTGTGTAAATATTATTGGCTCCTACTAGCATCCTGGCTATGTGGGGTATTATTAAACCAATCCAGCCAATTTGACCACATAAAGATACAGAGCTTGCCGTAATCATTGTAGAGGCAAGTATAAAGAATAATCTAGTTCTTTTCACATTAATACCTAAGGACCTAGCTTCATCTTCTGATAGAGATAAAATGTTTAATCTCCACCTCATCTTATATATGAAGATTATGTTTAAAATAATAATTGGGGAAGCTAAAATTAAATTCTTATAAGATGCCCTTCCAAAAGATCCCATTAACCAATAGGTTATTTGCGGGAGCTTGTCTGTTGGATCTGCTGTGTACTTTAATAGGGAACTAAAGGCATTGGCAAGAGATGACATAATCAGCCCTGACAAAACTAGCATAATCATAGAAGTTCTTGCTTCCTTCACTAGCTTTAAGGTAATAAAAATAGAAAACAAACCCATCAATAGCGAATAAACTTGTATCTCCATTGTGTTTTTAGATAGGAGTATTCCTATTATGGCACCAAGGCTTGAGGCACTTGTAACACCAAGTATGTCTGGTGTTGCAAGCGGGTTAGAAAATAATGCCTGAAAGGCAATCCCTGCACAAGTAAGTCCACTTCCAACTATTAGGGCAGTGAAAATCCTCGGCAGCCTAATGTTTATTACTACTGACTCAAGCATGGGATCCAAATTTGTTTTTGAAATTAAATCCAAAAACAA
This sequence comes from uncultured Peptoniphilus sp., assembly GCF_946998875.1. Classification (GTDB taxonomy): domain Bacteria; phylum Bacillota; class Clostridia; order Tissierellales; family Peptoniphilaceae; genus Peptoniphilus_A. The sequence goes on along the minus strand of NZ_CAMQAY010000001.1, from coordinate 91,446 downwards.
ATTAAAAATGTCTCCTACCTTCAAATTCATTCTCCCAATGCTTAAGGCAAATATACTGCAAAGAACCGGCAAGATTATCAATAGAATATAGGTGTAGCTCTTGATTTTCCCATTCTTGATACAATAATCCTTTATCATATATTAAACATATCCTCAATTTCTTCATCTGTTAGATCATACTTGTACCATTGCTTGTAATATTCTTTTATTTTCTCCTTTAAATCATAATCTTTAAAATAATCAGGATAAGTTGATTTAGCAAGCCAAGCTAATACAAGGGGCCCATCAGGATTTGGGGTAAACCAATTCCACATCCCAAGTTTTGTATTGTAAACTCGTTTATTCTTCACTGCAATTAAGTTTGAAAAATCTATTCCTTCAACTGAATTGTTATAAACATCTTTAGTTTTTATATCTAAAAGGCCAGGACCATCTAAAAATAAAATCTCTGGATTCCAAGAATAAATTTGTTCCACATTTGTCTTAGCAAATCCCTTAGTTTCTTCCGCAACATTCTTAACCTTTAATCTTTGAAGCCAAAAGTCGCCAAATACACCCTTGCCAGCTACAATTGGAGTACCCTGCATGTACTTCCATAGAATCATGGCAGAAGGTCTTTGATTTTCAGGTACCTTGGCAATTCTTTCTTCAACATCATTAACAATGTCGTCACCAGCCTTTAGGAAATCATCCATCTTTCCCTTTTCGCCAAATACATCTTCAAGAAGTTTTAACCACTCTTTATACCTGTTTATAGGATCAGCTGGTGTGTCTCCACCTATTGTTGCAAATCCAACGCAAGGAATTCCTGTCTTAGATAGGGCTTCATAGTGTTCATTATTTTTTGCATTGTAAAAAATTACATCGGGTTTAAGCTTTATTATTTCTTCAGTGTTAATATCAGACTGAGCCTGAACTGTATTTGTCGCATCAAGAAGTTCTGGTGCCATGTCCTTTAAAACAGTATCAGAAATAACTTCCTTCAGGGAACCTGCATACCCTACTATATAGGGAGCTTTTCCACCATGATATGCTGCATAAGTCGAAAGTATTGGTATTTGATCTATAACTATCCTTTGGATATTATTAGGAACTTCAACCTCATGACCTGCATGGTCCACAATTTTGTGACTTCCTTCTGCAGTATTTTCGGCAACTTCCGCTTTTTGATTCTTGTTTTCCTTTGCATTTATATCCTTTTCACCATTGCACCCTGTGAACAGTGAGACTAACATTATTAAAGCTAAAGTTATGCATATTTTTTTATTTATTTTTTTCACTTTTAATTTCCTTTTTTCGCAATAATTCCAATGTAATTCATATCTCCATTAGAAGATCTTTTTGTCATTGTATCAATCCTTTCCTTAAACTCCTCCTTGCTAGCATTTTTATAAAACTCTATTGCCCTCATAGGGCCTTCATCCCTTATAATTGTTTCCTTATCTAATAATAAAAATTTGCCATGTTTTTCAGCCTCAACTTCAAAACCACATTCTTCCAATAGTTCTACCCATCCAAATTTAGTAAGAGGTTTCGCATTAATGTTAGCCATAACTGAAACTTTTTTTATCAGATCTTCGTCGTCCTTATCAATAGAAACATCATGAATTATTAACTTTCCCTCAGGTTTTAAAACTCTATAATATTCTTTTAGAGCCAACCTTTTGTCCTCATCTTGAAGCATAGTTAACATGGCTTCATTTAGGACTAAGTCAAAGGATTGGTCATTGAATTTTAAGTTTTTTGCATCCATTTGAACAACATCAATCTTATCTTCAAGACCTAATATTTTTAAATTATCAACACATTTCTCTACAACATCTAAATCTATATCTATACCTTTAATTTCACACTTGCTATCGTTAAAAATACTAATCAAATTATCTCCTTGATTGCAAGCAACTTCTAACACCTTTGAGTATTCATTAATACTAACTTGGCTTAAAAGCCATTTAGTAACTATTCCTCCACCTGGCCTAAGCTTAGTTCTTCCTAAAAGCTTTAAAAAATCATGGCCTGCTGACATTTTTTTTATTTGATCCATATATAATCCTCCTTTTTTGATTTCATTTATCAATTAGAATTATATGCTAAATTTTATAAGATTTGTTGTAAAGTTATAAATACGGTAATATCTTTAAATGAGAAAACAAGGATATTTAAAAGGCTAAAAAATATTTATACTTTGGTAAATTTGGGGTATGATATACTTATAATGAAAAATAATTTTAGGAGGAACTATGAAAATATTATTACTAATGAAAACTGTTCCTGACACAACTAATGCGAGAATCGATCCAGAAACTAATAACCTAATTAGAGATGGAATTAAAACTATAATAAATCCATCTGATTTATGCGGCTTGAAATTTGCATTAAATATATCAGAACAAGTAGAAGAAGATGTTGAGATTGATGTCCTAACTATGGGACCACCTTCTGCAGAAAAATATTTGCGTGAATGTATCCAAATGGGTGCAGAAGAAGCTTATCTCTTGGCAGGACTTGAATTTAAGGGTTCTGACACAATAGCAACTTCCTATGCCCTAGCTGAAGCAGCAAGATCCATTGGAGACTACGACATAATCTTTACTGGCGACCAAACTATGGACGGCGACACTGGACAAGTTGGTCCCCAAGTTGCAGAAAGACTTGGCATGAACCAAGTAACTTATGTCTCAGACATTAACTATGTAGACGGCGAATTTGAAGTTAAGAGAAATATTGGCACAGGTATTGAAACTGTAAAACTTTCAACTCCTTTTGTGGCATCTGCACTTAAAGGCTCTGTAAATAAACCTTCAAAGTTTGCCCTAAAGAGAAGCGCCATTGCAAAAGAAAAAGAAATTCACGAAATGACTCCATCTTCTCTTGGACTTGACCTTGAAAAACTTGGACAAAAGGGCTCTCTTACAATTGTAAAAGATTTGTCCGCTCCAAGAAAATCTGAAGCAGGAAACCTTATTGATAAGGGATCTGCCAAGGAAAATATAGAAGAAGTCATTAAGATCTTAGAAGATAAGAAAGTATTAGTGTAGGTGATAAAATGAAAAAAGGAAATATTTGGGTAGTAAACGAAACTTCAGAAGGTTCACTTTCACTTATTACTAAAGAAACTATGTCAAAGGCAAGAGAACTTTCTGATGAATTAAATAAAGAACTTGTAGCTATTGAAATTGGCTACAAAAATGACGAGCTTGCAAAGGAATCAGGCTACTACGGTGCCGACAGGGTAGTAAAAGTAGATGACGAACTTTTAGAAAATTACAATACCTTAGGCTATGCAAAAGTTTTGGAAGCCCTAATGGAAAAATACGATCCAGCAATTGTAATGCTGCCAGCAAGCCACAATGGTCGTGACTTGGCAGGTAGAGTTTCAGCAAAAAGACATGTTGGACTTGTTGCCGATTGCTCAGCTGTTGAACTAACAGAAGATAAGGCTGACATCAAGTGGATAAGACCTTCCTTTGATGGAAAATTATTCTGCGATGTAAGAATTTTATCTGAAACAATGATGGCTACCATTGGAAGAGGCTCTTTCGTAGAAGCTCCTCGTGATGAAAAAAGACAAGTTGAAATAATAAAAGAAGAAGCTGGACTAAGCGAAGAATATGTAAAGACAAAATTTGTTGAATTCGAAAAAACTGACATAAATCCACTTCTCGATAAACTTCTTAATTCAAAGGTAGTTGTATCTGGCGGCAGAGGACTTGGCGGTCCAGAAAACTGGCACCTAGTAGAAGACCTTGCCGATGCCCTTGGCGGAGCAGTTGGAGCAACAAAAGCTGTAGTTGACCTTGGTTGGTGCGACAAAGATATTCAAGTTGGCGTAACTGGTGTCCAAGTAAAACCAGACCTATACATTGCCCTTGGCATCTCTGGAGCCATCCAACACACAAAGGGCATGGAAAATTCTGCAACAATTATTGCCATCAACAATGACCCAGATGCAGCAATATTTGACATAGCATCCTACGGAATAGTTGACGATTTATTTAATATAGTTCCAGACTTAATAGAAGAAATAAAAAATAGAAAATAATTTAATGATAAGAAAAACCGAGACTCGTCTCGGTTTTTTTGGTTTTCACAGCAAATGCGAGCGTTAGCGAAGCATGAGCTGATGAAAAATCTTATCCAGCGAAGGAAGACGATGCGACCGAATAGGGAGCATTGTCGAGTGAGTCGGATTTCTTGAAATAAATTAAATAAAAAAACAAAAAGTAGTCTAAAACCATAAGGCTACTTTTTTTGGTTTCCACAGCAAATGCGAGAACTAGCAAAGCATGAGCTGATGAAAAATCTTATCCAGCGAAAATTAAGGAACACAGATTTATCGAAATTTCTTGCAGAAATTTGATCAAGTCTCATCCGTGCAAGCGAATAGAGACCATTGTCGACTAAGTCGGATATCTTGAAATAAGAAATGACCTATTGAGGGAGACAATAGGTCAATAAATTTATATAAATTAAAACAACATTCGCCTTAATATAAGGTCTCTATAACTTTCATTGCAAGAGGCATTAGGATTACAGTCACAAGACCTGCCACAGCAATAGAAAGTCCACTCATGGCACCTTGAATTTCTCCAAGCAGTCTCGCTTCAGAAGTACCAACTGCGTGAGAAGATGTACCAATGGCAACACCTTGTGCTGTTGGGTCTTTTATTCTAAAGAGCTTAATTACCATTGGTGCAATAACTGCACCAGTTACTCCTCTTACTACTACAAGAACTGCAGTAATAGCAGAAGCTCCGCCATACTCTTCAGATAGAGAAATTGCAATTGCAGTTGTAATTGATTGTGGAGTTGCAGATACAACTAGATTTTTGTCAATGCCAAGCATGCTAAAGACAAACACCACAAAAAATACCGCAATAAATGAGCCAAGTACCGTTCCTGAAAGAATTGGGATTAAATTCTTTTTAAGTTCAGGTAAATTTTCGTACAAATCAACAACCATTGCTACTGTGGCAGGAGCGATGAAGAACATTATAAAGTCTCCACCTTGCTTATAATCTTCATAAGATATTCCCGTCGCCTTTAAAAATAAAATACATAGGGCAATGGATATTAGAAGGGGATTAGCCAAAGGAGTTTTTAGTTTTTTGTTGATCATTTTGCCTATTTCAAAGGTTGCAAAAGTCAAAATGATGCCAAAATATTTATTGCTAAACATTTTTCCTCCTTTGTAGAATTTCTATAATTTTTCCAGTAAGTCCCATAGTTACAGCTGTACCAAGGACTACTAGACCAATAAGTAATAGAGCTTTTCCTCTTATCTCGTCATAAGAATTTATAATGCCAACGCCTGCTGGCACAAATAAAATCGCCAAATTTTGTAAAATTCCATTTGAAGTCTTTTTTACATCATCTGGTTCAATAATTCCAACAGCAAAGGCTATGAAAAGATAAATCATACCATAAACAGCTTCAGGTATCGGGAAATTTATAAGATGTCTAGTTACTACTCCAAGCATTAAGCAAACACACAGTATTACAAATTCCTTTAAATAATTCATAAATCACCTAGGCGTTAGCTTTAATTTTTTTCACTTCTTCAATAAGTAATGGAAGAATAACTTTACAGTCTCCAACTATTCCCACATCAGCAAGATTAAATATAGGAGCATCTTCGTCCTTATTTATTGCTAGGATAAAGCCAGAGTTTTCCATGCCAGAAATATGTTGCACTGCGCCAGAAACTCCACAGCCAATATATAGAGCAGGTGAAACAATTTTACCAGATTGGCCAATTTGTGAAGCCTTTGGAAGAACTCCATCGTCAATTACTGGTCTTGTGCCAGATATTGGAGCGTCAAAGACATCAGCAAGTTCCTTAACAAGTGGGAAGATTTCATCAGATGATGCACCTCTACCACAAGTTACGATTACTGGGGCATCTTCAAGGTTAATTTCAGCACCTGCTGCCATTACCACATCTCTTATAATTGACTTTATGTCCTTCACTTCATCAATGTTTTCTTCTACAAGATTTCCTGCGCCACTTAGGTCATCTCTCTTGTCAAAGGATCCTGCTCTCACTGTGATAATTCTTGGAGCCTTATTTAGCTTTGATTCAGTTAAAACAGTTGCCCCATAAGATGGACTTACATAAAGGACTTCTTCTCCTTCAAATTTAATTTCCATTACATTTGTAATAGAAACTGTGTCAAGTGTGGCAGCAACATTTGGAGCCAAGTCCTTGCCGTCAAGTGTACCTGGAATGAAGACATCTTCACATTCATATTTTTTAGCCACTTCAACAATAATATTTGAGAAGTCTTCCATATTGTAAGCATCTCTTTTTACAAGTACAATATCACTTGCTCCTGCTGATCTTAATTTATTTAATTCATCATCTTTTAATTCTTCTGTAATTAAGGCAAGGGATTTATTTCCTTTTTCAATTGCAATTTCACTTGCCTTAGAAAGAGCTTCTAAAGAAAGTTTAATAGGAGCACCCTCTTTAATTTCTATATAAGTTAATATATTTTTCATCTTTTCCTCCTATAAAACCTTTTGTTCCTTCATAATTGCAATAGCCTTTGCTACGCTATCTTCTGGCTCTTCTTCGTTAATCTTAACTCCAGCTTCCCTCTTCTTAGGTTCAAAGTCCTTAATCTCTTCAAGAGTTAGACTAGAGTCACAAGTAACTTCAAAGTCTTCAATCTTTTGTCTTCTTGCAGCCATCTTTGACTTTATAGTAGGGTATCTTGGTTCATAATCTGGCTTAGCAATAGTAACAACGCATGGAGTTTTTGTTTCAATCTCTCTATAGCCACCGTCGATTTCTTGCTTAGTGATAAGTTTGTCCCCATCTAATTTCATTTCAATAACAGATGTAACAACGCCAAGATCAGATTTATTGGCAAAGTAAACTCCAACTTGTGAGCCTTCAGCATCAGTAGTTTCTTTACCAAAGCATACAAGGTCAAATTTGCCAAGTTCTTCTTCCAATTTTTCCTTTGCGCCCATAAGTATTTCTGTAATCATCTTTGCGTCAAGATTTCTATAATCATCACGCTTTACTAAGTATGCCTTGTCAGCTCCAACAGCTAGACAATTTTTAAGTGAATTTTTAACATCTTCACCGCCAATAGAAAGAACAGTTACTTGTCCTTCAACTTCTTCCTTTAACCTTACAGCCATTTCTAGGGAGTAAGTGTCAAAGGCATTAACAACAGGTGTGATGGAGTCTATTGCAGCTCTGTCCCCTTGGACAGAAACTGCAACTGAATCATCAGGCACTTCTTTTATACAAACTAAAATATTCATTCTTAACCTCTCAATAAATTATTCGCAACAACAATTCTTAAAATTTCGTTAGTACCTTCAAAAATTTGGAAGATTTTTGCATCTCTTAAAAGTTTTTCAACAGGATATTCTCTACTGTAGCCATAACCACCAAATAATTGGATAGCATCTTCAGCTACTCTCATAGCTATATCAGAAGCATAACATTTTGCAATTGCAGATTCTCTATTGTAGCTTAGACCCATGTCCATCCTTGTAAGTGCATTGGCAACCATTTGTCTTGCAACTTCAGTTTGAATGTCCATGTCTGCTAGTTTAAATTGAATAGCTTGATTCTTGTTAATTGGCTTGCCAAATTGAATTCTTTCACTTGTGTATTTTTTAGCTTCGTCAATACCTCTTTGAGCAATACCAACAGCTATACAACCCATCCATGCCCTAGCTTGGTCAAGAGTCTTCATGGCAATAGAAAAGCCCTTGCCTTCTTCGCCAATAAGATTTGATGCAGGAATTCTACAATCTTCAAGTACAACATCAGTTGTGTTAGAAGTTCTAATTCCCATCTTGTCTTCTTCCTTGCCTGAGCTTAGTCCAGGAGTTCCTGCTGGCACTAAGAACATTGAAATACCCTTAACGCCCTTAGACTTATCAGTAAGAGCAGTTATGCAGTAGTAAGATGCAACAGCACCATTAGTGATGAAGCACTTTCTACCATTTAAAACGTATTCGTCGCCATCTTTTACAGCTGTAGTAGTTCCTGAACTTGCATCAGAACCAGCCCCTGGTTCAGTAAGACAGAAGGCACCAAGTCCACCTTCCATAGCCACATCAGCAACATAATTTTTTTGTTCTTCACTGCCTGCAATAAGAACTGGCTTCATGCCAAGTCCTGATGCAGAAATAGTAGTGGCAAAACCAGCATCTGCCTTTGCCATTTCTTCAAATAGAGCAGCAATGTCCACTCTTGAAAGACCAGGTCCGCCTAATTCTTCTGGCACTTCAAGGGCAAAGTATCCTTGTTCCTTTGCCATTTCGTATAAATCTTCTGGCCATTCGCCACTTCTATCTGCTTCTTTACAAACTTCAACAACTTCTTTCTCACAGAAGTTTCTAACATCTAAAAGCAAGTCCTTTGCTTCTTCAGAAATTAAATATGACATCTTTATCCCCTTTTTCCTTATTAAATAACTTTATTTGGATTTAAAATCATGTTAGGGTCAAATACTTTTTTAATGCCTCTCATTAGTTCAGTATTAACATCCCCTTCGAAGATCTTCAAGAATTCCTTCTTACCAAAGCCAATTCCGTGTTCACCAGAAATTTGTCCGCCCATTTCATAAGCCTTTCCATAAATGTCCTTCATGAAAACTTCAACTTCTTTAACAAATTCTTCTTTTTCCATGTCATTTGAGCAAGTGTAAATGTGTAAGTTACCATCGCCTGCGTGACCAAAGCTCTTAACTTCAAATGGGAAGTCCTTAGCTCTTTCGTTTACATAGTGAACATATTTAGCAATCATGTTAATTGGCACAACAACATCACATTCGTCAAGAAGTTTAGTTTGTGATTCAATAGCTTCAAGGAAAGAAGATCTTGCAGCCCAAGCTTCTTTGATCTTGTTTGGAGTGTCAGCAACTAAGATGTCAATTGCTCCAGCTTCCATTAAAACTTCAGCAGCTTCTTCGATAATGTCGTTAAGTTCATCTTCATCATTTCCGTCAAAAGTGATAAGAAGGTAAGCACCAATGTCAATTCCTTCTAATTCCTTAGGGAAAGTAGATTTTCCAATATAAATTTCAGACATATTTACAATTTCTTTTTCCATAAATTCAATAGCTTGTGGATTTAAGTGAGCCTTGAAAAGTTGTGGAACAGTTGAAATACAAGTATCAAGGTCTTCGTAAGGAACGATTAGAGAAATAGTTTCCTTTGGAGCAGGAATAATCTTTAAAGTAAGCTCAGTGATAATTCCTAGAGTTCCTTCAGATCCAATGATTAAATCCTTTAGAGAATAACCAGTAGAAGTTTTAGAAACAGTGGCACCAAATTGAGTGATTTCACCAGTAGGAAGAACAACTTCCATTGAACGCACATAGTTTCTTGTAGTGCCATACTTAACAGCTCTCATGCCGCCAGCGTTAGTAGCAACATTTCCCCCAAGAGTTGCAAACTTTTCGCCTGGATCAGGTGGATACATATATCCCTTAGTCAAACAGTCTTCAGCAAGATCGTTTAATAATACACCTGGCTCAACTTTAACAACCATGTTTTCTTCATCGTAAGAAAGAATTTTATTCATTGATTGCATATTAAGCATAACGCCGCCAAATCTTGAAACGCCAGCTCCAGTAAGACCAGTACCAGCACCTCTTGCTAGCACTGGAATTTTATTTTCGTTACAAATTTTTACAACTTTTGAAACTTCTTCAGCAGAAGTTACATCAACAACTAGGTCTGGTTGTCCTTCGCCATAAATAGGCATTTCGTCGTGGAAGAAGTCAATATTGATTTCTTCGCCAACATATACTTTGCCGCTAACAGCAGCCTTAATGTCATCAATAACCTTATCAGTTACAGAATTATAATTTACCATGTTCCCTCCAATAATTTATTAAAAATATTCTTCTTGTTTTTATTATATAACCTAATTGTAAAAAAACGGTTTATTGGCACTTGCAAGAACTTGAATCATAGTGACAATATTTGACTTTTATTCAACAAAACAATATAATTTAAACATATTATTTTAAGAAGGGAGAAAAATATGTGGCACTTTAGACAAGTTTTTAAAATTTTAACAGACATGACAAATACCAAACTTTCCACCCTTGCCTATGCCTTGGACTACGACATATCCTACATAAGCAAGTGGAACAGCGGCAAAAAAATTCCGTCATCAAAAAATATTTACACCATAAATAGAAAACTTGCGCCCCTATTTGCAAGAGCCCTTATAGAAGAGGACAAGAGCAAGGATTTTCTCCTTAACTTTGATATAAAAAATTTAGAAATTCTAAAAAAAGACCAGGAAAAGGGGCTAGAATTTTTAATTTATAAGCTCCTAAATGAGTCCTACGCCTACACAAATTCCGATGCAGTGGAAGAAAGACCACAAGGAACAAATTTCATCTTCAAAACATCTAGCGTTGAGAGCGATTTAAAGGAAATTCTAGAAAAATTAATTTTAGAAAATAGAGACCTTGACATCTGGGCAACCTTTGACATCACAAGTCCCTATGCAGACATACTCATTCAGAGCCTAAAAAAAATTGCAAGGGATGTAGAAGTTAACCTCCACCTCCTTTGCAAAAAAGATGATATAGAAAAAATAGATCTCTTAAAAATAATTACAGATAATTCATCCATAAACTTAGAATTCTATGAGCGCAGCTACACCCACTGCGACTTCATACTTATTAAGGGCGAGATGTATATAATCATTGCCGAAAGAGAGGACTATTCAACCCTAACTTCAGGAAGAGAACTTGACACCCTCTTTGAGATTTCTTCCTTTATGGACCACTTCTTTGACGGTCTCAACAAAATAATTGTCACAACCTCTGCCCAAGAGATGGCAGAGACAAATTACAGAAAATATTTTTACTCCGACAACGAATTTTTATTCTTGTCAAATTACGGCTTCGAATTTTTGCTGCCCAACAAAGTCATTGACAGAATAGAAGCTTCCCTTGACCAGGACCAAGAAATAAACAAAAAAGAAATTGCCAGCATAAAACTTTTGTGGGAGGAACTTTTTGTTGATGCCAAGATAAATTTCTTGACCACAAGGACTAGCCTCTTAAACTACTTAGAAACAGGCAATATCCTCTACTGCTCCACTAAGGCAAAACTAAGTCCCAATGAAATAGAAGACCACCTAAAAAACATAATTGAAATCATGAAGAATAACGAGAACATAAACTTTTACATCATAAACGACAACAGAAATCTAAAATCCATGGGCTTAGATAAATTTAATTTCTTCATCAATGAAAACAATATGTTTTTCAAAAAAATTGAGGGAGATAAATTTAGCACAAAGACATCCATAGTGACAAACATAAAGATTCACAACAAAATCCAAGCTGTCCTAAAAGACCTAATGCATAGCCCTTACAGCAAAAAATATAGGGTCAAGGAACTAGAAAAACTCTTTGCAAAATACGCCGATGTCTTTAAAAAAATTTCCGAGAAAAAATAAATTTTATAAAAATAATATTTTCTAAAAAGGATGCAGCCTAAAAAGCTGGCATCTTTTTTTAATAATAAGATCTTTTCAAAAAATTTTCTCCTTATAAGGACTTTGCTTCTACAAAATGAAAACCTTTTGATATATACTAACTAATAGAGATATATTATTTGAAGCGTGAATTTTTTATAAATATTTTTTTAATTAAGCTCTAATGAATATGTCTCTAAATATCCATAAGCATCTAAAGTATTGCAAATTTAAAAGTTAGTCCAAGATCCCCAGCTTATAAATTTTAAATTCTTAGCTTACTTTAAGATGGCTTTAAATTTATTTTTCGTCTTTATATTATCTTAATTAAATAAAATTTACTGCCTCTTAAAATATTATGGATAAAATATAAACTCGAAAGGAGAAAATTATGAGAAAAAAAGATTTAACAAAATTTAAAACGCCGCATACCTATGCAATTATTTTTGTTGTTGTACTTATTTGTTGGTTCTTGACCTTTTTAATTCCAGCTGGCAAATTTTCAACTCACGATGTGGAGTACCAAAATGCCGCTGGAGAAACTGACACAAGAACTGTTTTGCAAACTGAAACTTTTAGATATATGCACCCTCTTAACAAGGACTTCTTAGCTCAAAATCTTGACAAATTATACCAAGATAAAGAAGCTATGGAAGATAAGGAAATTGATGAGGAGGCCTTTGCTGAACTTCTAAAGACTCCAAGTGCTACTTGGGACCAAGGAGCTCTCGATAAGGTTGGTTTGACAGATGATACTTTATACGGAGTTTATGGGGATAAATTTTATGATAATTCTGTCAACTTAAATAAGACAGCAAAAATTTGGGGCACAGATGACTTTAATGGCTTTGGTTTTCTAAACTACTTGTTTGAAGGTCTAGTATCTGGTGATAAATACGGCTCTGCTGTTGGTATTGTAGCCCTACTTTTAGTTGTAGGTGGAGCCTTTGGCATCATCATGGCTACTGGTGCCATTGACGCTGGTATTTATGCTGTAATCGACAAGACTAAGGGCCTTGAAAAATTTGCCATTCCAATTATATTTTACCTATTTTCATTAGGTGGAGCTACCTTTGGCATGAGTGAAGAAGTTATACCTTTTTCCATGGTCATGGTTCCCTTTGTCATTGCCCTTGGCTACGACTCCATTGTCGCCGTCACTGTAACTTTTGTTGCATCACAACTTGGCAATGCCGTTTCTTGGATGAGTCCCTTCTCTGTTGCCATTGCTCAAGGTATAGCTGGTATTCCAGTCTTATCTGGTGCAGGCTTTAGACTTGCTTGTTGGGTTGTGGTTACAGGTCTTGGTGCAGCTTACACTATGGTCTATGCAGAAAGAATAAGAAAAACTCCAACTCTTTCTGTTGTCTATGAAACAGACAACAAGTTTAGGGCAAAACTTGCAGAAGATAATTCAGCCCAAGAATTTAAGCTTGGCCACAAGCTTATCCTTCTTGAAATGCTAGCAGTATTAATTTGGATAGTTTGGGGAGTTATGGAAAAAAGTTACTACATTCCAGAAATAGCATCTCAATTCTTTGTAATGGGTCTTGCTGCAGGTCTTACTGCTGTAATCTTTAAATTAAATAACATGACAATAAACGGTATGGCTTCCTGCTTCCAATCTGGTGCAGCTGATCTTGCTGGCACAGCAGTTGTTGTAGGTATGGCTAAGGGTATTTTAATTGTCCTTGGCGGCAGCGATGCAAATTCCTTCTCTGCTCTAAATACTATCCTTTACTCCATGGGTAATGCCTTTGCCGGCGTGCCAAAGGCAATCGCCGCAATTGGTATGTATCTATTCCAATCACTATTTAACCTAGTTGTAACATCAAACTCAGGTCAAGCAGCCTTGACTATGCCAATTATGGCACCTCTTGCTGACCTAGTTGGACTTTCAAGACAAATTGCAGTCCTTGCTTACCAAATGGGCGCAGGCTTTATGGATGCCTTTACACCTGTTTCTGCAAGTTTAATTGGTGTCCTTGGCGTTGCTGGCATCGACTGGTCTAAGTGGGCAAAATTCCAAATTAAGATGCAAGCCTTCTTCTTCCTACTTGGCTCAATAATATTAATTATTGCAGTCCTTATTAATTTCCAATAGGAAGTGAAGATATGGATAAAATGATTAAAGTTATTAGAAAGGCAAAAGTTTATAGTCCAGAATATTTAGGCACAAAAGACCTCTTAATTCTTGGCGATAAAATTGCAGCCATTGAAGATGAAATTAAAATTGATGTGTCTTGCTTGGATGTAGAAGAAATTGACGGGAGAGGAAAAATTTTGACTCCTGGCTTTATAGACTGCCATGTTCACATCCTTGGCGGCGGTGGAGAAGGGGGTTTTAAAACTAGAACTCCAGAAATTACCCTATCCACATTAACAAAAGCCGGCGTCACAACAGTTGTTGGAACTCTTGGAACAGATGGACTTGCAAGAGATATATCTGCCCTACTTGCCAAGGCTAGAGGTCTTGAGGAAGAAGGAATCACATCCTATATCTACACAGGAGCATATCAAATACCAACTCCTACCCTCACAGGCGATGTCATGAAGGATATAATGTCCATTGACAAGATTATTGGGGCAGGGGAAATCGCCCTATCTGACCATAGGTCATCTCAGCCTACTTTTGAGGAATTTATTAGACTTGCAGCAAATGTTAGAGTAGCAGGAATGCTTTCTGGCAAGGCTGGCATAATTAACATCCACATGGGCGATGGAAAGTCCAACCTAGACTATTTAAATCGTGCAGTAGATGAAACAGAAATACCTATTTCACAATTTTTGCCAACTCACTGTGGCAGAAATCCAGAACTTTTTGAAGAAAGCATTAAATATTTAAAGCGTGGCGGCTATTGTGACTTCACTGGTGCAGATGACCCCGACCTTTGGGAAAAAGAATATGGCGAAGTTAGAATCTCCAAAGCCTTAAGGCGCATAATTGATGAAAAAATATGCCTGGATAACTTCACCTTCACATCAGACGGTCAGGGAAGCTTCCCCATGTTTAACGAAAAAAATGAATATGTAGGACTAGGCATTGGCAAATCATCTTGCCTCCTTGAAGCCATAAAGGAATGTGTCTTTAAAGAAGACATCCCTCTTGAAATTGCCCTAAGAGGTCTCACTACAAACCCAGCAAAAATATTGTCCTTAAAGACTAAAGGAAATGTAAAAGTTGGCTACGACGCAGATATAAATTTGCTAGACGAAAAAACTTTGGACATCCATACAGTCCTCGCTTTGGGAAAAGTTATGATAAGAAACAAAAAAGTTCAAGTCCTTGGAACTTTTGAAAACCATTAAAAATTTTAAATTCTCATGACTTTTTAAAGATATTTAAAATTTTTAAGTTCTCATGACTTTTGAAAAAATTTAGAAAACAAACACAGAAAAAAGGATGCAGCTACAAAAGCTCGCATCCTTTTCTATTTATTATGTTAATATAATTTACTTAACCTTATCTTACTTTGCATCTTGGTTCTTACTTGCAATCCTATCCATTTCAAATTGATTAAGTACAAGCTTGTTAATTAAAGACAAAGCTTCTAAGTCCTCTTTTGTTATTAAATTAGACCTATAATCTACCCTGCAATTTAATTCTTCATTACCATACAAAATGTAAGAAACAGGACAGCAAAACAAATTAGCCAACCTATCAGCTAAGCTTGCAGAAATATTTCTTTCGCCTTTTTCAATTTTCGAAATCACGTCTTGGTCCAAATCCAAAAACTCAGCAACCTGCCTTTGATTTAGTCCAGATTTCTCTCTTAAATTTTTTATATTTCTACCAACATTTATTAAATCAACCATAAGCACCCTTCTTATTATAAAATTTAAAAAAGCCTAAGATTTTCTTCCCTAGGCTTTTAATTATTTTTTTCAATTGGTTCTGTGAAATCCAAAAATGGAATATCAACTGGAAAATATGACTTTTGCAATATTACTGAAAGAATAGGTCTCAAGTAAGATAATAATAATGCTGGGGCATTTTGTCGAAATAATATCTTTGCTCTTGCATTATTAACACCCTCTATCTTGAAGTCGCCTTGAATAGAAGCAGAAACAATGGCTTCTTTATTTTCAGTAGAAATTTCTAGTGTCAAAACAACTTTATTTTCAAACTTATTATTTTCAATGTCGTTATCAATTTCAAAAAGTTTAACTTCCCTATTTATAGAAATTTCATGATCGCCTTTATCAAGCATATTTTTGCATTTAAAATCTATGGCTATTATATTAATATTGCCAAATTGAAAAGGACTTTCCTTAACTTTTTCCATAAAAATCACCTATGCCGCATAACAATTTTCAAAATTTATTGAAGTTTTATCTTTATTTGAATTATCTTTGCCTATTAAAAGACTATCTTCTGAACTATTAAAATTATATTGGTTCTCTGAAGCGTCTATACTAATAGTTTCTACCTCATTGTATTGATCTGTATTCAGTAATCCAAAATTTCCAAATATAAGATCCATAACATCAACTTCAACACCATTTACCATGTCCCTTCCAGGACCTTCGGCTACTTCAATACCCATTTCTTTAGCAATTTCTAAAAATAATTCTTTATCAAACATTTTCAATCACTCCTCTAATTTCAAGAATCTCACTTTGAAAATTCTCACCAAGGCAATACTGAATTGAGTGCTTCTCAAATCCAAATTCATTAAATTTATTTCTAACTCTGAAATCATATGATAATAATTTAATCCCAAGCTTGCTTTTATAATAATTACAATAGAAATTTCTTAACTTATCATCAGATGTTTTAATTAGTTTTAATTCATTATTTGTCATAACTTCCATGCATTCTTTTTCATATTCTTCCATATTTTTCTTAATGCTTAAATCTTTATACTCCGAATATTTACACTTTAACTTTACCTTTATAATAACAGTGTCATCTTTACCAGCATCTTTAACATGATTCTTCCACCACACAGCATCTTCTAAACTGTCCCAAAAATAAATCCCTTGTCCAAGCCACTCATTATCTTTTGTGCTTTCCTTAAAAAAATTATCTTTTAAAATGCAAGCAGCCCTATCTTTTTCTGTAGTGTGGTATGCAATTGTTTCAAAAAATTCTTCAGACATAATAGATCTCTTTTATTAATTTATTTTATTAAAAACTACTAATAAGTATCATTATAATATCATAACTATCCCTAATTTTCCATAACTTATTACAATTGATAATAAAATATAAAACTAAATTGAAACAAAAAGAGTCTGGCTTTTGTAAGTCAACCAGACTCTAAACTAAAAATTTTCAATTTCTATTACTAAAACTATCTATTAGTTTTTCTTTCTTCTCTTACTTTGTCTTGCATATCCAATCATCTTAAAGAAGGTGATAATAAAAGCAAGCCAACCTATAAGAGTCACGCCATAGATTCCATATTTCAAATAAGATACTTGTCTTTCTTCACTTACTTTTTCTACAGGCTCTGGCTTTTTCTCCACTACTCTCTCTGCGTTAATGAGTAATCTCTTTGGTCTCGGCGGTCTCTTTGGATGACAAGTTAAAAGTGTGACCATGTCCCTACCCTCAATAGGCAGAACTTTTTCCCAATCGCTGGGATCTATTATCTCCTCGCCAGTAACCTTGTACTTCAAAAGTCCAGAGCGACCATCAATAAATATATCATCGCCTGCTTCAAGCTTCTCCACATTGTAAAACATGAGGTCTCCCCACCAGCCTCTGTGGCCAGCTATGACAGATCTTGTGGACTTGCCACCAAGAGGAAGACTTGTCCCTTCAACTTGTGCCACGCCAAGGTCCAAGTGCTTGTAAGTTGCATCAAGATAAATTGGCTTTTTCATGTCAAGCTTGGGGATAATGAGGTAGGCAAAGACCTGGTCCTTGTCTATGCCCTTGATGTCATAATAGCCCTTGTAGTCCTCGTTGGAGAAGGGGTCGATAATGTTGGCATCGCCCTTTGTCACCTTTTCATTGTACTTTTTAAGGTCATCAGTTAAACCTTCATCCTTTTCCCTAAAAGCCGCATACTTTTTGTCAGCCATAATTTCCCTATAAGACATGGAAGTAAAGGCAAGTAAGGGCATAAAAATTCCCATCAAGATGAATAAATATCCAATTAAAACCCTAGTTCTAACCTTCATAGCGTCTTCTCCTCCTATGTCTGATGTATAAAAATATAATGAGCATAACTAAAGCAAGAACGATTCCCGGCACAATTAGAGATTTGTAATTAAACTTAGCTCTTTCTATTTGCTCTTTGACCTCTGGCACATAAGGCACTCTGTGACCACGCACAAGAAGTCTGTGAGAATTAATCATGTAAGGCGTACAAGTAAGTAGGGTCATGAGGTCCTTGCCTTCCACAACTAGGACTGGCTCAAAATTCCAAGGTTCAACAACGAGAATTTGGTCCACCTTATAAGCAAGAGTCTCCTTAACATTTGTGAAGAAGAATAAATCTCCAACTTCCATCTTGTCTAGGTCCCTAAAGAGTTTAACTTGTGGTAGTCCTCTGTGAGCTGTAATGACAGCGTGAGTGTCCTTGCCACCAATAGGAAGAGATGTCCCTTCCAAGTGACCACAAGCGTGTTGCAAAACATCTTCAGAAGTACCAGCATAGACAGGAATTTGTTGGTTGATCTTTGGAATATCAACATAGCCAATTTTTTCTCTTACTTCAAGCATACGAGCGTAGTTTTCCACGCCCTTCTTTTCCCTTTCAGTGTAGGGGTCAGCAAGCCTTGAAGGGTCGAGGGTGTCATTGTAGGCCTTGGCAAGTTCAATTCTCTCCAAAACTTCCTTATCTGGCATTTGAGAAACAGCCTCTTGGAAGTCCTTAACCTGATTGTTGTTCTCCACAGTGTAATAATAATTGGAAATAATTGGGTAAATGGCAATCATTAGCCCAAGCATAAAAATAAGAATAATTTTCCAATTTTTTTTAAACTTTTCCACCATTGCCATCACCCTTACTCATATCATCATTTCCACTATTTCCATCGCCCTTGAGTTTATCATCACTCTTATTATTGGCGCTAATATTCATCTTAGCCAGCTCAATATTTTTTGCCCTTTCCAATTCTCTCTTCCTTGCCAATTTTTTCTTTCGCCTTGACAATAAATATCTAACTAAGATAATTATAGCAAAAATTAAGAGAATGATAAGCCTTTTATCAATGCCAAGATTTCCACCCTTGTCTTTCATATTAGCTTCGTCAACCTCTGGCACATAAGGCACCCTGTGACCGCGGACAATGAGCCTGTGAGTGTTGATCATAATAGGAGTACAAGTAAGTAGGGTTGCATAGTCCTTTTCTGGCACCACAAGTAGCTGAGAAAAATCACTTGGGTCAATTACATCAATGTGGTCAACTTGGTAAGCCAATGTACCAGCAATATTGTCGATGTAAAACTTCTCGCCCATCTTCACCTTTTGCAGGTCCGTAAAAAGCCTAGCAGAAGGAAGACCAGAGTGCGCCGTTAGGACAGTGTGAGTAGACTCACCACCAATAGGAAGAGATGTGCCTTCCAAGTGACCAACACCCTTTTGGAGTATCTCCTCATTAGTACCAGCATAAATTGGCAGCTCCACATCAATAGAAGGAATAGTGACAATGCCTATCTTGGTCCTAAGCTCTAGCATCTGAGCATAATTTTCAAAAGCTTTTTCCTTTTCCTCTTCACTATAGGGGTCTTTTAAGACAACATTGCCCAGACTGTCGTTGTAAATCTTGGCAAGCCTAATTCTCCTGTCAATTTCTTCTTTACTCAAAAGCTCTCTCGCTTCCTTGTAGTCGGCAACTTGGTTGTTGGACTCAATCCTATAATACCAGTTGGATATCATTGGATAGGATAAAATACCAAGCCCCAGTATGAAAATAAAAATAAATAAAAAATTAGATTTTTTCTTTTTCTTGCTCATATAACACCATAAAAAAGAGGCCCCCAAGGAGCCTCATTCTATCTCTTGTCCTTGATTAAATACTTACCTAGCCCAATCATCACAGCACCAGCAACAACTAGCACAATGAGAGTTATGTCACCAGTTTTAGGAATAGGTGGCTTTTTACTGTTTTCAATAATTAGGACTTTTTCAAAAGAATTGTCGTCAATCTCAAATTTTAAAGAACCCTGCAAGAGAGTGTAGCCATCAGGAGCCTTAGTCTCCCAAATATAATAAGTGCCATAGGGAAGATCGTAGACAGAAAACTTGCCATCATCGCCAGAATTTAATACAAGGTCTTTGCCATCCCTTTGTACCCTTTGGTCCATATTGTTCTTGTCACGAGTGATGACAAACTCAGCCCCAGGAAGACCAATCTCCCTAGCCTCATCTGTCTTATAGAAATTATAAGAACCTAACTTCTTCTCGTTTATCACCTTGACAGTGGCACTTTCCCCTTCAAAAATAGCAAAGTCGCTTTCACTTTCCACAATCTTGTAGCCCTTTGGAGCCTCAATTTCCTTGAAGACATAGGCACCAGGCTTCACATTCTTAATAAGAATCCTACCACCATTATCAGTGACAAAAATCTCAGCAGAACCCTTATCGTCCACAGACCCATCCTTAGTCAAAAGCGGATCACCATTCGCATAGTGAATAGTAAACTTTGCACCAGCAAGAGCCTTGCCCTCTCCATCAGTCTTCAAAAGAAGAACAGAATTGGGAGGAGGTGGTGGAGTTTCATGTGGCGGTGGAGTTTCTGGTGGTGGAGGTGGTGGAGGTGGCGGAGTAATCTTTAACCCCCATTTTAACTTGATAATATTAGCCTCCTCAGGACTGAAGACAGCAGACTCAATAAACCTTTCCTTACTATTTCCCAGCTCCCTAATATAATAAGTGCCAGGCTCAAGACTTAAAGTCACCTTATAATCATCCTTGGCCTCAGGCCTTATGATCCACTTATCAGCCTTGTTAGCAAGCTGCTTATCAAGGTCAGCCTCGCTTAACTTGTCGAGGATTGAAACAAGTCTCGTCTTATCCATAGAAGTGTCAATAAACTTGTCATTTAACTTCCATATACCAAGAGTCCTGCCCTCAAGGTCTTCTTTACTTAAACTTTCCTTTGTCTTTATGTCGATGGTAACAGATGATGCTCCCAAAACAGTAAGAGGTAGGAAGACCGTAGTTACCATCGCAAATAAAATTATTAAACTGTATATTCTCTTCTTCATCTCTACCTCACTTACATATTATGTAGGGGAAAGGGAAGATCCCCTTCCCAATTTAATAATTATAAAGCTATTAGCCTAAAAATTACTTAAAACTATTTTAAACTTAAATAGCAAGAATTAAAAGACTTAAATACCTCTTAAGCTTCTTCCCTATTCTTCTTCATAGCCATAACAGCGCCAGCCATTAGACCAATACCAACAACAGTGAATAGAACAGTACCAATACCACCAGTTTGTGGGATAGTAACTTCCTTATTCTTTACTTGTTGTCCATAGCCATGTTCAGCATCAATATCTGGTGTCTCTGCTTCATCTGGATAGTATTTAAGTTCTCCTCGAGCACCTTGGTATGAACCTTCAGCTACTGTAAATGGTTGATCGGAAATCTTAGCAAATCCTTCAGGAGTCTTAATTTCTTCAAGTTTATATTCGCCATAAGCTAGACCTTGAATTTCAAATCTACCATCAAAGTCAGAAGAAATCTTTACTACATTTGGAATGTCTTCAGCTTTTCCTGTTCCTTTTTCAACCCAATCATATAGAGTTCCTGCTGTCTTAAATGCTTTTTCATATTCTGCTCTTAGTAGTGCTATTCTAGCAGAAATATTAGTTTTTCCTTTTACATCTTCCCAGTCTTTAGTTGTGTCAGTGCTTGTTAATTTATCTGCCTTTGGAAGTTTAATTGTTACATTCTTTTCTTTTTCTGCAGTATCTGCTCCAGCTGCTTTTTTAATTGCTTCGTTATATGCATCAATTGCATCTCTATAAACTTTTTCTGCTGCAAGTAAAGCTTTTTGATCATTTGTCTTTGTAGCGTCTGCCTTAGAAACTAAATAATAAGTTTTTTCTCCAACTTCTTTTTTAACAACAAATTGTGCACCCAATAGTCTCTTTAGTTCTTTGTCAGTTTTTTCTCTGTCATTAGTCTTAACAAACTTCTTTCCGCCAGTTACAACCTTAGGTTCAGTTGGGTTTAGTGGAGGTGGGTTGTCATTGTCTTTCTTGTTTGTAATTATTACAGTTCCAGCTACATCAGTATTTGCATATACTGGGTTAAATCCAGCAACACGTTCTGAAATAGACCATGCATTATTTTTTCCTTGGTCATTTTTAAGTCCTACAATCTTACCTTTAAAAGCGTTGATTGCTTGTGCTTCCTCAGCATTAGTATAAATAAATTCTACACCATCACCAAGATTGATGTATTTTTCTTCTGTACCGTTAACTGTTCTTTTGCTTGCATTTACGAATGTATCCCAATCAAGAGTTACTGTTCTAAATGGATTTCCATCCTTATAAACTGTAAATGAAATAACTAATTCTTTAAGAGCCTTATCATCAAGGTTTTGATCACCATTTGTAGTTTTTTCCACAAAAGATTTGTCAATTGTAACTGTTTCATTACTTGGAGTAAATTCTTTTGGTTTTACTTCTTCATATTTCTTGTGACCATATTCTAATTGAATATCATTCTTTTCAGGATGGTCAACTTTAGTTGAACCATTTACTGTTGCTGTGTATGTTAATACAACTTCTACATCATAAGCTTCTTGTGCAGCTCCATTTAAATCAGCAGGTTTTGTAATTTTTTCGATTTCTTTTAGACCATCTGCTGTAAATACAAGTTCAAAACCTTTATCATCTTCTTTGATTGTATAGTGAGTACCTTTTGTTAGAGTTACTTCTACATCTTCCTTCTTATTAGTTGTTGTATTTAAAACTTCTTTTTTATAAAGCTTAATACCTGTTACAACATCTTTTGTAGCTTTTGCATTATTTGGATCTGCTACTAATAGTCCTGTATATGTCTTTGAAGTACCAAGGTCTTTGTTATATGTTAGACCATTAGTCATATTATCCTTCCATACAAGTTTTTCGTAAGAAGTTCCCTTTGCTACTTTTGTTTTAACTTCGTAAGGGATTACTCTACCAACATCAGCAGTTACTTTTGCTTTTTCTTTTTGATAGTTTTCATATTGAGCACCTGCATTTAGTATTTCGTTTGTTTTTCCACCTTTAGCTATAGCTTCAGCTAAACCATGTCTTCTTACAAAGTTCTTGTCAATTACCGGTTTATCTTCAACGTTCTTTGGATAAACGTGAGCATCTAATACAGTACCCTTATCGTTTACAAGTGGAAGAGTAATTTCAACTGGAACAGCTCTTTGGTCTACAATAGTTTTTCCATCATTTTTGTATTTTGATTTTTCCTTAACTTCGTCGATTTCAAACGCGCCTTTTAGTTCGCTTGTAGTAAATTTTATACCAGTTGTAGTAGTATAATCACCCATAGCTTCTTCTATGTTGTCTGTAGCTACTAGGTATTTTACATCTTTTCCTTTTACTGTCTTTGTTAATACTAATGGTTTTGTTTTATCAGCAGGGTCTGCTTTTACGTATTTACCTGCTACTATATCTGTTGGTTCTTCATTAGCTATGTCAGAATTTTTAGTATATTTCTTTTCTGCTACACCTTGAGCTTTTTGAACATCTGTATATCCTTTATGTCCTTCGCCAAATTTCCAAGCAAAGAATACATTTTCCATTTGAGTTGTAGAACCAAAGTATTTTGCCAACCCTTTAATTTCTTTACCTTCATATTTAGTGCCGTCAAGTCCAGAATATCCTGGAAATACAGGAGTTCCTGATGCAAATCCTGCAATATATTTACTATCAGGTTCACTTGTAGTTAGTTCTTGATTACTTGCAGCATAATAATACTTTCCGTCTTTTTGGACGATTACCTCTTCGGCCATGTTTGGTTTTTCTGCTGTTCCAGTATTAACTGTAACTTTTCTTGCCTTAACATTTTCTTTAGTCATTAGCATTTTGTGTAATGTTACTGTATCTGTTACAGCATCTGCTTTGGTAGAAATACCATCTGGGTCACCTTCATTTTGTCTGGTGTCTGCCAACGCTGTTAGTGGAGAAAATACTCCAACTAGCATCACTAATGCCATGATTAGTGACATGATTTTTTTCTTGTTCATAATAAACTCCTTTTTTATAAATTTTTATAATTATTTGCTACCGCAAATTATTAACATGAACTTTTGTCTTTCGACTCTTGCCATAAAATGGCTTTCTAATTTTTTTAAGTATCTCTAAAAATATTTTATCAAAAATAAATTAGATTTACCTTTTCTTACACGAATTATTCCGCTTATTAATATGAATCCGAGATGGCGGCGGGGACTGACCCCTTCGCCCCTCTCATCATCATTAAATATTATTTGCTCCACTAAGGAGGGTGCCTCTTCTTGTCTTTAATGGAATTAATCATAAGAGCAACACCTTCTCTCACTTGCCTCTTGGCAATTTATCATAAGAGCCTTGCCCTCATAGATTTTAAAATCATTATAGATAAGATGATTTACCTTGTCCCTATAAGCTTTCGTCATAGGAGAACTTATGTTGTCATAGTCACTACTCGCCATTAGAGGATTACTTTTAACCTTATAACTAATCATCATAAGAAGTCCTCCTCTTTCTGCTGTAAACATAAGCCGCAGCAGTCATGAGTATCAAACCACTAATAGTAAAGATTAAAGTACCCATACCACCAGTGTGCGGATATTCCGCCTTACGGTTTTCCACTACTATTGGAGTTTTTGAGTCTATATAAGCTCCCTTGCCTTCTGAGAAATTCTTTAGGTCTACAGTGTAGGTTATATCATCGTAGGTTGTTCGATCACTTACCATTTCAACCTTAAAGTTAGCAGGGTTGTCATCGGTAAATGTTCCTGTGACTTCAATTACTAAGGCATCTGTTAGGTCAATATTTGTAGTCCAGTTTTGATGTGCTATCTTATATAATTCTCTTAAATTATGTTTATATAAGATATTGCCTGAGTTATCTGTTGAGCCAAATTCTGAATAATCATTAGCTGTCAATTTATCTATTGATTTATCTTTCGCTAAAACAGCTGTCTTAACACTATCTATTGTCACATTTTTATTAAGAGGATCATTTGTTGATCTTATATAAAATTGAGTGTCATAAGGATCCATATTGAAGTTGTGGCCAGGGTTTACTATTAGTCTTTGCTTAAATGTCTTATTTGTCTTGTCAACTTCTAAGACTTGACCTGTTATTAATCCCTTTGCTCCCTTTGTAAAGGATGCCTTTGATGGATCTTTTTCAAATACTTGAAGCTTTCCTTTGTCAAGTTTGAACTCTTTGATATATCCTGGGAATTTACCATATTCTGCTGGTGCCTTAGTTTCTTCAAGAGCGTAGTAACCGTCTTTTGTAACTTCTAATTTGAACTTACCATCTTTATCAGAGGTTACAGTCATTGGAACTTCTGTTTCTTTATTGTTTACAGTTTTCTTAATCTTAATAGTTTCATACTTGCCATCTGCTTTTTCTTTGTATTGAACCTCAAAGACTGCACCTTTTAGCTTCTTGGTATCATCATCAGCATCTACCTTTTCAAACTCAATAGGCTTGTTGTTTACAATCTCAATTGGAACTGTTCCGTCAACTTCTTCAAAGATTTTATCGGTTTTACCGTCTTCTTTTGTTATTGTGACTTGTCTATAAATCTTTCCAGAATCATCTACCTTGAAGTAGACAACTGCCTCTGTAGGTTTGATATATCCTTCAGGACTTGTAGTTTCAACGACTTTGTAGTAGCCTTTTGCAAGTTTGTCATAGGCAACAAGGCCATCCTTATCAACAGCTTTTGCATTTCCTATAGGAGTCCAATCAGCATTTGGATTTTCTGCTGTACCACCATTCTTGAAAAGTGAGAAGTAAGCGGCATCTTTTACATTGCCTTTTTTGTCTTTTACTGGTTTACCATCTGCATCTAATTCAGGTTTAATTACATTGCCATAAGGGTCTACCTTCTTGAACTGAATCTTGTTAGCTGGGTTAATTGCACTTATTGTTAAATTTGCAGATGCTGTATTTGTATTGTCAAAGGCATAAATCGCATCCCACCTATTTACGGTAGGCGCAATAGCTGTTCCAGACACTGTATCATAGTATCTTCCCCATGAATCATATCTGTCATATGAATAATCATAGGTACTATATAAACCAGATACACCCTTATAAGATAGAACTTGCTTTTCAGTTCCAGTTGCTTTCATTTTACCAGTAACTTTTATTATCATTGAACCTCTAGGTCCAAGATTACCTATATTGTAAGTCTTTTCTTCATTTGCTGTAACATTTTCAGGAGATGTACCACCGCTTCTGACTAGGTTAGAATCAGCTTCATTTACAGCAAAGGACTCTGGCATAGATTGGTTGATATAGTAATCACTGTTATACTTTAACTTGTAGTAAGTCAATTGTAAATCATCAACAGCTACATTTGGAGTATATGTGAAATACTGGTCTTTTGCATTGTAATATTTATCTCTATTTACATAGAAGTAGTGAACAAATTCGCCTGTTTTGGTGTTATACTGTGTAATCTTTGATGCTAGGCTGACTGTGGCATTGTCGTAGGATCTCTCAATTGTGTCAACAACATATTTGATATTTATGTCGTGATTTATTGAAGAATTACCAACGCTTAATCCAACTTTAGCATTTGGATCAGAGTTTCTTACCTTGGCTAGGCTAATGTGAGCAGCTAATTTGTTTTCAAAGTTCAACAACTTATATTGGTCAGCGTATTTTGTGAATGTGTAAGTTATTGTTCCTGCTTCTTTGTTATAGTCTGCCTTGGCAACAGTACCAACTCCATCGGCAAATAGGTCTAAGTTGGTAGCGCCATCTGTTCTAACACCTTCTAGGTCAATGTTGTCAGTAAGTTTTAATACGAAGTAGTCTCCAGGTTTTATCTTAATATTTGGGTCAAGTTTAAATTCGTTGTCAAATTCTAAACTTTGTCCAACGTGAGGTCTGATTACATTATTTCCTTCAGATCCTGTTTTCTTTTGGTCTTCTGCATTTGGTCTAACAACTTTAAGGTCCGATCTACTCATTGTAATCTTACTTGTCAAGTCTTGACCTGTCTTTGCTATATCACCGGCATATGGGTCTAGGTCTTTACCACCAACTGTGAAGTGCCATATTTGACCAGTATTTACGTGCCCAGATGGGTTTTCAACTTCTTTTAGTTCGTAGTTACCAATTGGTAGACCATCTATTACAAGAATACCTTTTTCATTTACAGTTCCGCTATATTTAGCGTCAGCTAGAGGCTTTCCATCTTTGTCTTTCTTACCACTTGTTCTAATAGCATCAAACTTTGCTCCAGCTACTAATTGACCACCGGAATCTCTTGTTCCAGCTAAAGCATTTCCATTTTCGTCAAGCTTCTTAATAGTAACCTTACCCTTACCAGGTGTTTCATTTAGAATCTTACCCATGTTCTTAGCAGTTGCTGCTGTTACATAGTCCACTAGAGCTCCACCTGATGATCCTGCATGGCCATATTCTGCTACATAGCCGCCTTCCTTGTATTCAAGTGAGATATAACCTTGGGCTCCTGAAATAATTCTACCCATTGGTTTCTTAGTTTCTGGGTCTAAATAGTTAGCTTCTTTTAGTGGGATTTCTTTTGGATTTCCCTTATCATCCTTAACCTTACTTAAGATTAGGCAAGTCTCAATGTCAAATTTTTCATCATTAACAAGTGTGCTAAAGTCATAGACTGTATTAGTAGGGTCGCCTTTGATTTTTGCCTTTGCTGTATTAAGAGCTATTTCCTCTTCATTATAAGGGTCTACTATTGTCAAATCTACCAAATTAACTTCTTTTTTAGTATTTGGATTAATAATCTTTCCAGATCTTGTGTCAATTTGTTTGATTGTAAACTCTAGAAGTGGTCCCTCAATAGGTTTATAACCTTGAGGAGGTGTAACTTCAAGAAGTCTATAACGACCTGGTTCTAGTCTTCTAAAACCAAAGTAACCGTTGAAGGCTGATGCTACATAGGACTCATCACGGTCATACCAGAAGGAACCTTCCCTCTTTTGTAGCTTAAATACTGCACCTTCAAGTCTGTTTTTATTAAAGTCTTCTTCTGTACCGTCAGTTTTTAATTTGGCGTGCTTAGAGAAGGTGATGTTGTAAGTTTCATCTTCGTTAGTTATTGTCATTCCTTCTTGAGGCACTGTCTTTATTACATCTGAAGAATACAAGTCTTTGATGTTAGCCTTAGTTTTTGATGTTTGGATTGGAGTAGTATTAGCTTTGTTATTTGGATTTTCTTTGTCAGATGCTAAAACAATTCTACCTGCATCGTAATATTTGCCTGAAATTGTTGCACCCTTTCTTAACCAAACATCATATTTTTCATTGTCAGAGTTACCATAGAACCATGTTTTTGCTGCTGCTTCACCATATAATTTTGAATAGTATTTATAAAGAGCTTCCATACCTTGTTGGTAGGCTGCATCTCTCTTTATTTGATTGCCGTTTTCGTCTACACCAATATCGCTGTCATACTTCCAGCCTAGTTGTCCATTTTCATAGGTCCTTTGGGCAAAGATTCTTTCTCCGCCATAGAAATCTACCTTTAATTCGATTTCACCAAGGTCTTTGATGTTGTCATCGTAGAAACCTTCGATATCTATGAAGTAAACTCCATCTTTATCTAGGTTGATTTGGTCTTCGTCAAAGCCCCAGTCAAATGGTCTCCACCTTGCAGTGTTAACTACTGACACGTTGGACTTTCTTAAGTCGTAATCCTTTAGGATGTCATCTATATTTGGACTTGCTCCTGGATTTGAAATCTTATAAGTTGTCCTGTAGGCAGTCTTTACACCACCCTTAGTTGTTACTGGAGGTTTTGCAGGTGTATCCTTTTCTTCTCTCTTAGTAGTAGGAGTGATTTGGACGTTGACCTTGCCATTGTAGCCTCTAGTATCTATATAGATCCTTTGGATGAAGGTCTTATTGACAGGGTCAATATTCTTAATTATTGATTTGTATTTAATTGTATCATTTGTACTAGTATTGTCTCCTGCCTTTGCTCCCTCAGATGATAGGAATGAAGTGCCTGTGTGCTTAGGACTGCTTTGAGTTATAACAAGTTGTCCACCTTTTTCTTTTACTTCAAGTTTCCAAGGAGCAGCTGGCTTCTTGTAACCTGCTGGAGATTTAGTTTCTGTCAACAAGTATTTGCCAGGTTTTAGTCTAACAGGATTATTATTTTCGTCTAAGAACCTTACATTACCGTCTTTACCAGATTCTGCTGTAACTACTTTGAAAGTTCCGTCATCTTGAGTGTAGTCATCGTTTGTCTTTTTAAGTTCAAACTTTGCACCAATAAGGGCTGAATTATCAGCGTTCTTTTTAAAGATCTTAAGTTCGATACCAGTTTGCTTGTTTGTGATTTGTGCAAACTTACCTTCTGGGATTTCAACTTCTCCATCAGAAGGAATTGATGTTCCATCAGAAACAAAGCTTGCAGATACAGTTACTGCAGAATTTGGCATTGTAAACTGATTATTTGTAACTGTAATAGGATTGCCGCTTGCATCAGTAACTTTGTATGAATCAAATTTAAATCCTTCATTAGGCTTTGGAGTTAATGTAACTACTTCATTTGGTTTTGCAGTTACCTTATCTGTGTTTACATAACCATTTTCTGTGTCGGCTATTTTTACTTCAAAGGCTCCTTGTGGGATCGGATCAATTACAGTGAAAACTGTAACAGCTGTTGCTGGCATTATGAAGTAACCAGTTCTTGGTCCAGTTTTTACAAAGTTAACAGGTTGACCTTTTGAAGTTCTTACCCCAATTCTCTTTAGAGCATGGTTAGAACTGTTCATACTTACGCTTACATCTACTCTTTCGCCTTCTTCAGCTTGATTTGCAAGACCTTTTTCTGGTGTGACTGTAACAGTTCTTAAAGGATCACCATCAATACCTACAAAGTACTTATCTTTTTGTATAGTTACAGGTTTAAAGAATGCTTTTAAGTCAACATCTTTATCTGGCATTGTAAAGCTAGGGTCGTCTTTATAAAGTGTTGTTATTGGTTTTCCAGCTTTATCTTGAACTTCGATTTTTTCAAGTTCATAGCCACTATCAGGTTTTACTGTAATTGTTACCTTATCTCCTACTTTTGCAGAAGCAGGTGCTGTTATAGAACCATTATCTGCGGGAACAACATTTATACTTTGTAATTTATCTTTCCAGATAGCCTTAACACTTGTATCTGCATTAACAGTAATAGATGCTTCTGGTTGATATTCTGTTCCATTTACATCCCAAGCTTTAAATTCTTTGTCGGCTGGCGGAGTAAATCCACAAGCAGGCAATACATAAGTTTTACCTTTTTCAACAGGTTGGTCTGCCATAGAACCAGATCCACCGTTATTGTTAAAGGAAACTGTCACTGTTTCAGCAGGTTTGTCCTTCCAAGTTGCATAAACCATTGAATCTCCAGTTACTGTTATTTTGTCACCTGGATCGTAATAGTTATCAATATACCACCAAGCACTAAATATTTTGTTTGGAGGGGGCGTAAACTTATTTTGAGGCAAAGTATAGTTGTTGTAATAGCCTAGCTTAACTTCAAATGGTCCCATGGATCCTGAACCACCCCATGGATTAAAGCTGATTAAGGCTTTAGTTGTATCCCTTACAAATGTAGCAGTTACGTTAAGATCCTGAGTTCCCATATTCAACTTAGCTTCATTGCCAACTACTTTATTTGTATAATCCCAACCATTTATTGATAGGTTATTTAATTTATATCCAAGGTCAGGGTTTATAGTCAATATAAACTCTTCACCAGATACTGCTGAAGGTTTATTACTTGTAACCTTACCATTTTGGATATTAGAATCAATAGTAATGTTGTATGCTTGAATTTTCCTAAATGTTGCTCTTACATTTACATTTCCTTCTGGCATTTTAAAACTGTAGACTGAAAGTCTTGGATTGTACTCGCTATAACCATTGATTATGATATCGTCAAGCTCATATCCTGGATTAGGTTGAGGAGTAATTTTAACTTGCTCTCCAACTTTTATACCAGTAGTTTTGCCTTCTTGACCTCCAACTTCCACTTTAAGACTACCATTGTTATCTGTAGATGTAGTTATCGAATAGGTTTGTTCTTGAATCTTATCATTAACCTTTGCTTCTTTTGAATACGAGTCAGCTGCCCAAGTCTTATATTCTTTAGTTCCCCATGGACCGCTTGGTGCTGTATCATATTGATAATCAGCTCCTAAACCTATTGTCTTGTCAGCAGCATAAGGTGTTTCAACTTCTACCAATATTGTTTTCCCTGCTGGAAGAGTTGCTTTAACTCTCATAGGTTTGCCTGATGGTATAAATTGAGTTGGACTTATATTAGTAATTAGTTTTTTACCAGTTATATTATCTAGTGTAGATCCAGCATTAACTTCATAGAAATTTATTGTTGAAATAATGTTTCTTGGTCCATTATTTAATCTAAACTCATTATTAGACTCAGGTTGTCTGTGAATCTCAACTAAACCACTAAAGTTTACACCACTCTTTGGTTTAAACAAGAATTGTTGTTTGAACCTATCTGTGTCTTTATTGATTTCGGTTACTTTAGTTTCCATATAAGAATTATTATGTGCGATTGAATTATCTCTACCTGTAGAAGCATTAGGATCAACATCTTCCCAACCTCCAGCTCTTACTGGTCCTGGAACTATTGGGTCAGAAATTTCTAATCCTGAGTTTGTTCCTAGTGTAAAGTCTCTGTTATAAGCCACCATTGCAACTTCACCGAAGGTCATTCCATCAGCTAATTGGTTTTCAAGATTATTTTGTCCATATATTGAACTTATCTTTTGTCTTATTGCATCTTGATTTATTTCTGCTTGAGACTTAACTAAAGATTTTCCATTTGTTTCTAGACCTTCACCATATTGTGATGCTCTTAAGGTTTGCATTTGTTTTGCTAAT
The DNA here is from genome assembly GCF_946998875.1 of uncultured Peptoniphilus sp. Lineage (GTDB taxonomy): Bacteria > Bacillota > Clostridia > Tissierellales > Peptoniphilaceae > Peptoniphilus_A. The sequence goes on along the minus strand of NZ_CAMQAY010000001.1, from coordinate 59,940 downwards.
CTAAGATTTAAAACTGGCTTTTCTTCAGTAGAGTTAGGATCTCCAACTGATAGGATTGTGTTTTCTTCAGCTGGTCCGCTTAAAAGTTCAGCAGATCTTGCAGCTGTTCCTCCTTGATTACTTGTGTTTGTAGGTTTAGCAACTACTTTGATGAAAACTTGACCATCGTCTGTTATCCTAACTGACCAGTCATTGGTTGCTATTTCATAGCCTGGAGCTGCCTTAGTTTCTTCTAACTTATAGGTTCCTGGTTTTAGCTTGTCGAAAGATATCATTCCGTTAGAACCTGTTGTCATAAATCTTCCATCTTTACTTATGCCTGGACCTGTTAGTTTAAATTCTGCTCCCTTTATAGCTTGTGCAATGTTATCTTCTTTAACTTTCTTTAATTTGAATCCAAAAGTTTTTTCTACATTGGTTACATCTAGGGAGTTATCAGATATATAAGATCCTTGGATACCTGTAGATTGTTCTTTTACAGGACCAGTTTCTTTTATAATGTTAACTCTTTCGTAGAAGTCAGACTTCCAATAGGTTACGCCATTTTCTTCCCAGTCCATTCCTGTACCAACTCCACCAGTGGCTTCTTTGTAAGGAACTTTAATATCCACAACTATTGGCTTGTCTGTAGCTGGGAAGTCTAGGCTTAATCTATCTGGTTCTCCATACCTACCTGGAACTGTCTTTGCAGAGCCCTTAACAGAATCTGTTATGTTTTCTGCTCCGTACTCAGCAAGTCTGATATCAGATATTGAACCTGTGATAGCTTTGTTAAGTTTAAATACTTGATAATCTGTACCAGCTTTAGCTTTTCCGTCGTACCAATCCATATTTGTGTATTCAGTTTTTTCTCTGTGGATTGTACCATTTGTTGCATCAATGCTGTTAGCTTCTGGGTTTAAGACATATCTTTGAATTACATAATTATCTTTTGTATTTATAGCAACTATTCTTGTTCCCATCTTAAATGGCCTTGGATATTTGCCTGTCCAGTCAGTAGCTCTATTGTCATTTAAGTTCCAGCCGTCTAGGCTTCTACCCGCTACGTCAACCCAATTAACATTGTCTTTTTCTAGGATTGAATTTAGGTTAGGTTTATTCGGGTCAGCTTTATCTCTATGGTTATAGACTTTCTTCTTGCCATCAGCATCAATTACAAGAACCCATTTTTTATCGAGTTTTTTGTAACCTGTTGGGGCTTCAGTTTCTTTTATAACATAAGTCTTATTTCTTTCTAAAGCAGGTGTAAATGTTACAACACCTTTTTCATCAGACGTTCCGCTTGCAACTTCATTTGTCTCGTCTTTATCCATTATTACAAACTTAGCACCTTGGAGTGGTGTACCGTCAGATTTTTTCTTATAAACTTTGAATTCTTCTCCAATAGGCTTATTAGTTACAGGTATTTCTATTGTGTCTTTACCTGTAAGCTCTGCACCAGATCCACCAATTTCTCTTATAACTACATTTCCATCGTCATAGACAACAACTTGCCATCTTCTATTTGACTTGATGAATTTGTCTGGAGCTTGGACTTCTTCAAGAGTATATATGCCTGGCTCTAGGTTGTTAAATTCAACTAGGCCATCAGCACCACTATATCTTTTAATAGTTGCTGTACCCTCTGTGTCCCTAAGTTCAAATATAGCACCAGCTAAATCAGTATTGTCAGCTTCACTTGTCTTTTTAATTTTAAAGAATCCTGGTGTGTATTTTTTATTTATAAGTTTAATCTTTTGTGAGTAGAAAGTAGGAATTTCTTTTCCTGTTTCTGAACCCAATGCCCAGTTGTAGTTACCCTTTTGGTAAGAACCTGTGTGTCTACTTCCATTGGATAGGTAGTAACCTGACCATAGGTCTTTGAATCTCTGTTCGTCTGTAACCTTAAAGGTTTGAACGATTACATAACCTTCTCTGCCTGATACTCTAGGTACTTGGATTTCTAGAGGGTGCCTTTCGTGACCATAGTCTAGAAGACCTTCATGGGATTTTAGATATTCAGGTCTATAGGTAACCCTAACATCTCCGCCAGATTCTGAGAATCCTACTTGAGGATTTACATTTGATTTTGAATAAACTCTAGAGTAGTTGGAAGTATCTTGCTCTGGTCTAATACCATAGGATAGAGGCATTAATTCTTGTTTTCTTGTTTGATCTCCATATACCTTGTAGACTTCTAAGTCTTCGAATCCAAAGGCTGGATATCCATCTGCTCTATAGTGTTCCAAACCTGGTCTAGGCTTTCTCATTGAAAGCCAGTCAAGTCTGATTGTCCTTTGTCCACTAGACATATTTGTTGGGTTGTAATAAGAAACTGCTTTCATGTAGATTTCTCCATCATCACCCTTATATATATCTGTGATGTATTCACTTGTTAGCGGTCCGTCTCCGCCTTGGGAGTCATAAGAATAATAGTCAGTCTTTATTTTTACTGGCAATATCTTATTAGTACTTGTAGTTGTTTGCTTATTCGGATAAGTTACGGCAGGAGTCATGTCTTTAACATCAGGATCGTCTGGGTCTACCACTATCTTGAAGTCATAACCATTAGTCTTGTCTGTTTGAGTAGCATAGTACTTGTCTGGAATGATACCTACTATGTTGATTGATGCGTTTACGTTAGATGCATCATTTTCAAATACATAGGTTAAAAGATTTGTGTCATAGTTAAAGTATGGTTTTGCTATTAGATTTCCATCACCATCTTTTAAGTCAGGTATTTCATAGACATATCTCTTGAAGTCAAGGTTTCTGTCAAATTGGATTTTAAACTTGCCACCCTTAACAGCGTTAGCAATATTATAAGTACCGCTATACCTGTAGGATTCTATACCATAGGCTTCCCAAACTCCTTCAGTCCATCCAAGACGACCATCATCTGGTTGATTTTGCTTTTCTTGAAGGGTCATGGATTGATTAACTACTGAAGCTTCTGTCTTTCCAGTATCTTGACCGATTTCTACGTCTTCTATGATATAGTCAATACCATTTATAGGTGTACCGTTTCCATCTTTAAATTTAGCCTTGTAGGTTACCTTGCCATCATCTGTTACAGTTGCTTCAAATATAACATTGGACCTTTTGTAACCTTGAGGTGCTTTCTTTTCTTCTATAATATACTTGCCTGGTGCTTGCTTGCCAAAGGATGCAAGACCTTTAGTCTTTGAGTCATTAGAAGCTTGAACATCTATTATAGGATTATTATCGGCATCTTTTAATGTAAATGTTGCACCAGATAGTCCATCTACTCCATTTTCATCAACCTTAGTAACTTCAATATCTGCTTTTGGAAATTCTTCGTTAGTAATATTTAGTGTTACGCCATCATTTGTAGAATTTGTTTGTGTAGAGTCTGATGATTTTGTTGATAAGCCAATTGTTTCTTGAATTTTTGCTTCGTTTGCAACACTTTGGTTATCTGTCAACCAGTCATAGGTTACCGCACTTGTATTAGTTGCACCTGTTGCCTTAACTTTTACTAGAAATCCCCAGTCATTGTTAAATCTTGCTGTTGGGAATTTTACTTGATAGCCAGTTTTTCCTGTGAATGGATCTTTGACATCAGCTTTACCTGTAATGTCGTTTTCTACTCCTTTGTTTTGTAAGTCTGTTCCAGTTATACTGCTAGCAGTTTGATTTTCCATAGCAGTAGCTACTTCTGATCTAGTCTTGTATCCTTTATAGCTAGTGTTAGGTGCTACGTCGATAACTTGGACTTCTGTAATTTGTCCACCACCTGCTAGGTTAAGGTCTAATCTTGTATCTTTATTTGTACTTCCGTCAGTTCCATTTGCTTCTGGTTTTAGGTAGATGTAAAATTCTACATTTCCATTTTCGTCAATGCTACCATAGTGCATTGCATTCATATAGGATGGATAAGATGGATAGTAATTGTGTCTTGCAGTAACAGTTGCAATTTTACCACCTTGCATAGAGATGTTATTGCCTTCTACTGATACCTTTCCATCATTAGATACAGTGATTTGTTTTGCAGTTTGATCTAATTTGTATCCTGCTGGAGCAGTGTTTTCTATAAGAGTGTAAGTGCCTGGACTAACATTTTTAAAACTTGCTTGTCCATTAGCATCTGTCTCAAGACTTATAGTTTCCCTTGGACTTTGTAAAGTAAATTTCGCTCCAGAAAGTTTCTTAGTAGGGTCCTTGCTATCAGTTTTTATAATTGTAAAGTCAGAGTCTTTTTCATCAGTAGATTCTGTTAATACGTTATAAATATGATAAGCACCATCTTGTAGTGAATGATAGTTGTATTTTTCCTTGTAGGAATAAGTTTTTCCATCAATAGTTGGTCCCTTAGGGAAAGTTTGAACTATATTTGGAGTAATCTTAGTTTCTGAACCATCAGATCCAATTGCCCATGTTTTGACAGCTGGAAGATCGAATTCTCTATCGGTTTTACCAGTTTGGCCTTCGCTAACTGTGATTGGACTTGCTAAGGTATTTCCATTAGCATCTTTAACTTCTATGGTTTGTTCTGGCATCTTTCCATTGCTATCTATACCAGACCAAGTTTGTTTTATTTTTATAGGTTGGTATTTGTTGATATTTACACCAGATAGTGAATAGCCTGCTTCTGATTCTGTTATATCTGTATTAAATTCATAGACTGCAATTCTACCAGGAAGTTGTTGACCTGATGGGTTAGCTTCCTTGTCAGGAATTCCGTTAATATCTATGCTTCCATCTGTGCCAGGGTTTTCAGTTTTTATAACCATCTTTCCAGTGGATTTATCAAGACCATAAACAGCCATCTTGGAAGATGATAAAGTTTGATCTCCTGTCAATTCTCTCTTAGCAATTGGTAGCCCCTTATTTTTATCCTCTGTAGACACTTGGTCTGTTACAGTCCATTTGGCTGTGGTATCAGATGAAAATTCACCTAGGATTGTTGTCCTGTTGTTAATACCAGCACGCTTAGAAGTTGTATCTTCCATATAAGACTTGTTATCAGCTGCGTCATAGATTAATCTTACTGCTCCAGTTTTTTGCATCTTATTAAGAGCAACTGATAGGTCTAGGGCATATTTTTCTTGAGGGTTGGTTATCTTTGTTTCAAATGTATAACGAACCTCTCTTGTAGAGTCTTGTAGAGTATGGTTTTTAGATGCTACTATACCAAGCTTACCTTCAATTTCATTTGTTGATAAGCCATCTTCTTGAGTCCTTAACTCCCTACCATTTAAAAGTAGGTTGCTAAAGTCTCCTAGGCCAGATCCTTTAACAGTAGTTGCATTGGAAGATAGTCCTAGGTCTTTCAAGTCTTTTGTTGATGTAAATGTAACATACCAATTTATTGCTACAAGTTTTCCATCTTTTACAACTGGAGTTCCGTGAGCATCCATGAAAACTTTGTAGTCACTACCTGGTTCTACTATTTGTAGGACTTCGTGGCCATCTGGTTCAGTTATTCCATTTACAATGTCCCCGTTATTGTTAACTATTACTTCCGGTAGTTTTACAGGTCTCACTACACCTAGTCCAGAAATAGAGTTATTGATAGGGTGAGTATCCTTGTTTTCATCTAGTTTATTTATCTTATCTACGTTGTAATCAACATCAATGGCTAGAGGAATTTGTAGGTTTTTAGCTATTGGATTTTTAACTGTATATTTAATTGTATTTGTGCCTTCAAAATACTCTGGAGTTGCTAAAACTGTTCCATCGTGTACTATATTTGGAAGAGTTGTTCCAGATTTTACGGTAAGTCTAGGATCTAGTTTGATTTCAAAGAATTGTCCTGGTTGAATAGGACCAGTTATAGTTGAGGTATCAAGTCTAGTCCTAATTGTGAACTTCTTATCGCCAAGAGTCATAGGGCTTGCTCCAACAGGGTTTGTCATAAACATATTAGGTCTGAAGTTTCCTTCCCTATCTCTTTTTATAAGTTCTTGGATGGCCTCGTCGTTGTCTCCCATTAGTTTGGCTTGGTCTTCTCTTGACAAGTCGTACTTGTCTTCAAAGCTGATAAGTAAGGCTTGGATTTCTTCTAAGCTGTTCTTTTCATCTGCAAGAGCTTTCTTTAGTTCTTTGTCTGCTCTTTGTAGGTCTGTAAGTCCAAGGCCCTCTTTTATTTTTTCTAGTAGACCTTTTTCTTGTTCTTCTTCTGTATTTTCTTTATCTTCTAATTTATTTGAATTTTCCTTGTTTAGACTAAGTGCTGATTTTTCATCTTTTTTAATATTTTCGACTTTTACGTCGATTTTTATATCTCTAAGACCTGGCGTTGTAATTATAAGTTCGCTAGATCCAAAGAGTCCTTCTTTTATTTCCTTATTTACGATTATATTTTTGTCCTTTAGTATATCATCGTAAGTTAAGGTTTTTTTATTGCCTTTAAAGTCTTCGACTTCGATTAGAAGTCCTTGGCAGTCAAGCTTGCCGTCCTTGTAGATTGCTTTTATTCTGTTTACAACTCTCCAAGCTTTGTAGCCAGGTTTTTCTATTTCACTAGTTCCTAGGTTTAGGTTTTCACTAGCCTTAGCATTTTGTTCTGCTTTCTTTGCCCTTTCTACTGCTTGATTAAGTTTATCTTCTGCTTTTTGTTCTCTTTGTCTGCCTGCTTCAATCATTGTGTTGTCAACTTTATTTTGTGCTGCAGGGCTTTCTTTTTCTGGTGTTTCAATTATTGTTGATGATTCTTTTTGCCTTGCTGGTGCCTCTTGAAGCTTATTTATTTCTTTGTTGGGTTCTGCTTTTTTGGCAGGAACTGAAAACAATTCATCATCAAGGGGTTCTTTTTTAGGCTTGGCCTCTGGTACTAGTATAGATTTACTGTCCACCCTTGGTTCGCTCATTATTGAGTTATGGTTTTCCTCTCCATCGAGAAGTGATCTTGCTGATACAGCAACTGGACTAAACACTTCTAAAACCATTAATACAGCCAATAAAAGGCTCATGATTCTTTTCGATATGTTATTCATAATTACTCTCCTATCTCAATCAGTCTTTGTCTATACTAGGATTTTATCTATTCTCTAGTAAACTTATATCTATTTTAATACAATAATAATAAAGTATCAATACTTTTTTTAAAAATTTATCCTTTTCCTTGGCTTAATTCTCACATTTTTGTGAATTTATTTTGCAGCTAATTCTTTTATTATATATTAATTTATATTATGTACACTTTTTTACTTACTGACATTACTGTAAATTAGCGATTGTGCATATTTTAACATCTATAAATTATAATACTTAAATTTTCACGGTACTTTATTTTGTATTTTATTTATACAATTTTAATTTCAAAGAATCTATGGATTCTCAATTTGATGCTATTATCTTGTTATTATATTAAAGAAGTATTGTTGTTTTTCTCCCCTATATTTTTATTCTTTTAATTTAAAATTATAATTTTTTTGATTTTTTCTCTCATTTTTGTATTAAATTCATATTACTTTTCTTTTTTTATGTTTCAGGTCTGCTATTAAAATTTAATACAGCTTTAATATTAGTCTCTCTTTGTAATACTTCTTTAAAATTTCTTGTAAAAATTTTTTTGCAATTTTTTTGCCACTCTTCTATTTAATATTATTTATCAATTTCTATGCAAAAACTTCCGTCACTTTTCTCTATTAATTTTTTTATTTTTTCAACACACAATATGTAGGTATATAATAGAAGAAATTTGCAATATGTACTATCACCTAAAAAAACACTATATAATAGAAGAAACTTGCAAAATTTTTTGGATTTTTTAAAAATTTTCATAATTTTTGCAAATTTTTTACAAAAAAAAGATGCAAGTTTTTTCGCTTTTAAGCTTACCTGCATCTAAAACTTTTTTTATTTTATTCGTATCTCAAGGCTTCTATTGGGTCCATTTTTGCTGCCTTATTGGCTGGGTAATAGCCGAAGAAAATTCCTATTAGCATGGAGAAGCCCACTGCCACAATTATGGCGCCAAGGGAAGGAAGCGTCCTTGCCTTTAGGATGCTGGACCCGATTATTCCTATAATGGTTCCAAGACCTATGCCGAAGATTCCTCCGATTATGCAAATTATTATGGATTCTATAATAAATTGCTTTCGTATATCTCCACGAGTTGCCCCCAGTGCCTTTCTTATGCCAATTTCCTTTGTCCTCTCTGTTACTGATACTAGAAGGATATTCATTACCCCAATGCCACCTACTAAGAGGGAGATGGCTGCTATGGCTCCTATGGCTATTTGGATTGAGCCCATGGCGCTATTCATCTGTGAAATTTGGCTTTTTGCTGAATAATAGTCTACTTCTGCTCTAGGGTTGTCGGCGTAAAATTTTGCGTTTAATTCGTCACTTATTGCCTTAGCATCTTCTTCTATCCTGTCGGGGTTTTTTAGGGTCATGGTTACATCGTAGTAAACTGTTCTGGGTTCACTTAAAAGTTCTCTGTCGCCTGTGGTCCTTGGGATGTAAAGTGTGGAGTTTGCTCCGTTTAGAGATTGACCCATGACGGACATTTCTTCGTACTCATAGACACCAATAATCGTTGCAACTATTAGCTTGCCGTTGACTTCAATTTTTGCCTCTCTGCCCAAGACTTCTGGTGCCGTCACTTTATAGACCTTTTCTAAAACTTTGTCTGATATTACTGCCACGGACTTGCCACGACTTACATCTTCGTCATTTAAAAATCTGCCGGCAATCATTTTTAGCTTGAAGATATTTTTTTCGCCAGGGGATGTTGATGTTATGGCGACAGCTTCTTTGTTTCTTCCTTCTTTTACATGGCCCTGTCCGCTTGCTCCCTGGTAGATGAGTTCCTCTATTCTCCTGCCCTTTTGAGCCTCTAAATATTTTAATATGTCCTCTGTAAAGTAATCACTTTCACTTAATTCACCGCCGTCATAATCTGCGTTTTTTGGTCTTACATAGAATTGGACTGCTGTGTTGGCTATGGAGTCAAAGGCCTTGTTTACTGATTTTGTCAGTGAGTCACCTATGGTTGTGATGCCTATTACTGAGCCTATGCCTATTATTATGCCAAGCATGGTCAAAAAAGATCTTAATTTATTTGATTTTAGTCCTTCCAAGGAGAGTTTTATTGTTTCTAATAGGTCCATTAAATCTCCTCCAAGTTTCCGTCAGTCATTTTGTAAATCCTAGTGGCTTCTTCTGCTAGTTCAAGGTTGTGAGTGATGACTATTATGGTCCTCTTCTCCACTTCGTTTAGCTTGTGGAATAAGTCCATGACAGTCCTACCTGTCTTGGAGTCCAGGGCTCCTGTTGGCTCGTCTGCCAAGATTATGTCAGGATCATTTGCCATGGCTCTTGCTATTGCCACCCTCTGCTTTTGTCCTCCAGATAATTGGTTGGGAAGGTGGTCCATTCTGTCCTTCATGTCAACTATTTCAAGGAGCCTTTCTGCCCTTTCTGTCCTCTCTTTTTTGGAGACTCCTGCATAGGTCATGGGGAGTTCTACATTTTTTAGGGCATTGGACCTGGGTATGAGGTTGAAGTTTTGGAAGACAAAGCCAATTTTTTTGGAGCGGTAAGCTGAAAGTTCGCTGTCCTTTAGGGATGAAATGTCAACTTTATTTAGCTCGTAAGAGCCAGATGTCTGCCTATCTAAGAGACCGATGATATTCATGAGAGTGGACTTGCCTGAGCCTGACTGTCCCACTACAGAGACAAATTCGCCCTCATTGACATCAAAGTCTATGCCGTGAAGAATTTCTAGTTCATTTTCCTTGCCTATGTTAAAGGATTTTTTGATGCCCTCCATTTTTATCAGCTTATTTTTCATCTTTTTCTCCAGCTTTTTTATCTGTAAGGTCTGCATCAACTACTTTTACTAGGCTTCCCTCACCATAGCCACCAGATGCGGCAAGGACTTTGTCATTTTCCTTTAAGTCCTTAGATTTTATGGCAGTTTCCGCGTCATTGGAAAGTCCCAGGCTCACTTCAACTTTTTCGATTTGGTAAGAGTCCTTGCCCATATCCTTTAGGGCTAGGACATAATTTTTGCCATCTCTTTCAAAGACTGCATCTGTTGGCACTTTGAAGGTGTTCTTTTCTTCGCTCATGATGTATTTTACTCTAAGGCTCATGCCTGGTGCTAGTTTATTTTCTTGTCCCTCATCTAATTCAATTGTTGTCTTGTAGAGAACTTCGCCAGTTTTATTTTCGGCAGAGGCTGCCATTGGCACTGGATCTATGGAAATTACCCTGCCCTTATAGGTCTCGCCTATGGCTGAATCTGATGTGATTTCCACAAGTGTTCCCACTGCAACTGAATTTTTGTCGTACTCTTTTACTTGTGATTCGATCCTCAAGGTGTCAATGGTTTCGATTTTTGCCACTGGTCCTGCTGGTGCTTGTCCAAGCTTGGCATTTACTTCTGTAACTGTGCCGTCAGCTGGTGTCTTTATCAGTGATTTTTCCAATTCTTCTGTCAAATTTTCGATTTCCACCTTGTCTAAGTTGTTGGCGCCTGCCCTTGCCGTCTTTAAGTTGTCAGATAGGCCAGAAATTTCATTTGCCACTTGAGTCTTTGTGGATTCAAGATTTTTCTTGGCGCTTTCGTAATTGTCCCTGGCAGTTTCAAGGTTTTGTGCCAGCGTCTTTAATTCATCGTCACGAGCTTTTTGTGATTTTATGGCTTTGTCGGCATCAGAGGATAGGTCCTCCTTGGCTTTTTTCACTTCAAGCCTTGCAGAGTCCACTTGTTTTCCTTGAGCTTCTAATTCTTTTTCTAGGGCATCGGCTTCTGATGTGAATTTTTGCTGGTCAGCCTTGGCAGATGCAAGGTCTTCTGAAATTCTATTTACTTCAATTTCTACTTCGTTTTGTGTCCTTGTAAGTCTATTGATATTTTCATTGGCTGATTTTTTTATTTCCTCAAAGTTTATTGCTTCTATATCTTTTTTATTTTGTAAAATTTTTGCCTTGTTTTTAGCAATTTTATTTTGATCTTTATCGACACCTTTTGCTTCTTCTTCTTGTATTTCCGCATCAAGTCCAATATTTTCAGATTGTAAACTTGTAACTTTTCCCTGAGCCTCAGCCAGTCTTCCTTGTTCTTCCTTAATAGAAATTCCAAGTTCAGTTAATCTTCTCTTCTCATTTTCAAGTGCATTTTGTAGATAGTCCTCTTGCCTTGACTTTTCTGCTGCAAGAGCTCTGTTGTCGGCAATTTTATTTGCATTTTTATTCATGTCATCTTGCAGCTGTCTATATTTTAAGTCCGTTGCCTCTTCTTGGTATGCAAGATTTTCTCTTGCACTCTTTTCTGCAACCATGCCTTGGTTGTAGGCTTCATTAAGACTTCTCCTGAAGTCGTCATAGGATTTTTGTGCCGCAAGGTATTGGTCCATGGCTTGAGTAAGTGAAGTTTCAGCTGCAACTATGGCTGGATTTTTGCCAGATTCACGACCAGAAATTGCCTCATTAAGTCTTTTTTTGGCAGCAGAAATTTGTGCAGAAAGGTTTTTATCTGTGGCAGACTTTTGTGCCCTTCTTGACTTTAATTGCTGCTCTATGGAAGATGAGTCAAGCTGAGCAATAACATCGCCCTTCTTCACCACATCGCCAACTTTTATATTTATGCCAGTGACAGGAAGTGGCTTTTCTGCAAAAACTTCCACAGAGTTTGAAGGCACAACCTTGCCCTTTTCTGTCACAGAATTAGTTACGCTGCCTTTTTTCAGTGTAACCACTTGGTTGGAAGAAATTGTCTCTTTCTCTTTGCCACTAAGCTTCCCTGAAATTATTTTAAAAATCAAAAATCCAAGCGCTATTAATAAAAGTAGTGCAAGAATTTTTGTAATTTTGTTCTTGAAAATAAAGTTTTTTGTCCTAATGTATAAATTCTTCATAATTACCTCCGAAGTCAATTATATAGTAATTTACTTTGCCTTTGCAATAGTTATAAACTGCACATTTCTTAAATTTCTATTAAGAATAAGTGAAAAATCCCTTAGCCAATTACCTTAATTGTAAAATATTTTATATAAAGTTATAGTTAAGATATAATGTAGTAGAGGTGATTACCATGGAGATGGCTGTCTTAATATTATTTATGCTAATTTTGTTCCTGGCAATAATTTTTAAAGTCCCAATAGCCTTGGCTCTTTTTATAAATTTAATAGTCCTTGCACTTTATGCCTACAAGAAAAATTTTAGCATTAGAAAAATTTTAAATATGATTTACACTGGCATAAGAGATACAAAAACTATACTCCTTGTGTTTTCTCTCATCGGCATGATAACTGGCATCTGGCGACTATCTGGCACTATCGCCTACATAATTTATCATGGGACAGGCCTCATCGCACCTAAGTTTTTTTATGTGGGAATCTTTATTTTTAACTCTGCCATTTCCTTTTTAACAGGAACAAGTTTTGGCACAGCGTCAACTGCTGGCATAATTTCCATGTCCATATCAAATGCCATGGGCTTTAGTCCAGTAGTTAGCGGCGGGGCAATTTTGTCAGGCTGTTTCTTTGGTGACAGGTCCTCTCCCATGTCTACATCGGCACTACTTGTGGCGACTCTCACAAAGACTGATTTATATAAAAATTTAAAAAATATGTTTAGGACTTGCATAATTCCCTTTGCCCTAACAATAATAACTTATCAAATCTTTAACCTTGGCATTGACGCAAGGGTCGACAAGGAGAGCATAAACCTAATAAAAGAAATATTTAACTTCAATATATTGTTGATTATCCCCACACTTTCCATCATATTGCTGTCAATTTTTAAGGTGAACTTGAAAATAAATATGGTGATTTCCATTGTAATATCTATAATTTTTGCCGCAGTATTTCAAAATAAGGGGGCAGGCGAAATTTTTAAGGCACTGATCTTTGGCTTTCACATAGATTCTGAGGCAGGTAAGCTTATAAATGGCGGCGGCCTTGTTTCCATGCTAAAGATGCTTTTAATCGTGGGTATATCCTCTGGCTACTTTGGATTTTTTAAGGAGACAGACCTATTAGTTGGCGTGAAAAAAATTATAAAAAATTTATTTTCAAAGCTTCCCGATATGGTTGTCATGTCACTTATGTCTACGCTAGTTTCAGTTTTTTCATCCAACCAAACCCTTACCATAATGCTCACTTATGAAATGGCTCGTGAAAGCTATGGTGATAGCGAAAAGTTGGCGCTGGACATGGAAAACTCAGCAGTTATGACTCCCTCCTATATACCTTGGAATATAGCAGGCAGGACACCCCTAGAGATGGTTGGCGCACCAGTTGTATCCCTATACTTTTCCTTCTACCACCACTATATAGTCCTAGTTAACGCTCTAGCTTCTGTTATTGAGTTTAGGAAAAGTAAAAAGAATTAAGTTAAGAACTTGTAAATTTGAAAAAAATAACATTTTAAAAAGTTTAAAAAATAAAATTTTTGGCAAAGAAAAACTCAGGCACTGTCATGTACCTGAGTTATTTTTATTTTCTTAAATTTTAAATCTTTGTAAAGGTTCTTGGTGTGAGTTTATTTTCTATTATTCCCAGTAGAAAGTCTGCCAAGACTGCCATTAAGGCTGTTGGAATTGCGCCTGCTATTATTATTGGGCTGCCATTTGCTACTGTTATTCCTCTCGTTATGATGTCTCCTAGTCCGCCTGCTCCTATGAAGGTTCCCACTGCTGTCACTCCTATGGCAAGGACTAGGGCGTTTCTTATGCCACCCATTATTATTGATATGGCAAGGGGCAGTTCCACCTTAGTCATTAGCTGAAGCTTGGTCATGCCCATGCCTGTTGCTGCGTCAACGAGTTCTGGTGTCACTGAATTTATGCCTGATACCGTGTTTTTTAAGATTGGAAGGATGGCGTATAAAAAAACGGCAAAGACAACTGTGTTTGGTCCTGTTCCTATTAAAAACATGAGAATGGCAAGCATGGCAAGGGAAGGTATTGTCTGCATTACATTGGCAATGCTAATGGTAAGTCTTGATAGTTTTCTCCTTCTTGCCACAAAAAATCCAAGGGGAATTGCTACTATTGATGCAAATAAAACTCCGTATATGGAAATGAGAAAGTGTCTTAGAAACTGCTCAAAGACATAAGACGCATTTTGTGCATAGTAAATTATTACATCAGACATTTTTTCCTCCTTCCACAAATTCTTTGTATTCTTTTATTTTATTTTTGTCAACTTTTAGGTCTTCAAAATAATTATTCTTCTTCAAAAAGTTTTCTGCCACCTTTGCTGGCATTTCTAAGTCTTCATCGGCTTGTCTGTTTAATTCCTGCATTGTTTCTGATGGGATTTGTCCCACAAGTCTCATGATTGCCTCTTCTACTTCTGGATACTTTTCTACTATGGCCTTTGATGATACTGGTGAGCAGTCGTAAGGTGGGAAAAGCCTTCTGTCGTCTTCTAGGACTACTAAGTCGTAGGATGAAATTTTGCCGTCTGTGGAATAGCCAAGGACCACATCCATTTCTCCGCTGGCAAGGGCTGTATAGACAAGTCCTATGTCCATGGGGTAGATTGTCTTAAATTTAAAGCCATAAATTTCTTGGAAGGCCTTGTAGCCATCGCCCTCTCTTTTTATCCAAGCTGTGTCCACGCCTACGCTTACTTTGTCCTTTATTTTTTCAAGGTCTGATACCTTCTTTAAATTGTTTTCTTCTGCAAATTTTTTTGTAACCATAAAGGCATAGGTGTTGTCAAAGCCAAAGGATGGATACCAATATCTCTGCCATCTCTTATAATATTCCTTCATTACAACTTCTTCTGCCTTCTTGGGATCCTTTATGGGCTCCATGCCAAGCTCACCACTTAAGGCTGTGCCTGTGTACATGCCGCCTACCACGTTGACATCGCCCTTTAACATAGCTATGTGGTTTAGGACTGATGATGATAGGTTTGTTATTAGTGAAACTTTAAGGTCTGTGTGGTGCTCAATCATTTGCTTTACTATTTCACCTAATATTTGCCTTTCTGTATTTGAGCCTGTGGCTACAACTACATTGGTCTTGGTGTTTCCTCCTATTCCTGGAAGGGTGCAAGATGTTAAAAGCATTGGTAGCATTATAAAAATTAAAATTATTTTTTTTATTTTATTTAATTTTTTCATTGCGCCACCCCACTTGTCTTGTTAGGTGAAAGTTTGTCTTCAAGTATGCCAAAGAAGAAGTCCACTATTATTGCCATTAGGGTAACTGGAATTGTTCCCCAGACAACCATTGGCATTATGGCATTGGTAAGTCCGTTAAAGATGAAGTCACCAAGTCCACCTGCTCCAACATAGGCTGCAAGTGTTGTCCAGGCAAGGACATAAATGGCAGAAAGTCTAATTCCACTCATGATAACTGGCATAGCCATAGGTATTTGCACTTTTAATAAAATTTGTGACCTGGTCATGCCCATGCCCTTTGCCGCATCTATTAGTTTGTCATTTACTCCTGCTATGCCAAGATAGGTGTTCCTCAAAATTGGAAGTAGGGAGTAGATAAAAAGTGAAACTATGGCTGGCTTTTTGCCCACGCCAAAAATTGGAATCATGAGGGCAAGTAGGGCAAAGGAAGGCACAGTTTGTAGGACTGATGCTATTGCCATTACAATTCTTGCTAGAGTCTTTGAGCGTGTCAAAAATATGCCAAGGGGCACTGCTATTAAAACTCCAAAAAAGAGTGAAATTGAGGCAATAAAAAGATGCTCCAAGGACTTTGACAGAATCTCCTGGCTATTAGTCATTAAGAAATTAAGCATTATCTTCACCTATCTTCTTAGAGGATTCTCCCGATGCATCCTTCATAAGTTTAGATAAATTGTCATCTTCATAAATTTCTTCAACTTCATCTTCCTCTTCATTTTCCCAAAGGTTTGTGTAGATTGTGTCAACTACTGAGGCTCTAGTTACTAGTCCTACTAGTTTATTTTCAGAGTCAACTACGGGAAGATTTTTTATGTCCAAATTATAAATGTCACGAATGGCATTCATTATCACTGTATTTTCTCTTATGGCATATACTTTTTCCATAACTTCATCAAGAGACTTGATTTTTTTGCCAAATCGTCCAATGTCAAACATGCCCACTGCTCCAAGTAGATGATTTTCTTCGTCTGTTACAAAAATTGTGTCTACTCTCTTCTTTCTCATGAGGGCAAGGGCATCATAAGTTGACCTATCTTTTGTAAGGGAAACTGGATCCTTAAGCATAATAGTTTCTACAGTTCTATAAGATGTCTTGGCTTCGTTTAACTTTTCTTCCCCAAGCATGTCTTCCACATACTTGCTCTTTGGATTTTTCAAAATATTTTCTGGTGTGTCAAATTGTTCTACATGACCCTTTTTCATAATTACAATTCTATCTGCAAGAGTAAGTGCCTCGTCCATGTCATGAGAGACAAAAACTATGGTTTTTCCCATTTCTTTTTGTAGTCTCTTTACAAGTTTTTGTAAGGCATCTCTCGTTATTGGGTCAAGGGCACCAAAGGGTTCGTCCATTAAAATTATGTCTTGGTCTGCTGCAAGAGCTCTTATTACACCAATTCTTTGTTGTTGTCCTCCAGATAATTCTGAAGGATATTTATCTAAGTAAGATAGTGGAAGGTCCACTTTTTCAATTAAGTTTTCTGCAATAGGTCTTAGTTTGTCTTCGTCCCACTTCAAAAGTCTTGGGACAAGGACAATATTGTCATAGACAGTCATATGTGGCAAAAGCCCAATTTGTTGAATTACATAGCCAATTTGCCTTCTAAGATCAACGGGGTCCATATCCTTAATGCTTACGCCATTTATTAGTATATCTCCACTAGTTATATCATTCATCCTGTTGATCATTCTCATGCAAGTAGTCTTGCCCGATCCACTGGCTCCAATAAAACATATAAATTCTCCATCTTTAAATTTTAAATTTATGTTTTCAGCTGCAACCTGATTGCCGGGATAGATTTTACTGACATTTTTAAATTCTATCATTACAATCTCTCCTTTTCTCAGTCTTTTTTTATTATACCCCAAAAAGAAATTTTCAATTTTTTGTTTATTTTAAAGACTTTAGGGTTATAATCTGATTAGAAGATTGTATTTTTTAAGGAGGCAAATTATGGCTAACGATTATCATGAACCCGCAGCGGAAATGACAAAGAAATCAAGAGAAATTATTAGGGCGATTAATTCACTAAAAGAAGAAATCGAAGCAGTTGACTGGTACTTTCAAAGAGTTGCAGTAACTGATGACAAGGAATTAAAGGAAATCATGTGGCACAATGCTGAAGAAGAAATTGAACACGCAATGATGACACTTGAATGGCTTCGCCGCAACCAAGAAGGCTGGGACGAACAAATGAGAACTTATTTATTCTGCGAAGGAAATATTTTGGAAGCAGAAGAAAAAAGTAAGGAAGAAGAAGAGGACGAAGACAAAAAAGATAAAAAGAAAAAAAGTAAATAATTTATCTTTAAAATTTTCCAATAAAAAACTGCTTAGAGAATAATTTTCTCCAAGCAGTTTATTTTTTCTTTTAAATTTTTTTCATTCTTAAGTCTAAATTTTTCTCGTCGATTTTATATTTTGTGTACTCTCTCATTATTTCATAAAGAGTTGATGCAAGTGGAATAAATGCCCACATTCCAACTACTCCAAATAAAGATCCACCCACTGTAATGGCAACAAGAGTCCAAAGCGAAGGAAGTCCAACTTTGTCTCCAACAATTTTTGGATAAACTAAGTTTGATTCAAGTTGTTGAAGAATTACAATTAAGACCAAAAACATAAGAGCCTTTGTGGAATCTTCTATGACTATCATGATAAAGCACATTGCTCCACCAAGGAAGGGTCCAATAATTGGAATAAGATCTGTTACACCAACTATTACACCAAGAGTTGCAGCATTGGGAATCCTTAAAACAAAGGAAGCCACAAAGGTTGCAATACCTATAACAGTGGAAACTGTAAGTTGTCCCCTTATAAAACCAAAGAAGTTTTCGTGAAGAAGATGAGCTACATGAATTATTTTATTTGCAACTTTATTATTAAAGAAGGAGTAACAAATTCTTGTAGCTTGATAGCCTAGTCTTTCCTTGTCTGCCAAAATGTAAATTGATGTAATTAGGGCAAGCATAAAGGATACAAGTCCACCTAAAATATTTGATGCAGTGGAAAGAGCACCATTAAGTATTTGTGATGAATTGTCACTTGATGTTACAAAGCCCTTAATTCTATTAAATATTTCATTCCAACTTAAATTATTATATTCCCTTTGCAATTTATCTGAATAATTATTTAGGTAAGGTACTTCTCTAGTCTTATCTATTGCCATTTGTAAAAAGCTAGGTAGGGATTTTCTAAGTCCATCAAAGGAATTTATTAACTGTGGCAAAATTATTGCAGTTATTAGAAAAAATACCAGTATTATAAATATAAATGAAATTGCAATGGAAATTGTCCTCTTGTGCTTTTGAAATTTTTCATTTTTTATCTTGTCAAAAACTTTTCTCTCTAAAAAGTTTAGAGGTATTTTCATAATAAAGGCAATGACTCCTCCAAGTATGAAGGGACCTAAAATTCCCAGTAGAACTCCAAAGCCTTTGAAAATACTTTTGCTATTTAAAAATAAATAGGCGACAAATAAAAGTGCCAGTCCCAGTAAAAAAACTTTCTTGTAAACTTCGTTTTTAAAGAATAATTTTTTTAAGGGACTATTAATTTTTTCTCTATCTTCTCTTTTTTCTTCCATATTTCTCCTCTATTTTTTTGAAAAATCGTCAAATAATTTAAAATACTCTTCAAAAATTGATTTTTGCATATTGGTCATTGTCTTCATGTAAATTTCAGAAAAATCCATTATAAGTTTCATCTGCCTTGAAAATATATTGGCATAATCGTCAATTAAGCCAAGAGTATCTTCTTCTATATTTTCTTTATTATAAATCATTGGCAGATTTCTTTCTCTTTTTATTTTTTTCTTTTTTGTCTCATTAGAAATATTTGGATTAACTTCCATAATTATTTCAAAGTTCTTGTTGGATGGCTCGTCTTTTTCCTTGTAGTCAATTTCAAGTTTTTCTTCTTTACGAGGAGCCTTGCCATAATCTAGTGGCAATAAAAATCTTATGGGATTTACTGCAAGAGACTTTTCCTCTTCCTTAGTAAAGGAAATAACACCGCTATTTTGGTGCTTGGAAAGCTCTTCTCTTTTTAAATCCTTAGAATTTTTTCCACCTTCATTATTTTTTAAATCTTTTTTACTCAATTTAGAAACCTCTCAATACATCAGGTCTAAAGTTTTTCTTTTTCAAAGTTTTTTCAATGGCCTTTATAAGAGCCTCTCTATCTTCATTTAAGTTGCCTGCAAGTAGAACATAATTTGATGCGTGATTGGACCTAAAGACTGTGCCTTCTGAATCCACATGCTCCAAAAATATTTTCATCTCTTCTAAAATTTCTCCTGCATCAGGCATTTTAAATTTGCCAGAGATGTAGTCGGCATAAAGAGGAGTGTTCTTATAAATTCTCATTGTTAGATATCCCAAAAAGTCTGGCTTTGTTTCAGAGACAAGTTTGGCAGTTCCAATAGCATTTCTTTCCATGCCATCAACTCCACCAAGACCTGCAATAATAGTGACAGAAGTCTTAAAACCTGCTTCCTTTGCCTTTTTCATTGCAGTGACATATTCCTCATAGGTAATTCCCTTTTGAATCTCTTTTAGGAGGTCCTCGTCGCCTGTTTCAAAACCAATGTAGAGCATTTCAAGTCCTTCTTCTCTTAAAGTCTTTAGTTCTTCAAGGGACTTTCTGTTTATGTCCTGGGCAGTTGCATAGGAGGAAACTCTATTTACATTGGGATAATATTCTTTTATAGTTCTTAAAATTTCAACTAAATCTTCCGTCTTTAGGACGAGAGCATCTCCGTCAGCCAAAAAAATTCTCTCGAAATAATCCCCATAGGAGCTCATATCGATTAAATCCTTTTTTATATCTTCAAGAGGTCTTATCCTAAAGTCGTCATCTTTATACATGTAGCAAAATGTGCAAGAATTGTGGGAGCAACCCACTGTTGCCTGAATAATTAGAGACCTTGCCTCACTTGGCGGTCTAAAAACATTTCCGTAATACTGCATATTTCTTCCCTTTCTATTTTTCTATTTTAATTTTTACCGTGTTTCTTTAAAAGTTCGTCCTTAACTTTCCAAAGTTTTTCTGACAAGTCAACGATGTACTCATTTGGATTATCTAGTCTCTTTGTTTCTTCCCAAAGAGTGTCAAGTTCTCTTTCTGCCTTTTCTTTTATTTCTTCAAGACTTGGAAGCTTGTAAACTAGTTTTCCCTTGTCATAAATTTGTACTAAAACTTTTTTGGCTGTGTAGTCAGTTAAGGTTTTTCTCTTCCATGTGTAAACTGGATGGAAAATTTCATAATTGTCCTTTGGAATTTTTTCATCTCTTAGGGCAATTACATCTGCCATTGCCTTACCTGTTTCATTTTCATAAAATCTGTAAAGTTCTTTAAAGCCTGGAGTAGTTATCTTCGCAACATTTTCAGAAATTTTTATCTTTGGAATAATTTTCCCATCATCATTTACAGTTGCAACAAGTTTATAAACTCCGCCAAAGACTGGAGATGATTTTGATGTAATAAGTCTTTCGCCAACTCCAAAGGAATCAAGCTTTGCCCCTTGGTGAAGTAGGGTCCTTATTGTGTATTCATCAAGAGAATTTGATGCCATAATTTGTGCGTCAGGATAGCCTGCATCGTCAAGCATTTTTCTCGCCTTGTTGGAAATGTAAGTGATATCTCCTGAGTCAATTCTTATTCCCTTTGGTCTAAATCCACGAGGTAGGACTTCTTCATCAAAAACTTTTATGGCATTTGGTATGCCTTCTTTTAAGGTGTCATAAGTGTCGACAAGTAGTAAACAATTGTCTGGATAAACTCTTGCAAAGGCTCTAAAGGCTTCAAGTTCTGAGTCAAACATTTGAACCCAAGAATGTGCCATGGTGCCAAGAGCTGGCACGCCAAACATCTTGTCACATAAAGTGTTGGCAGTTCCTGCGCAGCCACCAATGTAGGCAGCCCTTGCTCCTAAGTTTGCAGCAGAATAACCTTGAGCCCTTCTTGAGCCAAATTCAACAACTGGTCTTCCCTTTGCTTGCTTAACAATTCTAGATGCCTTAGTGGCAATCATTGATTGATGGTTTAAAGTTAATAAAACCATAGTCTCAAGCATTTGTGCCTGCATAGCTGGACCCCTAACTATAACTAGAGGTTCACCTGGGAAGGCAAGAGTTCCCTCTGGCATTGCCCAGACATCACATTGAAAGTCAAAATTATATAAATAATCTAAAAATTCTTCTTCAAAAATATTTTTGTCTCTCAAAAATTCTATGTCTTCGTCAGAGAAGTGGAGATTTTCCATGTACTCGATTAATTGTTCTAGTCCAGCAACAATAGTGTATTCACCGTTGTCAGGAACTTCTCTAAAAAACATGTCGAAGATGACAGTCTTGTCTCTCATGCCTTCCTTAAAAAATCCATTTGCCATTGTTAATTCATAAAAATCCACAAGTAGTGTGAAATTTTTCTTAACATTATACTTTACCATTTTATACTTCCTTTTCTTCTATCTACTTATGTAGAGTCCCTTAAATTAATTACATAGATTATATCACATCGAGAGCCTTTTTGATAATTATATGGCTCTAGTCTTGTTATTGAGATAAATTTTTTATCTATAAAAAATAAAAACCCTTGTGTTATAATCTTTAAGCAATAGTTTTGAGGCTATAAAATTTTTTAGCCTCTTAACAAATTCTATGCTCTTAAAAATAGAAAATAACTGTGTTATAATGAAATTAGATTGGTAAAGGTGAATTTTTTGGAAACAATAAAAAGCACTGTGGACATAGAAAGGTCCCTTATAAAAACTTATAGACGCGACATTTATAAAAAATTTGTGCAAGGCGTAAATAAATATGAATTAATTAGTGCAGGAGACAAAATTGCCGTTGCAATTTCTGGGGGCAAGGACTCCCTAACTCTTGCAAAGCTCTTGCAAGAATTAAAGAGACACAACAAGGTGCCCTTTGACTTAGAATTTATAGCCATGGACCCAGGTTATCTTCCTGAAAATAGAGAGAGACTTGAGTTTAACTGTGAAAGGCTTGGCATACCAGTAAAGATTCACAATTCCGATGTTTTTTCCGTTGCAGAAAAAATGTCTGAAGGTGGTTCTCCTTGCTATATGTGTGCTAGAATGCGCCGTGGAAATTTATACAACAGGGCTCAGGAACTTGGCTGCAACAAGCTAGCCCTAGGTCATCACTTTGACGATGTCATAGAGACTATTCTTTTAAATATTATTTATGCTGGCGACTTCAAGACTATGATGCCAAAATTAAAATCGCAAAACTTTGAAGGACTTGAACTCATTAGACCCATGTATCTAGTTCGTGAAGAGGCAATTATTCGCTTTATGAAGTCAACAGGACTATCTGCCCTTGACTGTGCCTGCACTGTTACAAAGAAAAAATCTGGCAACAAGAGATTTTTTATAAAGGACTTAATCCAGGAACTTAAAAAAGAAAACAAAAATGTAGACATAAATATTCTTCGTGCTACTGAAAATGTAAATATGGAACAAATCTTAGGATTCAAAGAAAAGGGAGAAAGACACGACTTTTTGGAATTTTATTAGGAGGAGATATGTAATTTCTTGTTAAAGGACTTGGTCCTGGACTTAAAAGACTTAATGTAATTTAAATAAATTAAAGAAATAAGGAGGATTTTATGGAAAATTTATTGTCAGTGCCTATTAAAAATGACATTTACTATATAGGCACAAATGATAGGAAAACTGAACTATTTGAAGGCATGTGGCCACTACCAAAGGGAGTTGCCTATAACTCTTTTTTAGTTAAGGGCGAAAAAAATGTACTCTTCGACTTAGTAAGAGTAAACACAATTGATTCTTATGTGGAAAAAATAAATGAAATTGTGGGAGAAGGCGAAAAGATTGACTACATTATGATTAATCACATGGAGCCAGACCACACTTCTTCAATTAAATCAATTTTGGAAATTTATCCCGATGCAAAACTTGTTACAAATAAAAAAGCTATTGCCATGCTAAATAATTTCTATGAAATTACAGACAACATCATAGAAGTTAAGGATGGTGAAACACTAGAACTTGGAGACAAAAAGTATACTTTTTACATGACTCCAATGGTTCACTGGCCTGAATCTATGGTAGCCTATGAAGAAACTACAAAGACACTTTTCTCACAAGATATTTTTGGTGGTTTTGGAACTCTTGACGGCGGAATTTTTGACGATCAAATTGAATACGACGCTCACTATCATGAAGAAACAACAAGATATTTTATAAATATAGTTGGAAAATATGCAGCACAAGCCCTAAAAGCTTTAAATAAATTAGCTGACCTTGATATCCAGTTAATATGTCCAGATCACGGACTTATTTGGAGAGAAGATCCTAAGAAAATAATTGACATCTACACGTCTCTTGCAAAACAAGAAACTGTTGACGGATGCGTTGTTATCTACGGCTCAATGTATGGAAATACTGAAATGATGGCAGAAGCTGTGGCAAGGGGACTTTCTGAAGGCGGACTTAAGAATATCAAGATTAGAGACATCACAAAGACATCTAACTCCTATCTCCTATCAGACATTTGGAGATATAAGGGCGTAATCATAGGCTCATGTTCCTACGACAACAACTTATTCCCACCAATGGATTATCTAATGACAGAAGTTTCTCACCAAAGAATGAAAAATAATTATTGGGGAATTTTTGGATCCTTCTCCTGGTCAGGCGGTGCTCTTAAAACCCTAAAGAAATACATGGAAGATGGCAAGTACGATGTCCTTGACACTCAACTAGAAATCCAAGGTGCAGCAACTGAAGAAGAAATAAAAAAGCTTATAGACTTTGGAAAAGAAATGGCTGCAAAAATTTTAAACAAATAAAAAATTAATCGTCACGAATTTATCGTGGCGATTTTTTTGTGATTTCATGCAAAAATATTATGTAAATATAAATTTTTTTGGAAATTTGTGGAAAATAAAAAATTTTTAGTAAAACATTTTTATTTTATGAAGCTAAAATTTCTCTCAAGAATTTATAAAAAGCAAAAATTATTTATTAATTTACTTTTATAGGACAAATTTTATCAGTATTTCTTTAGACTAAAATTTTTAAAATAAAAAAACACAAAAAAAGAATGCCTTTATTTTCTAAATAAATGACATTCTTTTTACATATCCAATTCCATCCAACTTAAATTTTTTGGTTCAATCACTACTATCACCTTTTTTATTATTTTACCAAAGGCTTATATAAAATTGATATTTCTCGCAAACCCAACTCTAAGTTTGCGTACCATTTTATATAAAAACTAAGAGTAATATCTAAACAAACTATTTACCATCAATTATTTTAAAAGTTATACTATTAAAAATTATTTTCGTCCATTAAAAACTATTCGATTTATATAAAAGTTTGGCGTTTTAAGTCAAAACTTGTAAAATTAATAAAAATCAAAAACATTTTTACTGATCTTGGATGGAATTGTCATGTTTCGCCAAATAAGTAACTTCACAATAATTCTTTTCACTTTATTAAGTTATTCTTATTTGGTACTAATATTATACCACACTAAATTAAAATGTAAACACTTTTTATAAAAATTTTTAAAAATTTTTTTATTTTTTTTGTAGTATAATGAAATTACCAAAAGGAGGCTGAAAATGAACACATTAATCGGCTACAAAAGATGTAGCACTTGCAAAAATATAGAAAAATTATTGGAAGAAAAAAATATTTCTTACGAATACAGAGAAATCGACAAGGATTTACTTTCAGTTGAAGAGCTTAAAAAAATAAAAGACTTGGCAGATATTGACATCTTTAAACTTTTTAACACATCTGGCGTAAAATATAGAGAGCTTGGACTAAAGGATAAGAAGAAGGACATGACTGAAGAAGAAATTTATGATCTTTTATCAAGTGATGGCATGCTAGTAAAAAGACCAATACTTTTGACCAAGGGCAAGGCCTATGTAGGTCCCCAAGTAAAAAAATATTTAGAGAACTTATAAATTAATTTTAATTTAAATTATTTCAAAAATAATTTGAAGGAAAAATAATTCGATTCAAAAATAATTCTAAAAAATTTATAAAAAATATTTTTTCAAAAACAATAAAATAAAAATTTTAAAAGAAAGTGCAAGAAAATAAAACTTGCACTTTTCTTTTGCAAAAATTTAAAAACACAAAAAATACCAGAGCCTAAGCCCTGGCATAAAATTTATTCATTTTTCAAAAATTTGTCTATCTCTAGGGCGTCTGCTGCCTTTATTAGGACTGTGATTTTGTCGCCTAAAAGTATTTTATCGTCTGCTGTTGGGACGATTTCTGTGCCTTCTCTTTCTATTGACATTATTATTAGGTGCCTTGGGAAATTTATTTCTCTCAGGCTCTTTCCTATTATTTTTAAGTCGCCAGTGATTGTGTACTCAAAGACTGAATAGTCGCCAAGCTCTCTTTCTTTAGGACTAAGTAGGTTTTTGTCCTTTAACTGTCTCTCGAAAAGTGTGTCATAAATTGGGGCTACTTTTAGAATTTCTGCCACATAATAGGAAACTATGACTACTATGGATAGGGCAATTAAGTGGTCAAAGGTCTTGGTCATCTCTGTTACTAAGATTACTGAAAGGATTGGACTTCTAACTACTGATGCAAGGATTCCACTCATGCCAAGTATTATGAAGTTGACATAATAGGGATCTAAGTCAAAGTTTTTTCCAAGTAGGGCATATATTAATGTCCCGCAAGACCCACCTATTACTAGGACTGGCAAAAAGATTCCTCCTTGGACTCCTGAGCCGTAACAAAATGTTGTATAAAATAATTTCACAAGAAGGATTGCTAAAATGTATTTTACTGCAAACTCTTCCTTTGCCATTTTTTCTAGTAGTCCATGTCCGCCGCCAGTTCCTTCAAAAAAGCTAAATCCAATTATAATTGTCACGCCCATAAGTAGGGCATACTTCAATATCTTTGAATCTATTTTTTTGAAAAGGTCTTGGAATTTTGTTATTAGTAAGTTGTATAGTCCTCCAACCAAACCTGTTAGGATTCCAATTAGTATTGCCACCCATATTAAATTCATGGGTAGGGAATTTGTCACAAAGAAGGAAAAAGATGTTTCCGCCCCCATTATGACAAAGGACACATAGTTGGCTGTTATTGATGCTATAAGGGCTGGCAAGAGGACAAACTTTGAATAGGTCTTGTGGAGCTCTTCTATGGCAAAGATGCAACCTGCCATAGGTGCGTTAAAGGCTGCGGCAAGTCCTGCTGCTGCACCTGCTGTTATCATGTACTTTATTTCATCAGGAGGTCTTTTTATGGTCTTTCCTATAAATTTTGCTGCTGCGCCACCCATTTGTATTGATGGACCTTCTCTACCAAGGGAAAATCCCATAAGGTCTCCAAGTCCGCCGCCCACTATTTTTGAAAATAGGGTTGGCACTTCATCCATATTGAATTTGCCAAGGATTTCGCCACGAATTTGTGGTATTCCACTGCCGCCTGATAGGGGTGCCCACTTTAATAGTCTATAAATTACAAAGGATATTATTATTGCAAGGAGTAATAAGATTAAAAGAGACTTTATATTAAATTCGCTGTACAAATTTTTTCGGAGTAAATCCATTTTCATTATTACAAATCTGTAGAGAACTGAAAAAAGTCCTGCGAAGGTCCCCACTATTAGGGAGTCAAATAATATTCTAAATATTAATTTGCTTTTTTGATTAAAATCATCTTTCATTCCTTGCTCCTTTTATTAAATTATTCCAATCTTCTTCACTTAATTTTAAAATTTCTATATAATTTTTTTCTTTTTCTATTTTATTTGGAACTGTGTAAAAATTAAAGTTTACTTTTTTTACCTTACTGCCATCAATATCAGCTAGGACCTTAAATTTTTTGGACTTGATGAGATTATAAAAACTGGCATTTATATGAGTTAACTCGTCATGATAGATGAGGTCTTTATTTTTTGGATAATAACTCATCCTGAAGTTTCTGTAATTTATCTTTCCCTTAATAGTCTTTAGATTTTCATTTTCTTCATGCTCAATATAAATATGCCTGTGAGGCACCTTTAATTCGAAGTCATCCTTTATTTTAAGGCTGTACTTTTTATCATCAGACTGAAGTTTTAAGAGGTTTAAATCCTCATCAGTGTACATGTAAAATACTATTTTCTCCCTATTTTTTAAGTCCTCTGAAATATTTTTAAATTCTTTTTTTAAAATTCTACTTACATAAGTGTAGGGAAAATAATTTTCTCCTTCATAAAATTCTTCCACCTTATTCATAAGTTTTTCCAAATCCTCGGACTTAACCTTGATTTCAAATTTGTTCTTTGAAATATTTTTCACATGAGTTGTCCTTATTATTTCAGTCCACTCTTTTTTCACATATTTTTTTAACTCAGAATTTTTTTCAGAAAAGGAAACTGGTGGAAGAAATAATTTTTTGCTTTCTATGTCATAGCCTAAATCACTTAAAACATGAGAGTCACGAGAGAGGTTTACCATAGTGTTTCTATCAATATATAGGGGCAAGGGAGACAAGTCCTCCCTATAAAGGTAGACATCGCTATTTACAATTTTTTCCCCCACTGTCTCTGTTTTTTTGTCTTTTTCTGATCTCTTTCTATAATATCTGGATTTATTACTTGCACTTTGAAAATTTATAATATTTAATTTGTCGCCATTAAGGTCTTGAATGTTTAGCCTTATGCCATAGTCTCCACTAGTCTTTACCTTGTTAAAAATATCTGATAGACCAAAGTCTTCTATATAATCATCGGCAAAGGCAAAAATCCTGTCGTCAATGGTGTAGAGAACTTCTGCCACGATTTTTTTTGGATAGCGTCTAAAGCTATTTACGCCCCAAAAAATCCCTCCAAGTAAAATAAATATTAAAAAAATGCTTTTCTTTTTCATATCATCACTGCTTTTTATATATTAAGTATAGTTTACAATAAAACTTTACTTTATTTCAATAAAAAAGGCACCTGTGGTGCCAAATTTTACATATCTATATTTTTTCTCCACTTGCCAAATTTGTAATAAATTGCCGTCAATAAGAAGTTTGCGAAGTAAGACACTGGATAGATTATACTTATTACTCTTATGGAGTTAAATATTGGCATTGCAAAGTAAACTACTACAAGCCTCAAAATGCAAATTGTAAGTAGGGAAATGATCATTGGAGCCAAGGCATGTCCGCTTCCTCTTATGAAGCCAGAAATGGTCTCTGAAAGTCCAAAGAACCAAATACCAAGACTTATTATCTTCAAGAAGTCAGCACCGTAGGCTACTACATCTGGGTCTGGATTAAATATTGCAATAAGTGGTTCTGCTAGTGTAAAGGCAATTACCGATAATACTGCAGAAATTCCAAAGACAATTAAAAGGGAAACCTTCATGCCTTCTCTTAGTCTATCATATTTTTGTGCCCCAAAATTTTGTCCTGAGAAAGTTGTTGCCGCAAGGGCAATAGCTTGAAGGGA
Source organism: uncultured Peptoniphilus sp. (assembly GCF_946998875.1). GTDB lineage: Bacteria > Bacillota > Clostridia > Tissierellales > Peptoniphilaceae > Peptoniphilus_A. Next base: position 31,419 of record NZ_CAMQAY010000001.1, on the reverse strand, counting down.
CATAAATAAAAATCCGTCAATTCTTCCTTCAGCTGCAACGCCTGCTATGGCATTGGCTCCAAAGTAGTTGATCTTTGCTTGGAAAATTACATTTGTAAAGGACAAAAGTGCTGTTTGCACTCCCGTAGGTATGCCCACATCAAAAATTCTCTTGGCTTCATACTTGTGAAGTTTTATCTCTTCTTTTCTAAGCTTATAAGACCCGTCTGTTTTTAAAAGTGAATAAGTAACTAGGATTGCTGATACAACTTGTGATGCAAGTGTTGCAATGCCTGCGCCCAAGACTGACATGTTAAGCCAGCCTACTAAAATGAGGTCAAGAACAATATTTACCATAGCTGAAACACACAAGAAGTTAAAAGGTCTCTTGGAGTCCCCAGTCGCCCTTAATATAGATGCCCCCATGTTGTAAATTAAAATTGGAACAGTGCCCATAAAGAAAACTCGCATATAAATTGTGGCGTCATGAAGAATTTCTTGTGGCGTATCCATTATTCTTAAGAAGAAGGGCGTCGTTAGGTATCCAAAAATTGTTATGAAAAGCCCTGATATTAAGCCAAGAAAGTAGGAAACACCAACAGATTTTTTTAGTCCCTCTCTGTCATTTGACCCATAATATAGGGAGATGACCACAGAGGCACCAGTGGTAAGTCCCAAGAAAAGTCCAATTAGTAAGTTGGAAACAGGTCCCGTTGCACCAACTGCTGCCATGGGGTTTTTCCCAGCAAACCTACCAACTATCATAAGGTCGGCAGTGTTGTAAAGCTGTTGCAAAAAGTTTGTGAGAAGTAGTGGTATTGCAAATTTTATTAGACCTTCTACTATTGAGCCTTCTGTCAAGTTTATATTTCTACTGATTTTTTTACTCATCCTTGTACCTCACAATCCCAATATATATTTTCTTAAGCTCTCCCACATTGCTATTCAAAAGCTCACCCTTTTTTATATCGGATATTGCGTAGGTAACATTACAAGCCACACAGTTGCCATATTCCTCGCCTGTGTCTGCGTCCATGCCAGAAGGTATGTCCACTCCAATTATATAATTGCCGTGAATATTTATGGCATCAATTAAAGACCTATAAAATTTATTTAACTTCCTATTGAGTCCTGTGCCGAAAATTGCGTCTACAGTGATTTCATTTACTTCGATGGATTCAATTAGTTCGTCAAAATTATCATTTTTTATATATTTTACATCTGTAAGTTTTTTTATTATTTCTAAATTTTTGGAAAATTCTTCTGTTTCCTTGTCGCCTACAACAAAGACTTCCACGATTTTTCCGCTGAGAATTAAATGTCTTGCGATGACAAGTCCATCGCCACCGTTATTTCCCTTACCGCAAATTATCGTAAAGGAATCGTACTGATTAATTTCGCGAAAAATTCCCATTCCTGCGTTTTCCATTAACATAAGAGAATCAATTTTATACTCTTCTATTGTTCTCTTCTCTAGTTCAATCATTTTGTCTCTTGAAATTGTCACAGTAATCCCTCCCTGCTCTTATTATATGCTATTTAAGAAAAATTGACACCACATTATAGAAATTTTAAAAATTATATTTGAGTAAATTATTTTTGCTTTTAAAGTTTTTTATAATTTTTATCGCCAAATATTTTTAAAAAATAATTTAAAATTATTCCTCTCTCAAAGTCTCTCAAAGAAAATTTTTTAGCCAATAATTTTTTTATAATTTTTCGCAAGGACAATATATTACAACAAAAAGTGTCAAAATGCAAAAAATCTCACAGAAAAAATTTTTTAAAAATTTATAGAATTTATTTGTTGATATTTAATATCATTTGTCTTATAATTGAATTAAAGATAATACTTATCAAAATTTTAATAATCACACATAAAATAAAATCAAATAATAAAGGAGGACTTATGACAAATTATCTTACTATTGCCGAAAAGGCAAAACCTGAATGCATAAATTGTGCTCACGAGATTTTTGAAAATATTTCAAAAAATTCACTTAGCAAGAGCCTAGATGAGATGAAAAAGCAAATCGAGGACCTAAACACCTTCCTGTATACATATTTTCTAATTACATATAACAAGGACCTAACAGAGATACACGACGACTTCACCCTTAAATTAAAAAAGGTAGAAGACAAGTTGGCTCTTAAGTATATTGCAAAGGATTTAATAGAATCTTATGCTAATTCCCTTCTCGATGAAATGGATTTTTCCAGAAACGAAATAATTGACAAGGCTTTAAAAATTATAAACAGCGAATATACTTTGGGCTTAAACCTAGAGGAGCTTGCAGAAAAACTTCACCTATCAAAAAATTATCTCTGCTCACTTTTTAAAGAAGAGACAGGATACACTTTTTGCCAATATTTAAATACCCTAAAGACAAACAAGGCGAAAAAACTTCTCTTAGAGGACAAAAAAACTTTGGAATACATAAGTTATGAGTGTGGATTTTCTTCACAGCCTCATTTTACTATGACCTTCAAAAAGTACACTGGCAAAACTCCTAGAGAGTACAAGATGAGCGTCGCTCTTTAATAATCAAATATTGAAATCCTCCATCATTTGCTATAATATAAAGTGATTGGAGGATTTTATGCTTTTTAATTCACTTGAATATTTAATTTTTTTGCCAATAGTTGTAATTTTTTACAATTTATTGCCACAAAAACTTAAAAATATATTTTTGCTCTTGGCAAGCCTCACTTTTTATAGCTTTTGGAATGTGAAATACACCCTACTCATGGTCTTCTCAATATTTGTTACCTACATGACAGGTCTTTATATTGAGAAAAACAGAGGGCAGGTTAAAAAAATGAAGCTTGCTGTATTTTTGTGCTTTTTTATAAATTTGGGCATACTCTTTGTCTTTAAGTACTTTAATTTTTTTGCAGACCTCTTAAATAATTTTTCTAGCAAAGATTTTAACCTGGCAATTGATGTGCTCCTTCCCGTTGGAATTTCCTTTTACACCTTCCAGGCTCTGGGCTACACAATTGATGTCTACAGAAAGGACATTAGGGCAGAAGAAAATTTTATTGACTACGCACTTTTTGTATCCTTTTTTCCACAACTTGTGGCAGGACCCATTGAAAGAAGTGTAAATTTACTTCCACAGATAAAAAAACCTAGAAAATTTTCCTACGACAACTTAGTCAAGGGTCTTGTCCTATTTTTTTACGGAATGTTTTTGAAGTTAATTATTGCCGACAGGGCAGCCATTCTCGTCAATGAAGTTTTTGGAAATTACAAAAATTTTTCTCGAGAGATTTTAATCATCTCTGGGATTTTATTTACCCTACAAATTTATTGCGACTTCTACTCCTATTCCATAATGGCTAAGGGATCTGCGAAGATCTTAGGGATTGACTTAATGGACAACTTTAAAGAGCCACTTCTATCTAAATCCATTACAGAATTTTGGAGAAGATGGCATATTTCCCTTTCATCTTGGTTTAAGGACTATCTTTACATTCCCCTTGGCGGCAATAGAATGGGTAAGCTACGCAAATATTTTAACCTTATTGTAGTCTTTCTAGTAAGTGGACTTTGGCATGGGGCAGAACTTTCCTTTGTCCTCTGGGGTCTCATTCACGGAATCTTTAATGTCCTTGAAAATATTTTAGGCATCAATAAAAAGTCCAAGAGAAATATTTTAGTTGACAGCCTAAGAAGAGTCCTCACCTTTATAATTGTTGTCTTTGCCTTTATTTATTTTAGGGCAGAAAATATTCATCAGGGCAACGAATATCTCCTTGCAATTTTAAATAATCCAAGATCTTTAAATTTAATGGAGGACCTTTCTAAGACTAAATTTGGCATAGCAAATATTTATCCCCTTCTTGTTGGCGTAGCTATTTTATTTATCTTTGATGTGCTTAAGTACAACAAGATAAATTTAAGCGAAAAAGTTTTAAAAATAATTCTTCCAATAAGGTGGATAATTTATCTTGCCTTTATCTTTGCCATAATAATTTTCGGCGTCTATGGTCCAGACTTTTCTGAATCTGCCTTTATTTACTTCCAGTTCTAGTTTTGTAGGTGATAAAATGAAAAAATTTCTAAAAATTTTAAAATCAATAATATTTATTGCCCTAATAATTTTTGGCAGCCTGGAGCTAAATAATCTCTTCATTAGAAAGTCCCTGGCTAAGCCTTGGGACATGGGAAATAAAATTGGCGGCTTCTTTAACGAGACTGAAGACTACAATGCCATGTTTTTCGGCACAAGTCACTCCTACTGCTCCTTTGAGCCCCTTGTGATTTATGAAAAGACTGGCGTAAAATCCTATGTCCTCGCCTCACAAAGTCAGCCTTTAAGGATCACAGCATCCTATATAAAAGATGCTCTTAAGAGAAAAAATCCAACCGTCATCTTTGTGGACATTCACTCAGCAATTTATAGGATTACAGAAGATTCTAGCGTGGTAAATTCTTATTCAGACTACATGCCTATGTCAAAAAATAAAATTGAAATGATTGCAAAAAAAGTTCCCAAGGGTTTTAAGGCACAGGCAATTCTCCCTCTTGTGGCTTACCACAGCAGGTGGGATGAGTTAAAAGATGAGGACTACGACTTTAATAAGGCTTCCTATGACGACTACTTAAAGGGCTATGTCCTCTTAAAGGGTCAGAGCCAAAACTTTAAAAATAAGGAAGATGCTGAGATAAATAAGTTTAGGAAGTCAGCTCATGCCTATAATGAAAAAACTTACTTTGACTTTAATATGGCTGCCCTTGATGAAATAATTGACCTGGCAAAGAAAAATGGAGTAAAATTATTTTTCGTCAAGACTCCCATCTACGATTACGACTTATATCGCGATAACATAGGGGTTATAGCCAAGGAAATAGAGGCTAGAGGTGCTACTTTTATCGACTTCAATAACTTTAATGACCAGATAAATTTATCCAAGGAAGATTTTTACGATCCCCACCACTTAAATGTTAGGGGGGCAGAAAAATTTAATTTATTTTTTATAGACTACATGAAAAGAGAGGGAGTCTTCCAAGAAAATTTGGCTAATGATAAAAATTGGCTTAAGGACATTAAAACTTACGATATAAATAAATCTTGATAGACAGGAGCTTTAGGCTTTTGTCTATTTTTTTGCAAATCTTTTTTATTCTTGATGAGTTCCTTTATCAACAAAAAGAAAGAATCTTTACTAAAAAATAAAAATATAACCTTTTTACTATAAATCTTGATTTTTCTTAAAAATAATAATAGAATAAGTTTAAGGAGGTTAATATGACTATAAGGGATTTGGAAATATTTATCGAAGTTGTCAAGGCTAAAAACATGTCAAACGCTGCAAAAAATTTGAAAATTTCGCAGCCAACTGTCTCCCATGCAATTTCGCAAATAGAAAACGAGTACAATGTAAAATTGTTCGATAGGGTATCAAAAAAATTATACATAACTGATGTTGGCTTAAGGCTTTATGATTTTGCCCTAAATATCTTGGAACAATTTGAAGATACTGTTATTTTTTTGCAAAGCTCATCTACTGCTCACAACATCAATCTTGGCGTGAGCTCAAACTTTAGCTCTCAATTTTTACTTGAAATAATCGACGATTATGAAAAGAAAAAAGAAAATATAAGCCTAAGAGTATATGTTGATTCACGCAAAAAAATAATTGAAAAATTAAATTCTGGCGTTATAAATCTTGCAATATTAGATGGCGATGCTGACCTTTGTGATAATTCAGCTGAGCCTTTCTTTGAAGATGAAATTTTTATAATTTCCTCAAAGGATTCTGACATCAAGGACAAGGAAGTGCTTGACGCAGAAGATTTGAAAAACAAAAAATTTGTCCTTGGCGATTTAGATGATAATTCTAAAAAAATGCTTTTAAATTTCCTTCGTGAAAGAGGCATACCAATTGATTTAAAATTCATCTGTCAAAATAAGGACATGGTTCTAAATATTGTAAAAAATTCTGACGCTCTTTCCATAGGTGCATCTTCATCCTTTAAGGACGAAGACGTTGTTAAACACAGAATAGAAGACCTCTCTATTAAGAGAACTTTTTATTTGGTCTACCACAACGACGCCTTCCTAAAAAAGGATATGAAAAATTTTGTAAGCTTTGTAAAGCATAAATTTAATAAAAAGTAATAATGGAATTAAAATTTTTAGAATCACTACAAAGTCTCCACTCTCCAATATTAAATTATATTATGATTTTTATAACTAGTCTTGGTAATGGAGGGTTTATTTGGATTGTTGCTGCAATATTTTTGCTCTTTCAAAATAATAACAAATTAAAGAGAGAGGGCTTTAGCCTTGCAGTAGCTCTTATTATTTTTTCTGTCTTTGGTCTCTTGATTTTAAAGCCAATAATAGCGAGACCGAGACCCTTCACAGTTGATGATGTGGCAATCTTGATAAAGGCGCCCATGGGATATTCCTTCCCATCGGGACACACTGGTTCATCCTTTGCCGCTGCATCTGTAATTTATTATTACAACAAAAAAAGAGGAGCCCTTGCCCTAATCTTGGCAGGACTCATTGCCTTTTCCAGGATGTACCTCTTCGTGCATTATCCAACTGATATAATTGCCGGACTGATCCTGGGTCTAATAGCCGCAAGGCTTGCAATAAAAATTACCCGTGAAATCTTAAAAAGTTCAAGAAAATAAAAAAATGCCCCGTATTAATTACGGGGTAAATATTTTTCTGCAATTTTTATGTTTAATTCTTCGCCAAGACCTCCATAAATCTCTTGGTATTCCTCATAGACGCCCTTTAGCCTCTTTAAGTTAAAATCTATTGCCTCCTTGTCATCAAGCATGTCAAGTTGGTTTAGAGGAAACTTGTCAAAGATCATGGATATTTCTATTTCTAGGTCCTCTCTCATGTATTGCAACTTTTCCCTACTTATATCAAGCTCCCTTGGCCTATCTATCTTTAAAAATTCTAAAAGACCATCCTCGTCGCAGTTTTTAAAAAGTTCCTCTGCCCTTTCAAATTCTTCTTTTGGAAAATCATTTAAGACGGGGCTGTAATAAAAGATAACTTCCCTAAAAATGTCCTCGATTTCCTTTCTTTTTTCATCAGAAATTACAGGACCATTATCCCTTCTGTACTTATCTTTATTTTCCTCTTCAAGTTCTTTAAACTCTCTTTCAAATTCTTCTTCAGATTTTCTTTTTGCATCTTCAGGAGAAAATTTGTCCAATAATTTTATGTTCCTCCTGACTTTTCTTATATTTAAATTTAAAGTATCCACAAAATTTTCTAAGTCGCCAAAAATTTCTCCATATCTCTCGTATGTCTTTGGTATCAAATTTATTATTGTGTCTTCCTTTACAAAAAGCAGTTCTGAAACTAAAAATTTTAAATAACTTCTCTCCATAACATCACCTTTTCTCTTGAGCTAAACTCTATTATATTTGACAAAATTAGTCAATGTTAAAAATATTGTAAGAAAAAACTGGAAAATTCATAAAGCCCTTGAGGTCGCTATAGTCTATGTAGGAAGGAGCCTTGTTCCAACCGTCATAGACATGTAAAATTTTTATCTTCATTCCCCTGTACTTATAAATCGAATAGCCAAAAATAACTAGGGAATGATTCTTGTAGTAGCCACTGCCAAGATTCATAAGGACTGGATGAAATTTATCTATCTCCTCTTTTACATGAGAATAAAAATTTCCAAGATAAATGCCCCTGCTTTTAATCTTAATCTTATTTTTCTTAAAATAAGTATTGGCTATGCGAGAAATAAAAAAGGGTATGGTGCCAATTTCTTTGAAGTAGCCATTTCTCCTTGCGATTTCAAAAACTTCCCTATAAATTTCAAACTTGTCTAAGTCCTTAAAATAATAATTTATAATTCTCGTAAGGCTGGCAAGGGTACAGTTGTTATCTGAGCCTTGAAAGTCTCTCTGCAAAAAGTTTGGAAGTTCTATTTCACTTGACTCCATAAAAGTTGCCTTGGGATAATTTTTTTCTATATATTCATTTATGTTTGCAATTCTATTTTTTTCCATTTCTTCCTCCAAGATAATTATACCCATTAAGTGGCATAAAAAAAGTTTTATGAAAAATCCATAAAACTCATTTAAATCTATTTATTTCTGGCAGGTTTTCCCAATATTTTTTCGGCATATTCTTAATTCTCAGCTTTTTATTTTTTCTCTCTTCTATGGCAATGGCGTCGTAAAAAACTCGCCAAAGGTCTACATAGTTGTCCTCAATTTTAAAATTGTCGCTCATTTGGTAGTCGAAAAATTCTGCCCTCTCCCCATCATAAATTACGGCGCGATTTCTTTTTATGTCTGTAATGATAAATTTTTCCTTAACAAGCCTTCTCTTGAAGTGCTTGAAGATGTAGTACAAAATGTCATTTTCTGGCTGAAATTTTGCAAACAAAAAACCATTCAACTCTTCAAAGCGAAGAAGTCCCTTATAGGAGTGAATCTCCCCTGAAACTCTTTTTAATATATTTCTAAATAAAACAACATCGCCCTCCGCACTTTCAAGATAATAAAAGCCCTTTACATATAATTTTTTTAGGGTCCTTGCTATGGCAATTTCCTTTTTTTCATGGCAGGAAGAAAAAACCATAAGAAGATTATTGTAAAAGGAATAGGAAAAGTTTTTTATGACAGATTTTTTCACTCGCTCTGCCTTTTTTAGGTCCGTCACGCAGTTTATCTTGTCACTTATAAAATCAATTTGCTCATCTTTTTTTTCTATGTTATCAAGGTCTTCCAAGACCTTATAAGAATCAAAAATTACTGTAAGAAGTCCTTCAAAACTTCCGTCGTATACATAAATCATTATTACCTCAATCAAAAAATGAGAGTTGCTTAGAATTTTCTCTCTCCAAAATTAGAGACCTAAGAGCTTCTCTTGAATCAAATTTTTCTCCATAATATTTTCCAGAAACTGTTATAAAATTTATGGCTCTCTTGGTAGAAATCCTAAGCTTTTTTAAGTCATTGAAGTTAAGGGCAAAGGACCTTCTCGCCTTTATAATCTTTCTTGCAGACTTTGGACCAAAGCCTGGAATCCTCAGAAGCTCCTCTAGGCTCGCCTTATTTATTTCAATGGGCTCAATATAATTTTCGATTGCATAGTCCATCTTGGGGTCTACATTTAAATCAAAATCTTCTTTTTTCCCCTTTAAAAGTTCCCCTGCCCGAAAACCATAAAACCTCATGAGAAAATCTGCCTGATAAATTCTGTGTTCGCGAAGTAGGGGCGTCTCTTCCTTTGGCAAAATGGAATTTTCTCTCACAGGCACATAGGCAGAATAGTAAACTCTCTTTAGTGAATAATTGTCATAGAGATTTTGCGACCTCATAATTACATCTCTGTCGTGAATGTCTCCTGCTCCAACTATCATCTGAGATGTTTGTCCTGCTGGCAAAAATATATTTTTCTTTGGAAAATTTTTATATTTTTCCCTTTCAAGAGCATTTACCTTTAAGGTCTTTGACACTAAGTCCATGGGCTTTGTAATTTCCTCAATTTTCTTTTCTGGCGCAAGAAGGGCGAGACTTCTCTCTGTGGGAAGCTCAATATTTATACTCATCCTGTCAACATATTTTCCAAGTTCTTTTATAAGATACTCACTGGAGCCTGGTATTGCCTTCATGTGTATGTAGCCATTAAAATTTTCCCTTTCGCGAAGTCTTTTTGCCACTTCAATTAATTTTTCCATGGTGTAGTCGCAGGATTTAAAAATTCCTGAAGACAAAAATAAGCCCTCAATATAATTTCTCTTGTAAAAATTTATTGTTAAATCCACCACTTCATCTACAGTAAAGGCTGCCCTCTTGGATTCAAGGCTTCTGGCATTGATACAATAGTTGCAGTTGTAAATGCAGTGATTGGTAAAAAGTATTTTAAGAAGGGATATGCACCTGCCATCTTCAGACCAGGAGTGACAAATTCCACTGACACTTGCCTCGCCAAGGCCTTTCTTATTCTTTCTATTGGAGCCAGAGGAAGAACAACTTACATCGTATTTTGCAGCGTCTGATAGGATTTTTAGTTTTTCCATTAATTCCATATTACCACCAAGGTCATTCTATCATCTAAACTTGTGTTTTGTAAACATATATTTTTATCAAAAATATTTTTATTTCCTAAAAATTTGCAAAAAAAATCTGCTCCAGCGAGCAGATTTTAAAATATTAAATTGCAAGTTTTCCCGCATTAGAAATATAAGATGAAATTCTTTCCATGGCTGCCAGTGTCTTTTCGTAGAGAAGTCCACTTTCAGGGTCGCAGATTTTTTCTCTCATTCTAAGCATGTGGTTATTTCTAAATTGCGTAGCATCCTTTTGAACTAATTCGTTTGATGTTCTCATAAAGGCAACTCTTTCGTCCTTATCTAATTCGCCAAGGGCTGAGTTAAACATCTTCTCGATTACATCATTTATTTCATTTAATTCTTCAAAAGTTTTATCTGTAAAGGCAAGGCTTTGGTCTTCCTTTAATTTTGCAACTTCGGCAATATTTTTGGAGTGGTCTCCAATTCTTTCCATGTCCCTTGAAATTCTAAGGTAGGCTGCAAAGTTTGCAGAAGTTTGTTCGTTCATGGCAAGACCCAAGGAGTCGATTATAAAGGCGGAAATCTCTTTGTTTAAATAATTTATTACTTCTTCTCTTCTAAAGATTTCATCGTATTTTTCTTCGTCAAAATTTTTCAAGAGGCTAACTGAATTTTCATAGTTTTGAGTTACTATTTCAAGCAGTCTTCTAATTTCTGCCTTCACATCAGTAAAGGTTGCAGGTGCGTCCTTGACAATATTTTTGTTGATATATTGTAGAGACATATCTTCTTGTTCCTTGTCTATACCAGGAATAATCTTGAAAGACAAATCTGCAAGCTTTCTTGAAAATGGGAATAAAAGTACTGATGTCGCAACGTTAAATAGTGTGTGCAAGTTGGCAATTTGTGCCGCTGGCAAATCTCTTGAATATCTAATTATTATTTGATCAATTGGAACTATAAAGGAAATAGTTACGAAAATTATAGTACCTATAATGTTAAAGAGCACGTGGACTAGGGCTGTTCTTCTTGCATTTTTTGATGAGCCAATTGATGATAAGACAGATGTAATACAAGTTCCAATATTAAAGCCAAATATTATATACATTGATGAATAAAGTGGTATAACTCCTTGGTTAGCAATTGCCTGTAAAATACCAAGAGAAGCAGAAGATGATTGGAGTATTGCAGTAATAGCTGTACCTGCAAGTACGCCAAGGATTGGGTTGTCAAACTTTGTCATGAGAGTTACAAAGCCAGGATAATCTCGTAAAGGTTCCATGGCTACACTCATAAATTGCATTCCCATAAACAAAAATCCAAGACCAATTACAGCTTGACCAATATATCTCTTCTTCTTATTTTTTGAAAATGTATTTAGCAAAAATCCAACAAAGGCAATTATAGGTGCAAGAGTGGAAATATTTAAGGCAACTAATTGTCCAGTGATAGTTGTACCAATATTCGCCCCCATTATAATTCCAACCGCTTGATAAATTGTCATTAGTCCAGCATTTACGAAACCAACAGTCATTACTGTTGTGGCAGAAGATGATTGAATTATAGCAGTTACAAAAGCACCAACAAGTATTGATTTAAAGAAACTCGATGTCATCTTTTCGATTACATTACGAAGTTTGTCGCCTGCAACGAGCTCGAGACCGCTGCTCATCATTTCCATGCCATAAAGGAAGAGAGCAAGCCCTCCCAATAGTTCGATAAAATAATTAATTGACATAAATCCTCCAAAAATTTTTTTCAATTTAATCTTACAATATAATTGTCTTTTTTTAAAGGAAAAGTAAAAAAATTGTAAATTTTCTTTTAATTTTTTTAAAAAATTTATGCAATTAAAAAAAGGCGGAGACCGCCTTAAATTTATTTTAGCTTTGCAACTTTTAAATAAAGTGGAATTGCAAGAAGTTGAGCTAGTATAGAAATAATTATCATAGCTGGAAGAGAGATGCTGTACATTACTCCTAGTAGCCAGGAACCCAAGAACCAGAAAAATCCAAAGGAACATTCAAAAATTCCATAGCCCGTTGCCCTGTTTTTCTTTGGCACCATAGAAGTCACCGCTGCCTTTAATATTGATTCCTGTGCACCCATGCCAATGCCCCAAAGGGCAAGTCCAAATAAAAGTGCTGGTAGACTATTAAAGCCAAAGATAAATAGAGAGAAGGGCGCTGAAATTATTGTAGAGATGACAAGTGCCTTCACTCCATTTTTGTCATAAATATGGCCAAAAACAAGTGCCGCTATGGCATCCACTAGCATTGCCCCTGCATAGAGTAGAGGAATAGTTCCGCTGTTTATAAGGCTTGTAGTCTCTTGAAGGCTTCCAGCAACTTCTGTGTAATTTCTCGTAATGTGCATAATTATTATTGAGTAGTCAATAAAGCCAAAGGCAAAGAAGGAAATACCTGCAATGTAATATAAAAAGGACTTCTTCATGTGGAAGGCCTCTTCTTTTTTTGGCTCAGGCTCAAAATGTTCTGGATTTGGAAATTTCATCTTGGTATAAAACAAGAGAAGAATGGTAATAAAACCAGGAATTGCCAAAAATGCAAAGCAAGTTCTATAAATTTCAAAAGTTCTTCCCTCTGTCTTAAATAACATGACTAGGTATAGAAAAACTGGACCTAGAAATGCCCCAATTTGATCTAGCATCTCTTGTATGCCAAAGGACTTGCCTACGCCCTCTTGGGAGGCAGCAAAGGACATAATGGTATCCTTGGCAGGCTTTTTTATTGCCTTGCCCATCCTTTGGACTACCAAGAGAAGTGATGCAGCTAGCCAACCCTTTTCACCAACAAGGGCAAGAGCAGGCACTGCCAAAATATCTAAGATGTAGCCAAAAATTACCATGGGCCAATATTTTTTTGTCCTGTCAGTAATTTTTCCAAAGACATACCTCATGGAGTAGCCCACAAGTTCACCAAGACCTGATATAAAACCAATTGTCCCAGCTGATGCGCCAAGGACACTTAGGTAAGCTCCCCTAATGCTTGATGCACCTTCATGGGTCATGTCGGAAAATAAACTGACAATGCCAAATAAAATTATAAATAACATAGCTGTGGAAATTTCTTTTTTCTTCAAAATAAACCTCCCAAAATTCTTAATCTGGTCATTATATCATTAGATTGTAAATTTACTTTAAAATAAATAAAAAAGTCCGCAAAATTTTCAAAGTTTTCACTTTACTTTATCTTAAAAAGCGTAATTCCATTTATTATTATTGAAGCAATTGTGCAAAAGAATAAAATTTCTGATATTGTAGGAACAACATCTAAAGCGCCCGCTATATCTCCCTTTGATAGAAACTCCGCTCCCATATAATAAAAAGAAAAAATTGTAAGAGATGTAAAGGCAAGGCTCAAAAATCTATACTTTTGTGGATCCTTTCCATGAGTCCAAGCTATTATATTTTTAATTGCAAAAAATATTGCAATGATACCAAGAATAAATTCCATATTTTCTCCTCATTCTTTAAAAGTTTTGCCGCCGTCCCTTGAAATATATTTGATCTCATTTTTATTTATGTCAGTGAAGTTTAAATAAATATTTCCATTTTCATCAACTCTTCCGCTGACTTCTGGACTTGTTTCTTCTAATTCTGAAATAAAAGTCATGTCATCGCCCACTATTTTTACAAAAAACCAGCGACTCCTTGCACCTGCACTGTCAACTTCAAGTAGTCCATAGTCTGAATTTTCGATTTTTATGGCGTCTTTTACTATAAAATTTTTTAATAATTCATTTTTATCTTCTGCTTTATTTTTTTCTTCAGGTTTTTCTTCTACTTGATGATTTTCCTTTGCATGGTGAATATCTTCTTTCATATCTTCTCTTCCATAAATTAAAAACCTTAAAATTTCTCTCTGGTCCTCATCATGAATTTTACTCAAATCAGAAAAAACCTGACCAAGCCTTTCTTCATCTAACTTATCCATGGTGATGAAATTTTTTCTGTAGACCTCATAAAGAGGATCCATCCATCCCACATTTAAAATATAATATTTTTCGCCACCATAAATTAAGGAGCGGTTCTCTTTTCCAGAAAAAACAGAAGCTAAAAATATATAAAAGGCAAAAATTCCTCCAAGAATTAAAATTAGGATAAAGATAAATATTTTGCCCTGCTTATTAATTTTAAATTTCGTAAAATTGTAGAGCGAAAAAATTTGTAGGCCAATAAAAAGTAAAAAACCAAATCCTAGGAGGATATTATTTATTATTGGGATAAATTCAATTTTATTAACTAAGACTAAAATTCCAAAGCTCAAGGCAAAGGAGGCAAGATAAAGAAAAATATATGCCATTTTTTTATTTTTTAAATTCATAAAAACTCCAAATTAAAATTTCAATTTATTTTCTCTATTTTATCATTTTTGCCAGGAAATTATAAAAAATTACATAAAAAAAGAGACCCTAGTAAGTCTCTTTAAAAATTTACATATTGTCCTTTACGCCAACGGCAACCATCTTTGCCTTTGCACGAACCTCCCCATCAGCTTCCATTACCATATTTACAATGACTTTTCTTTCGCCAATTTCTTCGGCAGTGGCAGTAATTGTAATTTCCGTATCCATTGGAGTTGGCTTTTTAAAATCAACTTCAAGTCTTGCAGTGATGAAGCGACCGATTACTGTGTCTTCAGTTAGGTCAAGACCTAGGTCGTGATGTTTAAACCAGGCAGCAGATGCAGTTCCATGGCAGTCGAAAAGCATGGCAATCATTCCACCAAAAAGATTCTTTGGAACGCCACCAGTGTAAACTGAATCAGGAGTAACCCTTGCTATGCACTCACTACCATCTTCTGATGGATAAGATTTTAAATGCATTCCATCGTGATTTTTAGGACCGCAGCCCCAACAATATTGAAATCTTTCGCCATAAGTTTCTTGAATGGCGATTTTTTTATTTTCTGACATAATATCCCCCTTCTAATTTATAAAAACATTTTATCACATTTATAATTTCTTTTCCCTTTTCTCTTTTATTTATATCCTTTAAGCCCACAAAAAAACAAAATTAATTAAAAGGAAAGTCCCCTTGCCATTATTTCTTTTTGAAAAATTATAATATTATCCAAGTCTTTTGTAGCTTGAGCAAATAAAATTAGGCGTAAAAAACTGCCCCACTAAGGAGGCAATTAATTTATCTTATTTTACAAGGTCTTCAAGTAGACAAATCCAATTTTCTACAAGTCCAGCACTTCTTCTCACATACTCATGAGAGTTTGCTGCTTCGGTGATTTCATAATAAGCCCAATAAGTTTCACTTAAATCTTTAAAATGTTTTAAGTTTTCTATATTTTTTACATTTTTAAGACTTTCGCCATCAGCTTTTCTATCGTAAAAATTATTTAGGATTGTCACAATTTCTGCCCTTGTAATTTTCGCATCAGGGCGGAAAGTACCATCTGGATAGCCCTTTATCCTGTCGTTGCCATAGGCTTTGTTTATTGCATCTTCATATACATGACCTTTTACATCGGCAAAAGGTGCAATTTTTGAATTGTCCGCATCAATAAAACTTATTAGTTTTGCAAATTCTGCTCTGGTGATTGCTTGGTCAGGTCTGAAGTCTTCCCCTTGTTTTTCTACAAGGATTCCATGTTCAAAGGCAGCGTTAATATATTTATTGTACCAAGCGCCCTTCTTCAAGTCTTTGAATATCTTTTCGCTGTCAACCTTAAAGCTATATCCTTCAAGGCGAGTTACTACTGCCACAGCTTCCGCCCTTGTCATATTGCCCTCAGGTCTAATAGTCTTGTCAGGATATCCAAATAAATAACTCATGTGAAGGTAGCTTTCCTTGTCAGGTACCTTTGCAATTACTGAAATTGTGTCTACATATTCATGTCTTCTTGGTTCAACTTCTGGCTCTGGTTTAGGCTCTGGTTTAGGCTCTGGTTTTGGTTCTGGTTTTGGTTCTGGAGTTGGTGTGTCATCTTTTTCCCATTGAGCAATGAAGATGCAATCTGCATCTAATACAAATTTTTCGCCAGCTTTAAAAATCTTTCCTTCATTTAATTTCTTTAATGTTTCTTCTGGCATTTCCTTCAATTTATCTTTTGGAATGTTCATAGAAAGTTTCCAGCCAGTGAACTTATAGCCATCTCTTTTTGGAGCATCTAGCAATTTTATTTCTTTATCTTTTTCACCCTTGACAACCCTTATATCTTTTGGATTTTCTCCGTCTTTAAATTCTCCACCATTTGGATCAAAGAAGGCACTTAGCTTTGCATTTTTGTAATTTACATCGTAGTTATTTAATAATGATTTTGCAACATCTTTATCTGACAGTTTTTCTGTAAAAGAGTTTCTGGCAAATTTAAGGTCTGCGTAGTCTTTATAATTTGCAGGAGGATCAACAAAACCTGATAGGGCGACATTGTCTTTGAAAATTGTATCAGCTGCTGTAGTTAAATTTTTATAAGCTTTTTCCTTAAGAGTATCTTTATCAACACCAGTTTCATATCCTTCTATGTCATATAGATAAGGAATCGTAAAAATAGCTCCGCCTTGTCCGAGATTGCAAGTATTTCCTATAAATTTTGTGCCCTCTGAAATTTCAACGCTTATATTTGGTTTAATACTTGTTATATTTTTAGATTTATCTCTAGCAACACCGCTAATACCTAGAGCTCCTCCTGAACCGTAGGCCCAGTTTTCTTCAAAGGTAGATGCTTTAATCGTAGTTTTATTATCTATTACTTCAATAGCCCCACCTACGCCAGAATCGTGCGGATTAGTTTGGTCGTCTTGTGGATGAACATCTGCTTTGTTTTTAGTAAAAGTACACTTGTTTATTTCTGTTGGAAAGGCTGTATATATACCTGCTCCCATAAGAGATAGATTGTCTGTAAATGAGCTAGAGTCTACTTTTATATTTGTTAAGCTTGTATCTACATTTCCAGTTCCAGCACTAGCAACACCAGCTCCGTAAGCAGCCTCGTTTTTTGTAAATGTTGACTTGCTTATATTTAGTTTGGAATCCTTTCCTAGATATATTCCACCACCAAAGTTATTTGAATAATTTTCTGTAAATGTAGTATCTGAAATTGTTGTTGTGCCATTACTTTCGTGAGCTATAAATATAGCTTGAGATCCATTTTTTGTAAATGCACAAGCTGTAATATTTGAATCGCCTTTATTAATATAGATTGCTCCGCCATTTATATCTGCTGTATTTTCTATAAATTTTGTATTATTTATTTCTCCTCCGCCTTGTAAATACAAAGCTCCACCTGCTGAGTTGGCTTTATTATTTTTAAATGTGCTATTAGTTAAGGTCAATTTCTTTGATGAAAAAATTGCTCCGCCCCAAATAGCTTCATTCCCTTCAAAAGCTAAATTCGAAGCATTAATTTCTTGCAAACTATATATTGCACCACCAGTTCTAGCTTTGTTGTTTCTAAATGTAGCGTTTGAAATACTTGCTGCGTAATTTTTTCCGATAATGATGGCTCCTCCAGTTTTCTTAGCTTCATTATCTTCGAAAGTACCGCCTGTAATATTTAGTGTTCCATAAGCTGCGATAACTCCTCCATCACTTGTATTAGATTTGTTGTTCTTAAAAGTTCCGCCACTAATATTTATGGTTGATTCATTTCGAGCTTGAATAGCACCACCTTGTTGATTTGAGTAGTTACCTTGTATTGTTGCTCCTTCTTCTATATTAAAGGTACCATTTGAAGAAACAAGTATCGCTGGGCCATCAAAGCCTTGATATCCCGTACAGTTTTCAACGACTGCTCCATTGCCTAGTGTTAAAGTTCCTCCAGTAACTCCAACTGCTTGAGCTTTTTTATCTCCATTTAATTTAATATTTTCAACTTTAAGTGTGGCATTACTGTATAATGAGATAAAATTCTTG
This sequence comes from uncultured Peptoniphilus sp., assembly GCF_946998875.1. Taxonomy (GTDB): domain Bacteria; phylum Bacillota; class Clostridia; order Tissierellales; family Peptoniphilaceae; genus Peptoniphilus_A. The sequence continues at coordinate 13,532 of NZ_CAMQAY010000001.1, read as the reverse complement.
TTGCTTCTCTTTAAAGTAAATTGGTTTCCTTCCTTAGATTTTAGCAAAATATTTACTTTTGATTTTCCCCACATGCTTTCAGTTTCAGGAATATCATAATCACGATTCATAGTAATTACATACTCATTAGTTAGATCTTCTTGTTTACAGTTTTTCACTGCTTCATAAAAAGTATCATAATTACCAACAAGTTCTCCTTTTTCTGTAGAACCCATCGTTCTTTTTGTAACTGTAAATGTTTTTTCAGCAGCTGGTTCACCAACCGCTTCAGGAACTTCTTCCTTTGAAAGCTCAAGCCTTTCATTTTCTTCAATAGTTGCCGTTTTTTCTTTTTCTTTAATTACTTCTTCAGCCTCTCCAAGTTTGTCAACTTTTTTCTCAGACTCTACTGGCTTTTTAACTATGACTTCTTCCTGTGGATCTTCTGGTTTTTCTGCATCAATTTCCTTTTCTTCATCCACTACTTCTGCACTTGCAACTTTATTTTCAACTGCTGACTCTTTTGCGCCCCTAGATTCTTCTGCATAGACTGCAAAGGAACTTGTGCAGATTGATAATAGCATTACAAATGCCAACAAAAATCCTATAATATTTTTCTTGCGCATTATGCACCTCCATAAAATTTTAAATCTTCCTCTCACATTTTTCTAAAACTTCCTATACAATCACCTCATTTTATCCATAAAAAATGGCAAAAATATACACCTGTCAAAAAGATGATACTTTTACCATAATAAAACTTATTAAAAAAGACAGAATTATTCTGTCTGTCTGTCTGTCTGTCTGTCTGTCTGTCTGTCTGAAAATTGTATTAAAATTTCTCACAACTTGTCAACTCTCTCTCATAACTTATTAGTTATCCTAATTTATTAAATAATATCATAAAAAATGCTTTATTAAAATAAAATATTACAGAAATTTCCCTCATTAATCAAAAGTCACCGATAAAAATTCTGACATAAAAATTTTCTCAGTGACCTTTTTCTTGTCTTTAACTTATCTTTTATATTTTGTATTGTAGCCTTCGTTCTCTTTTGGTCTATAGGCATTGGGATAGGCTTGGTCTGTTGCAACATCGAGAGATACTTTTTTAAGAAGTTTATAAACATCGTAGGGATCTTCTATGGAAATAAATTTATTGTTATCAGCCTTAAAGCTGTAAGATGAATTTCCCCCTTCGCCATTATAAACTAGAATAATTGTGCCAAGTCCCTTTATGTTTTCCATAAAATTTACATCTACTTTCAAATTTGTAAGCTCTCTGTGCTCATAATTATTTACATCTCTTCCAAAAATTCCCTGGCTGATGTAAACTCTCTTGTCTGTAATTGCATATTCTATAGTCCCATAATTTAAAAGTCTGTAAATCGGCATTAAAATTGCAAACCATACAGGGAAAAGATGAATTATAAAGAAAATTATAAAAAATCCATTCATAAAGCTAAATTCTCTAAAAAAACTAGAAATAAAAAAGAAGTCAAAGAGTCCCCAAATTATTGCAATCAAATAAATGCTTGGATTGCCTACAATATAGAGAAAGGCATTGGGTCTTCCTCGCCACAATATATTTTCATTGTCGTCAATAATTTTTTCAATCATAATTTCCTCCATTGCTTTCTCTTTATTAAGATAAAGTATTCTTGCCTAGTATTTTATCACAAATATACTTCTGAAAAAATATTTGAATGATTGAATTTTTCCTCTTATGTGTAAATTTTTCTTTACATTTTTTTGAATTTAATTTTTAAAGGCCTATAAAAATTAAAAAGTAAAACTTTATATTTGAAATATTTCCACCCTGCCAACAATAAAAACCCCTCTATTAGAAAATTTTCCAATAAAGGGGTTAGGAAGAAATAATAAGTTTTTACTCTAATTTTTTTCTACACTTAGGCTTATATTTTTTACAAAGCAAAAAAATTTTCACAAGATAGAATTAATTAAATCTACTTATCTAAGTCTAGGGCGTCAAGAGTCACTGTTTCCATATCTGCAAGAGGCACTTGGATTTTACTCTCATCAGCTCCATCTATGTCAGAAATTTTTATGTTCACTGGAATTTCTTTGTCCTTTATCTTATAGGAAGTGAAAAATACTTTGCTTTGTCCTGGATCTACATTTTCAAAGGAGTAGTCTGCCAACTGGTCTGTAGAACCTTCTTTGATGAAAATTGAGCCCGGTGTATCCATGTCTTGGTCCTTTTGCATAAATGTTATATAGACATTTAGGGCAGCTGATGTTGCTTTCTTTGTGTTGTTTGTAAATTTCCAAGTGTTTACAAGGTCTGTGTCGCCATCGGAATCTTCCATTAGGTTGCTTGCAAGTAGTTCAAAGTTATTGCCTGCAACTTCAAAAAGCCTTTGGTCTGAAATTTTTTCTTCCGTATTTTCTTTTTCCTTTTCAATTTTTTCTTTTTTCATAAATTCTTTTTCAGCAACATCATCTGGCCCTCCAGTTTCATTGCCACAAGCTCCTAAAGTCATGGACATTAAAATTAATGCTAGAAGTAAGGACAAAATTTTAATTTTTGATTTTTTCATAGCCTACCTCCAAATTTTTACTTATCTTTTTCCTCTAGTTTTTTTTGGTTTTCAAGGGCTTCATCTAGGACGCCCTTATCCATTGCTTTTTTAAGCACCTTGTCCTTGCTTAGGTCCAGTTTATTGCCCTTTAGTTCATCTGTATTATCTCCCCAGATCTCACTATTCCTCACTGAATAAATACTTGTTATAAAGTCATCTTCACGAATTAGGTTTGAAATCTCGTGCTTAGTCTCAAGCTCGTAATGGTGTCTGGCATTGGCGTTTCTGTAGCGCAAGTACATAGTTACAAAAAATACAAAGCCAGAAAGTAGTAGGAGCCAAGCATAATTTCTATAGTTTTGAAAATCTGTGCCAACAAATTTATCCATGGCAGCAAAAGTTGTGATGATAAATGCAAGTATTCCTCCAAAAATTTCTACTAATATTGAAATAAGGTAAAGTTTTGTGAAATTAATTGGGACGCTACCCATTGTCTCTAGTGTCCTGGCATTTACTGCTACATAGTGAAGCAGATTCTTCTTGCCCTTAGTTTGCATGTAGCTGTAGAGCCACACTGGCAAGTAGGCTGACTTCCATGAGTCACCCTTAACCTCAAAATCTTCTTCCTTCCATCTTACTCCCCTGTCATACTCTGTAATGGTATTTTTAGCTTCAAGCCTTGCCACATCAGAGCTTTGTGCCTTAACTACTTCTTGAAGAAAGTCTATATTTGTGTCCCTCTTTTCTGATGTGTAGCCTGTCAAATAATTTGAGTTGAAGTTTACGCAATTTTCTGTATCAAAGGGCATAATGGAATTTATTATGTTGTTAGTTTTACTTTTTGATGAGTAATCCAGTTTGTCACTTGATGATTCAATAGAAAGGTCGTCTATAAATATGTCAAAATCTCTTGTGACCTTATATACATCTGCATCGTATTCGTAATGCTCCTTGCCTTCTTCTCCAACTTTCCTGCAAGCTGTTTCAATTTCACCTTCGCCAACAAGTCTCATGTGGGCATTGACATCTATTAACATATAAGGAATGTAGACTCCGCAAATATTTTCTGTAGAAAATTCTCTGGTAAAGCTTGGATGAGCAAAAAACTTTCTCGCCTTTACAAAGTTTGAAATTTCTTTTTTTGCATCTTCCTTAGATACCTTGAAGGGAAGAATAACATCGGGCACAGCGCCATTTGGAATCTGATTGTTAATAGATAAAGTGTTGCGGCACCAGTGGCATCTCGCCTGAGTTGTAGTTCTCGTATCAATGACAACTTCTGCGCCACAGCTTTCACATTTTAGGGTAATTATATCCTTGCTGCCTTCATCTATGTCCTTGGCACCAGATCTAATTTTTCTTCCTTCCAAAGTGCTAATATCTTCATCTTCTCCTGCAAGGTCTAGTTCAAATTCGTGCCTACAAAAATTACATCTTAGTTTGCCTGTCTTTGTATTTGTGGCAATATCAGTTGAGCCACATTTTGGACATTTTACCTGACCATCTTTTAACTTTTCTTCGCCTTCTATTATTTTTACATCTTCTCTTGACTTGTCATCTGTCATAAGATCACCTCTATATGCCTAGCAAATCAGACTTCATCTTGGCAAATTCTTCTTCAGTTATAACTCCTGCGTCGAGAAGTTTTTTCATCTTAATTAATTTTTCTGTTGGGTCTTCTTGGTCTTGGCTTGGGCTTGGACTAGCTTGTCCTTGGTTATAGCTTTGGTTTTGATTAACTTGTCCTCCTCCAAAGTTTGGCTGATAAGAATTTCCAGCATCTGGCTGTTTTACTCCACCCATCATATTTCCAGCTGCATTCATGCCCATGCACATAAAAGCCATGTTTGCTCCGCCGCCATTTTCACCAGCAGACTGAATACCTCTTGCTGCTGCTTGTTGGAAGAAGGAGTTGCCACGGCTGCCAGAAAGGGCATCTGCCTTTTTGACATCGGACATAAGTGCCTTAGTATCTTCGTCGTATTCAATGGCAAGTATGGCAGTCTTTGCAATTTGAAGTCCCCTTGAAGTCTTCCATTGATAGCCCTCTTCCACTGCTTGTGCTAGAGCTTGGGCAAAGCCAATTTGGTCGCCTTGGATTCTGCTCATGCGGTTGCCCCTACTTGGGTCATTGGTATAATTTGAAAAGGCAGCTGAAAGACTACCAACAACTTCGTTAAAAAGTTGTTCTGCTGCGTCATTATCCATGTCGGATAAGTCAAAAATTTCTGCATCGGCAATTAAATATTTTACTGGCACGAAATTTTTTATAAATAAAATTGGGTCAATTATATTAAGGGTGTAAGTGCCACGAGTTATGGCACCAACTTGTGTGCCAAAAAAGGCATCGTCCCAATAAATTTCTGACTGTGTGCCAAACTTGTTGTTTGGAATTTCCTTTAAGTTCACATAGAAAAGCAATTGGCTAGTGGCAGGTATGCCCCCAAACTTAAATTTTTCCCAAGAGGACTTAACTATTGAGTCCACAAAGCCGTCGCCTGCAAAGATTGATTTAGAGTTGGGGTCCTCTGTGTTATATTCATAACCACCAACTTCAGTAATAATATTTGTAATGGCTCCATCTTGAATAGTTATAAGAGCTGTACCTTCAGGTACAATTACCTTTGTCCCATTAGTAATTACATTTTCGTTGCCCTTATAATTTGCTCCCCTATTGTTGTTTACTCCCATAGGTATTCCAGGAAAGACTGCTGCTGTTGCAGGCACTCCTGGCATTGGTCCATAAAAATCCTTCCATTGATCTGCTAAGGTTCCACCTAAAGAACCCATAAAAGCTTGTATAAATCCCATTATTTCCTCCTTATATCCTTATATTTTAATTAACTCCAATTAAGAGCTTAAAATTATCATTTACAACATCATATTCCATAAGAAGTGTCCCCTTCTTGTTGATGAAGTATTGCCCCATCATTTCCGTCAAATTCTCATCAATAGGATTGTCCTTCCTAAGAGTAACTAGATAGCCCTCATAACTTCCGCCATCTAGCTTCATTTCATAGTCGTCTACCTCAAAATAAACTTTTTCATTTTTAAAAATTCCAAGTTTACTTAACCTTTCAAGGACTTCTTCTAATGCATTATCTCTATTAATATAGTCAGGCAAATAAGACTTTTCCTTTATGTAGACAGCTCTCTTGCCTCCATCCCAATCAACCTCCATGCCAAATAATTCTGAAATAGACCTTAGTGGCAGGTAGGTCCTATCATTTCTCAAAAAGGCTGGTGCATCTAAGATAGCAGGCCTTGTCTCCACATCACTTGAAATCCTAGCAATATCATCACCAATTGTCAGTAAAATATTTGTCTTGTCCCTTCTTATTGTCACAATCCTATATTCTTTGTTGTAGTTAACTGTTGCACCAAGATCTTCTGCAATTACCCTAATTGGAACGAAGGTCCTGTTATCTATAAGAAGTGGCGGTTGGTCTGACTCTACGACTTCCCATTAATATAAATTTTTATTGGCTTTTGAATCTTATATCCACTAAAAATAAAGGATGATAAAATTAAAAGCAGTAATAAAAATTTTGAAATCCCATTTTTATTTTTCATTTTTTTCATGTCATCACCTCCCTATACTTTTGTATATTCTATCCTTAAATTCTCTTGGCCTTTTCTGAAACTTTTCATAGCTATCTCCTCTCTTTCTAAAAATATTTCTTCCTAATTTCAAATTTTTCCAACTTTTTATCTTTATAATTTTATTTTACTAAATTTTAAAATTTTCGCATCCCCCAAAAGGGTGATATTTTATAAATTTTTAAAAATTTTTTTATTTTTTATGGCAAAAATTTTTACTTTTTATCCGAGGAGCTTAAATCAAATAGAATAATCAAATAGAATAAAGGACTTTTTTTATGTATAAACCAAAAATTATTCCCAAGGAAAGGGGTAGGTAAAAAAGATACTTGCTACTTAAAAAATATATCCAAAATAAATGTGGAATGAATAAGAAAATTAGAAGGTAAGAAAAATATCCTCGCCTTTTAAATAAGCTTGGCAAAAAAATCAAGATTCCCAACAAAAAGGGCATGACAAGCCTTATGTTTATAACTGCCACAGCCATATAAACTTTTGGCATTTCGCCAATACTTAGAAATAAAATGCCGCTAAAAAAATAAATCAAAAATAAAATAATAGCCTTGTCTTTGTCCTTTTTGTCGTAAAATTTTATTAGCTTCTCTTTCATTTTTTCACTCCTTTTCTAGCTTTCGTGTAGGTAGATTTTAATTTTTATCTTGAGCCACTTGCCCTGCATTTCCTTTTCTACAACTTTGGCAAAGAGAACCTTGCCAGCATCCATTAGTCGTGAAAAGATGACATTATCTTTATGCGGTACATAGCCGATTTTTTCTTTCCCCAAAGTTTCTATGCGAATGGCTTGGGGGTCGTGTTCATTTTCTGGCTCACGATAAAAAACTAAGCGGTCGTCATCTTTGAGGCTTTCACCAATATTTTCAATGCCTTCAATGTGTGTCGTGCCAGCAACATAGGTATCAAAAAGATAAATATCCCTCTCAAAGGGTTTGGGCAAGTCAAGACCTGTCCCAGTCTTCATGAGATATTCAATTAAATCGCCATTGTCTATTTTTACTAAATCACTCATGTCTCATCCCTCATCAGTTCATCAATATACTCTTCCTGCGTGTCTATTGCATCTTCAAAACTCTTTAAATCTCTCTCTAAATCTCTTAACTTCTCAGATTTTTTCTTCTCGTCCTCTACATATATGCTCCAAGTATAGGGCGGCGTGGACCTTATTAAATCAATATCTCTTTGAACTTGATCCACCAAATCCTCCAGCCTTTTTACCTCATCTTCCAAGGACTTGCCGGTAAGGCCTCCCTTATCTTTGTCGTCTCCACTGCAAACTATGTCGTAAATAATTTGAAGACTTGCAAGGTCGCCATCCTTGTAGGCTTCAGTGGCATTGTAAAATAATTCCTTTTCTGTATCCGTAATCAAAGGATTTATGTCTGGATGTAACCTCTTGACAATATTTTTGTAAAGTTTTTTAAGGAGCTTAGCATCTTCCTCAGATAACAATTCAGCTTTTGAACGCTCTAGAGCATGGTTGATCTCATCAACTTTTTCATCTAACTTCTTTTTGTAGTCGGCAAATTCTTCATCAAGCTTCTTGTCAATGACTTCCATCTTAATTTTTTCTTGACGGTTCTTTTTTGCCTGAATCATGTCTCTTTTTCTCATCAAGCGAAGATACTTGCAATAAGCCTTGTAAAGCCTGTACTCCAGACTGCCAAAGCTTAGCATATATGCAGTCTTAATATTTTCACAAATAACAAACTTAAGATTGTCCCTTTCAAAAACAAGGTCCTCCAAAGTTTTTTTAAGCTCTTTGATCTTCTCCCTTGACCTCTTGTCATCTGGAAACTCAATAATTTGTCCCATGCCCTGCCTCCTTCTTACTTTATTTTAATCCTTTTAATCTAAAAAATTAAAGGGGAAAACTAAAAATTCTCTCCCTGTATAATAAGACTCATCTGCTTCCAACCTGTGGTACTTAGTGTAGGAATACAAAATCGCCTTATAAGAAACAGTGCCACCATCCTTGTAGCGATAAGTTATGGGACAGCACAACAATAAAATAATTAACAAAATAAGAAACTTCTTCCTTTTCTTTTTATTCTTTTTCTTTCTCATAAATTGCTCTCCATTATATAAAATTTATTTGTAATTTACTTTTCTAAATTACTTGTCAAAATGATTTTCATAGTTGTCTATTAAAAGTCTAAGTCTCTTCACTTCTTCTTCTAGAAGCTCTCTTCCCTCATCTGTTATCTTGTAATATTTTCCCTTCTTGTCCACTTCAACTCTTGTGATCAAATCATTTTCTAAAAACTGTGCCAAGAGGGCATAGAGGGTTCCTGGCCCTAAGTTTATTCTTCCTCCTGTGATTTCACTAACCCAGGCTGTTATCTCTGCCCCATTTCTCACTTGTCCCAGTGCCAAGAGGGTGAAGTACATGGGCTCTGTTAGGGTTTGAAATTGGTCTCTTGCCATGTCTACACCTCCAAGATCCTTGCAATATCCTTTTGGACCTCTTCATCTTCAAGATTACCATTTACTTCTAAGACCACATTCTTATATAAAATCAAATAGTCTTTATCTTCAGATAGGATATAGGTCCTGTCATAGGGATAGGTTCCAGAGATGTCCTTAACAAAGTCAGCCCTATAAGGGTGCTTCATAGTATCTTTTAAAATTCTTTCAAATAAATTGCATGCAAGGTCCTGTGACTTTACAACAGTCTTTATTATGCCAAGCTTATTTTTTTCTGATGAATAATAATCGCAGCTTTCTATCAAAAAGCTTCTCCTTTCCCTAGTCTTAATAAAATCTCCCACAACTTGGCTTTCAATCTCATTAGCTGTAGATAATTTGTCGATTAAGCTAAATATAGATACATTGGTAATTAAAGAAATTAAAATAACCATTGAGATTAAAATAAATTTTTTCTCCTTTCTTTTTATGTTCATGGCTTTAATTTTTTTGCGATAGAAATAAATAAAAGAAATCATAACAAGAGTTGGCAGCAAACTTATTAGCATTACAAAAGAATTTGAATCTCCGCTAGAAAGCAAAAAGCCTGATGTAAGTGCAAGCACTATTAAAATAATTGCAATATAAAATAATATGATAAAGGTCTTAGAAAAAGTAAGTCTTGAAAATTTTATTTCCTTTACATCTTTAGCGTCTCTGTTTCTCTTTTTAAAAAATATATAATCTCCCAGAGCCAAGGCATCCAAAAGAAGAAATAAAAGGCAAGCTGGACCCATAAATATTGTGTAGTTGGAGTAAAATATGTTACTGGATAAAAATTGAGAAATTAAAAAGAAAGATAGGAATGCAAAAACAATGAAATTTATGCTAAGAGAAATTATTTCACCCCTGACGCCCTTCTTTAAAATTTCAATTTCTTCACTCCCATCGTTATAAAGAGAGTCTTGGCTTCCTTCTTCTAACTTGTAAATGTTCATGTTGAAGGTCCTGTATACAAGATGCCAACCAAAATCTCCTGCCATATCATCAAAGTCCCTTAGTTCATCTTTTGAGAAGGCAGAAAAAGATCCTTCGTTGGGAGCCATGGAAATTTTATAGCTGGCATCTTCTGGTTCAGCTTTTTTAAACTTGTGAATGAAGGGCAAAATTATTTTTTCTATTTGCCAGCCCTTCTTTGCCATGTCTTCATACCATTTTTCAACAAGTCCAAAGTTTGTATAAGCTAAGTATTTTGTCTTTAACATAATCTTGCCCCCTTTAATATCGACTATCGATAATTGAATTATATATCGAGAATCGATATATGTCAATAAAAATTTTTTAACAATATAAAAGCTAAATTCTCTTTTCAAAATTTTTTATAGGACACACATAATTTTTCACGCAAAAAAATAGCATCTACGCCTGTAGATGCTTTAATAATTTATTTTTTCAATTGGAAACTAATTCTCCTTTAAAATTCCTTCATCAAATAATAATTTTAATATTACAAATTTGCCTGCAATAGATGGATTGTTAAAGATATTAATAGTAAAAAATAAGTTGCATCTATAATAAGAAAACTTAAGCTTATAATTTCTAAATCCGATAGGGATCTCAAAATCCATAACTGTAATAATTTATCTAGGAACTTCTATATCGCCTTCTCTTTACCCTAATCTTCGTGTTTTCTCAATTTTACTGAATTCAAATGGTAGTCTGATTTTAATTTCTTGAAAAATTTGCCAATATTATAATTCCTATTAAAGGATAAAGTTGAATTAATCATTGATTGATCGTCTATATCTTCATCAATTATATCTAATTTTCTAACTTCCACGCCTTCTTTTGATGCAAAATCCAGAAAGCTTTCTTCATTAAAATTATCAGTATCAAATACCATTATATAAGACTTTGTTGTCATATCGTTTATAAAATCACTAACGCCCTTTAAGGATACCAAGGTTACTAGACAAATTATAGTTGCAATGACAGCTCCTTCATAAAATCCAATTCCCACTGCTAGTCCAATTGCTGCAGATAACCATAGGGTAGCAGCTGTGGTAAGACCTGATACGCCATCTTTTTTTTGAAGTATAGTACCTGCACCTAAAAAACCAATTCCACTTACAACTTGGCCCGCAATTCTTGCCGCATCTCGTCCAAGGTCATCAGATATTTTGCCAATTCCATCTATGCCTATTAGCATAATTAAGCATGCTCCAACACTTACTATTATATGGGTTCTAAAACCGGCAGCCCTGTTTTTCATTTCCCTTTCCACACCAATAATGGCTCCCAAAAAGGCCGCTAACAATATTCTAAGTGTCACTAAAAATATATCCATCTTTCCCTCCTTATATAATACTCAATAATATTTTAAATAAATTTTTATATTTCATCTATTCTCATTTTTTTCAAAAGCCTCGTATGTAGCAATATATCCATAACGAATAAGTTAAGTTATTCATTATAAATCTAAACTATCTTTATCCAATAAGAAGTCAAATAAATTAATAGTGAGTATTCCATTTTCATCTAAAACCGGTTTTATTCTATCTTTTACGATAATAATTTTTTTAAATGAGTCATCAATATTTAACAAGGATGCTTTTTCTTGATTTGTTTTTTCTATGGATGGGAGGCTATAGGCGGATTGAATATAATATCTTTTGCTTCCAAGGTTAGCTATGAAGTCAACTTCCAGCTGTTTCTTTATATCTTTATTTTTATTACTTTCTCTTTTTATTACCATACCTACATCAACCATATAGCCACGATATCTTAATTCATTAAAAATAATATTTTCCATTAGGTGGGTTGGTTCTATTTGCCTAAAATTTAATCTTGCATTTCTTAAACCTAAATCTTCAAAGTATATTTTATAAGGTGTTCCTATATATTTTCTCCCCTTAACATCATATCTATATACTCTTTTTAGTATAAAAGAATCTTCAAAATATCCTATAAATTTATCAATGGTATTGGCTGAAATTTTAGACTTTTTTATGGACTTAAAAGTTGAAGCTATTTTACTTGGATTAGTAAGGCTTGAAATTCCTGATGCTAAAATATTAAGTAAGTCTTCTAGTTCAGAAGTTAAGCGTATGTCATACCTATGAACAATATCTCGCAAATATACATTTTCGAGTTGCCCCTTTAGGTAATTCATCTTATCTTCATCCCTTTTCATTAAAGCTCCAGCTGGTAAACCGCCGTAAACTTGATATTCAGCAAAAGCATCTTCTTTGTCGCCATCATAAGTTTGAAGAAATTCAGAAAATACAAGGGGCATAATATGGATCTCATCACCCCTACCTGCAAATTCAGTAATGACATCTTTAGATAAGAATTTAGAATTACTCCCAGTAACATAAACATCAAAATTATCTTGACGCAAAAATCCATTTAAGACTTGCTCAAAAGATTTAAGCAATTGAACTTCATCTAAGAGGATATAAAATTTTTCCTTGTCATTAGTTTTGCTCATGATATAGTCTAAAAATTTTTTAGGATCTACTAATCTTTCACCGCTTAGTACATCTAAATCCATTAAATCTTCGCCAATTTTTAATAAATCTCTTCCTGAATCAAAGGCAAATTTTATAATATGTTTATTATCTACTCCATTTTCAAGCAAATAATTATAAAATAGATTATTAAGTAAATAAGATTTACCGCTCCTTCTAATTCCTGTAATAATCTTAATGAACCCATTCTCTTTTTTTCCTATTAATTTATCTAAATAATAATCACGCTTTATTTCCATATGCCTACACCTCTATCTATTTAGAATTATTTCCGTTTTGGAACTTAATCTAAGTATATCATAAAGGATTAGCTCATGTAACTTAACTCTATTTAAAAATAATTCCCTATAGGACATATTTCGAAGTTAGTTTTACACCCTTTAAATTATTTTTTAACATGCTTAAAGTGTTTATCAATTTTTGATTCAAGTACTTGGTTATTTTTTTTAATACTTATTGAACAAGCCATTACCATATATGGTGGGATTATTTTTGCAATTAAAAGACCCGACTTACACCACTTTAAGAGGCGTATCGGGTACTGTTGATTTTATTGATTATTTAGTTTTTATTCTTGTCAATTTTCTATTTCAACTTCAACTGAAGATTTAAATATTACTTTAAGCTTTTCATCATAAACTATACTTTTTTCTATTAGAAGTTAATTTGTAATTTAAACCACCGCTTACCCTTGCTATTACATTAGCATTAATAATTGTATTTACATTTGCGTTCATGCAACATTGCATTAGCCACTAAAGTTATAAGAATTAATACTACATCCCTAGACTCAATGTCGTCACCTTGTATTATTGGTTTATTTTTTTTCATTTTCAATATACATAACTTAATCCTTTTTTAATTCTTAATAGATTCTAACTATTTTCTTTTTTCGCCAAAGCATTATTTACTTTATATCCAATGATGAAGTAAAATAGCATTTGCAATATAACTATGACTGTCATAGTTGTATTATTTAAACTATTACTAACTATTATTATAATATTTAATAATATAAAAAATATAGCATATATTCGCAAAAGTTTAGCTGCATACTTATGGGCATAATTCCAGTTTTCTTTTGATTTCATACTTAATGCTGTTCTAAATCCACTATACTTACTGATATTTCCATTTGCTTTATACTTATAAAAAAAAGACAAAAACAATCCTGCTATAGGTAATAAACTAATTACAATTTTTTCAAAATTCATACAAAACCCTCTAAAAATCCTAAAAGCTACTACTTTCAACAATATTATAACCTATAATCTTATTTTTGACATCAATACTACGCTCTCAACATGCGTTGTCTTTTGCTTGGGAACATAATTTTTTATCCTCGTAATTCTTGTAGGAGCACAATTTATTAATGTCATTGTCTTTGGCATTTTTTCTTTTATCTTTGAAATTATTAGAATCTTGACTATCTTTAATTCCTGTTTTGAAGTAGAATGTT